>NZ_VHLH01000018.1 GCF_006516965.1 Pararhizobium mangrovi | reverse complement strand
TGGCACCGTCCCCATGGCGGGATAAACGACACCGTGCCCATCAGCCGCCTCGGTCTCGATCGGGACAACCTGTTGAGGCTCCACATCTAGCCGATCGTCTGCTCCGGCAGTTCGATGAGCGGTGCGGGCACGTCGGTCGTCTTTTCCTTCGCCTTGCAGAGGTCGGCGATGACGCAGGCGGGACAGTCCGGCTTGCGCGCCTTGCAGACGTAGCGACCGTGCAGGATGAGCCAGCGATGCGTGTGCGGCAGGTAGTGGTCCGGAACCACGCGCATGACGTTCGCCTCCACTTCGTCGACCGTCTTTCCCGGCGCGAGCCCGATGCGGTTGGCTAGGCGGAAGATGTGGGTGTCGACGGCGACCGTCGCTTCGCCGAAAGCCATGGAAAGGACGACGTTCGCCGTCTTGCGGCCGACGCCCGGCAGCGTCACGAGGTCTTCCCGCGTGCGCGGCACGACACCGCCGAAATCGGCAATCAACCTTTCGCTGAGCGCGATGACGTTCTTCGCCTTGTTGCGATAGAGGCCGATCGTGCGGATGTGTTCGCGCACAGTCTCCTCGCCGAGCGCGAGCATGGCTTCCGGCGTGTCGGCGATCGCGAAGAGCTTCCTCGTCGCCTTGTTGACCCCGGCATCCGTCGCTTGCGCGGAAAGCACGACCGCGACGAGCAGTGTGAAGGCGTTCGTATGCGCGAGTTCACCTTTCGGCACCGGACGCTGGACGGAAAGGCGCCGGAAGATCTCCTCGATCTCTGCCTTCGCGTATCGGCTTCGCGGCAAGCGCCTGGCCGGCGCCTTCATGCGCTTCGTCGCCGCGTCGGCCGCTTTCGTCGCCGTTTTGCCCTTCAGCTTTCCCATCCGGCCTCTATACTCAGGCAGGATGAACGATGGCAATGCGAGCGAAGGCATGAACGAACGGCCGGTGTTCGAGGCGCTTCTGACGCCGCACCGATCGCTTGGCCGACGCGGCTTCATCGCACTGATGTGTGTGTTCGGGGCCGTGTGCTTCGCCAACGGCGTCGTCTTCGTCATCATGGGCGCATGGCCCGTCTTCGGCTTCTGCGGGCTCGACATCGCCCTGGTCGCGGGCGCGTTCTGGCTGAACTACCGCGACGGCCGGGCGCGCGAGGAAGTATCGATCTCGCGCACGCACCTGCATATCCGCAAGGTCGCCCCGTCGGGGCGTTTCGTCGATCACGACTTCAACCCGTTCTGGGCACGCTTCCGCGTGGCGCGGCACGAAGAGATCGGCATCACCCGCATGCGCGTTTCGGGTGAGGGCCGCTTCACCGACGTCGGCACCTTCCTGAACCCGGACGACCGGGAAACCTTCGCCGACGCCTTTTCCGGCGCGCTCGCTTCGGTCAAGCGGCCGTAAGGCCAAGAAGCCAATTTGGCAGGAATCGGGTGGCGGGGTGCATTTCCGCATGCTTGATTGGCACCGACGAAGGAGGCCAGTGCCATGACCGTCGCAGCAAGGTTCGAAGCCGATATCACACCCACCGGAACCGATTACGATACGGTACGCCGGGTCATCGAGCGGCTGTCGCGCGACTATCGCGAGCAGCCGACGCTGGAAACGATCGCCGCCGATCTCGGTCGTTCGCCGAGCGAGGTGCAGAAGACTTTCACGCGCTGGGCCGGCCTTTCGCCCAAGGCCTTCCTGCAGGCGGTGACCCTCGACAACGCGAAGCACCTGCTCGGTACGGAAGGCCTGCCGCTGCTCGATGCCAGCCTCGAGCTCGGCTATTCCGGTCCCGGCCGGCTGCACGACCTCTTCGTCACCCACGAGGCGATGTCGCCCGGTGTCTGGAAGGCGCGCGGCGAAGGGCTGACGATCGCCTACGGCTACCACCCCTCGCCCTTCGGTACGGCGTTGATGATGGCTACGGACCGGGGTCTCGCGGGCATCGCCTTTTGTGATGGGGACGAGGAGGAAAGCGCCTTCGAGGACATGGCGCGCCGCTGGCCGAAGGCTGCCTATGTCCGCGACGATGCGAAGACGGCGCCCTATGCGAGCCGCGTCTTCGATCCCGGCCGCTGGAGGGCGGACGAGCCGCTGCGCGTCGTCATGATCGGCTCCGATTTCCAGATCCGGGTCTGGGAGGCCCTGCTCGACATTCCGATGGGCCGGGCGAAGACCTATTCCGGCATCGCCGGCGAGATCGGGAGCCCGAAGGCCGCGCGCGCGGTAGGTGCCGCGGTGGGCCGTAACCCCCTATCCTTCGTGGTGCCCTGCCATCGCGCGATCGGGGCGTCCGGTGCGCTGACGGGCTATCACTGGGGCCTGACGCGCAAGCGCGCCATGCTCGGCTGGGAAACCGGGCGTCTCGGCGCCGGTTGAACGACACAGCGCACGCCGAACGAAACCCGACGAGCGACGACGCATCCCGAACCACCGGACGCGCGAAACCGGCGTTTCGCGCGTCCGGTTCGAAGAATTATTTTCCGTCGTTCGGGCGAGCCTTGTCGCCCTTTTCGTTCGACGTCGTCTTGGCGTCGCTTTCCTGGCCGAACTTGGTGCCGCCGAGATGGGCGCCGCCGGAGGTGTTGTCGACGGCCTTCTCGTCGTCGTGCTTCTTGTTCGTCATCGTCGAGGATTCCTTTCGCATGGACTGCGCGGCCAACCCGCTGCGCCGCTTCGAAGTTCCATCGCCTCCGCGGTTTTGCATCCAAAAGTATAAATCGCGACCCGTTGCGGCGCTTTACTGAAAGAAAGCTTGAACCAATCGGGCTTTTCGGTCAGATTGCCGCACTGCGACCATTTGGCAGGGGAGAGCCTCGGTCGCTTCTTCGAGGAGGAGGATTTCATGACCATAGAGACCGAAAGGGATACCCGGATTCCGACGCCCGGGCCGGAACTCGGCATTGCCGGAACCATATTCTTCGCGCTGGCGACCATCGTCTTTCTCGGCGGCGGCCTGTTCGCAGCCGCGTCGATGTTCTTTTAGAGCATTCAATCCAGACCGATCCGGTCTGGCGTCACGGACGATGAACGCAACTCGATGAGACGGATCGCTGCCGGTTCGCACCGTAAGCGCACGGGCATGTCTGCGATCGGCCTTCCGTCGCCAACATGGTCGGCTGCGATCATCGTTCGGCTGGGTCGTCCGGCGGGCATCGAAGTGTTCCCGGCTCTTAGCGAACCACTTCATTCAAGTGTCTGATCGATGCCGGAGGCCATGCTTTCATAGCGGAATTTCTTCCTAATTCTGCTTTACGCGGATGCGCTGCTCGGCTACGACTGGTGCCGCGCGGTCCGGCCTTCCGGATCGCGGGAAACGCATTTCGGCGCCCCGGAACGGACCGTAAGTCATGCTGTCGCATTCGCGCATATGGGCGGCCCTCGACGCGCTCGCGGCGCGCAACGGCCTTTCGCCATCGGGTCTCGCACGCCGTGCGGGCCTCGACGCGACGTCCTTCAACAAGTCGAAGCGGCGCGCCGCCGACGGCCGGGAGCGATGGCCGTCTACGGAATCGATCGCCAAGGTGCTGGGCGCCACCGGGGCCTCGCTCGACGACTTTTTGATGCTGGTACGCGGTGAAACGGCGCAAGCGCGCCGAACGCGCGATGCCTACCCGCCGCGGACGAGCTCCTTCCCGCTTCTGGGTTTCGCCCGGGCAGGCGCCGGCGGCTTCTTCGACGACAGCGGATTTCCCGTCGGCGAAGGGTGGGAACTCGTCGACTTCCCCACCCCGCCCGGCGAACGCGCGGGTGCCTACGCGCTCGAGGTGCAGGGCGACAGCATGCTGCCGCTCTATCGCGACGGGGACGTGCTCATCGTCGAACCGGGAGCACAGGTGCGCCGCGGCGACCGGGTCGTCGTGCGCACGCTTGGCGGCGAAGTCATGGCGAAGGTGCTCAACCGGCGCACGAGCGATGCGATCGAACTCGTCTCGATGAATACGGAGCATCCCAACCGCACCTTCGCGTTCGACGAGATCGAATGGATGGCGCGCATCGTCTGGGCGAGCCAGTAGCTGGGCCACCGGCCCCGCCCCGGCCTGTTGGAAGGTGGCGCGCCGCCGCTTTCGTTCGACCGGGGAACGCACTATGGTGCCGGGCCATCGACACGTTGCGGTGCGCGACGACGGAATCTCCAGCAGAGGTCACTCATGGCATCGACGATTTCAGTTCAGGACGCCCTCGTCTACATCATGGTGACGACATCGGCCGTCGATACCGCCATGAACGACAAGGAGCTCGCCCGCATCGGACGGTTGACGCGCTTCCTGCCGGTTTTCGACGGCTTCGACGAGGAACGCCTCATTCCGGTCTCGCGCGATTGCGCGGCGATCCTTTCCGAAGACGAGGGGCTTTCGACGATGCTCGCCCTCGTGCGCGACGCGATCCCGCCACGCCTGCACGACACGGCCTATGCGCTCGCCGTGGAAGTCGCCTCGGCGGACATGCATATCCAGGCCGAGGAGATCCGCTTCCTGCAGATGCTGCGCGACCGGCTCGACCTCGACAAGCTGACCTGCGCGGGCATCGAGCGCAACGTCATCGCCCGTTTCAGGACGCTTTGAAGCACCGGAGATTCCGGCGAAGGCATCGTCGCAGTCACTCGAACGTGTGTTGTCGGCCGGCGGCGCGGTTTCCATATGCGCAGGCGTTGACGAACGAGGCGAGTACGCCGCCTCGTCGCGTCCGGTACGTCGCCACGGAGTGCATCGGATGACCCTCGCCGGCTTTTCCGAGCCGATCGTACGGCTCGTCGCCTTCGCTGCGATCTTCGCGGCCATGAGCGTCTTCGAACTGGCCGCACCACGCCTCGAACGTGCGGAGATGGCAGGGGCATGGAAGTCCAGGCGATGGTTCGCCAATGTCGGCGTGCTCGTCGTCTCCTCGCTCTGCCTCCGGTTCGTCTTTCCGCTCGCAGCCGTCGGCACGGCGCTCTGGGCGAACGCGAACGGCATCGGTCTCTTTGCCCTTCTCGGCCTGCCGGCATGGCTTGCGGGGATCCTCGCCTTCGTCATCCTCGATTTCGGCGTGTGGGCCGAGCACGTGGCGAGCCACAAGGTTCCCCTTTTCTGGCGCATCCACCGCATCCACCATTCCGATACCGGATTCGACGTGACGACCGCCTTGCGTTTCCATCCGCTCGAAATCGTGCTCTCCATGGTATGGAAAACGGCGATCGTGCTTGTTCTCGGACCGCCGGCGATCGCGGTGCTCGTCTTCGAGATCGTGCTGAACGGCATGGCGATGTTCAATCACGCCAACCTCGCGCTTTCGCCGCGCCTCGACGGGTGGCTGCGCACGCTTCTCGTCACGCCCGACATGCACCGGGTCCACCATTCCTGCGAGCGGCGCGAGACGGATGCCAATTACGGCTTCAACTTCTCGCTCTGGGACCGTTTGTTCTCGACCTATGTCGCGCAGCCGGCACGCGGCCACGACGGCATGCATATCGGCCTCGACGACTACCGTGGACGGCGCACGGCAGGCCTCGGCTGGATCCTTCTCCTCCCCTTCCGGCGATGAACCGCAACGCGCTTCAGTAGAGGCCGCTCGGGAAGTAGCGCTGGTAGATCTCCGCGAAACGCCCGTCGCGCGTCATCGACAGGAGCGCATGGTCGAAGGCCTCGGCAAGGTCGCGATGCTTCTCGTCGACGGCGATCGCGAGGCCGTGACCGAGGAAATGCTCCGAAAGGTACGGGCCACCGAAGAAGGCACAACATTCCTTCGCCTGCTTGCTCGACAGCCAGAAGGACAGTCGTACGCCATCCCCGAAGGCGGCGTCGATCTTGCGCGAACGCAGCGCGTCGAGCATCGCGTCGGCGGTATCGAACGGCTTGGCGGCGAGCTTCGGAAAGAACGCGCGGAGCATGGCCGCATGTGCGGAGCCCTTCACCACGCCGACCGGCTTGCCGGAGAGCGCGATTGCGGGCGTACCGTCGAGGCTCGTCGCGCGGTTGCGCACGAAGCGGGCCGGCAGGTGCAGATAGGACCGCGTGAATGTGAAGCGTTCGCGCTGTTTCTGCGTGACCGCGAGACCGGCGATCACCGCTTCCCCCTTCCCCGTCGAGAGCGCACCGGTCAGGTCGTCGAAGGGCAGCGCCTGGATCTGGCAGCGGTCGACGATATCGAGTTCCTCGCAGAGGCCACGTGCCAGATCGATGTTGAAGCCGGTGAGCCTGCCGGTCTGGTCGATGAAGTTGAACGGCGGAAAGTCCGTCGTCGTGAGAAAACGGATCCGTTCGTAACCGGAAAGGTCGGGAAGGCTCAGCCTTTCGTTGGAATGGAAATAGGCCGGGATATCGCTCGACCCGTCAGACCCATCGGCCGGAAGCGACGTTTTCGGCACGGTATCGGCGGACGGTTCGCTTGCGCGAACCGGCGCGACCCGTTCGCCCGATCCATCGTCGGCCGGTGCAGCGCCCCGGGCGGGCATCGAGGCGGTCGCCATCGAGAAGCAGACGGCGCAAAGGAAAAATACGGATAAATTCTTTAACGAAAAATTTGCCTTATACGCCACGTTCGTTACCATCGGTGCGGGGAACTGGGGGCCGCCGTTTGGGGACGACGGTGAAAAAGATAATGCTTTCGGGTTCATACCTGCAAGGCTTGGTGTCGACGTATCGTGCCGAAACGGTACGACGTGGCACGCATGCGCCAAGGGCGACCAAGCCGCGAGGGTTCACGGCTTCACGAACAGTGCGCCCCGAAGACGCAGCGCACGGCATCGGCCGGCCGCCGCGGGAATCCATACGTTTTCTTCGCCGCCTCGGCATCGGCAAACCGGCGCTCGCCGCCGCATTGGAACGGTCGCGGCACAATGTCACCAGCCTCGAAGCCGAACTCATGGCCGCCGGCGACATCGACCCCGCCATCTATTACGAGGCGCTCGCGCAATGGCTCGGCGTGGCGTTCATCGCCGAAATGAACGCGGCGGACCTCGTGGAATGTCCACACATGGATGCCGCCCTGCGCGACTGTGCCCCCGTACGCGTCGAGCGGGCGGGGCAAACCATGCAGGTCATCGCTCCGTGCTTCGCGCAGTTCCAGGATCTCGCAGCGATCTTCGAGCGCAGGCCCGACCTTCGCGCGCGCTTCGCGATCGCGACACCGGCAACGATCCGCCGTTGCGTCTGGGAATGCCGCTCGATCGCGCGAGCACGCGAGACGACGCGGCGCCTCTTCGAGGGTTCCGCCTCCGAAAGCGCGCGGCTCGTCGTCACCGGCGCACAGGGGTTCTTCGCGGGTCTGGCGCTCGCCACGCTCCTTCTCGTTCTGACGGCCGCGCCATGGACATCGCTGTTCGTCACGCATGCATGCCTTTCGCTGCTGTTCTTCGCGTGCATCGCCATCCGCTTCTTCGCGCTCAAGCGAACCAGCGCCGACCCGTGGCGTCGGCCGAACGCCGACCCCGGAGTTTGCCCGCCCGTCTATACGGTTCTCGTCGCGCTTCACGACGAGGCGTCGGTCGTCGGCGAGCTCGTGGCCTCGCTCTCGCGCCTGGAATGGCCGCGCTCGCTCCTGGAGATCAAGCTCGTATGCGAGGCCGACGATCACGCGACGGTCGCCGCTCTCGAAAGCCTCGACCTGCCCGGCGAATACGAGATCGTCCGCGTGCCGGTCGTCGGTCCGCGGACCAAGCCGAAGGCACTTTCCTATGCCCTGTGCGGCACGACGGGCGACTATCTCGCGATCTACGATGCGGAAGATCACCCGCATCCCGAGCAATTGCTCGAGGCGCACTCCGTCTTCCGCCGGTCGCCGTGGAGGATCGGCTTCCTTCAGGCCCCGCTCGTCATCGCCAACGGGCGACGGTCTTCGTGGTCCGCACTCTTCGCGCTCGAATATGCCGGGCTGTTCCGGATGCTGCTGCCGATGCTCGCCCGCTTCGGCCTGCCGATGCCGCTCGGCGGCACGTCCAACCATTTCCGCATGCAGGCGCTTCGCGAGAGCCTTGCCTGGGACCCGCACAACGTCACCGAGGATGCCGATCTCGGCATTCGGCTCTACCGGCGCGGCTATCGCGGCGGCGTTCTGAATGCGCCGACGCTGGAGGTCGCGCCAGAAAGCCGAAGGGTCTGGCAGGCGCAGCGCACGCGTTGGTTCAAGGGCTGGCTGCAGACCTGGCTTGTGATGATGCGCGCGCCGCGTACGCTTCTCGCGGAAATGGGGCCGGTCGGCTTCCTCGTTTTCCAGGTACTCATCGGCGGCATGATCCTCTCGGCGCTTGCCCATCCGCTGCTGATCGGCTTCGTCGTCGAGGGCGTGCTTCACATCATGCCGCAATTTCATGCCCATACCGGCGTCTTCGGCTGGACGCTCTTCGGCATGGACGCGATCAACTTCCTCGGCGGATATATCGGCTTCCTGGCGCTCGCTCACCGCGCGATGGTCCCCGAAGAACGCCGGCGCGTGCGCGGCCGTGGGTGGCGGCTGCCGTTCTATTGGCTGGAAATGTCGCTCGCCGCATGGCTCGCCGTCTTCGAACTCGCCCGAAACCCCTTCTACTGGGCAAAGACGCCGCACGCTCCCGCTCGCACGCAAAAGGCCAAGACGGCACTGCCGTAAGACCGTGAACGATCGTCTTACGGCCGGCCGGTCCCCTAGAACATCGACCGCAGAGTCGTCCCGCCGAATGCCGTGCAAAAGCGCAACGCGCCGCGGCGAATGGGTCGGCGTCGCTTTCGACGCTTGCAATCCCGGCTTCGACGCCATTTAGTGCCTCGCGAATTCCCCTCGCGGGCACGTTCTTCGCGGGGCACTTTGCAAAGGAGCGAAGCATGCGCATCACACACGTCGGTTTCATTCTCGCGATCGCGTTCGCGGTTACCTCGTGTGGACGCACGGACTACGCGGCGAACGAGGCGAGCCAACCCGCAGGGCCCTCTTCCATCGCCGCCGCGCCCGTCGGCGGTGTCCAGCAGTCGCAGCTGCCGCCGCCAAGCGGTGATAACGGCATGGACAATGCTTCGACCGCGATGCCCGGCGACGAAACCGGCCCATCCTCCGACGATACCGGCGACCAGACGCAGATGGCGAGCCTGCCGACCGGCACCGGCGCTCCCTCGATCAGTCGCGAGGCGCTGCTCGGACGCTGGACGACCTCGACGGGAAGCTCGACCTGCGATCTCTTCCTCTCGCTTACCAAGTGGACCGGCGGCTACCGTGCCGCCTCGCGCAACTGCGCGGGCATCGCCGAAGACATTTCGGCCTGGGACGTGAAGAACAACACCGTCGTGCTCAGCGATTCGACCGGCAATCGCCTTGCCACCCTGACCAAGGCGGGCGACAAGAGCTATACCGGCACGACGCAGACCGGCCAGTCGATCAACCTGTCGCGTTAGGCCGATCGGTCGCGGTATCCGCGGTCACGAAGCCCCAGGACGATGGAGCCCGAACGATCGCGCTGCCTGATTCCATAACGGTCGTCGCGCGCTACAACGCGCTGGTCGATTCCGGCCGGGTCGAGAAGGACCCGGCACAAAAGGCACTGGCGGCGGCGCTCGACCGCGTTCTGGACGGCGTTCGCTCGCACCGCGTCGCGCGCAAGTCGAGCGCGCTCGGCTGGCTCTTCGCGAGCCGCCGCGAAGAGCCGCGGACCATCGAGGGGCTCTACATCCACGGCCCCGTCGGCCGCGGCAAGACCATGCTCATGGACATTTTCTTCAAGCTGGTGCCGGCCAAGCGCAAGCGTCGCACTCATTTCAACACCTTCATGAACGACGCGCACGAACGCATTCATGCCTACCGGCAGAAGGTGAAGGCCGGCGAGGTGAAGGACAGCGATCCGATTCCACCGGTCGCGGACGACCTGATGGCCGAAGGCTGGGTGCTGTGCTTCGACGAGTTCGCCGTCAGCGACATCACCGACGCCATGCTGCTCTCGCGGCTCTTTTCCGAACTCTTCTCGCGTGGATGCGTCCTCGTCGCCACGTCCAACGTGGCGCCACGCGATCTCTACAGGGACGGACTGAACCGCGATCTCTTCCTGCCCTTCATCGATCTCCTCGAAAACCATGCCCGCGTCTTCAACCTTCAGGCGCGAACGGACTATCGGCTGGAAAAGACTGCGAACCTGCCGGTCTACCATGCGCCGCTCGACGAGGAGGCGAGAAGCGCAATGGACTCGGCATGGCAGCAGGTCACCGCGGGCAAGACGGTGCGCGGCGAGGAACTTACGGTCAAGGGCCATGCGGTGCCGGTGCCGCAGGCGGCTGGTACGTCGGCGCGCTTTTCCTTCGAAGAACTATGCGCCCGGCCGCTCGGACCGGCGGATTATGCCGCGATCGCCGAACGCTTCTCGACGGTCTTCCTCGACGGCGTGCCGAAGCTCGCCGAAAGGCAGCGCAACGAGGCCAAGCGGTTCATCGCGCTCGTCGATACGTTCTACGATCGTCATGTCCGGCTTTTCGTTTCGGCGGAGGCCGAACCTGACGGACTGATGGAAACGGAAGGCACGACGGAAGCCTTCGAGTTCGAACGGGCCGCATCCCGGCTGATAGAGATGCGCAGCCGCGATTATCTCGACGGACGCCGATCGACAATATGATAGCTCGTTGACGTTTACGTCAATTGCGTCTTATCTAAGGGTCTGATTTTTCGTATCCTTGAAGTTTTGGTTGTCTTTTCCGTCTAGCGGCGTTATCCCCATCGCGTTTCCAGACGCCGACGCTTCCGGCCGGCGTCGTTTCACGGCTTGGACAAGGCGACCACGATGGGGCGCGAGAAAAGAACGCAAAAGCCCGGCGATGTCGGTGGAATGCCGTCGATCATCGCCTGGAAGCGATCTGCGACCTCGCATACGGCACGGGATGCCGCCCTTCCGGACGCACCGATCCTTCATCGGACACGATTCGAAGTTCGCCGAGGCTTCGGCTTCTGGCGGAACGACCGGCTCACGGCCGGCGTTCGACCTGTGTCCGCTCCCCTCCTGCCCGGCGCGAAGCCGGCGCGACCAGAGGAAACTCGACCATGAACATCCATGAATACCAGGCCAAGGCGCTCCTGAAAGGCTACGGCGCTCCGGTCGCCGAAGGCGTCCCGATCTTTTCAGCCGACGAGGCGCGCGATGCGGCGGCCAAGCTGCCCGGCCCGCTCTTCGTGGTGAAGAGCCAGATCCACGCCGGCGGGCGCGGCAAGGGCAAGTTCACCGAGCTCGGCGAAGGATCGAAGGGCGGCGTACGGCTGGCGAAATCGGTCGACGAAGTCGAAGCGAACGCGCGCGAAATGCTCGGCAATACGCTGGTGACCAAGCAGACGGGCCCGGCGGGCAAGCAGGTGAACCGCCTCTACATCGAGGACGGCGCCGACATCGACCGGGAACTCTACCTCTCGCTGCTCGTCGACCGCACGGTCGGCCGGCCGGCCTTCGTCGTCTCCACCGAGGGCGGCATGGACATCGAGACCGTCGCCGCCGAGACGCCGGACAAGATCCTCACTCGCGCCATCGATCCGTCGACCGGTGTCGGCGACGAGGACGTCGCCGCCCTTTCGGACGCGCTGAAGCTCGAAGGCGCCGCGCGCGAGGATGCGAAGACGCTCTTTCCCGCGCTCTACAAGGCCTTCGTCGAGAAGGACATGGCGCTGCTCGAGGTCAATCCGCTGATCGTCATGGAGAACGGGCATCTGCGCGTGCTCGACGCGAAGGTCTCCTTCGACGGCAACGCCCTCTTCCGCCATGACGACGTGAAGGAGCTGCGCGACACCTCCGAGGAGGACGAGAAGGAAATCGAGGCGTCGAAATACGACCTCGCCTACG
The DNA here is from genome assembly GCF_006516965.1 of Pararhizobium mangrovi. GTDB lineage: Bacteria > Pseudomonadota > Alphaproteobacteria > Rhizobiales > Rhizobiaceae > Pararhizobium_B > Pararhizobium_B mangrovi. The sequence continues at coordinate 91,990 of NZ_VHLH01000018.1, read as the reverse complement.
TCGCGCTCGACGGCAATATCGGCTGCATGGTCAACGGCGCCGGCCTCGCCATGGCGACGATGGACATCATCAAGCTCTATGGCGCCGAGCCCGCGAACTTCCTCGACGTCGGCGGCGGCGCCTCCAAGGAAAAGGTGACGGCGGCCTTCAAGATCATCACCGCCGATCCGAGCGTGAAGGGCATCCTCGTCAACATCTTCGGCGGCATCATGCGCTGCGACGTCATCGCCGAGGGCGTGATTGCCGCGGTGAAGGAAGTCGGCCTGCAGGTGCCGCTCGTCGTACGCCTCGAAGGCACGAACGTCGAGATCGGCAAGAAGATCATCGACGAAAGCGGCCTCAACGTCATCTCCGCCGACGACCTCGACGACGCCGCCAAGAAAATCGTCGCAGCTGTCCAGAGCTAGAACGGATGGCACGCGAAGACACCGATCCGACCGAGGGGTTTGTCCTAGCTGCGAGCGGCGAGGGCCATGCCGTGTTGGCACAGCGCGCCGCACGTACGCTGCGCGAAGCCATGCCGGAATGCGTGATCGACCTCTTCACCGATCAAAACGTCGACAAAGATGTTTTCGATGGTGTCTTCGCGCTTGAGCGCTCGTGGTTTCGCCCGAAGATGGAAAGTCTTCGCCGTTCGCGTTTCGAGCGCACGATCTATCTCGACAACGACGTGATCGTGCTTTCCGATTTGTCGGAGATCTTTCAGGTATTGACCCGATTCGACATGACGGGCGTACAGATGATCCGCACGAACTGGAAGCTCGGACGCGTTCCTTCGGCATCGGACGTTCCACCTTGCTTCCCGCAGATCAACGGAGGCGTTCTCGGTATCGCGTCAAGTGCGCGGACGCGCAGCCTTGTTGACGAATGGGAGCGCAGGCTCATCAAGACCGGTGCGAAAAACGATCAGCCAATCCTGCGCGACCTGCTGTGGACCGGCGATGTCCGCTTTCACGTCCTGCCGCCCCAATACAACATGATGAGCCACAAGCTCTTGGCGAACTGGGACTCCTCCTTCGCGGCGCCACGGGTGCTTCATCTCGGCGCGAAGCTTAAGGCCGACGATCCTGGAGACGTTGCCAGCGCCTACGATCTCGATACCCTGATCGGACGAACTATGGCCGAACACATACGCGATCTTCGCGCCGCCGATCCGAACGTCGGGGGGAACCCGAAACACTCCGTACCGCCGTTGTCTTCTGCCATTCCGATCTCGTAGGCGACATTCGGTCCAACCGAACGACACATCAGCGATCATCGCCGCCATCTGCCGGAACGATCGCCGCAATAAACCGAGAGGCTTTGCCAATGTCCATTCTCGTCAACAAAGACACCAAGGTCCTGGTTCAGGGTCTGACCGGCAAGACCGGCACCTTTCACACCGAGCAGGCGCTCGCCTATCACGGCACCAAGATGGTCGCCGGCATCCATCCCAAGAAGGGTGGCGAGACGTGGACGGCCGGTGAAGGCGCGAAGGAAGCTTCCGGTACCGAGCTGCCGATCTTCACGAGCGTGGCAGAGGCGAAGGACAGGACGCAAGCCAACGCGTCGGTGATCTACGTTCCGCCGGCGGGCGCGGGTGCTGCGATCATGGAAGCGATCGAGGCGGAGATCCCGCTGATCGTGTGCATCACCGAGGGCATTCCGGTCGCCGACATGGTGAAGGTGAAGGCCAGGCTCGAAACATCGAACTCGCGGCTGATCGGGCCGAACTGCCCGGGCGTTCTGACGCCCGACGAATGCAAGATCGGCATCATGCCCGGCAACATCTTCAAGAAGGGCTCCGTGGGCATCCTGTCGCGCTCTGGAACCCTGACCTACGAGGCCGTGTTCCAGACGACGAACGAAGGCCTCGGCCAGACGACGGCCGTCGGCATCGGCGGCGATCCGGTCAAGGGAACCGAGTTCATCGAAATGCTGGAAATGTTCCTCGCCGACGACGCGACCGAATCGATCATCATGATCGGCGAGATCGGCGGCCAAGCCGAGGAGGACGCCGCTCAGTTCCTGAAGGACGAGGCGAAGAAGGGCCGCAAGAAGCCGGTCGTCGGCTTCATCGCCGGGCGAACGGCCCCTCCCGGACGGACGATGGGCCATGCCGGCGCCGTCATCACCGGCGGCAAGGGCGGCGCGGAAGACAAGATCGCGGCGATGGAGGATGCGGGCATTACCGTTTCCCCCTCCCCGGCGCAGCTCGGCAGCACCCTGGCCAGGAAGCTCAAGGGCTGACCGCCATCTTTGTTGGGCGATCGCGCACGAAAGAAGTGCACGATCCGGCGGTAACACGGTTGTAACGCGCACCGTGCACAACGACATGCGATAGGGCGGCGAAAGCGGCCGTATCGAACGGGTGCCGGAGGGCGCCCACGATGCAACGAAGGCCGGAACGGGACACCGGCACGACCCCAAGGATGCGCGGCGCGAGAACGCTTCGCAAAGGTTATGACCATGGCACGGCAGGAAGCCAACGACGCGTTCCAGGAAACCTCGTTCCTCTACGGCAGCAATGCGGGCTACATCGAGGAGCTCTACGCGCGCTACGAGGACGATCCGCAGGCGGTTCCCGAGGAGTGGCGCTCGTTCTTCGAGTCCCTGGCCGACGATGCGGAGAATGTGCGCAAGGCCGCTGCCGGCGCTTCCTGGGCGAAGTCCGACTGGCCCCCGAAGCCGAACGGCGAACTGATCTCCGCGCTCGACAACAACTGGGGTGCTGTCGAAAGCCATGTCGGCGCCAAGCTTCGCGACAAGGCCGAAAAGGCGCCGACGAACGGGGCCACCAACGGCCACGCGGCCGTCAGCGAAGCGGAAGTCATGCAGCAGACGCGCGATTCCGTTCGCGCCATCATGATGATCCGCGCCTACCGCATGCGCGGCCACCTCCACGCCGACCTCGACCCGCTCGGCATCGCCGGCCCGCGCGAGGACTATAACGAGCTCGATCCCAAGACCTACGGCTTCACGGACGACGATTTCGACCGTCCGATCTTTCTCGACAACGTGCTCGGCCTCGAATGGGCGACGCTGCGCGAGATGCTCTCGATCCTCGAGCGGACCTATTGCTCGACGATCGGCGTCGAGTTCATGCACATCTCCGATCCCGAGGAGAAAGCCTGGATCCAGCAGCGCATCGAGGGTCCGGACAAGGGCATCGAGTTCACCGAGCGCGGCAAGTCGGCGATCCTGCAGAAGCTCGTCGAGGCGGAAGGCTTCGAACAGTTCATCGACGTCAAGTACAAGGGCACGAAGCGCTTCGGCCTTGACGGCGCGGAAGCGCTGATCCCGGCGCTGGAACAGATCATCAAGCGCGGCGGCGCGATGGGCCTGAAGGAAATCGTGCTCGGCATGGCGCATCGCGGCCGGCTGAACGTGCTTTCACAGGTGATGCACAAGCCGCACCGCGTCATCTTCCACGAGTTCAAGGGCGGTTCGGCGAACCCCGACGACGTCGAAGGCTCGGGCGACGTGAAGTACCACCTCGGCGCCTCTTCCGACCGCGAGTTCGACGGCAACAAGGTGCATTTGTCGCTGACGGCGAACCCCTCGCATCTCGAGATCGTCAATCCGGTCGTCATGGGCAAGGCGCGCGCCAAGCAGGACCTTTGGGCCGGCAAGCCGCGCGAGGAAGTCGTGCCGCTCGAAAAGCGCGCACAGGTGCTGCCGCTGCTGATCCACGGCGACGCGGCCTTCGCCGGCCAGGGCGTCGTGGCGGAGTGCCTCGGCCTCTCCGGCCTTCGCGGACACCGCGTCGCCGGCACGGTGCACTTCATCATCAACAACCAGATCGGCTTCACCACGAACCCGCGTCTGCAGCGCTCCTCGCCCTACCCGTCCGACGTCGCGAAGATGATCGAGGCGCCGATCTTCCACGTGAACGGCGACGATCCAGAAGCGGTCGTCTACGCCGCCAAGGTGGCGATCGAATTCCGGATGAAGTTCCACAAGCCGGTCGTCGTCGACATGTTCTGCTACCGGCGCTACGGCCACAACGAGGGTGACGAGCCCTCCTTCACGCAGCCGAAGATGTATCAGACGATCCGCACGCACCAGACGACGTTGCAGGGCTATACCAAGAAGCTGATCGAGGAAAAGCTCGTCGACAACGATCGCGTCGAGGCGTTGAAGGCCGAGTGGCGTTCCCATCTCGACGACGAATTCGAGCGCGGCTCGAGCTACAAGCCCAACAAGGCCGACTGGCTGGACGGCGTATGGTCCGGCATGCGGGTCGCCGACGACGAGGACGAGCGTCGTCGCGGTAAGACCTCCATGCCGATGAAGCAGCTCAAGGAGATCGGCCGGAAGCTTTCCGAACTGCCCGAGGACTTCAAGGCCCACCGCACGATCAAGCGCTTCATGGACAACCGCCAGAAGATGATCGATACCGGCGAGGGCATCGACTGGGCGACCGGCGAAGCGCTCGCCTTCGGATCGCTGCTGCTGGAAGGCAACCCCGTCCGCCTGTCCGGCCAGGACGTGGAGCGCGGCACCTTCTCGCAGCGCCACTCCGTGCTCTACGATCAGGAGACCGAAGAGCGCTACATTCCGCTCAATCACGTCGGCAAGGGCCAGCAATTCTACGAGGTCATCAATTCGATGCTCTCGGAGGTCGCCGTGCTCGGCTTCGAATACGGCTATTCGCTCTCCGAGCCGAATGCGCTGACGCTGTGGGAAGCGCAGTTCGGCGATTTCGCCAACGGCGCGCAGGTGGTCTTCGACCAGTTCATCTCGTCGGGCGAGCGCAAATGGCTGCGCATGTCCGGCCTCGTCTGCCTGCTGCCGCACGGCTACGAGGGCCAGGGACCGGAGCACTCGTCGGCACGCCTGGAGCGCTATCTGCAGCTGTGCGCGGAAGACAACATGCAGGTCGCCAACTGCTCGACGCCGGCGAACTACTTCCACGTCCTGCGCCGGCAGATGAAGCGCGACTTCCGCAAGCCGCTCATCCTGATGACGCCGAAATCGCTGCTGCGCCACAAGCGTGCGATCTCGACGCTTTCGGAGCTTTCCGGCGACACCTCCTTCCATCGCCTGCTCTGGGACGATGCGGAGATGCTCAAGGACGAGCCGATCAAGCTCAAGAAGGACAACAAGATACGCCGCGTCGTCATGTGTACCGGCAAGGTCTATTACGATCTCTACGAGGAGCGCGAGCAGCGCGGCATCGACGACATCTATCTGCTGCGCCTGGAACAGCTCTATCCGTTCCCGGCGAAGGCGCTGATCAACGAACTCTCGCGCTTTTCGGGTGCGGAGATGGTGTGGTGCCAGGAAGAGCCCAAGAACATGGGCGCCTGGTCCTTCATCGACCCCTATCTCGAATGGGTGCTCGCCCATATCGACGCCAAGCACAAGCGCGTGCGCTACACCGGCCGGCCGGCCGCGGCGTCGCCCGCGACGGGCCTCATGTCCAAGCACAAGGCGCAGCTCGCGGCATTCCTCGAGGATGCGCTCGGCGGCGAATGACGACAGGCAAGCTGATTTCCGACAAGGACCGAAAGAATGGCAACTGAAATCCGCGTCCCCACCCTCGGCGAGTCCGTTACCGAGGCCACGATCGGCACCTGGCTGAAGAAGAAGGGCGACACCGTCTCGGCCGACGAGCCGCTGGTGGAACTGGAAACCGACAAGGTGACGCTCGAGGTTCCCGCACCCGCCGCCGGCACGCTCTCCGAGATCGTCGCCAACGAAGGCGACACCGTCGAGGTGGACGCGCTGCTCGGTTCCATCGAGGCCGAAGGCGCCGGCGGTGGCTCCGCCGGCAACGGCGCCTCGGGTGGCGGCGCCAAGGCGAAGGCGGAAACGACATCGGCCAGCGCGAAGAAGGACGATGCGGGCAAGGCCGCCAATGGCGGGGGTTCCGGCAAGGGCAGCGGCAAGATGGTCGACGTTCCCGTTCCGGCGGCCGGCGAATCCGTGACTTCGGCGACCGTCGGCGAAGTCTTCAAGAAGGTCGGCGACGAAGTGAAGATGGACGAGCCGTTGCTCGAACTCGAAACCGACAAGGCCGCGCAGGAAGTGCCCTCGCCGGCGGCCGGCGTCGTGCGTGAACTTCTGGTCGAACAGGGGCAGGACGTCGAGGTCGGCGAACTGCTGTTGCGCATCGAGGAAGGTGCGACCGGCGGATCGGCCGGTGCCAGCCACGAGAAGGGCGAGCCCGCCACGCCGAACGGTCCCGGCGAGACGCCCTCCCCACGCGAAGGCGGCGAGAAGAAGGGCGGCACCGACATGCCGCCGGCACCCTCGGCCAAGAAGATGATGGAGGAGAAGAACGTGTCCTCCGATCAGGTCGTAGGGTCCGGCAAGCGCGGCCAGGTGCTGAAGGGCGACGTGATGGACGCGGTCAACCGCGCCAGCCCCTCGAGCCCCGCTGAAGAGCCGAAGGTGCAGGCTCGCGCAAAGTCTTCCGACGAGGATTCTTCCCGCGAGGAACGCGTGAAGATGACGCGCCTGCGCCAGACCATCGCCAAGCGGCTGAAGGGCGCACAGAACACGGCCGCCATGCTCACCACCTACAACGAGGTGGACATGAAGCCGGTGATGGACCTGCGCGCCAAGTACAAGGAGCTCTTCGAGAAGAAGCACGGCGTCAAGCTCGGCTTCATGGGCTTCTTCACCAAGGCCGTCACCCATGCGCTGAAGGAAGTGCCGGCCGTCAACGCCGAGATCGACGGCACGGACATCATCTACAAGAACTTCGCCCATATCGGCGTCGCCGTCGGCACCGACCGGGGCCTCGTCGTACCGGTGGTGCGCGATGCCGACGCCATGTCGATCGCCGGCGTCGAGAAGGAGATCAACCGCCTCGGCAAGGCCGCGCGCGACGGGCAGCTTTCGATGGCCGACATGCAGGGCGGCACCTTCACGATCTCGAACGGCGGCGTCTACGGCTCGCTGCTTTCCTCGCCGATCCTGAACGCGCCGCAGTCCGGCATCCTCGGCATGCACAAGATCCAGGAACGCCCCGTCGCCATCAAGGGCGAGGTCGTCATCCGGCCGATGATGTATCTGGCGGTCTCCTACGACCACCGCATCGTCGACGGCAAGGAAGCCGTGACGTTCCTCGTGCGCGTCAAGGAAGTGCTCGAAGATCCCGAGCGTCTGGTGCTGGATCTGTAGAGCGGCAAGAACGGTGCGTAACTTAGGGGGAAGACGATGGAAGCGATGACCGGCGTACCGATCGAACTCAGCCTGCTCGGCTGGTCCGTCGTTCTCCTGATCGTCTACATGCTGACGCAGAGCGGCATCGCCACGAAGGATCGCGGGCTGACGTGGAACGCCGGTCCGCGCGACGAAGCACCGACCGAGCTCTCGAAGGAAGCCGGCCGCGCCGACCGGGCGTTGCGCAACTACCTGGAGACGTGGCCGGCCTTCATCGCGCTCGCGCTCGCCGTCGTCGTTGCAGGCGTCGCGGGCGGGCTGACGGCGACAGGGGCCTGGATCTGGTTCGTCGCGCGCATCGTCTACCTGCCGCTCTACGTCCTCGGGGTCCCCTATGTGCGCTCGATCGCCTGGGCCGCCTCGATCGTCGGGCTCGTGCTGATGCTGATCCCGCTTATCTTTTGACAAACGGGCGGTTCGCCCGCTCGGTTACAAACCGAACCCATTCTGGAGAAGTTCTATGGCCTATGATGTCATCGTCATCGGATCGGGCCCCGGCGGTTACGTCTGCGCCATCAAGGCGGCCCAGCTCGGGCTGAAGACGGCGGTCGTGGAAAAGCGCTCGACCTTCGGCGGCACCTGCCTCAACATCGGCTGCATACCGTCCAAGGCTTTGCTGCACGCCTCGCAGATGTACGACGAAGCCGGCAAAGAGCTCGTGCAGATGGGCATCGGCGAGGGCAAGCCCAAGCTCGATTTCAAGAAGATGATGGCGCACAAGGATGCGACCGTGAAGGCCAACGTCGACGGCGTCGCCTACCTCTTCAAGAAGAACAAGGTCGACACCTATACCGGCTTCGGCCAGGTGCTGGGCGGCGGCAAGGTCTCCGTCACGAACGACGAGGGCGAAACGCAGGAACTCGAGGCGAAGAACGTCGTGATCGCGACCGGTTCGCAGGTCGCCGGCATCCCGGGTCTCGACGTCGAGATCGACGAGAAGACGATCGTCTCGTCCACCGGGGCCCTCGAGCTCGAAAAGGTGCCGGAGACGATGATCGTCGTCGGCGCAGGCGTGATCGGCCTCGAGATGGGTTCGGTCTGGGCGCGTCTCGGCACCAAGGTCACCGTCGTGGAATTCCTCGACAAGGTGCTCGGACCGATGGACGGCGAGGTCTCCGAGCAGTTCCAGCGCATGCTCGACAAGCAGGGCATGGACATCAATCTCAGTTCCAAGGTCACCGCTGTCGAACGCACCGAAAAGGGCGCGAAGGTCACCTTCGAGCCGGAAAAGGGTGGCGACAGCCAGTCGATCGAAGCCGACATCGTCCTCGTTGCGACGGGCCGCAAGCCCTATACGGAGGACCAGGGAATGGCGAAGGCCGGTATTGTCTTCGACAAAGCCAATCGCATCGAGGTGGACTACCATTTCCGCACGTCGATCCCGAACGTGTACGCGATCGGCGACGCGGTGCGCGGCCCGATGCTTGCCCACAAGGCCGAGGACGAGGGCATGGCGGTCGCCGAGATCCTCGCCGGCCAGGCCGGCCACGTGAACTACGGCGTCATTCCGAACGTGGTCTACACGCACCCGGAAGTCGCCTCGGTCGGCAAGACCGAGGAGGACCTGAAGAAGGAAGGCGTCGAATACGTCGTCGGCAAGTTCCCCTTCACCGCCAATGGGCGCGCGCGTGCCATGCTGGCGACGGACGGCTTCGTGAAGTTCCTCGCGGACAAGAAGACCGACCGCGTTCTCGGCGTTCACATCATCGGCGCGGAAGCCGGCGACATGATCCACGAAGCCTGCGTGCTGATGGAGTTCGGCGGCTCGTCGGAAGATCTCGGCCGCACCTGCCACGCCCACCCGACGCTTTCGGAGGCGGTACGCGAGGCGGCACTCGCGACCTTCGCCAAGCCCATCCACATGTGAGTGTGGACATCCTGTGGACGGACGAACGGCCCGGCGCCTTGCGAGCACCGGGCCGCCGCATGGGGTGAAATCGGCGGTTTCCTATCCGAGATAGGGCACGAGCCAAAGGTCCACGGGAGCAGAGGCTGGCGCCAAAACCGCGGCCATCTCCTTTTTCACCGGCGTCGACATCTTTGCCGTGGTGTTGTGCCAGTCGCACGCCATGGCGCCGGTTGCGGTGAACATCGCGAATGCCAGCCCGAGGGCCAGGGTCTTCCTTGTCATTGCGGATCTCCTTTCCGGGTTCCAAGGAACTCGGAAAGAATACTGCGCCGTTTCGGCTCCGCAAAGGTGCTGCTTTGATCCCGCATCACGACTGCGTGAGATGGCGACGCTCTACGGCGAAAGCGATGGTTCAGTTGCGAACGGCGATGCGGGCCGCGCCCGCAGTCGCCGCATTCTTCAGCTTCGTGAAGAGACGCGTTCCATCCCGGTAGTCCGGGCCGGCGAGCGTCTCGACCCGTTGCCCGGCCGTCTGCTCGTCCGCGGCTTCGAAGTCGCCCTCGTCCTCGATGCCGATCGTGAGGCCGCCCATCGATGCCAGATAGCCGAAAGCCTGGAGATCGCTGGCACCGTCGCCCGCATAGACCATCTGGTCGAAGGGCACGTGCATGTCGTGCTCCTTGACGATCGACTCCGCCGAACCCGGCGAATTCGACTGCGAGACCGGGATGCCCTCGGCGATCGAACGCAAATGGAGCGCCTTTTCGGCGTGGGTGATCGTGTGCTTTACGCTCCTCACCAATCCGTCCTGAAAGTGGAAGGCGCCGCCGCGTATGGCGTCGAAGGCCTGTGCGACGTCGGTCCTGTCGAAAAGGTCGGCGAAGCCGGACGACAGGATGGTGAACTCGCAGGCGATGTCCTCGTCGAACGCCTCGACGTGGCGGCGCAGGCGCTCCGGCAGGTCGAGCACACCGGGAAAGGGGTCGATGCGCTCGCAAACGGCCTGAAGAAAGGCATCGTCGAGCTTCGTTCCGAAACTCTCAGCCGCGTCCATCAGCGCCTGTGCCTTCTGCTGGATCGGGTCCCAATCCTTGCCGAGCGGCTCGATGAAGCGATCGTCCCATTCGCTCCTCGACAGGCCGAGAACATGGCACGCGGCATCCCAGCTTTCGGACGCGAGCGTCCGATCGAAGTCGAAGACGAAACTGAGACGAGCAATATGCGGCTTCGTCGAGGGCATGGGCACTCCGTGCGTTGAAGGATCGGGGGGCGGAACGGACGTACCGTCTCGCGGCAGCAGGGCAAGCCCGGCGCAGCCGCGATCGGTCGCGAACCGCTGAAACGCTTATTGGGGCGTTTGGTCCCGAAAAAAGATCGAAACCGACAAACCGTTCGTTCCGTCGACTTCGATGCTGCCGTTGAGCTTGCGCACGCAGCTTTCGACGATGCGCCAGCCGAGAGACCGCGACTTGTGCAGCGTCGCCTCGGCGTTCTCGATGCCGGGTCCGTCGTCGCTCACCGTCAGGCGGATACCGCTTCCTTCGCGCACGACGTCGACCTTCACCACGTGGCGGGTCGTGTAGTCGCCGGCGACGTATTTGGCGGCGTTGGTCAGAAGCTCGTTGACGATCAAACCGATTTCGGTCGCCGTATCGAAGGAAACGTACAGCTTGTCGCTCGTCGTCTCGATTTCGATCCCGCTCTGGTCGAGTGCCGCCCGCAGCCGGCCGGCCAGCGTCTCGATATGCTGGCGCATGTCGACTTCGGCAACGTTTTCCCCGCGATGGAGAAGATTGTGCGCGCTCGCAAACGCCTGGATGCGGCCCGTCAGCAATTCGAGGGCAGCGCGCGTTTCCTCGCTTTCGGACTGGCGCGCCTGCATCAGGGCCAGCGACTGGATGATGGCGAGGTTGTTCTTCGTCCGGTGATGCATTTCGCGAAGCAGGAACTGCTGCTGCGCCAGCGCGTCGCGCAGCGCCCGGTTCTGCTCGCTCAATTCCTCCACGGCGGAACCATGACTGGCCTCGACGAGGACGTCGGCTGCCGACTGCGCAAGATCGGAAGGCGGCGTCGCGGTCTTCAGCTCGATGATGAGGTCGATGACCGTACCCGCTTCGCTGGTGTCGACGACGAAATCGTCGACGAGCCTGCGCGAACCGCTGAGCCCATGGCCGACGCCGCTTTGCACCGTGTGCCCCGAACCGAGCAGGGTGTCGATGTCGGCGATCCCGCCGCCGCGGTCCTGAACGCGGGCGACGAGGCGAGCGCCACGATCGCCTCCGTCGAAGGCGAACTCGGCGACCGCTTCCCGGCCGTACTGCAAGGCGTTGCGGGCGATTTCGGAAACGGCGGTCGCGAAGCGGATCTGGTCGTGGCTCGGGGCCTCGCCGACCTTGGCAATCAGGCGCGCGCTACGGCGTGCGTGCGAAATATCGCTGTCCTGCGCCAGGCTGATCGAAGTGACGACCGATTTCATGGATCGTACCTGACGACCAGCACGCCCGCATCGTCGCTGCCGCGCCGGCGCAACTTGTAGCGCGTCGCGGCGATGAGGGCGGCGCGACGGAAGAAGAGGGATCGCGGTTCGGGAACGCGCGCCGAACCTTTGAGGCCGTCGGTACTCATGACGAGAATGGAAGAGGCTGCCCACGGGTGCTCGCTCGGCCTCGGTCGTCGCGTCACGGCACCGAGGATGCCGGGCTTGGAAGGAATGCCGTGCACGTCGCCGTCCGACGTCATGATCTCGCCGCGCACATTGCCGAGCCCGACCGCACGCGCGACGCCGCCCTCGTGGGGGAGCTCCATGACGAGCGCGGCCGCCCCACGGCTGCCGGCGATCGCCTCGCCCATCGCGGCTTCGGTCTCCTCCAGCGATCGGCCGGCCGCTCCGAGAAACGCCTCGCGGGCGGTCTCGGCAATCGTCGCGGCGTTCGGTCCGTGGCCGAGCACGTCGACGAGCGTGACGAACGTCGCGGCCGCCTCCTCGCGCACCGCGAAGATGTCGCCGCCCTCGTCGAAGCCCGGCTTGGCCACGATGAGCCCGGCCGCATCGAAGCGCGACGATCGCCCGGCAGGCTTTCCGACGCGCGCGAGGAGCGTCGTTCCGTGCGAGGCACTGTGGATATCGAAATCGTCGGCTTGGCGCTGGATGGCGCCGAGGCCGCCGCCGATGCCCTTCGTCTGCTCTGCCGCCGTCGAGTAACCGTCGACCATGGCCGCCTCGACATTGGGGATGCCCGGCCCGTCGTCGAGTGCGATGACGGTAACGACGGGCGCTTCGCCGGCGCTGTCGACGTCGACCAGCATTTCACCGCCTGCGGCATGGCGCACCAGATTGGTGCATGCCTCAGTGACGATCAGCGCCAGCCGTTCGCATTCGTCTTCCGCCATGCCGGCATCTTCGGCGATGTGCGTGACCGCGCGGCGGGTGCTGCCGACCTGACTGTCTTCGGCAACGTCGAATGATTTCATCGTGCGCGGCTTTCCAGAATGACGACGGTGCCCGTGGTCTCGGAAGACCTGATCTCGAAACGATCGACGAGCCGTTTGGCTCCACCGAGACCGCGACCGAGCCCCTTGCCGGTGCTGTAACCGTCGGTCAGCGCCATCGCGACATCGGCGATGCCGGGTCCGCGGTCGGAACATTCCGCAACCACGCTCCGCACGCCCCCCTGCTCGCGTATTTCGAAAACGATCCGGCCGCCGCGGCCATAGATCACCGCGTTCCGCGCGATTTCCGATACGGCCGTCACGAACTTCGTGCGCCGTACCGTCGATGCGCCGATCTCCGTCATGGCCCGCTTGGCGGCCTCGCGGGCATAGGCGACGTCCTGCGCGCTCGCCAAAGTCACCGCTGTGCGCCCGTCTTCCACGACGGCTCAGGCCTGGCCGGCCCTGATCGCCTCGATGGCCCGGTCGGCATTGAGCGCGGTCTCCACCCCTTCGAGCGTCATGCCGAGGTCGACGAGCGTCATCGCGACGGCCGGCCGCATGCCGACGACGATCGTGCGGGCGTTCATCATTCCGGCCATCTGCGCCATGGCGCCCAGCATGCGCCCGGCAAAGGTGTCGACGATCTCGAGACTGGAAATGTCGATGACGACGCCGTTCGCGGAGCGTCGCGATACCTCCTCGACGAGTTCGTCCTGCAGCGTGAGGATGTCCTGATCGTCGAGATCGTCACGGATCGCGACGACGACGCAGCCGGCAATCGTGACGATCGGTACGCTTCCGCTCGCTCCGGCCACGGGCTTATCGTTCTCCGGCCGCCACGCCGATGCGCCGGAAGGCGTAGGCGAGACCGCTCTGCAGGTCGACGCGCGTCGTGATGTTCGGCAGGTCGACGCCGAGATTGACGACCGTCTGGGCGATCTTCGGGCTGATGCCGCAGATCACGCATTCCGAGCCCATCAGCCGGACGGCCGAAGCCGTCTTCAGGAGGTGCTGGGCAACGAGCGTATCGACGGTGGAAACGCCGGTGATGTCGATGATGGCAATCTCCGCTTCCCACTGGACGATCGCGTCGAGCAGGTTTTCCATCACCGTCTGCGCGCGGAAGGAATCGAGCGTGCCGATGAGCGGAACCGTGACGATGCGGTCCCAGATCTTCACGACCGGCGCGGAAACTTCGGTCATTTCCCCGCGCTGGCGCTCGATGATCGCCTCGCGCTTCTGCACGAGCGTTTCGATGGCGTAGAGGGCAACCTGGTCGACGATCCGCGTCGCGCTCCAGATCTCGCGCATCAGCTCCGCCGACGTCTCGCCGAGCTCTTCATGGAGGATCTCGAAGAAGGGTTGCTTGAGCGAGGCGATGAACCACCCCATCTCCGCCGCCGAGACACCGCGTTCGGTACGGTTTTCGGCGATTTCCTCCAGCGCCTCGCGCACCGGTGCCCACTGCGCGTCGGAAAGGTCGAAGCCGTCCGCCGTCGCCGCTTCGGGCGCGACGTCGGCAAGGGCAGCGAGCAGGTCGCGGCTCTGCTTTTCCGATTCCTTGGCCGAGACGAGGTCGGTGCGCTTGACGTTTTCGCTGGCCTGAACCTTCAGCCAGCCGGAAAGTACCCGATCGAAATCTTCTACCAGCACCGAGCCGGTCGTCACTTCTTTCGCCATGTCACGCTTTCGTGTTCTCAATCCGTGCGGGTATGCCGCGCCACGCGTCGATTCGCAATCGTCGAGCACCGAAGCGGCGCGAACGCATACGTAGAATATGCGCCGTAGCGGGCTCGCCTTAAAGGTTTGTTGTCGCACGCAGTGTATTCGCACGCGACAAAGAGGTGGAGCGATGCCAAGCGCGGCTTTCATTCTGGCCATCAATCTGGCCGTCGCCGGCATGTTCACGGCAGCGCTCATCGCCGTGGCCGCCGCCGATCGCACCAAAATCGCGCCGCGCTGGTTCGTCCCCGGGTTCCTCGCCGTCGGCCTCAATCTCGCTTTCGAATACACGCTCGCCAGTGCGGTACCGACCGAATGGATGCAACTCGTGACGTTCGTCGCGTTCCTGGCGGCGTTGTTCTTCATCAATATCGGGCTGTGCCATCTCTACGATCATCCGGTTCCGAAGTTGCTGCTTTCCGGCATCCTCGCAGGCGGCATCGTGCTTTGCCTCGTTTCGCAGGCGTTTCCCCGTGAATCCCTCTGGCGCCTCATCCTCTACCAGACCCCCGACGCCACGATGCAGGCCGTCGGCGCATGGGTGGTGCTCAGTCGCGCGAACAAACCGCTCGATCGGCTGTTCGGCACGGTACAGGCCGCAAGTGCGGTCCAGTTCCTGTCCAAGCCGTTCCTTGCAGCGCACCTGGGAGGTGCGGGTTCGGGTCCCACCCACTTCTTCGAGACCGATTACGCGAATGCCTCCCAGTCGCTCGGAACGGTGTTCGGCGTGGCGATCGCGCTGCTCCTGCTTTCCATCCTCGTACGCGACCTGCTCGGGACGGCCATCACGAACGCGCGCAGGGACGGCATGTCGGGCCTCCTGAACCATACCGCGTTCAACGCGGCATTGGCCGATCTCCTCGGCCGGGGCCGGAGCCGACCGGTCGCCTTCGTGCTGTGCGATCTCGATCACTTCAAGGCCATCAACGATCTCCATGGCCACGCGATCGGCGACCGCGTCATCACCGACTTCGCGGCGCTGTTGTCCGAAGCGACGCCGGCAAGCTGCCTCGTCGGCCGGCTCGGCGGCGAGGAATTCGCCGTCGCGCTACCCGACATCGGTCGCGACGACGCGCGCGTTTACGCCGAAAGCCTTCGCCTTGCCCTGAAGCACGCACGGATCGACGGTCTGCCGGCAAGCCACAGCGTGACGGCGAGTTTCGGCATCGCCGCGGTTCCCGCCAACGCGGGGATCGAACCGCTCGCGCTTACCCGAAGGGCGGATGCCGCACTCTACCTCGCCAAGCGCGCCGGCCGCGACCAGGTGAAGAGCGAACTCGACGTCGCGGTTGCCGAGGCACCGCTGCCTCCGAGGCAGGCCCTCGCCAGCTGATACGAGCAAGGCGCACGACGCTTTTTCGAACGGGGTTCACCGACCCCCGAGTATCCCGCCTGCCCGCGATGCCTCGAATGATTGGGGCGCGCATGCGTTGCAGGCTTGTGGCAATTCCCGACCTTGTCTAGCCTGCGTTCAAAAGCATTCGTGCATGCGTCGCGCGTTTTCGACCGAGCGGTCGATCATGTGAGGTGCGGCTTCGGAGCGAACCAGACGGAGGAAACGCATGAAGACCATCAAGGGACCCGCCATCTTCCTGGCCCAGTTCGCCGGCGACGAAGCCCCCTTCGACACGCTCGACGGCATCTGCGGCTGGGCGGCATCGCTCGGCTACAAAGGCGTGCAGATCCCGGCCTGGGATCTGCGTTTGATCGACATCGAGAAGGCCGCGGACTCCAAGGACTACTGCGACGAGATCGTCGGCACAGTCGCAAACCACGGGCTTTCCGTCACCGAGCTCGCCACGCACCTGCAGGGCCAGCTCGTCGCCGCCCATCCCGTCTACGACGAACTGCTCGACGGCTTCGCACCGGAAAAGGTGCACAACAATCCGAAGGCGCGCCAGGAATGGGCCGTCAATCAGGTGAAGTGTGCCGCCGTCGCCTCGAAGCACATGGGGCTCACCGGTCTGCCGACCTTCTCCGGCGCGCTCGCATGGCCCTTCCTCTACCCCTTCCCGCAGCGTGCACCGGGCCTCATCGAGACCGCATTCGAGGAACTGGCGACCCGCTGGAAGCCGATCCTCGACCATTGCGACGAGAACGGCGTCGATCTCTGCTACGAGATCCATCCGAGCGAGGACCTGCACGACGGCATTTCCTACGAGATGTTCCTGGAGCGGGTGAACGACCATCCGCGCGCGAACCTGCTCTACGATCCATCGCATTTCGTCCTGCAGCAGCTCGACTACATCGAATACATCGAGATCTATCACGAGCGCATTCGCGCCTTCCACGTGAAGGATGCCGAGTTCGTGCCGAGCGGACGGCAGGGCGTCTATGGCGGCTTCCAGTCCTGGGTCGATCGCGCCGGCCGCTTCCGCTCGCTCGGCGACGGCCAGGTCGATTTCGGCCGCATCTTCTCGCAGCTTTCGGCGCATGATTTCGACGGTTGGGCCGTGCTCGAATGGGAATGCGCGTTGAAGCATCCCGAAGACGGGGCGCGCGAAGGGGCCCAGTTCATCGCCGACCACATCATCCGCGTTACCGAACGCGCCTTCGACGATTTCGCCGGCGCCGGCTCGGACGAAGCGGCGAACCGGCGCATTCTCGGGCTCGAATAGGAAAGGACGCCATCATGGCCAGTCAGGAACATCCCGGCGGACGGCGCATCCGCCTCGGCATGGTCGGCGGCGGACAGGGCGCCTTCATCGGTGCCGTCCACCGCATCGCGTCCCGTCTCGACGACCGCTTCGAACTCGTTGCCGGCGCCCTCTCCTCCGATCCGGACCGTGCCGCGGCTTCGGCTGCGGAAAACGGCATCTCGGCGGATCGCAGCTATACGAGCTACATCGAGATGGCGAAGGCCGAGGCCGCGCGCGCGGACGGCATCGAGGTAGTCTCGATCGTCACGCCGAACCACCTCCATGCGTCGGCCGCCAAGGCGTTCCTCAACGCCGGCATTCACGTCATCTGCGACAAGCCGATGACGGTCAGCGTTTCGGAGGCGGAAGAGCTCGTCGAGCTCGTGCGCTCTTCCGGCAAGCTCTTCATCCTCACGCACAACTACACCGCCTACCCGATGATCCGGCAGGCCCGGGCCATGGTGCGCGACGGCGCGATCGGCCAGCTTCGCGTGGTGAAGGCGGAATACGCGCAGGACTGGCTCGCCGAAAAGGCCGAGGAGACCGGCGTGAAGCAGGCCGAGTGGCGCACCGATCCGGAGCGTTCCGGCGCCGGCGGCGCGATCGGAGACATCGGCACGCACGCCTACAACCTCGCCGCCTTCGTCACCGGCGAACTGCCGAACGAACTCTGCGCCGAGCTTTCGACCTTCGTCGAAGGACGCAGGCTCGACGACAACGTCCAGATCCTCATGCGCTACGAAAGCGGTGCGCGGGGCATGCTTTGGGCGAGCCAGGTCGCAGTCGGCAACGAGAACGGTCTCGCACTCGGCATCTACGGTTCGCGCGGCGGGCTCGAATGGTCGCAGGAGCATCCGAACCATCTCTGGTACGCGCCCTTCGGCGAAGAAAAGCGACTGATCACACGCGGTGGCGCCGGCATGGGCGAGGATGCGGGCCGTTTCGTCCGTGTGCCCGCCGGCCATCCGGAAGGCTATCTCGAAGGCTTCGCCAACCTTTACTCAGAAGCCGCGCAGGCGCTCTTCGCGGCACGGGAAGGCAAGTCGACACCCGGCGGCGTCATCTACCCGACGGTCGAGGACGGCCTCGACGGCATGAAGTTCATCGCGACGTCGGTGGAATCGTCGAAGAACGGAAGCGTCTGGACGAAGCTTTGATCGTGTCTTTGGCCGGGGCTCGGTCGGCACGAATATTCCGGGAGGCGTAAAGGGACAGGCGAAACGGTTCGGGGAGCGCAGCCATCGGCGGCTCGCCCGACACCCGTTCGTGATAAACATGGTATGGGGCGGCTCGTCCGGGTCGCTTTTCAATCGCGCTGTCGGGAGGCTTTGAATGGCGCGTGATGCGATTTCGGAAGAGAGCATGCCCGTCCTGGAGGCGCGCGGGCTGGCGAAGTCGTTCGGCCCCGTCGAGGTGTTGAGCGACATTGATCTCGCGCTCTACCCCGGCGAGGTCCATGCGATCATCGGCGAGAACGGTGCCGGCAAGTCGACGCTGATGAAGCTGATGGCCGGCCATCTTGCGCCGAGCCGCGGCTCGATCTCCTTGGAAGGCGAAACCCTCCGCTTTTCCGGTCCGGTCGACGCGGAAAAGCGCGGCATCGTGCTCGTGCACCAGGAAATCCTGCTCGCGCCGCACCGCACGGTGGCACAGAACATCTTCCTCGGCCGCGAACTCAAGCGCGGTTTCCTCACCCGCGACGGCGAGATGAACCGGCTTGCTGCCGCCGCCCTGAGCGATCTCGGCGCGGAGATCGATCCGCGCGCCGTCGTCGCTTCGCTTTCGATCGCCAAGCGCCAGCTCGTGCAGATCGCCCGTGCGCTGCAGGTCCCGCACAAGGCCGTCATCTTCGACGAGCCGACTGCGGCCCTCACCCCGTTCGAGACCGAAGCGCTGCTGAAGGTCATCCGCGACCTTCGCGATCGCGGCATCGCCGTCCTCTATATCTCCCACCGCCTTCCGGAAGTCGGCGCGATCGCCGATCGGGTCACCGTGCTTCGCGACGGACGTCGCGTCACGACACGTTCGGCCGAAGGGCTGGAACCGGTGGAGATGGCTCGCCTCATGGTCGGCCGCGACGTCTCGCAACTCTATCCCGAGCGCCATGTGCGCGCCGGCCGCGAAATGCTGCTTTCCGTCGAGAATTTCGAGGTGCCGGGCCTCGCCGCCAACATCTCCTTCACCCTGCATCGCGGCGAAATCCTCGGTTTCGCCGGACTGATCGGTGCCGGCCGGACGGAACTGATGGAGGGCATCGTCGGCCTTCGCCCCTCGCACGGCACGCTCAGGATCAAGGACCGGCCGACACGCTTTTCCTCCGCCGACCAGTCGATGAAGGCCGGCATCGTCTATCTTAGCGAAGACCGGAAGGGCAAAGGCCTGCTTCTCGACAAGACGCTCGCCACCAATCTGACGCTTGCGACCCTCTCGCGGTTCACGCGCGGGCCGATGGTCGACGGACGGCGCGAGAACGCCGCACTCGACAAGGCCTTCACCGATTTCGACATTCGTGCACGACGCCGCTCGCTGCTCGCCGGCCAGCTTTCCGGCGGCAACCAGCAGAAGCTGCTCCTTGCCAAGATGATGCTCGCCGATCCCAAGATCGTCATCATCGACGAGCCGACACGTGGCATCGATATCGGCACGAAGGAGCAGATCTACCGCTTCATCGCCGAGCTCGCCGAAGCCGGCAAGGGCGTCATCGTCGTCTCTTCGGAAATGCAGGAACTGATCGGCATCTGCGAGCGCATCATCGTCATGCGCGGCGGGCGAATGGCGGGAGAGGTTACGGGGGAGGCAATGACCGAGGACGAGATCGTGATGCGAGCAACCGGGGTCGAGTCCGTGGAGGAAATCGAGGGAGCGATGCACGCATGAGCGAAGAAACCGTAGCGCGGCCCGGCGAAACGCGCAGCTTCGGCCAACGCTTGCGCGAGACCGATCTCGCGGGCATCGCGCCCTTCGTCGCACTCGCGCTCCTCATGGTTCTCGGCTACGTCGTCAACGAGAATTTCCTGAGCGTCAACAATCTCCTGAACGTCGCGACGCGCTGCTCCTTCATCGCGATCATCGCCGTCGGCGCCACCTTCGTCATCTCCGCGGGCGGGCTCGACCTTTCGGTCGGTTCGATGACGGCGTTCGTGGCCGGCATCATGATTCTGTTCATGAACGGCGGGTACATGGCGGACGGCGTCGGCCTCGTCGCCGTCGCGATCCTCGTCGCGATCGGGACCGGC
The DNA here is from genome assembly GCF_006516965.1 of Pararhizobium mangrovi. GTDB lineage: Bacteria > Pseudomonadota > Alphaproteobacteria > Rhizobiales > Rhizobiaceae > Pararhizobium_B > Pararhizobium_B mangrovi. Next base: position 71,957 of record NZ_VHLH01000018.1, on the reverse strand, counting down.
GCGCTGTCGGGTCTCCTGAACGGCACGGTGACGACGCTCGGGCGCATCGAACCGTTCATCGTCACCCTCGGCACCATGGCGATCTTCCGTTCCGTCACGGTCTGGCTCGCCGACGGCGGCTCGATCGCCATCTCGTCCAGCACCATGCGCAGTTATTTGCGGCCGATCTATACCGGAGAAATCCTCGGCCTGCCGGTGCCGGTCTGGATCATCCTCGCGGTCGGTCTCGTCGGCGCCTTCGTTCTCTACAAGACGCCCTTCGGACGCCACGTGCTCGCCGTCGGCTCCAACGAGGAGGTCGCGCGCTATTCCGGCGTCTCGGTCTCGCGGGTGCGTGCGCTCACCTACGTCATCCAGGGCGTCTGCGTGGCGATCGCGGTCGTCGTCTACGTACCGCGCCTCGGTGCTTCGACGACGACGACCGGACTTCTGTGGGAACTGCAGGCGATCACCGCCGTCGTCATCGGCGGAACGGCGCTCAGAGGCGGCGTCGGGCGCATCTGGGGTTCGATCTGCGGCGCCTTCATGCTGGAGATCGTCGGCAACATCATGGTGCTTTCGAACTTCGTCAGCGAATATCTGATCGGCGCCGTGCAGGGCGCGATCATCATCGTCGCCATGCTCATGCAGCGTTCGCTGATGCGCAAGGGCTGATACCATTCCTGAAGGTCCTGATGCCGAGGAGGAGCAGGGCCTTCATGATGCCGCCGGTCCGGAAGGGGATGCGGCGACTGGGAGGAGCGGGCCACCCGCCGTTTCGAAACGGCCCGCGCGTGAAAGGGAGAACACATGCGACGTAGCTTGATGGTCGGGCTGGCGGCGGCTCTTGCACTGAGCGCCGCAGTTCCCTGGGCGAGCGCCCAGGACAATGAGAAGAAGGATTACACGATCGGCGTTTCCGTGCCGGCGGCCGATCACGGCTGGACGGGCGGCGTGGTCTACCACGCCGAGCGCGAGGCGAAGATCCTCGAGAAGAAGTATCCCGGCCTGAAGGTGATGGTGAAGACCTCGCCGAACGGGGCCGATCAGGCGAACGCGCTCGAAGACATGACGGTGCAGGGCATCGACGCCCTCGTCACCCTGCCCCAAAATTCCGACGAGCTGACGGATCCCGTGCGCGAGGTCAAGGACAAGGGCATCTTCGTGACCGTCGTCGACCGCGCGCTCTCCGACGATTCGATCCACGACCTCTACGTCGCCGGCAACAATTACGGCCTCGGCCACGTCGCCGGGGAGTACATGAAGAAGAACCTCGGCAAGGCCAACGTCGTCGTCATCCGCGGCCTGCCGATCACCATCGACGAGGAGCGCCAGAAAGGCTTCAACGACGCGATCAAGGGTTCGGACATCAAGGTGCTCGACCGCCAGTACGGCAACTGGTCGCGCGACGACGCCTTCAAGGTCATGCAGGACTTCCTGACCAAGTACCAGAACATCGACGCCGTCTGGTGCCAGGACGACGACATGGCCGTCGGCGTGCTCGAAGCCATCAAGCAGGCCGGTCGCCAGGACGGCATCAAGATGGTCGTCGGCGGTGCCGGCATGAAGGACATGATCAAGCGCGTGGCCGATGGCGACAAGATGGTGCCCGTCGACGTTCTCTATCCGCCGTCGATGGTGGCGACCGCCATGGATCTGACGGCTGCCCATCTCTACGACCAGGCGCCGGTGCGCGGCAAGTTCATCCTCGACGCCACCCTCGTCACCAAGGACAACGCAATGGAATACTACTTCAAGGATTCGCCCTTCTAGCGCATTTTCCAGCCAGACGGATCCAGTCCGGCATCGTGAACAACGCTAAAAGCAAAGGGATAGAGCGCTGGACCTGATCCAATCAGGTCGCAAGGCGCTCCGGAAAAGAAACGCCGCGGTGAAACCGAACGGCCCCGTTTCGCAGCGGGGCCGTTTTCGTGTGCACCCGGCCGTCGTACGGGACAACCCGTCGCAAACGGTCGGTGTGGACTTTGCTGCGCTGCACTAGCATGCTCCGGCGACATCGTCGCAGCACAGGGATCACCGATTTTCCATGAAGACCGTTTCGAAGTTTCCGCACGAGATCGCCGAGCGGGACCACGTCCTCATACCGCTTCCCGATGGGTGCCGTCTATCCGCACGCATCTGGATGCCCGTCGATGCGAGCGAGAAGCCGGTGCCGGCGCTCCTCGAATACCTGCCCTACCGCAAGCGTGACGGCACGGCCGACCGGGACAGCCTCACCCATCCCTACATGGCCGGCCACGGCTACGCGTCGGTGCGCGTCGACATGCGCGGCAACGGCGATTCCGAAGGACTGATGAGCGATGAATATACCGAGCAGGAGCTCGCCGATGCCTGCGACGTGATCGCCTGGCTCGCCGAACAGGAATGGTGCGACGGCAATGTCGGCATGCACGGAATCTCGTGGGGCGGGTTCAACTCGCTGCAGGTTGCGGCGCTGCGGCCGCCCGCGCTGAAGGCCATCGTCACCATGTGCTCGACGGACGACCGCTATTCCGACGACATCCATTACAAGGGCGGCCTCATGCTCCACGAGAACCTCGGTTGGGGCGCCACCATGTTCTCCTTCACGCCGCGCCCGCCGGATCCCGAACTCGTCGGCGAGGACTGGCGCGCGCTGTGGATGGATCGCCTCGAAAACAATGCCATGCTGCACGCCACCTGGATCGAGCACCAGACACGCGACGATTACTGGCGACACGGTTCGGTCTGCGAGGATTATTCGGCGATCGAGGTGCCGGTTCTCGCCGTCGGCGGTTGGGGGGACGGCTACAAGAACGCCGTCTCGCGCCTCGTTTCCAACCTCGATGCGCCGGCCAAGGGCATCGTCGGGCCGTGGATCCATAAATATCCACACTTCGCAAAGCCGAACCCCATCGGTTTCCTTCAAGAGATGCGTCGCTGGTGGGACCACTGGCTGAAAGGTCTCGACACCGGCGTCGAGGACGACCCGGCCATGCGCCTCTTCGTCATGGATTCCGAACGCCCGCAGACCTGGTACGAGGAACGCACCGGACGCTGGGCGGCCGAAGCCGAATGGCCCTCGCCCCGGGTCGCCACCGAGACGCTGCAACTGAGCGGCGACGGCACGCTGTCGCGCAAGGGATCGGAACCGTTCGCCGTGGCCGTCTCGTCGCCGGCCGATACCGGGCTCTTCGGCGGCGAATGGTGCGCCATCTACTGGGGGCCGGAACTGCCCGGCGACCAACGCCGCGACGACGCGCTTTCGGCAACCTTCGACAGCGCGCCGCTCGAGGCCGATCTGACCCTTACCGGCGCGCCTGTGATCCGGCTCAAGCTCGCAAGCGACAAGCCCGTCGCGCAGATCGCCGTGCGGCTGAACGACGTCTATCCCGACGGCGCGGCGACGCGCATCACCTACGCCGTCCTCAACCTGTGCCACCGGAACGGACACGACCGTCCGGAAGCGCTCGTTCCGGGCGAGCCGTTCGAAATCGTCCTGCAACTGGACGACATCGCCTGGCGGATGCCGGCCGGCAACCGGCTTCGCGTGTCGATCTCGCCCGCCCACTGGCCGCTCGTCTGGCCGTCGCCCGAAATGGCGACGCTGACGCTGCACGGCGGGGAACTGGACCTGCCCGTGCATCCGGCCGTGGAAACGGACGAATGGCGTTTCGAGGAACCCGAAGCCGCGCGCTCGCGTGGCGTGCGTATCGTTCGAGCCCCGGAAAGCCGCCGCCTCATCGAGATGGACCAGAACACCGGTCTGACGCATGTTCGCATCGCCGACGATTTCGGCGAGAGCGAAGACACCGTCCACGGGCTCGTCGCAGGCAGCCATGTGGACGAGCACTGGCAGATCGATCCGGACGATCCCCTGACTGCGCGCGGCGAATGCGTCTGGACGCAGACGAGCGGGCGCGGCGACTGGTCGACGCGCAGCGAGGCGACGACGGCGCTGACGGCCGACGCGACGCATTTCCACCTCACGGGAAGCTTCCGCGCGTGGGAGGGAGAGACCCTCGTGTTTGAACGTCAGTTCAACAAGAAGCTTGATCGCCGGTGGCTATGACCCTATGGTCGCGTCTCAATCGCCGGGTGTGCCGCACGGACGCCCGCACAGGATCGAAGACAGCGAAAGGGAATTTCGTCATTCGTCACGCACGAATCGAACAGACGGTCACGATGACGATGCCCTTGAGACGCTGACGCCATTGCGGGCGCGGCGGACTTCCTTCTTCGCCGCCCCGCCAAGGGGCGCTCCGATTGATGCCGGGCTTGCGAAAGCCCGCCACTTGACGCCCCCCTTCGCTGCTACCGGCGTTTCGTGCGCCGGCCGATCGTATACAATACACCGGCCGCAAGGTCGCGATAAACCGGGAGAGCTTGAATGAGCAACAGGGAACTCGAATATCTCAGCCGACGCGTGGCTTCCGGTGGCATGAGCCGCCGCGACTTTCTCGGCCGGGCAGCCGCGCTCGGCGTCGCCGCGCCCTTCGCGGGCTCGCTGCTGACGACTGCCGCACAGGCCGCCCAGCCCGTTTCCGGTGGCACGCTGACCGCCGGCATCCAGGCCGGCCAGTCGACCGACAGTCTCGACCCCGCCTCATGGACGAACCAGGTTCCGACGATCTTCGGCCGTTGCTGGGGCGAGCAGCTCGTCCGGCTGACGCCGGACGGCAAGCCCATCCCGAACCTCGCGAGCGAATGGAGCTCGAACGACGACGCGACGGTGTGGTCGTTCAAGATCCGCAAGGACGTCCAGTTCCATAACGGCAAGACGATGAAGCCCGAAGACGTCGTCGCCACGATGGAGCGTCACTCCGACGCGAAGTCGAAGTCCGGCGCGCTCGGCATCATGCAGGGTATCAAGTCCGTCAAGAAGGACGGCGAGAACGTCGTCTTCACCCTCAAGACGGCGAATGCCGACCTGCCCTTCCTGCTGGAGGACTACCATCTCGTCATCCAGCCGAACGGCGGCCAGGACGATCCGAAGGCCGGCATCGGCACCGGACCCTACAAGGTCGCCGAGCATCAGCCCGGCATCCGCAACGTCGGCAAGAAGTTCGAGAACTACTGGAACAAGGGTGAGGTCGGTCACGCCGAAGAGGTCGTGATCCTCGTCATCAACGACGCCACGGCCCGCATGTCCGCGCTCCAGGGCGGCAAGGTACAGATCATCAACCGCGTCGAGCCGAAGATCGTGCATCTGGTCGAGCGGCTGCCCGGCGTGACGATCCAGAACACGCAGGGCAAGGGCTTTTACCCCTTCAACATGTTCTGCAACACCAAGCCGTTCGACAACAACGACGTGCGCATGGCGCTGAAGCTCGCCGTCAACCGCGAGGAGATGGTCAAGACCATCCTGCGCGGCTACGGCGCGGTCGGCAACGACTACCCGATCAATTCGGCATATCCGCTTTCGCCCGAAGGCATCCCGCAGCGCACGTTCGATCCGGACAAGGCGAAGCACCATATCCAGAAGTCGGGTCATGACGGGCCGATCGTGCTTCGCACGTCCGACGTTGCCTTCCCGGGCGCGGTCGACGCCGCGCAGCTCTACCAGCAGTCCTGCCAGCAGGCGGGCATCAACCTGCAGATCCAGCGGGTGCCCGGTGACGGATACTGGTCGGAGGTGTGGAACAAGGAGCCCTTCTCGGCTTCCTACTGGGGTGGCCGTCCGACCCAGGACCAGATGTATTCCGTCGCCTACATCTCCTCGGCCGACTGGAACGACACGCGCTTCTTCAACGACAAGTTCGACAAGCTGATCGTCCAGGCCCGCGGCGAACTCGACGAGAGCAAGCGCAAGCAGATGTACCACGAGGCCGCGATGATCATGCGCGACCAAGGTGGCCTCATTGCGCCGATGTTCAACCAGTTCATCGCGGCGACGAACGACAAGGTCGACGGCTGGGTCAAGGATCCCAACCAGGAATTCAGCAACCTGTCCGCCCTGATCCGCTGCTGGGTGAAGTCCTGAAGTAGCACCCATGGGAGCCGGTATCGCAAAACTGGTCGCCCAGCGTTTCGCGCTGGGCGTCCTTCTCCTCCTCGCCGTGTCCGTCGTCATCTTCGTCGGCACGAACATCCTGCCCGGCGACGTCGCGCAATCGATCCTCGGCCAGTCCGCGACACCGCAGGCGGTCGCCAATCTGCGCGAATCGCTCGGCCTCAATCAGCCGACCTATGTGCGCTACTTCGAGTGGCTCGGGGGCATTCTCCACGGCAATCTCGGCACGGCGCTTTCCAACGGCCAGCCGATCGGCCCGGAACTGCTTTCGCGTCTCGGCAACACGCTGTTCCTGGCGTTCTGGGCGGCGCTCGTCGCCGTTCCGCTGTCGATCATTCTCGGCCTGATCGCCGTTCGCCACCGCAACGGCTTCATCGACAATCTGATCTCGGCCTCGACGCTGGCGGCGATCTCGCTGCCGGAATTCTTCATCGGCTATCTGCTGATCTACTTCGTCGCCGTTCGCCTCGGCTGGTTCACGAGCGTGGCCACCGTCTATCAGAACATGCCCTTCCTCGACCGCATGAACGCGATCGCCCTGCCGGCCGCGACGCTGACGCTCGTCGTGCTCGCGCAGATGATGCGCATGACGCGCGCGGCCATCCTCAACGTCATGCAGTCGGCCTATGTCGAGACGGCCGAACTCAAGGGGCTGTCGCGCTTCAAGATCATCCTGCGCCACGCCTTTCCCAACGCGATCGCGCCGATCATCAACGTCATCATGCTGTCGCTCGCCTACATGGTCGTCGGCGTTGTCGTGATCGAGGTGATCTTCGTCTATCCGGGCATGGGACAGTACATGGTCGACCACGTCGCCAAGCGCGACATCCCCGTCGTCCAAGATTGCGGCCTCATTTTCGCGGCCGTCTACATCACCTTGAACATGCTCGCGGACATCTTCTCGATCCTTTCCAACCCGCGCCTGCGTCACCCGAAGTAAGGACGGCCCATGCTTCTTAGCCTACGCCGCATCCCCATCAGCGCGCAGGTGGGAATTCTCGTCACGATCGCGTTCGTGCTCGCCGCGCTGCTCGCACCGGTCATCGCGCCCTACTCGTCGACGGTCGTCGTCGGCGACGTATGGGAGCCGATGTCGGCCAAGCACTGGCTCGGCACGGACAATCTCGGCCGCGATCTCTTCACCCGCCTGCTCTACGGCGGCCGCATCACACTCTTCATCGCGGCGCTCGCGACCGCACTTTCCTTCACGCTCGGCGCCAGCCTCGGCTTTTCCGCCGCCGTCATCGGCGGCTGGTTCGACGAGGTGCTTTCGCGCTTCGTCGACATGATCATGTCCATCCCGACGCTGATCTTCGCCCTCGTGGTGCTTTCGGTGTTGCCGTCGAACACGGTGACGCTGATCGTCGTCATGGGCATCCTCGATTCCACCCGCGTCTACCGCATCTCGCGCGCCGTCGCCGTCGACGTGAACGTCATGGATTTCGTCGAGGCGGCGAAGCTGAGGGGCGAAGGCAAGATCTGGGTGATCTTCCGTGAGATCCTGCCGAACGCGCTCTCCCCGCTCGTCGCCGAGCTCGGGCTGCGCTTCATCTTCGCCATCCTCTTCCTTTCCGCCCTCTCCTTCCTGGGCCTCGGCGTGCAGCCACCACAATCCGACTGGGGCGGCATGGTGAAGGAGAACAAGGACGGCATCGTCTTCGGCATCCCGGCGGCCCTCCTGCCGGCGGCGGCGATCGCCATCCTGGCGATTTCGGTGAACCTCGTGGCCGACTGGGTGCTGAACCGCACCACCGACCTGAAAGGAGGGCGCGGCAATGGCTGACACGCTTCTCGACGTGAAGAACCTGCGCATCGAGGCGACGGTCTATCCGCCCGACGAGCCGGCCCACGACATCACCATCGTCGACGACGTCTCCTTCTCGCTCGAAAAGGGCAAGGTGCTCGGCCTCATCGGCGAGTCCGGCGCAGGCAAGTCGACGATCGGCCTTTCGCCGATGGCCTACGGACGCGGCGGCGTGCGGATCACCGGCGGCAAGGTCATGCTCAATGGCCGCGACATCCTGAAGGAACGCACGCGCGGCGTGCGCCGCCTGCGCGGCAAGGAAGTCTGCTACGTCGCCCAGTCGGCGGCGGCCGCCTTCAACCCCGCGCACAAGCTGATGGATCAGGTCATCGAGGCGACGGTGCGCCACGGCTCCGCCGGCAAGGACGAGGCGAAGAAGCGTGCGGTCGATCTCTTCCGCCGGCTCGGCCTGCCCGAACCGGAGCGCTTCGGCAACCGCTACCCGCACCAGGTTTCGGGCGGCCAGCTCCAGCGCGCGATGACCGCGATGGCGCTGTGCTCGCGTCCCGACCTCATCATCTTCGACGAGCCGACGACCGCCCTCGACGTGACGACGCAGATCGACGTGCTCGCGGCGATCAAGGACGCCATCCGCGATACCGGCGTCGCCGCACTCTACATCACTCACGATCTCGCCGTGGTCGCGCAGGTCTCCGACGACATCCTGGTGCTTCGCCACGGCAAGAAGGTCGAGCACGGCACCGCCCGGCAGATCATCGAGGATCCGCAGGAGCAATATACGCGCGACCTCGTCTCGGTGCGTTCCATCACGCACGAGGAGAAGAAGCCCGGCGACAGCCCGATCCTCTCGGTCAAGAACATCACCGCCGCATACGGCAAGGGACCGGCGGCCGTGCCTGTGCTGAAGGACGTGTCGGTCGACATCACCGCCGGCCAGACGCTTGCCGTGGTCGGCGAATCCGGTTCCGGCAAATCGACGCTCGCACGCGTCATCACCGGCCTTCTGCCCCCTCGTGAAGGCGAGATCACCTTCGACGGGCGCCCGCTCGCCCGTCGTCTGGGCTCACGCTCGCGCGACGATCTGCGCGAACTCCAGATGATCTACCAGATGGCCGACACGGCCATGAACCCGCGCCATACCGTGCGCACGATCATCGGCAGGCCGCTCGAATTCTATTTCAACATGCGCGGCAAGGAGCGAGACGCACGCGTTCAGGAACTGATGGACGAGATCGAACTCGGCAACGGCTTCCTAGACCGTTACCCGGCCGAGCTTTCCGGCGGGCAGAAACAGCGCATCTGCATCGCGCGCGCGCTCGCCGCCAAGCCGAAGCTCATCATCTGCGACGAGGTGACGAGCGCGCTCGATCCGCTGGTCGCGGACGGCATTCTCAAGCTGCTGTTGAACCTGCAGAAGATCGAGAACGTCGCCTATCTCTTCATCACCCACGACATCGCGACCGTAAGGGCGATCGCCGATTCCATTGCGGTGATGTATCGCGGCGAGGTCGTACGCTACGGCACGAAGTCGGAAGTGCTCTCCCCGCCCTTCGACGACTACACGGACCTGTTGCTCGCCTCGGTGCCGGAAATGAAGATCGGCTGGCTGGAAGAGGCGCTGAAACGCCGAAGCATGGAAAGCGCAGGCAACTAGACTCTTTCAGGTTTATACGGAAGCGCGGCGCCGTCTCCGACGAACGGCAGCGCGCTTCGCATCCTTCGTCAGACCGGCTTTGCGTACGGCCATTCGCCCGCCGCGAAGGCACCGATCGCGGCGATGACGCGCGCGAAACTCTCCCCCGCTCGGACCGTGCGATGGCGCGCCCTCAGATGGCCGTGGACGAGGCCCACATCCTCGAACCAGATCGCCCGGCCTCCCGCTTCGCGGATCCCTTGGCAATAGCGCTCTCCGTCGCTTGCGAGCGGGTCGAATTCGGCCGAGGCGACGAAGGTCGGCGGCAGCCCTGCGAGATTACCGTCCGCAAGGGGCGCGAAGGTCGGTTCGCCGCTGCGATCGCCATTACCGCTCCGGATCTCGCGGTAGAAGAGAAGGTCATCCATCGTCAGCATCGGCGCGTTCGCGTGCTCGCGGTAGGAGCGTCCCTCCATCTCGAAGCCGAGAGACGGATAGATCAGGACCTGACCGGCCGGCTCGCGCGAACTGCCGCGCTTGGCATGGGCGACCGCGGCCGCAAGGTTCCCGCCGGCGCTGTCGCCGCAAAGAACGAGCGGAAGGCCGCTCGTGCGTCCGACCCAGTCATAGGCGTCGAGGGCGTCGTCGAACGCGGCCGGATGCACGTGTTCGGGCGAAAGCCGGTAGTCGACCGAGACGACACGGCATCGCGTCGCCGCACAGATCTCCGCACAGACGTCGTCGTGGCTTTCCAGCCCGCCGACCACGAAGCCGCCGCCATGGTAAAAGACGACGCAGGCTTGCGGCGTCGTGTCCTCCCGGTCGTAGACACGGACGGGGACGGTGTGGCTGCCGGCATCGACGAACGTGTCGTTCGTGACGATGCCCACCGGTCGGCCGACGGCGAACGTCCGCGCCATGGCGTCGTAGACCGTGCGCTGGCGCTCGACCGTCAGATCGGCGGCGTCGGGCGGATAGCACGCTTCCGTCTCTTCGATGAAGGTGCGGACATCGGCATCGAGCCGCGCGGCATAGGCTTCCCGCCAGGAAGCTTCGGGTGCATCGTTGCGTTCCATCGGGCGATCTCCGGGCACGTGACCGCTACCGGCCCTTCCAGACCGGATCACGCTTTTCCGCGAACGCACGAAAACCTTCCATGTTGTCTTCGGAATCGTAGAGGACGTCCACGGTCTTGAACTGGCGTTTCGTCACGCGGTTCATCGCATCGCGGAAATCACGGCCCTCCGCCTCGCGCACGACCTCCTTGATCGCCGCGAAGACGAGCGGCGGGCCGCCGGCGAGCAGACGCGCGACTTCCCAGACGCGATCCTCGAGCTTTTCCTCCGGCAGCACCTCGTTGACCAGGCCCCATCGCGCGGCCTCACCGGCATCCATCCACCGACCGGTCAAAAGGAGATCCATGGCGACATGATAGGGAAGCCGCTTCGGCAGCTTGATGCTGGCGGCATCGGCAAGCGTGCCGGCGCGAATTTCGGGCAGCGCGAAGCTCGAATGCTCGGCGGCATAGATAAGGTCGCAGGAAAGCGCCAGCTCGAAGCCGCCGCCGACCGCCATGCCGTTGACGCAGGCGATCACCGGCTTGTTCATCTCCGGCAGTTCCTGCAGGCCGGCAAATCCGCCGACACCGTAGTCGCCGTCGACGGCGTCGCCACCGGCGGCCGCCTTCAGGTCCCAGCCGGCGGAAAAGAACTTCGATCCCTCGGTCCGCACGATCGCGACGCGCTGCGATGCATCGTCGCGAAACGCCTTGAAGACTTCGCCGAGTTCCCGCGAGGTCGCAAGGTCGATCGCATTGGCCTTGGGCCGGTCGAGCGTGACTTCGAGAACACCGTCTTCGGCGCGCGTGCGTACCACATCACTCATGGTCTTCTTCTTCCTCTTCGACGATCAGCGCGTCCGCGACGAACGCGCCTTTTTTGCATACGATCAGTGGATTGATGTCCATTTCGACGAGCGTGGCCGCGTTCGCCACGGCGAAATCGGCGATCTGCATCAGTGCGGTCACGGCAGCCTCGACGTCGCCGCGCGGGCGGCCGCGATAGCCGTCCAGAAGGGCGGAGAGCCTGAGCGAGCGGATCGCCTGCTCGACGGTTTCGCGTTTCGCAGGCAGGAGAACGGTCCGGCTGTCGCCGAGAAGTTCGACGAGGACGCCGCCGGTGCCGATCGTCAGGACAGGGCCGAACTGCGGGTCGCGCGTGACACCGGCGATCAGTTCGCCGACCACGTCCGGAATCATGCGCTCGACGAGAAGGCCGCTCCCCATATCGGCGAGATCCCCCGCTGCCCCGGCAACCGCCTCCGCGTCGCCGAGAGCAAGCCGCACGGCACCGCGTTCCGACTTGTGGGCGACACCGAGCGCCTTGACGGCCACCGGAAAGCCGAGCGCTTCGGCCGCGCGTACCGCTTCCCCGGCATCCGCGACGACGCGTCGTTCGGCGACCGGCAGACCGGCACCGGCGAGCCGGTCCTTCGCTGTCGCCTCGTCGAGCGTATGCCGCCTTCCGATTTCTGTGCGCGGTGGCGGAGCGAGCGGATCGGGGTTCGGGCTTGCCCAGACTTCCGCGATGAAGGCAGCCGCCTCCAGCGCGTCCATCGTTTCCGCAATGCCCATCAGCGGCGGCAGACCGCGCGCGATCAGGGCTTCGGCATGTGCCTCGGCAACGTTCTCGGTCATCGAAACGACGATCGCCCCGCGAGAAGCGTTGTTCGAAAGCGCACTCTCGAAGGCATCGATCGCCGGCCACCAATCCGCACAGGAGCATCGATCCTCGCGCGGAAAGTCGAGAACCAGAAGATTGCAGGCGAAATCGGATGTCGCGAAGGCGGTAAAGGTGCGCTTGAGCGCCGGCTCGTCGTTCCAGATGAAGGTATTGTAGTCGAGCGGATTGGCGACGGCGACGAGCGGACCGAGCGTTTCTCCGACGCGTTCGCGATGGGTCGCATCCAAGGCCGGAAAGCCGATCCCGCGGCCGTGGGCGGCGTCGGCCATCAGCCCCGCCTCGCCGCCCGAACAGCTCATCGAAGACACGCCCCGGCCTGCGAGCGGACCGCCGCAATGCAGGAGCTTCATCGTTTCGAGGAACGACGGCACGGAATGCACGCGGGCAATGCCGAGCCGTGCGAGAAAGGCGTCGGCCGCGGCGTCGCTTCCGGCGATCGACGCGGTGTGCGAAACGGCGGCTTCGCGCGCCTGTTGCGATCGACCGGCCTTCATGGCGACGATCGGCTTTCCGAGCGCGCGCGCTCTGGCGGCGAGACGCTCGAAATTCGCCACGCTGTCGAACGCTTCGATGTGAAGGCCGAGAACCGAAACGCGCGGATCTTCGAGAAGCCCGAGCGCCATCTCGGAAAGCCCGGTCTGCGCCTGGTTGCCCGCCGTCAGCACGTAGGCGAGCGGCAACCCGCGGCGCTGCATCGTCAGGTTGACGGCGATGTTGGACGACTGCGTGACGATCGCGGCACCCCGCATGCCTTCCGGCAACCGCTTGCCGCCGTGCTGGTCGGGCCACAGCAGCGCGCCGTCGCAATAGTTGATGACGCCGTAGCAGTTCGGTCCGACGATCGGCATTTCGCCGGCCGCCTCCACCAGTGCCGCCTGTAGCGCACCGCCTTCGCCGTTCCCGGCTCCCGTTTCGCTGAAACCGGCCGCAAAGCACACGGCACCACCGGCTCCGATCGCGCGAAGTTCTTCGACGATCGTCACGGTCAGGCTGCGATTGACGCCGACGAAGGCGGCATCCGGAACGCCCGGCAGATCGTCGATGCCGCGATAGGCTTTTTCGCCCGCGACCATGTCGCGTTTGGGATGAACAGGCCAGATCTTGCCGGAAAAGCCCATCTTGCGCGACTGCTCGACGACGGCTGCCGCCTGAACGCCACCGAAGACGGCGATCGAACGCGGCCGAAGCAGCCGGTCGAGCCGGTTTTCCGAAGCCGCGGGAAGGCCGCTTGCATCATAAAGCAGGGTCATCGCGCCCTTTCGTCCGCTGGTCGCCGCGCATCGTCCTTCAGCCTCCGAGCGGACGCAGGAGCGCGCGCGAGATGATGTGCCGCTGGATCTCGCTCGTACCCTCCCAGATCCGCTCGAGCCGCGCATCGCGCCAGATGCGCTCCAGCGGCAGTTCGTCCATCAGGCCCATGCCGCCGTGAATCTGAATCGCCTCGTCGGCGACCATGGCGAGCATTTCGGTCGCCTTCAGCTTGGCCATCGCCATGTCGGAATCGGTGACGGTTCCCTGATCGAACTTCCAGGCCGCCTCGAGCGTCATCAGTTCGGCCGCCTTCATCTCCGTCGCCATGTCGGCGAGCTTGAAGGAGATACCCTGGAACTTGCCGATCGGCTGGTTGAACTGCTTGCGCGTCGCCGCCCACTCGACGGAATGCTCCATCGCGCGCTCGGCCCGGCCGAGACAGGTCGCGGCAACCTGAAGACGGGTGGCGCCGAGCCAGTTGTTCGCCACATCGAAACCCTTGTCGACCTCGCCGAGAACGGCGTCGGAAGGCACGCGGCAATCGTCGAATTCGAGGATCGCGTTCGGATAGCCGCGATGGGCGACGTTGCGGTAACCCGGCCGGATCGCAAAGCCCGGATGGCCCTTGTCGACGAAGAACGCCGTCATCTTCTTGCGCTTGCCGCGCGGCCCGTCCTCCTCGCCGGTCGCGGCGAAGACGATGCAGAAATCGGCTTCTTCCGCATGGCTGATGAAGTGCTTGGTGCCGTTGATGACCCAGTCGTCGCCGTCCCTGACGGCCGTCGTCGCCATGCCGCGCAGGTCGGAACCGGCACCCGGCTCCGTCATCGCCAGCGCGTCGGCCTTCTCGCCGCGAACGCAGGGGTAGAGATATTTCTCCTTCTGCGCGTCCGTTCCGGCCATCAGAATGTTCGAGGGGCGAGCGACGCAGGTCCAGTGCAGCGCATAGCTCGCCCGCCCGAGTTCGCGCTCGTAGAGAAGCCACGTGACCGTATCGAGCCCGGCGCCTCCGGCCTCTTCCGGTATGTTGGCCGCGTAAAGGCCCGCTTCGAGCGCCTTCGCCTTCAGTTCCTCCACGAGATCCGGGCGCAGAACGCCCGTGCGCTCCACTTCCAGCTCGTGCGGATAGAGTTCGTTCTCGACGAAGGCCCGCGTCGTATCGACGATCAGGCGCTGCTCGTCCGTCAGGGAGAAATCCATGCAATCAGCCCTTTCTCGGCTGTCCGATCGCGCGGCCTGCCCCTTCCGGCATGGAAAGGCTGGCATGCGCATCGGCGAATTTCGCGAGTTCGGCGGCGATGGCTTCGGCCGGTTCGCTCGCCGATCGCGTCGCCATGTCGACGTGGAGGAGCATGTGCTCGCCGGTCGCGAGCAGCGTTCCATCGCCGTGATAGAGCGTATGGAAGAGCCTCAGCTTCTTGCCCTTGGCTTCCAGCACCTGCGTCTCGCAGCGGATCGGCTGCAGGGCGGCGACTTCGGCCAGATGACGGATATGCGTCTCGACGGTGAAATAGGATCCGCCCTTCGCGACGTAGTCCGCATCGACGCCGACCATGCGCAGGAACGCGTCGGACGCATCGGCGAAGCACTGCAGGTAGCGCGCTTCGTTCATGTGGTTGTTGTAGTCGGTCCAGTCCGCCGGCACCGTGCGGTCGAGGGTCGGCACCGGCTTCGTCCGATCGATCTCGGAGGGCTTCTGCGCGCCGGCATCGAAAAGGCGCTTCTCGTAGGCACCGAGCGTTTCACCCGCGCCCCAGTCGTTCACCTTCAGCGCCTGCATGATCGCAACCAGATTGTCGTCACGGATGCGTTCGAGCTCGCGGATCGAATGTCGGCCGGACTGCTCGTCGGACTGGCCGGCGATCAAATCGACGAGTTCGTCGTTATACTCCGGCACATCCATCAGCCGCGTCCACGGCCAGGAAAGCGTCGGCCCGAACTGATCGAGGAAGTGACGCATGCCCGCCTCGCCGCCGGCGATGCGGTAGGTCTCGAAGAGGCCCATTTGCGCCCAGCGCAGGCCGAAACCGTAGCGGATCGCGTCGTCGATCTCCTCGGTCGTTGCCACCCCGTCGCGCACCAGCCAGAGCGCCTCGCGCCAAACCGATTCCAGAAGCCGGTCGGCGATGAACGCATCGATCTCCTTGCGGATGGTCAGCGGCTTCATGCCGAGTTCCGGAAGGAAGGCCTCCGCCTTCGCGATCGTCTCGCCGGACGTCTTCTCGCCGCCGACGATCTCGACGAGCGGCAGGAGATAGACCGGATTGAACGGATGCGCGACGATCAGGCGTTCCGGGTTTTCCATCTTCGCCTGAAGGTTCGTCGGAAGGATGCCCGACGTGGAGGAGGCGATCACGGCATCGGCCGGTGCGCCGGCTTCCATTTCGGCATAGACCGCCTGCTTGATGTCGAGGCGTTCCGGCACCGACTCCACGATCCAGCCGGCGTCCGAAACGGCCTCGGCGACGCTGTCGGCATAGGTAATCGCGCCGGCTTTCGGTGCCGGCGCCATGGTCAGCCGCGAGAACGCGTGCCATGCGTTTTCGAGAACCGCGTCGATCTTCGCCCTGGCGTCGGGCGCCGGGTCGTAGACGGCAACGTCGATGCCGTTATAGGCGAGCCGGGCGATCCAGCCGGCACCGATGACGCCGCCGCCGATGCAGGCGGCCTTCGTGATAGTTTCCATGATCGACCTACCAGCGCTTTTCGAGCTTGAGCTTGGCGCGAACCTCGTTCGGCCCGAGGATGTTGCAGGCCATGCCTTCGGCCGTCTTCACCGCCTCGCGGGTCAGATCGCCGTTGGACGCGAGCACGCCCTTCTTCAGCCAGATATTGTCCTCGAGACCGACGCGGATGTTGCCACCGGCGAGAACGGCCGCCGCCACGTAAGGCAACTGGTCGCGGCCGATCGAGAAGGCGGAGAAGATCCAGTCGTCGGGCATGTTGGCGACGAGCGACATCAGGGTGGGCAGGTCGTTCGGCGCGCCCCACGGGATGCCCATGCAAAGCTGCACCATCACCGGATCGTCGAGCAGGCCCTGCGCATGCAGCCATTTGGCGAGCACCAGATGGCCGGTGTCGAAGACCTCGACCTCGGGCCGAACGCCGAGCTTCTGGATACGGCCGGCCATATCCTTCAGCATGGCGGGCGTGTTCGTCATGATGTAGTCGCCCTCGCCGAAATTCATTGTGCCGCAATCGAGCGTGCAGATTTCCGGGCGCACATTGGCGACGTGCTCGAGGCGCTTTTCCGCCGAGATCATGTCGGTCGCCGCGTCGTTCGGCGGCAGCGGCGCATCGCTCGGGCCGAGCGTCAGGTCGCCGCCCATGCCGGCGGTGAAGTTGATGACCATGTCCTTGCCGGAAGCAGCGATGTGCTCGGCGACCTTCTCGTAAAGCGCGGGATCGCGCGAAGGCTTGCCGGTCTCCGGGTCGCGAACATGGATATGAACGATCGCGGCACCCTCTTCGGCCGCCTCGATGCACGAATCGGCGATGGCGCGCGGGCTGACCGGCACCTTGTCCGAGCGACCCGTCGAGTCCCCCGATCCGGTCACGGCGCAGGTGATGAAGACGTCTCTGCTTGGCGTCAGGCTCATGGGGCTTTTCCTTCCGTCCGATCGAATTGTATCGAGCATCCCGCAGCTTGAAGTTCGAGGCTTTGCAAAATACGAAGTGCGAATGCCGGATTACGAACTCACATCGATCCTCTCGCCGGACGTCTCACCGCTGGAGGTCATCTTCCTGATCCTGCCGGGTGCATCGCTCATGTCCGTGGCCTCGGCGATCGATCCGCTGCGCGCGGCGAACCGGATCGAGCAACGCGAAGTCTTCCGCTGGCAGATCGTGACGCCGGACGGCGAGCCTGCCGCGACGACCTGCGGCATTCCCGTCGTACCGAACGACCGCTTCCGACCGGAACGGCGCACGGACCTTTTCGTGGTGGTCGCGAGCTTCGGCGCGGAAAGGGCCGATGGCCGGCTTCTCGCAAGGATCGCACGCGCCTCGAACGGTGCGCGGGCGACATGCGGTATCGAGGCGGGCTCCTGGCTCCTCGCGCGCTCCGGCCTCCTCAACGGCCACAAGGCGACGACGCATTGGGAGGATTTCGAGGATTTCGCGGCCGCCTTCCCCGACATCGACGTCGTGCCCGACCGGTACGTCATCGACAGGCGTTTCCTGACGACGGGCGGCGCCTCGCCCACCTTCGACCTGATGCTACACATCGTGCGCATGCGCCACGGCATGGCGACGGCGCTCGATGTGGCGAGCGTGTTCATCTACGAGCAGGCCTCGACCGGCGAGGACGCGCAGCCGCTCGTCTCGCTCGGCCGGCTCGACGATTACGATCCGCGTTTTGCCCATGCGGTGCGGTTGATGGAGGCGAGCATCGATGCGCCGGTGACCGTCGCAGCCCTTGCCAAGCGGTGCAGTGTGACGACGCGAACGCTCGAAAACGTCTTCGAAAAGACGATCGGCGAATCCCCCGGCGCCTATTTCCTGAGGCTGCGCCTGAGCGCCGCGCGGCGACTGGTGCGCGATTCCCGCATGCCGCTCGCCGACATCGCCGCACGCACGGGCTTTTCCTCCGCCGCCGCCTTTTCCCGCGCCTTCAGACGCGCCTACGGACAGAGCCCGAGCGGCGTACGCAGCGATTGAGATCCGCATCAAAACGAGGTCGAACGCCCATCGGCAACAACCGATCGGCACAATCGCGAATCACAATCTCCCCACGCATCCCGATTGTTCGCTCGCCGTAAAAGGGTGTTCCGGCCCGATCCCTCGCCTGCCTGTGCGTTTTTTTTCGATGTCGGCAAGGCTGATCGGCACTGCCCGATCCGTGGTGCAAGTGTCGACGAGCCTATCCTGCGGCTTAATCGCTCATCGTTATTTTCTACGGTCTTGTTCGGAAAAATTAGCATCGATTGCGCGTAATTTACGTTGCAGAATTCTTAATTAATATAACCTTACCAATAATATCCGCCGGAAAACGCGGTTTTACCGTCTATTTTCTGCCAAAATTACGAACGTATTCCTCATAACGCGTTGAAATATACGTCAGCCCCGCGAGCAAAATTAAGCTCGCAATCGTTTATTTCAGAAATCTAGGCGAAAGAGAAAATATGGCGAGTTTATCTGAAGGGCAGAGCTTTTCATCGTCTTCGGGGGAAACGACATCTTCCTTCGTTGATTCCATCGGCGTGAACGTTCACATGACCTGGACGGACACGGCTTACGCCAATGTCGATATGGTCGAAAGCAGTCTGCAGTATCTCGGCGTCGACAACGTGCGTGACGCCGCCCCGCCGGACTGGCTGAGCCAGCCGTTCGACCAGCTGGCCGATGCCGGCGTCGACTTCGACTTCCTCATTCCCGTCAACGACGGCGAGACGAAGCTTTACGGCAGCATCGACCGGATGGCCGATTTCGAGGACGCCCATCCCGGCAGCATCAATTCGATCGAAGGGCCGAACGAGGTGAACTACTCGCCCGCCCCCTGGAACGGATCGACGAGCCTGCAGGCCGAGGCCGACCTCCAGCACGACCTCTACAACGCCGTTCAGGACAACGCGACGTTGTCCGACATTCCCGTCGCCAACCTGACGCTCGCCGGGGTCGGCTCCTCGAGCTACGCGCCGCTCGGCGATCTTTCCGACGCGACCGACCTCGGCAACGCGCACATCTACTTCCCCGATGGCGAGCAGCCGAGCAATATCTGGGATCAGGCGCTTGCGACCGGCGAGACCCCGACGCCGTCCGAAACGGCGATCGTCACGGAAAGCGGCTACTACAGCATGCCGGACCACGACCGCGGCGTCAGCGAGACGGTGCAGGCGAAGTCCACGCTGAACCTGCTGATGGACGCCGCCGAAAGCGGCACGCAGACCACCTATCTCTATCAGCTGCTCGATCATGCCGAAGACAGCGGCAGCGATCCCGAACTGCATTACGGGCTCTTCAATCCCGACGGTTCGGCAAAGCCGGTCGCCGATGCGATCCACAACCTCACCACGATCCTCGACGACCATTCGGGCAACGCGACCTCGGCGGACGCATCCTTCGACTATTCCTTCTCCGGCGCACCCGACAGCGCCCACGAGATGGCGATGACGGCAGGCGACGGAACCACCGACATCGTCGTGTGGGACGAGCCGCAGATCTGGGACAGCGATACGGCGAGCGCGGTTCAGGCGGACACGCACGACGTGACGCTTTCGCTCGCTTCGGGCGAAGCCGACTTCACGGTCTACGACCCGATGACGGGAAGCGAACAGGTCGCGAGCGCGGACGACAGCGGCAACGTCACGTTCTCGCTTTCCGATCATCCGGTCATCATCAATGTCGACGAGGCTTCGAGTGCCAACCAGACGGCCTCCGCCAGCAATGGCACCGGCACTACTACCACCGGCACCGGCAATGCCACGACCGGTAGTACGGGTTCCGGACAAGCCGGCAACGTTTCCGCGCAGGTTCCTCCGACGAGCACCGACGATTCCGGTTCGAACAACGGTTCCACGACGGGCAACGACGACCACGCCTCGGCGAGCGCCGGAGACGACTCCGGTTCCGGCGACGACCAGCAGGCTTCCGGCGGATCCTCGACGGATGACTCCGGTTCTTCGGGCAACCAAGCGAGCGGTTCGGATGCCAGCAGCTCGGGCAACGGCGGCACCACGGTGGCCGACGGCTCGTCCAGTACGGACGACGGAACGCATACCGCCGACGGCTCGACCTCGCAGGGTGCGAGTGACGACGGCGCAGCGACCGGTAGCGACGCCGGGACGGACGACGGCTCGAGCGCCGACGCCGGTAATGCCGGCTCGCATTCCGGCTCCGGCCTTCCGTGGATGTCCGGCGATGCCGGCGACTGGCAGGGCGCGCTCGACTGGGCCCGCAACGCCGTCCATTCGCACGACTGGAGCGATCTTGCGGACCGCATGACACACGGCGACGGCAGCGACGTGCAGAACCTGCTCGATCACGTCTCTTCCGACCAGGCTGGCGGTGACGAAAGCGGTTCCACCGATCACGGCTCGCACGCCTTCGATTTCGACCAGATCCACAATTTCGTGGACCATCATCTGGCCGACTGGGGGTTCGCCGCCTAAACGCGGAACCCTCCTACCGAAGCACTGAGCGGCCCGGCGGATCCACCGCCGGGCCGCATATCCGCATTCGCGTAAGCTCGCGAAGCCCCGTGCTCGCGGCGACGAAGCCTCGCGGCCCTGCAAAGGCCCGCGCGTCGCCAGACCACGAGGGCGGACAATTCCGCTTGCCCTCTTCCATACGTTTCCGCGCGGCGGCGAAAGCCATCGCGCGGCACTGCTGCTTGGGACGACATTCATGAACCGCTCTTCCGACCGGCTGCTGCGCATCGTGCGAACGGCGGCGTTCCGTCTCGCGGGGCTCGGCCTCGTCATCAACGTCCTGCTGCTCGTGCAGCCGCTCTACATGCTGCAGGTCTACGACCGGATCCTGCAGTCCCGCTCGCTGGACACGCTGGTCTACATCTCCATCCTGGCCGCCGGCGCCGTCATGCTGCTCGGCCTACTCGACGCGATCCGCACCCTGATGGCCACGCGCATCGGCGTGCACCTTGCCGTCGCCGCCGGAGACACGGCCGTCGTCGCATGCATGCGCGGGCGCAAGGCCGGGCTCGGCGATATCCAGCCGCTTCGCGATCTGGAGACGGTCCGCAATTTCCTCGGCGGCCGTGGCGCGTTCGCGTTCCTCGACCTGCCGTTCACGCCGCTCTTCCTCCTGTTGCTCTATTTCATCCATCCGCTGCTCTGCCTCGTGGCGAGCCTCGGCGCGGCGGTCCTCATGCTGATCGCCTTCGCCAACCAGCGCTTCTCGGCCAAACCCTCGGCCGAGGTCGCCGAGCAGAACACGGCGGCCATGCTTTCGGCGCAGGCCATCGCCCGAAACGCCGAAAGCATCGAAGCGATGGGCATGACGCGCAGCGCCATCGGCGCATGGGGCGGCAGTGCGGCGCGCCACCTCCACGTGCAGAACACGCTCGGCCGGACCAACGCCGTCTTTTCTGGGATTTCCCGCGCCTTCCGCATTGCCTTGCAGATCGCCATTCTCGGCATCGGCGGCTATCTGGTCCTTCAGGGCGAGATGACCGCAGGCATGATCTTCGCGTCCTCGCTGATTTCCGGGCGGGCCCTCCAGCCGATCGACCAGATCATCGGCGGATGGAAGGGGGCGATCGAAGCCTCCCGCGCATGGTCGCGGCTGAAGGCGAAGCTCGACACGGCGGACGACGAAGAGCGGCGGACCGAACTGCCCACGCCGACCGGCCATATCACGCTCGAGGACGTGCTTGCCCTGCCCGCCGACGACCCTACGGGCGAACCGTTGTTGCGGCGCATTTCTGCCGTCGTCGAGGCCGGAACCTTTCTGGCGATCGTCGGCCCGTCCGGTGCGGGCAAATCGACGCTCCTGCGTGCCATGATCGGGGCCGTGCCCCTTCGCGCCGGTGCCGTGCGCATCGACGGCGCCGACATCCGCCAATGGAACCGGGAGCAGCTCGGCCGGCACGTCGGCTACCTGGCGCAAGACGTCGAACTGCTGCCGGGCACCGTGGCGCAGAACATCGCCCGCTTCGACCCGCACGCAACGGACGAGGCGATCGTCGAAGCCGCCCGCAAGGCGCATGTCCACGAGCTCGTCGTCGGCCTGCCGAAGGGCTACGACACGCCGGTCGGCCCGAGCGGCCTCAGGCTTTCGGGCGGTCAGCGTCAACGCATCGGCCTGGCACGCGCCTTCTTCGGCGAGCCGCGACTGCTCCTGCTCGACGAGCCGAACGCGAACCTCGATGCCGAGGGCGAGGCCGCACTCGAAAGCGCGTTGCAGGCCGCACACGAGGCCGGCGTGACGATCGTCGCCGTGACGCAGCGCCGCCATCTCGCCAAGCAGGCCGGCACCATCATGATCATCCGCAACGGGGCGCTCGAAAGCTTCGGCGAGAAGAAGCGCATTCTCGGCGCGGACTCTCCGATGCTCGCGGCGGCCTCGCGCGGCAACGAAACCGGAAAGGAGCCGTCCGACGCGTCCCGTGCGCAGGCTGGCGAGCGTCCCCGTCTACCCACGACCGTCGCAGGAGGTGCCCGTGGCTGAGATCACGCCGAAGCCGAGCGGAACGCTCGCACCCTTTTCCTCGTGGGGCGATACGGTCGTCACCGACATGCGCCGGCCGGGGCTGATCGCGCTTGCGACCACGGCCCTCTTCGTTCTCGGCTTCGGGCTTTGGGCCGGGTTCGCGCCGATCGCCGGCGCGGTCGTCTCGCAGGGCGTCGTCGTCGCATCCGGCAAGAACCAGGTCGTCCAGCACCTCGAAGGCGGCATCGTCCGTTCGATCCTGGTGCACGAGGGGGACCGTGTAGAAAAGGGCGATCCGCTCCTCAGACTCGACCCGACCGAGGCCGAGACGCAGACGAACCGGCTGACCAAGCAGGTCGTCGCCCTTTCGGCACGCATCGCCCGGCTGAAGACGGTGCGCGCCGGCGACGAGACGCTGACCTTTTCCGACAAACTGAAGACGATGGCGGGCGAAAGTGGCTCCGAGGACGTTCTCGCCGAGCAGCGCAACGAGTTCGCCGCCCGCCAGAAGCTGCACAGCCAGGAAACCTTTATCCTCAACCAGCGTCTGAAGGCGCTCGGGCAGAAGGTGGACGGGCTGAGCGCGCAGAAAAAGTCCGCATCCGACCAGCTCGCCACGGTCAAGGACGCGATGGCCCGCCAAAAGACCCTTCTGGAAAAGGGGCTGACCTCCCGTTCGCAATATACGACGCTCCTGCTTTCGCAATCGCAGATGCTCGGCCAGGTCGGCGAGACGAAGTCCGCCATCCTTTCCGCGCGCACCAATATCGAAAAAACGCGCGAGGAACTCTCGCAGCTCGACACCAAGCGCACGGAGCAGGCCGTCTCGCAGATCGACACCCTGCAGAGCCAGCTTTCCGACACGCGCGAGAAGCTGCAGGCGGCCGAAGACGTGTTCCGCCGGGTGGTGATCCGGGCGCCGTGCGACGGTGTCGTCGTGCGCATGCACGTCAACGCCATCGGCAGCGTCGTCAAGCCGGCCGATCCCCTCGTCGAGATTTTACCGACGGGGCGCAAGCTCATCGTCGAGGCGAAGATCCGGCCGCAGGACATCGACAAGGTCACGGTCGGACAGGAAGCGCGGCTGCGTTTTGCCGGCCTCAACAACCGTACGACCCCGACCGTGCCGGCAAGCGTCAGCTACGTCTCGGCCGACCGCCTCGTCGACGACAAGACGGGCAAACGCTACTACGTCGCCCGCCTGCAACTCGACGGAAAAGGCAAAGGCGTGCTGCCCGACGGCATGACGCTGAGGCCCGGCATGCCCGTCGAGGCCTATGTCGAGACCGGTTCGCGAACCTTCCTCGACTACCTGACCAAACCGATCCGCGACAGCTTCCACCGCGCTTTCCGCGAAAGCTGACGAGGCATCCGGCCGACGATCAGTAGTGAGATTGCCGCCGACAACGACGGCGCATGGACATGGCGGGCTCTCGCAGTATCCCGCGGCCATGCGTCGTCCATATTCCGAGCGTCAAACGAATGGCCTGGAAGCGCAGCGCCGATGCCGATCGAAGCTACCCCATGGCAAAGCTTCGACGAAACGCCGTCAATGCGCCTTTTTCTCGGGCGGCAGCCAGTCATCCCTGTCGGCGAGCTGCCCGCCGCTCTCGATGATCTTCCAGAAGCTGTAATCGGCCCAATGGATGATGGTATTCTCGAGACTGCGCGTCAGTAGCTCGCCTTCACCCGAATGAGCCCCGGCAATGTGCGCCACTTCCTCGGGCAGTTCGGCAGTCAGGCAGATATGCACGCCGTAGCCGGGATGGCGGATCGAAGGCATACCGGAGTTGGAGGGGTCCGCCCGCCAACGTTCCACGTTTTCGGGGTCGAACTCCCATACCTTGCCGATGTCGTGGCACAGACCGCCGGCTATCAGGATGTCCCGATCGTACTTGAACCCGGGCAGCAGGCTGTCGAATTCTTCGGCCATCGCGACGGCTAGGCGTGTCACGGACCGCATATGATCCGCTTGCGTGCCGGCGCGCAACGGCATGGAATCGTAATTGCCGGACGGCTTCATGTCGCCGATGCGGTCGAAACCGCTTGCAGCCAGTGCACCGGCCCAGGCGCCGAGGACCTTCGCCTTCAGTCCTTCATCGCTGATCCAGGCGATTTCCGGCATTTCCTCCAGCACCTTCTGGCGCATTTCCTCCGTTACGACGACCGTCTTGCCACGCAGGCGCACGGTTTGTTCTTCTTGCATTCTGTTCTCCATTGCAGGGTCAGTTCAGAAGCGAAGGCAGCCACAGGACTGCTTTCGGGAACAGCAGCACGATGGCGATGATCACGATGAGCGAGACGAGGAACGGCATGACACCGATCATGAGGTCGGTGATCGAACCTCTTCTTCGCACGCCCTGAACGACGAACAGAATCATGCCGATCGGCGGCGTGATCAAAGCGGTTTCGCACAACATGACGATGAGGATGCCGAACCAGATCGGATCGTATCCGGCCGCTACGACCAGCGGCGTGAGAACGGGGACCGTGACGATCATCATCGGCAGCGGGTCCATGAAGCAGCCAAGCACCACATAGATCGCGATGATCGAAAGCAGGAGGCCGAGCGGCGAAAGTCCCATGGATGCGATGGCGGAGTTGATCGCGGCGACGAGGCCCATCGCCGAAATGACGAAGTTCAGGAACCAGGCCGCCATGACGATCAGCATGATCATCCCGGTCGTGCGCATCGTGCCGTCTACGGCTTCCATGACCATTCGCAGCGTGAGCTGGCGATAGAGCGCGGCGAGGACCAAAGCTGCCAGTACGCCGAGGGAAGCCGACTCGGTCGGTGTCGCGATGCCCAGATAGATGGAGCCTATGATGACGGCGAAGATGAACAGCGGAGGCAGGAGCGAAGGCAGGCTCGCTATTCGGGACTGCCAGCTCGTTTCGATCTTGTAGCCGCCGAAGGATGGGCGGAGCAGGCAGATGATCAGGATGCTGGCGGAAAACAGGCCCGCCAGGACGATCCCAGGTAATATTCCCGCCATATAGAGTGCAGGAACGGATGTGCTCGTAAGCCAGCCGTAGAGGACGAGATTGATCGATGGGGGTACGAGGATACCCAACGTCCCCCCTGCTGCGACGGACCCGTAGAACAGGCGCTCGCTGTAGCCATATCTGCCGATCATCGGCTTCGCGACGACGCTGATCGTGGCGGCCGTCGCCACGCTGGAGCCCGAAGTCGCCGCGAATGCCATGCTGGCACCGATGTTTGCATGCATGAGGCCGCCCGGCAGCCAGCCGATCCACTGCATGATCGCCTGGTAGAGCCGTTCGGCGATGCCGGCACGCAGCAGGATTTCACCAAGCAGAATGAACAACGGGACGCAAACGAGAAGATAGTTCGACGACGACGTCCAGCTCAACTCCCCGACGGCGCGATAAAGCGGCATCGGAGAGAACCCGAAATCCAGTGCGAGCGCCAGGATCAGCATCATCGCGCCGATCGGTATCCCGATGGCAAGCAACGCAAACAGCAGTCCGAGGGCAACAGGTATCATCGTGCGTTACTCTTGACCGATCATTCTACCCTGAGTGTCATGGATGACGTCCTCGATCTCGTCGTCGGCACTCGGCGTACCCGCGATGCGAGCGATGTGGGAATGGTCTCCCCGCACGAGGAAGGTCGCCGCCTGCAGCGTGCGAACGAACGCGACCAGGGTGAACCAGCACAGGCCGAACAGCCAGGCTCCCTGCGGCAGGACGAGCGGCATGCCGAGCGTCGTGTTCGAGTGGGCGTCGAGGCGCAGGGAGGTTTCGAAGACCCCCAGCCCGCCGTACGAAAGGGCGAACCCGACGCCGGCCAGGCTCGCAAGCGCCACGATATCCAGGATGGAGCGCCAGAGCGGTGAAAGCCGCATGACGACGACATCGACGCGAACGTGTCCCCGTTCGAAGACAACGTATGCCAGCGACCACGTTGCACCGAGGGCAAGAGCGTACGAGGCCAGTTCGGCCCCCACGCTCAGGCCTCCAACGCCGAGTGAACGAAGACATACTTCGATCGATATGAGGACCGCGGATCCAAGGAGCCCTATGCCCCCGATCCTTGCCATCCATCGCGAGATCGTCGCGATGGATGATTCGATCTTTCCCATCGGAACGATCAGTTATCCGAGACGTGAACGCCGACCACCTTGCCGGCATTCTCGTTCCACTGCGAGACGCAGTCGGATCCGCATCTTTTCGCCCAGTCCGACAGGACGTTCTTCGTCAGGATCTCGCGAGCGTGATCTTTCTCGTCCGAAGTAAGGGTCACCAGCTTCATTGCGGGCTTGGCCTCGATACCGTTCTTGCAGGTTCCCTTGCCGGTATTGCAGTTTATGCCGTCCTGAACGTCGGCTTTCGCCTGCGCCCATTGCTTGTCTTCCATGTCGGAAAACTGCTTTTCGAGAAAAGCCTGCGTCTTTTCGGGAAGCTTGTTCCAGTTATCGGCATTCGCTCCGAAGAAAATCATCGACCATCCCATCGGCAGCATGACCAGATGGTCCGAAACTTCCCACCACCTTGCGGTATTGCCGGCGGACGTCGCGGTGATCGCGCAGTCGGCGACGCCTCGTTCCATCGCCGGCACGACTTCGGCGAACGGGATGTTCACCGATTGCGCCCCGAGCCCCTCCACGAGTTGCGCCATTCCTCGATTGAAGGTGCGAACCTTGAGCCCCTTGATATCCGCCAGGCTGGAAACCGGTTTGTTGCAGTAGAGAACCTGCAGGGCAATCGGCGCCAGGGAAAGCAGCTTCACACCAAATTTCGCCTTCATCGTTTTCGCGATCTCGGGCTTGAGACCTTCGGCCATCTTCCTCTGCTGATCGATATCCGAGGTCAGTCCCGGGAAATCCAGCGACTCGAAGAGAGGCGCTTCGCCCGCCATGTAGCTGAGCGTGCCTTCCGACATGTCGAACATGCCCATGCCGAGCAGACGAAGCACTTCGGGGCCCTGAATTCCAAGATCTTCCAGGGAGGAAAAGTTCACCGTCACCGCGCCATCGGACGCCTCGGGCAGTTGCTTGGTGAAGAAGGGCACCTCGACGAGCCGAAACTGGTTCTGCGTCCGGTTTCCGCCCGAGACCTTGAGATTCACACTGGGAATGTCTTGGGCGGCACACGGTCCGCCGATGAAGAGTGCCAACGATGCTAGGCTAACGGCCAGAGTTTTGCAGCGTATCAATTTTCCCTCCTGTTTCGACGGACAGTCGAACTGAACCGAACGGGCAGATATCCCATGAAAATCGTAACGCTATTGAAGGAGATAACCTAATTGGTAATATAAGCGCTGAAGCTTTAGAAATTTCAATATATGCGCATCACTCTGTCCCAATTGGAAGCGCTCGTCTGGGTGGCACGCCTTGGAACGGTCAGTAAGGCTGCCGTCCATCTGAACGTCACCCAGTCGACGCTGTCGTTGCGCCTCAAGGATCTTGGTTCGGCGTTCGGCAAGCCGATGTTTCGAAGGTCCGGACGCTACCTCCTGCTGACCCCCGAAGGCCACGGGGTGATCGATCACGCCGAGGCCATCATCGATCAACTCGACAAGCTCCATGAAAGGGCCAGACCGGAGCAGATTGGCGGGTCCGTCCGGTTGGGGGTGAGCGAAGCCCTGGCTCTCGCCGGCCTGCCTCGAATTCTAAGGATGTTGAAAGGCCGCCATCCCAGCCTGGAAGTCGCAGTTGCGATCGGTACCAGCGGGAACTTGCAGAAGGACCTCATGGACGGCGCGATCGACATCGCCCTGGGCATCAATCTCCACGATGATCCGCGATTGCGGGTCGTTCAACTGGGCATTCAGAAGGCTGCCTGGATTGCAAGCAGCGAAACCGATCTGCCGCCGCTGATCCGGCCGCGAGACATCGGTCAATTACCGATCCTGAGCAATCCCAATCCCTCGCCGATGTATCAGCAGACGGTCAACTGGTTCCGATCGGAAGGGCTGGCACCGCGCCAGATATCGGTGAGTAACAGCGTAAGCATCATCGCATCTCTGGTCTCGGCAGGTGTCGGATTGGCTATCCTGCCGGTGCGGCTCGTCGAGCAGGATGTGATCTCGGGAAAGGTAATGACGCTGAGCAGCGAGCCGGAGATCGAAGTTTCGAGAATGTGCGCGGCTTATCGCGCGGAGGACTGGCGACCGACGATCAAAGCGACATTCGAGGCATCCCGGGAGGTTGTCGACGCGATCGCGTGGCTCGAACCGATTCCGTGATCGAGGTACGTCGCCGACCGTGCCGGCCGCGCACGTTGCGTGCGTTTGTCGAGGTGTCTCGCCACGCCTCACCGCTCTTCGAGGAAGCAACCGGTCTCTTCAACGGCGCTGCAAAGAATGACAATCCGCACGAAAGGTCCGAAACCACGGACGACCGACTTCGAAGCGTTCGAGGATGTAAAATCCGCGAACGCTCGAAATCGGAAGCGATGGTCAGAAGACGCGCGGGCGGGGCTGGATGGCGTTCGGGGTTCGGGGATCGAACTTGAGCTTGGCGGAGATGTCTCCGATCGTCTCGCCGACCTTGGTATCGCCGAGTTCGGAAACGGGATGGAACTCCCCACACCAGTCGGTCGGCGGCGTGATCGGCCAGACGCGCTTCAGAGCGAGTTTCCGGCCGTCCTGAACCTCGGCGTATTGCGGGGGAAATCGACGACATTCATGCGCGAAACGCTCGTCACCGCGATACCAGAACACGCATGCTTCACAGCACCGTTCATCAACGCTCGTGCGATTTTTTCGCATGGGCCTCTCCAGAGAAAGATATGACGCACACCGATTTTGTAACTGCGGACCTTACGACCGGCGATGATTTAAGCTTTAACCCTTGGTAAAGCAACGTATGCTTGATCCATTATTTTTTTAAAAAACAGGGAACGAACGTTGTTTCCCGATACCGTGTTCAAATTCCGAAACGACCCCGGTTGATTTCGCTTTAAAAGTTTGTGTCTTTTGTGTGCTTTTTCGATACAGCATTAGTTTTTAGGCCTTTCGATAATCGTCGTTTAATTCATTTGACGACGGAGCGGCCTTCTCCGATCACGGTGCTATCATCCGTGTAGCGTACTGATCCGCCGATGCGGGAGGTTCGAACTCTCCCTGCGTTCGTCGCCCATGATCGCCTCATGCACCGCCGCCGCGAATTCCGGCGCACCCTCACGGAAAATGTTCTCGTGCAGGCCCGGTACGTCGCGAACCGTTACGCGACCCTGCACGATCGCCCGCCAGCCCAGCGCCTCGTCGAGGAACCGGCCGCGTGGCTGTGCGGCGCTCCTGACGATCAGCACGTCGCCTTCGAACGGCCGGATCTCGGCCAGCTCGCCGGCGGTCTCGATCCGCGTGATGCGTGCCAGTTCCTCGTCCTCGAGCGTCAGGGTCGGTTGCCCGAACGTGGTGCGCAGCCGGTTGCCGCCGCGAACGACGAGGCGACGCACGACGTCGCTGCGTGCTGCGAGCTGATCGAGCGAACGCACGCGCTCCCGGTGGATGCGGCGAAGGTGATGCATGGCCCGATGCAGCCGGTAGGTCCACAGATGCATCAGAGCGCCTACCCTCGAAAGCCGAAGCGCGTGCTGCGGTGCCCATGCATCCGCGGCGATGATCAGCTTCACTTCGCCACCCATCTCGCGGATCTGATGCGCGACCTCGAGGGCGAGCCGTCCGGCGAAACAGAATCCGATCAGCGCGCAGGGACCTTCGGGACGGACGGTGCGGATGATCGCCGCGTAGCGCGCGGCGAGCCGCGTGTAGTCGACGGCCTGACCGTCCAGTTCAGGCGGCATCGGCACGGCGAAGAAGGGTTGTTCGGGACCGAGCGCTGCGGCGAGACCGCGAAACAAGAACGTGTTGTGGATCGCGAAGATCGGCATGCGGCCGCTTCCGCCCTGCAACGTGATGATGTTGCCGGGCTGCGCCTTCCGCCGCTCTTCCGGTCTGCCGGAAGGGGTACCGGCGAGCGTCGCGGCGATCGTGCGCTTTTCGAACAGGTCGGCCGCCGAAACCGTGACGCCTTCGCGCCGGGCCTCGCTGACGATACGGAACAGGCTGAGCGAATCGACACCGAGCGAGAACAGATCGTCGTCGACATCGACGGGAAAGCTCAGGACTCCGCTGGCACAGCGCGCCAGGATCTCTTCGCGCGCCTGCCTCGTCAGCGCCCGCACGGGCGCCGGCGGAGCCGACGCCGCTCGCGTGCGGCTGACGGCGGGCGGTGTGGAAGGCGCCGGTAGCGCCCGCCAGTCGACCTTGCCGCTCGACCCGAGCGGCAGCGCGTCGAGGCGCACGAACGCCGCGGGGATCATGTAGTCCGGCACGAGGCGGGCAAGTGCTCCGCGCACGTCCGGTTCCTTCATCTCGCTGCCCGAAGGCCCGGCGTAATAGGCGACGATCTGGGGCGCGCCCGGCTGGTCCTCGCGCAGGATCGCCGCGCAATCGGCAAGACCCGCCTTGCGCAGCGCCGCCTCGACGTCGCCGAGTTCGATGCGGAAGCCGCGAAGCTTCACCTGTCGATCCATGCGGCCGGCGAGCCGAACGCTGCCGTCGCGCAGGATCCGCGCCCTGTCGCCGGTCCTGTAGAGGCGTTCGCCACGGATCTCGACGAAAGCCCGCTCCGTAAGGTCCGGCCGCAGGCGATAGCCGCGCGCAACGCCTTCGCCGCCAATATGCAACTGGCCGGATACCCCGCGCGGTACGAGCGCATCGTTCTCGTCGAGCACGACGAAGGTCGTGTTGGCGATCGGACCGCCGACGCCGATCGGTGCGCCGGCATCCGTGATCGGCGCCAGCGAGGACCAGATGGTCGTCTCGGTCGGGCCGTACATGTTCCACAGGGACCCCTCGCCGCTCAGGAGAGCGGCCGCCAGATCACCCGGCATGGGTTCGCCACCGCACAACATGCGCAATCCGGGCGGGGCCACGAAGCCCGCTTCGACCAGCATGCGCCACGTGGAGGGCGTGGCCTGGACCATGGTCGCCCCGCTCGCTTCGAGCGTTTGCAAAAGGTCGTAGCCGTCCCGCGTCTCGCGCCGGCTGGCGATGTGGCAGCATCCGCCGGCAACGAGTGGCAGGAAGAGTTCGAGGGCGGCGATGTCGAACGTCACGGTCGTTACGGCCAGCAGCGTATCGTCGGCCGCAAAGCCCGGTTCGTGCTGCATCGACAGCAGGAAATTGACGAGGCCGCGATGGCGCACCTCGACGCCCTTCGGATTTCCGGTCGAGCCGGATGTATAGATGACGTAGGCAAGCGCGTCGGACGATTGGTTCGCCGGCACCTTCGGCGTCTCGCCGCCATACGATTCGAGGGCGTCCTCGACGACGATCGTCTCGATGCCCTCGAGCACGTCGCCGGCATTCTTGCGGTCGCTCACGCAGGCCGCGACCTCGGCCTCGCCGAGGACGGCGTCCCGGCGCGCCTTCGGATGGTGCGGCGTCAGGGGAAGGTAGGCCGCTCCCGCCTTCCATACGCCAAGCAGAGTGACCGGCAACCAGGCCGAGCGTTCCAGGCAAACGGCAACGCAGTGGCCGGTTTCGACGCCCGATCGCTGCAACGCGACCGCGACCGCATCCGCCCGCTTCCCGAGTTCGCCGTAGGTCAGGCTCTCGCTGTCATGGCGGATGGCGACGCGATCGGGGGTGAGCGCGATCTGCCGCGCGATCAGGTCGGGCGTCCATGTCCCTTCGGGCAGGTCCACGACCGGGCCTTCCAGTCGACCGGCCAGAGCATCGATCGGGTCGAAGAGCGCGAGATCGCCGATCGGCCGTTCATCACCGGCGGCCATCGCGCGCAGGACGCGCCGCCACAGTTCGATCCATTCGGCGACGGTTTCGGGCGCGAAGAGATCGGTATTGTAGGTGCAGTCGAGCCTGAGCCCGCCAGGTTCCTGGACGACGTTGAACGACAGTTCGAAGGTCGAGAACCGCTTGGGGTTCGGCGCGTAGGTCGTTTGAAGCCCTTCGAAAGTCACGTTGCGGGCGATATGGTCGAGATTGAACTCCACCTCGACGAGCGGCATGCGGGCCGGATCCTTCGGCACGGCGAGTTTGCGGATCAGCGTGCCGAGGGTGCAACGCTGATGCTCGAAGGCTTCGAGTACGTGAGCGGCGTTGCGTTTCAGCAGGCCGTCGACACGCGTTTGCGCGTCCCACGTCGCACGAAGCGGAAGAAAATTGACGCAATGGCCGACGAGCGCGCCACTCTCGCGCAGCACCGACTGTTCCGCCGCCGGAATGCCGACGACGATATCCATGCGGCCCGAAAGCCTGGAAAGCAGGATCTGCAGGCTCGTGAGCAGCGTCGTAAAGAGCGTCGCGCCATGACGCGCGCCGGCCGTCTTGACCGCTTCCATCGTCGCTTCGTCGATCGTCGCCGTCGTCGAACCGCCGTTGAACGTGCGCCTGAGCGGCCGCGGACGGTCCGTCGGCAGATCGAGCGGCGCCGGCAGCGTGGCGAATTGCGAGAGCCAGAACGCCTCGTCGTCCGCCCGTGCGCCATCACTGTTCACCGAACGGGCGTAGCGCAGGAAGGAGACGGGTTCGGCGAGATCGACCGGAGCCTTTCCCTCGCGCATCGCGCCGTAGAGTTGCGCGACCTCGTCGAGCACGACGTTGAAGGACCATCCGTCGCAAACGAGGTGATGCACGCTGAGGACCAGCACGTGCAACCGCTCGGAAAGCCGGACGAGCCAGACGCGCATGAGCGGCCCCTCGACGAGGTCGAACGGCGTGCGCGCGTCCTCGGCGAGATGCACATTGAGCGCGGCCTCGGGATCGTCCGCCTGCGAGACGTCCATTCTCCGTACGGCGATGTTGCTTCCGTCGCCGACGATGAACTGCGTCCCGTCGTAGGAGAAACGACCGCGCAGGGATTCGTGGCGCCGCACGATGGTCTCGACAGCCCTGCTCAAGACCGGCGCATCGAGCGGACCCGTCAACGTGACCGAAAGCGATTCGTTGAAGGCGCAGGAGGCGTCGCGTCCGAGTTGCGCGGCAAGCCAGAGTTCCTGCTGGGAGTCGGTCGGGCGAACGGTGCCTTGTCCATTGCCCGACGGCTCCGTTTCCCGTCCGGCCGCGTCGCGACTTTTCCACGGCTCGGCTCCGTGTTTGCCGATGCCATTTGAAGAAGGGCCGAGCTGTTGGAGGATCGCGCCATGCTGTTCGAGCTGGCGCGAAAGCGCTTCCAGTCGGGCGGCCATCGCCGCGAGATCGACCGGCACCCGCGGTGCGGCGATCACCGTCTCCTGCGTCGCCGGCGTCCGTTCCGGAACCATCGCTCCGCCCGTCATCGCATCGGAGCCGATGCCGAAGACCGGCGCCGGCAGCGCCCTGACAACGTGTTCGACCAGTCGCGGCAGCGTCGAGACGTCGTTCAGAAGTTGGCGAAGAGTGACGTTTACGGCGAAGCGCTTCTGCACTTCCTGGGTAAGCTGGGTCAGAAAGAGGGAATCGAGGCCCAGTTCGAGGAAGGTCCTGTCCATTTCCTCGCCGGAAAAATCCTGGCCGGAAAGCTGGGCGAGGATCGCCAGCAGGTCGCGGCGGATGGTTTGCGCATTTTCGTCGAACGAGGGTGAGAGGGGGGGCGGTACGACGGACATCAGAGGTGTTTCCTGCGTACCGGCGCGATCGTTCGTGCGTGTCGCGTCGGCGTTTTTATAATCGAGGCCTGTATTGTGGCTATGTATGGTCGGCTTCGGCGCATCGATGAAATGTCGCATGCGTTCGAACGGATAGGTCGGCAGCGGAACCCGCAACCGGCGTGCGCCGTCCTGGATCGACGCCCAGTCCGGCTCGCCCCCGGCGGTCCAGAAACGGGCGATGGCGGCGAGCGGATGGCCGTGTCTTTCCGCGGTTTCGGGCATGCAGGCGGCGGCGATGGCGCTTCGCCCGACACCGGCATGGACGAGTGAAGTCATCGCCGCGCCCGGGCCGAGTTCCAGAAAGACGGGCCTTGCTTCGGCCGCCGTCTTCACCGCGCCGGCAAAACACACGGCGCGGTGCGCATGGCTCGCCCAGTATGCCGGATCGACCGCCTGCTCCGGCGTGATCCAGTCGCCTGTCGCGGTCGAAATCCACGGCATGGTGGGCGTTCGGGGGCCGATGGCAGCAAGATGCTGCATGAAGGGCTCGATCATCGGTTCGACCATCGCCGTGTGGAAGGCGTGCGAGGCTTCGAGCGGACGGCTCATGATCCCGGCTTCTTCGAGACGCTGTTCGAGCGCTGCGATGGCCTCCGCCGGCCCGGCCGCGACACACGCCTTCGGTGCGTTGATCGCTGCGATCTCTGCACCCGCGGGAAGAAGCTCGGCCAGCGTTTGCGTATCGCTGCGTACCGAAAGCATCCGGCCTTCCGGCAGAGCCTGCATCAGCTCGCCGCGCAACGCGACCAGCCGGATCGCCTCCTCGAACTCGAAGACGCCGGCAAGGCATGCGGCCACGAACTCGCCGACACTGTGGCCGAGCATGATGTCCGGGCGCACGTCCCAGCTCTTCAGCAATTGTGCGAGCGCGTGGGCGACGGCGAAGATCGCCGGTTGTGCGTTTTCCGTGCGGCGCAGGCGCCGCGCCGCCACCGCGGGATCGCCGTTTCCGTAGAGGACGTCGATCAAGTCCATGCGCTCCGAAAGCGCAGCGTGGGCCCGCTCGATCTCGTGGCGAAAGACCGGTTCGTTGTCGAAGAGGTGCCGGCCCATGCCGGGCCGCTGCGCACCCTGGCCCGGAAACATGAACGCCACCTTGGGCCGTTCGTTCGCCCGGCCGCGCACTTGTCCGCCGGCCCTGCCCTCGCGCAGCGTCCGCACGGCGGCTTCGCCATCCGAGCACACCAGCGCGGCGCGATGCTCGAAGCGCGTACGGCCGATCTGAAGCGTCGAGGCGACGTCGGCAAGCGCCACGTCCGGGTGGCGTTCGATGTGGCCGGCCAGCCTTTCGCAGGCGGCATCGAGCGCGGTTTCGCTGCGTGCGGAGAGAACGAGAAGCTGCTCCTTGCGCGCCGGCACCTCGCTTGCGACCGGCGGCGCCTCTTCGAGAACCACGTGCACGTTCGTGCCGCCGACGCCGAAGGCGCTGACGCCGGCTCGGCGCGCGTCCTCCCGCTCGGGCCACGGGGTCGTCTTGCCGGATACGAAGAAGGGTGTGTCCTCGAGCCCGAGATG
The DNA here is from genome assembly GCF_006516965.1 of Pararhizobium mangrovi. GTDB lineage: Bacteria > Pseudomonadota > Alphaproteobacteria > Rhizobiales > Rhizobiaceae > Pararhizobium_B > Pararhizobium_B mangrovi. The sequence goes on along the minus strand of NZ_VHLH01000018.1, from coordinate 36,351 downwards.
CGGGTTCGCCTGCCTGAAATGCGCCGTCGGCGGAATGACGCCGCTTTCGAGCGCAAGCACCGTCTTGATGACGCCGGCGACCCCGGCTGCCGCATCGAGATGGCCGATATTGCCCTTGACGGAGCCGATCGCGCAGCGTGGGGCGTCCGCCCCGCCGGTGCCGAAGACCTTGCGCAGGCCCTCGATCTCGATCGGATCGCCGAGCGGCGTCGCGGTGCCGTGACACTCGATGTAGCCGACGCTCGCCGGATCGACTTCCGCGGCCGCGTAGGCCTGCGCGATCGCCTCGGACTGACCTTCCGGACTCGGCGCAGTGAAGGCGATCTTGCCGGAACCGTCATTGTTGATGCCGCAACCGCGGATCACGGCGCGGATCGTATCGCCGTCTGCGAGCGCGTCGTCCAGCCGCTTGAGGAGCAGCACGCCGGCACCGCTGCCGAAGACCGTGCCGTCGGCTTCGATATCGAAGGGACGGCAATGGCCGTCCGCCGACACCATGCCGCCCTCCTGGCTGCGATAGCCGCGCTTTTGCGGAAACGTGATCGAGACGCCGCCGGCGAGCGCCATGTCGCACTGGTGGAGAAGCAGGGCCTGTGTCGCCAGCGTCACTGCCGTCAGCGAGGTGGAGCACGCCGTTTGCAGCGTCATGCTCGGGCCACGCAGGTTCAGCCGGTAGGAAACCCGTGTCGCGAGAAAGTCCTGCGACGAGCCGAGGAGTTCGGGATAGCATCCGACCTGGTATTCGCTGCCGAAGCCTTCCACCGCCGAACGGTCGGAAAGCACGTTGCGCATCAGGTAGGTAGGCATGCTCGAACCCGCGAAGACACCGATCAGACCGGGCCATTCGCGCGGATCGTAGCCCGCCTGCTCGATCGCCTCCCACGCGCATTCGAGGAAGACGCGTTGCTGAGGGTCCGTCAGCGCGGCCTCGCGCGGATACATGCCGAAAAAGCCGGCATCGAAGAGATCGACGTTTTCGAGGATCGGGCGCGCGCGTACGAAGTTCTCCCGGTTGCGTATCTCCGGCGGAAAGGCATCCTCCAGCTCGTCGTCGGTAAAGCGCGCAATCGATTCCCTGCCGGCGAGCAGATTGTCCCAGAACGCGTCGAGGTTGTCCGCACCCGGCAGGCGCGCACCCATCCCGACGATAGCGATCGCGTTCGGAAAGTCGCGAAGGTCGGTCATGCCGTCCTGCCTCCGATACGAGCACGCGTACGCCGCAGGGCTTCCGCGCGGGCCTCGCTCCTTGCCCCTCCGTTGGAGGGCGTCGACCGGACCATGGTTCCAAGCGCGTTCAGATGCGTCGCGAGCGTCCGGATGGTCGGGTGCGCGAAAAGATCCGCGATGCGGATCGACGGCCAGCCCGCAAGCATGCGCTCGTGGACACGCGCGAGCATCAGCGACGTGCCGCCGAGATCGACGAAACCGTCGTCGATGCCGACATCGTCGAGATCGAGCACCGCACACCAGATTGCCGCAAGACGCTTCTCGACCTCGGTGCGCGGGGCGACCTTTTCGCCACGGGCCGAAAGCCGATGCCCGCGCGGTGCGGGCAGCGCCGCCCGATCGAGCTTGCGGTTGATGTTGAGCGGCATGCGTTCGAGGGCGACGAAGGCTGCCGGGATCATGTAGTCCGGCAGCGAACGGGCAAGGTGGCCGCGAAGCGCGGCGGCGTTCAGGTCCTGCGTGGCAACGATGTAGGCGGTAAGCAACGGCTCGTCGCCGGCATCCGTGCGCAGGACGACCGCCGCCTCCCAGACCGCCGGATGCGTAAGCAGCGCATGTTCGATCTCGCCGAGTTCGACACGGTGGCCGCGGATCTTCACCTGCTGGTCGACGCGCCCGAGGAAGACGATGTCGCCTCCGGCTTTCTCACGCACGAGGTCGCCCGTGCGATAGGCACGCATGCCGTCTTCCCCCGCCTCGACGTAGCGCTCGGCGGTAAGCTGCGGCCGGTTCAGATAGCCGCGCGTGACGCACGGACCGAAAACGCGCAGTTCGCCGGATTCGCCACTTGCGACGGGATTGCCTTCCTCGTCGGTGACGATCGCATGCACGTCGGCAAGCGGGCGCCCGATGATGCTTTCACCGTCGGGCGCATCCGCCGAAACATCGGTCCAGGTGACGAACACGGTCGTTTCCGTCGGCCCGTAGATGTTGAGAAGGCGGGTGCGCGTTCCATGACGCTCGAACCAGGGAACGAGCCGACGCCGGTCGAGCGATTCGCCACCGAGCATGATCAGATCGAGCGCCAGATGGTGACCACCGGAAACTTCCGCGTTCATCAGCGCGTAGAAGGCCGAGGGCGTCTGGCCGAGCACGGTGACGCCGCTATCGCCGAGTGCGTGGACGAGGTCTGCCGGCGAACGCACGACCGCTTCGCGGAAGAGTGCGAGCCGTGCACCGAAAAGGAGCGCGGAGAAGATTTCCAGCACCGAAAAGTCGAAGCAGTAGGAATGGAGCTGGGCCCAGGTCGTGCCCTGCCCCCGGCGCAGCCAGTCCGGACCGGCCGAAAAGAGCCGCGCCAGGTTGCGGTGCTCGACGCATACGCCCTTCGGGTGGCCGGTGGAGCCGGACGTATAGATGATGTAGAGCAGGTCGTCGGGCGAAACCGGGCCTGTCCGCTCGACATCGCTCGGGTCGTGCGCCGCGCGTTCCTCATCCTCGCCGCGCTCGGGTGAAATCTGCGTAATCCCCTCCAGGCAAAGCGTTCCGGTCGACGTTTCCTCGGCGATCAGCACGCACGCGCCGGTATCCTCGATCATGAAGGCGGCGCGATCGGCCGGACATGCCGCGTCGATCGGAAGGTAAGCCGCGCCGGCCTTGATGACGGCGAAGATGGAAACGATCATGGCCGGGCCCCGGACCAAGCGAAGCGCTACCACGGAGCGCGGACCGACGCCGAGCGCGATCAGCGCGTGGGCGAGCCGGTTGGCACGGCGATTGAGTTGCGAATATGTGATCGCCGCCCCCTCGAAAACGAGGGCGACCGCTTCCGGCGCAGCACGAACCTGCGCCTCGAAACGATCCAGGATGCCGGCCTCGCTCCGGCAGGTATCGACGGACTGCGTAAGCTCCTCAACGGTCATGTTCGATCCTTTCTCGCTTCCGACGAGGCAAGACTCGGGGTAATGCCGTCCGCCTAACGGGGCAGACGACGATTCGAACTCGTTACTATTCGGTTGCATCGAACACGCTTGGAGGGCTCCCGGCGGTGCGCCCGAGCGTTCGTGCGAACGAACCCAGTTGTCCGTCACCACACGTCATTCGCCGCCTTCGACCGATGAGACGATATCCCGGCCTTCGCCTTCAGGAGGTTTCCGCCGGGGTCCGGCGGACATCTCTGAAAAGGACCGCGCCATCGTCCGAATTCACGACCCTTCATCGCGCTCGGGATACTCGCCGGATACATCTAGCGTACATTTGACCATGCGAGAAACACAAATTAGCCATAAGTTAGAAAGTTAGTCAAGCACTCACCAACCTCTCGTCCGCACGGCTCTTCTCGGGAAAGACCTATGATTTACAATGATTTTTGTTGGGTTTTGTTCGGGATACGCATGCCGCCGCGGAGACATCCGAGATGGATCCTGAGCGCTGTTGCCAAAAAGTTACTCGAATATTACTGCGTGTCCGCCTCATAGGGAGGAAGCTGATCGAGGCGGAGCGCGATCTCGACGACGTCGGCCGGCTTGATGGCCGTATCGAGCGAGGCCTTGATGCTTGCCGAAGTGCCGTCGGCGTTCTTGCGATGGACGGTAATGTCCGGCTGGTCGCCACCACGAACGAGCTGGGAACGCAGGATGCCGGTGTATTCCATCTTCTCGCCGACGGCCTGTAGCTCCGCACGCGTGCTCGCAACATTCGTGCGCGCCTGTTCGAGGTCGCCGACGAGACCGAGCTGTCGATCGGCTTTCTCGCGATCGCGCTCCCGGACGAGGTTCGTGCGCTTCGTCAAAGCGTCCAGAATGTCGACCTTCGTCTGAAGCTCGAGCGTTGCCTGTGTCATCAGCGCACGTCGGGCATCCGTGACGCGTGGCGCCTGCGTCAAGCCGCGTTTCAGCAGATCCTGCAGGTCCGAAAGGTCCTTCGTCGCAGCGTCGATCTCCTTCTGCTGCACCTCGTTCTCCGCCTTCAACGTGCTGATCTGCTGCTCCATCTCCTTGATCGAATTCGACAGATGCTCCTGGCTCGCCTCGAAGTTCGCATCGCCGACCTGCATGATCTGGCGCTCGGCATCGACGATCTTTGCCACGAGATCGGACGCAAGCGGCAGGTTCTTCAACTGATTGCCGTCGATGTTGCCGTTTCCGGAAAGCTGCGCCTCGAGGCGCAGCATCGTCGCCTGCTGGCGTGCGAAGGTCGTCCAGAGCCTCACGTAGTCGCTGCGCAGATCGGCCGATTCCAGAAAGGGATCTGTCTTGCGCAGCCGCATCACGTCGTAGCCGCCGGCAAGGGCGACAAGCTGGCGTACCGTCATGCCCGGCCGATACGAACGATCGCCGGGCGTCGCGACGTCGCCGGTAATATAGACCGGTGCGCGTGCGACGACGCTGATCAGCAGGTCCTTCGCATCGACCGAGGTGATTCCCTCCTGCCCCGCCCCCTGCTGACCGGTGAAGATCTTCGAAGGCAACTCCGCCTGAAACTGCCGGCGCAAATCGTCGATGTCGCGCCCCTCCGCCTTGACCTCGCCGAAAAGCGGCAACGACACCCGGCCGTCCTCGTCCACCGTCGCGCGGCGATCGAGCGCAGGCATGCCGACCACCGACATTTCGATGACGTCGCCCTCCTCGAGCGGATCGGCAAGGGCGTTGACGGCGCCCGCCGTGGTGGACGCGAGAAGCAGCACGACCAGAGCGCAGCGACGCCCCGCCGCGGCGCGGAAAGAGCGATGGATCGAAAAGGAACGGGTCGTGCGCATGAGGCAATTTCCTAACGAGAGTTAAGGCTAGCTAACATTTCGGCTAACCCCTCGCAAGCCGTTTTGAACCAATCCGGCGCGACGGCGCCAGAGCGGCATATAGGAAGCTAACCACCCTGAATATGTGACATTTTTTCCACATCTCGGAATAATTCAGCGGTCGCAAAAATGTCAATTGACCGGAAAATGATTAGAAAGTATTAGCAAGTTAATTAGTTAATGACAGGCTGGCGGCACATGACCTCGGAACCATTGGTTCGTCTCGAGAGCGGTAGCGCTTCGGGCAATCGAGAGGCACCCTTCGTCGACATTCGAACGGTGCCCGCAAACGATCTCCACAGTACCGGAGTGGCCCTCAAGGTAAGTCCATATCTGCATTCGCGCACGAAGCGCGGGCTCGATATTACCTTCGCGCTGTCGCTTCTGCTGTTCTTCGCACCCCTCTTCCTGCTCATCGCGCTCGTGGTCGTCTCGAGCAGCCGTGGCGGGGTGTTCTTCCGCCAGGCTCGCGGCGGACGAAGCGGCGCGCCGTTCAGGATCGTCAAGTTCCGCTCGATGCGCGCGCAGCCCGTCGATGCGGCCGTCGTCCAGGCTCGCCGGCGCGATCCGCGCGTCACGCGGGTCGGCAGGGTCCTGCGCGCGACGAGCACGGACGAACTGCCGCAACTGATCAACGTGCTGAGGGGCGACATGTCGATGGTCGGGCCGCGCCCCCACGCGATCGACCACGACCGGTACTACGCCGCGATGGTCGACGGCTATACCCGCCGCTTCGCCGCGAGACCGGGCATCACCGGACTTGCGCAGACCTCCGGCTGCCGGGGCGAGACCACGACCCACGACGCCATGCAGCAGCGCGTCGACGCCGATCTCGCCTACATCGCCAACGCATCCTTCTCCGGCGACATGGTCATCCTCGCGCGCACGGCCATCAATCTGCTCGTCGACCGCAACGTCTACTGACGCGGCCGACCGGCGCCCTGCCGAGCCGAGAAAACCAATGGAGTTTCGCATGCAAGAGAACATGGAGCTTGGCGGCGAGCGTATCGTCCTTCTGCTTCGCCGTGCCCTGCGCCACAAGATCGTTCTCGCCGCGACGGCGCTCGGCGTCTTCGCCGCCTGCTGCCTCGTGATCTTCAATCTGACGCCGGCCTACCGGGCGAGTGCGCTTCTGCTGCTTCCCTCCGCGCGCGCCGACGACCCACGCTACGGTACGAACCAGATCCCGCAGACGGACCCCTTCCTGATCGCCAGCGAACTCGACGTGCTGACCAGCGAAGAGGTGGCGAGAAAGGTCATCGGCGAACTCGACCTCACCGATGCACCGGAGTTCAACACCACTTCCGCGCTCGCCTCGTTCGTCGGTTCGCTGAAGCACTTCTTCGGCGGCAGCGCCGACACGCCGTCCGACCGTGTCCAGCCATGGAGCGCGGCGCAGCTGCGCCTCGATTCCGTCATCGCCGCCTATCAGGACCGCCTTTCCGTCTATAATGACGGGCGGTCGACGACGGCCCATGTCAGCTTCACGAGCACCAACCCGCAGCTTGCCGCACGCATCGTCAACGCCCATGTCCAGGCCTATATCGACCTCCAGGCGGATCGTCGCGTAGGCTCGCAACAGCACGTCGTCGCCCTGTTGACGTCCGCACTCGACAAGCGCCAGGCCGACCTGCGCGATGCGGAACTCGCCCTTCACGATTTCCGCGCGCACAAGGACGCGGCGACGACCGAACGCACCCCTGCCTTCCAGGCATCCGAGGAAGCCAGGCTCGTGCGCGCGGTCGATACCGCCCAGTCCGACATCAGCCAGACGTCCGCCCGTCTCGAGGATGCTTCGCAGGCGCTGAAGAGCGGCATTCTCCAGAGCGCAAGCTTCGTCGCCAACGACGCCAAGCTCGTTTCGCCGGCCGGCGTGCCGACACGCAAGGTGTTCCCACGCACAACGCTCTTCCTGCTTGCCGGTTTGCTTGCCGCGAGCGGCTGCGGCTTCGCGGCGGCCGTCGGCGTCGACGTCGCCGTCAACCGTGGCGAGCGTTTCCGCGGCGCCATGCAGAGCCTCGGCTTGCCGATCCTCGGCTCCATTCCCCTGCGCAGCTCCATCTTCGGCCGCCGAAGCCTGAACGAGATCCGGTGCACCGAGCAGATGCGCTTCGTGCGCGAAGCCTTGCTCGAAAAGGTCGATGTCGACTGTCCGGTCGTCCTGGTGACATCCTCGATGCCGCGCGAGGGCAAGTCCTCCATCTCCCTGCGTCTCGCCCGCTCGTTGGCGGCGACTGGCAGGCGTACGCTCGTCGTCGACGCCGATCTGCGCATGGCGCGCACCTCGGCAACGCTCGGTCACGACAAGGCCGCCGCCGGCCTCGCGGACGTCCTTGCCGGTGACGTCCCGTTCGCGGAGGCGATCGAGTTCGTCGCCGCGGAAAGCCTTTACCTCATGCCTGCCGGCACGGCCGGCGACGTCGATGCGCTCGCCTCCCACCGCATCGGCGATCTCGTCGAGCAATTGCGGGGCCACTACCAGGCGATCGTCGTGGACAGCCCGCCGCTCGTCGCGGTCGCCGACGCCGTTTCGCTGGCACGGCTTGCCGATGCGAACCTGCTCGTCGTTCGCGTCGATCGTACCGCCGGCACCACGCTCGAAAAGAGCGTCGGGCTTTTGCGCGCGTGCCACGTGACCATCGCCGGTTGCGTGCTCACCGGCATCACCGGCCAGGAAAGCGACCTGCTCACGCCACGCGAGCGCAAGCGCTACGTGCCGCGCAGGAACCAGAAGAAGGCCACGAACGCCGCCCCCGCCGATCGGCCGGCGAGCGCGCCGACGACATCCGCTCAACCGAAGCGCGCGGAGGTCGAGGCATGAAGTCCGCTCCCGTTTCCGTGCTGATCCTGGCACGCAACGAAGAGGCGCTGATCGCACGCGCCATCGCCAGCGTCGCCTTTGCCGACGAGGTCGTCGTGGTCGACTCCGAGAGCACGGACCAGACGGCGGCGATCGCGAGGGCCAATGGCGCGCGCGTCGTCCGCCAGCCCTGGCTCGGCTGGCTCGCGCAAAAAGCCGTCGGGCTCGAGAACTGCGCCCACGACTGGGTCTTCTCGCTCGATGCCGACGAGATCGTGACGCCGGCGCTCGCCCGCTCGATCCAGGCGGCGATGGCGCGCAACCCCGATCCGCGCGACGCCTTCGCGCTCGAACGACACGAGGAGTTCCTTGGCCGGCTGATGCCGGGCATGCGCCGGCGTTCCAAGCGGCGCAACTTCGTGCGCCTCTTCAACAAGCGCCACAGCGGCTGGGACCCGAAGATGATCATCCACGAGGAGGTGTGCTGTCCGGGAACCGTCGTCCCGCTCGAAGGCGCGCTTCTCCACTGGCGCAACTATTCGATCGCCCGGCAGATGGAAACGCTGAACCGCAACGGCGAACTCGAAGCCGAGATGATCACGCGAGGCGACCGCTACGCGACGCGCACCCTCGTCCTCAAGCCGGTCCTGCGCTTCCTGTGGATCTACCTTGCCTGCGGGCACTGGCGCATGGGCACGCGCGGCTTCGTCTGGGCGGGGCTGCATTCCACGGCGGAATTCCTGCGATACGCCAAGGCCTGGGAAGCGCTCGAAACGCGGCCGATGCAGGATCCGCCGGAGGTGCTGCCCTTCGGCAAGCGCAAGGTCGGCCATGCCGCGGCACAGGCGAACGGGGGACGGCGATGACGCACGGCACCTCTTCCTTCGCCAGGCGCCGGCGGCACCATCGCGTCCTGCAACTCAACCGTGCCGGCTATCTCGGCGGCGTCGAACGGGTGATCCTGACGCTCGCCGAGGGGCTGCGCGGCGAGAACTACGAGACCGTGCTCGCCTGTCCGCCCGAAGGCGGTTTCATGGCCATGGCCGACGAGGCGGGCATCGAGACGGTGCCGACGCCGATCGAGCGCATGCGCATCACGCTCAATCCGGCCGTGGCACTGCGCTACCCGCTGAAGCTGCTTTCCGGTGGCCGCTTCGTGCGCGACCTTTGCCGGCGCGAACGCATCGACGTCATCCATGCGCATCACCCCGTCGGCGTGCTGTTCGCGCGTCGTGCGGCGCGCGAGCTCGGCATTCCCCTTCTCCTGCACGTGCACGAGATCCCGCCGGCAAAGCCCCTTTACACGCTGGCGCTCCAGCGCGCGTTGCGCGATGCCGATCGCGTCATCGCCTGCTCGCGCGCCGGTCGGGACCTCGTCGCCTCGGCCGGCGGCCGGGCGGACATGGTGGAGATCGTCCACAACGCCGTCGCGCCCGGCTTCCTGATTTCGGCCGAGACGGCAAAGGCTGCGGACGTCGGTCCCGGCGGCCCCCATATCGGCGTTTTCGGCCTTCTCGAACCGCGCAAGGGCCAGGATATCCTTCTCGCAGCGGCGAGCGCCGTGCTGGAGCACCATCACGATGCGGTGTTCTGGCTGATCGGCGGCGCGGCGCTCAGCGACAAGGCAGCCTATGTGAACCGGCTCCACGCGGCGGCGCAGAAGCATCCCCTTGCCGGTCACGTGCGCTTTGCCGGCCATCAGTCGGATGTCGCCGCCTGGATGAAGGCGATGGACGCCGTCGTCCTCCCCTCCGTTTCGAACGAGTCGCTGCCGATGGCGCTCATCGAGGCGATGACGCTCGCCCGACCGGTCGTCGCCAGCCGCATCGGCGGCACGCCCGAGATCGTGCGCGACGGCGAGACCGGCCGGCTCGTTCCGCCGGGCGACGTCGATGCGCTGGCTGCGGCGATCCTCGATGTCGTCGGCCCTGCGGGTGCCGGCTACGCAGCCCGCGCCGCGGCCGATGCCTGCGCCAGGTTTTCCAGCGATCGCTTCGCCGGCGAGATCGCCTCCATCTATGCCGGCCTGCTCGATCACAGTGAAAGGAGAGTGCGATGAAGGTTGCCCTGATCCACGAGGCGCTGACCGTCTACGGCGGCGCGGAGAAGGTGCTCGAGGAATTCGCCGCGATGTTCCCGCAGGCGCCGATCTTCGTGCCGATCTACGAACCGCATGCCTTTCCCGAAACGTTGCGCGGGCGCGACGTGCGCACGACGTGGCTCGACCGCATGCCCTTCGTCCAGCGCTACGCGCGCGGCGTGTTCCCGCTCTATCCGAGCCTGATGAACAGCATCGACCTCGACGATTTCGACCTGGTCCTCAGCAGTTCGTTCAACTTCGCGCACAATGTCGCCACGCCGCCCGAGACCTGCCACGTGTGCTACTGCCACTCGCCGGCGCGCTTCCTTTGGGACTACAACGGCTACGCCAGGCGCGAGGGCTTCGGCGCGATGGAACGCCGGGTCATCGAGTTCCTCCTGCCCCGCCTGCGCACCATGGACCGCACGGCCGCCCTCGGCGTCGATACGTGGATCAGCACGAGCAGCCTCGTGGAGCGCCGCATCCGCAAGATCTACCGGCGCGAGAGCACCATCGTCCCGCCGCCGGTCAACACGCGCGACTTCTTCATTTCCAGCCACCGGGACGGGTACTTCCTGCTATTGATGCGTCTGGTCGGCTGGAAGCGCGCCGACATCGCCGTTCGCGCCTGCACGGAACTCGGCCTTCCGCTCAAGGTCGCCGGGGACGGACGCGACCTTGCGCGGCTGAAGGAGATGGCCGGGCCGACGGTCGAGTTCGTCGGCCGGGTCGACGGGCGTGCCAAGGCCGAACTCTACGCCAATGCGGCCGCCCTCATCCTCACCTCGCTCGAGGATTTCGGCATCACCCCGCTCGAGGCGATGGCCGCGGGCCGGCCGGTGCTCGCCTACGGCCAGGGCGGCGTGCTCGATACGGTCGTCCCGGGCGTCACAGGCGCATTCTTCGCGGAGCAGACGGCGGAGAGCCTGAAGCAGGCGCTGACGACCTTCGAACCCGGCCGCTACGATCCGAACACCATCCGCAGGCACGCCGAGACCTTCGACAGCGCCAGTTTCAGACGGCGCATGCATACGGCCATCGACAAGGCGATGGAGGGCCATGCGCGCAGCATGGCGCTCGAGCCCGCTTCCCTTTCCGCCTCCGACCACGAGACGGTTCATGCTTCCGCAGCCTGAGGCAACGCTGCGGGCGCCAAGGTCCGCCCCGGTTCGCCGGGTCGGGCCTTGGCGTGTCCAGTTCGAGATGCTGGCGGTCATCGGGCTCATGTCCCTGCCCGCCTTCAGCGGTGCGGCGAAAGTGCTGCGGCCGGGCTTTCCCGTCCTCACCCTCGCCTTCGCCGCGTTTCTTCTGATGCGCGGCGACTACCGCCGCTACGTCTCCTTCTGCCTGTGGCTCTTCCTGCTCACGCCGGAGGTGCGCCGGCTCGTCGACCTGCGTGCCGGTTGGGTAGAACCGAACATGCTGATGCTGGCGCCCTATCTGTGCGGTGCGCTCAGCCTCGGCACGCTCGCCTTCGCGCTGACATCGCCGCGCCACCCGATCTCGCTCGGTCTCGTGCTGATGGCATTCGCTTCGCTCTACGGCTTTCTGATTTCGCCGATCAGCGGAACGTTTCTGGCCGGCGGGTACGATTTCCTGCGCTTCATCATTCCGCCATGCTTCGGGCTCGCCATCGCGATGAACGTCGGCAGCCACGACATCCTGCGCGCCGATCTCAGGGCGTTGCTCGTACTCTCGCTTACGCTCGTCGGCGGCTACGCGATCTACCAGTTCTGGTATCTGCCCTCGTGGGACGCGACGTGGATGGAAAACGCCAAGATGGAGTCCATCGGCTCGCCGGAACCGTTCAAGGTCCGCAGCTTCTCGACGCTGAATTCGCCCGGCTCGCTGGCGATCTTCCTGATGATCGCCCTGACGATGACCATCGGCACGCGCGGATGGCTGCGATGGCCGGCCATGGCGATCGGCACCTTCGCGCTTTCACTGACCGTGGTGCGCGCGGCCTGGATCGGCATGGCGCTCGTCTTCTTCTTCTACGTTCTCGCCGCACCGGCACGTACGCGCGGCAGCGTCGTGCTCCTGTGCATTGCCGGCGTCTTCGCCGCACCCTTCGTGCTCGTCAACGAGCAGGCGAACGAACTGATCACGCAACGCCTTTCCACGCTCACCAACCTTTCCGCCGACCAGAGCGCCAACGACCGGCTCGCCGCCTACCGTTCGCTCGGCGACGACCTGCAGAGCAGCCTTCTCGGCAAGGGTCTCGGCACGACGGGCTCGTATCAGAGCGCGTCCGGTGAGGGAAACGCGACCGTCGTCGACGGCGGGCCGATCGAGATCATCCTCAAGATCGGCCTTCTCGGCGCGTTCGTCTACTATGCGGGCGTCCTCGTCCTGATGGTGCAGCTCTTCTTTCCCGTCTTACGAAATCGTCCGCGCGACGGCGACTTTCTGGCCGCCTGTCGGGCCGTCGCCCTCACGGGCATCGTCCTGCAAGCGTCGAGCCCGTCCACGGTCGGCGAGATGGGGCTGTTCATGTGGTTGGCGGTGGGCTTCGGGCTCGCTTCGATCCAACGCTCCGACGCACGCATGGCGGCCGCGCCGGCAGCCCCGGACACGGCCCGCGCGGCGACGGCATAAAGACGCGGAGAGGCTTTCCATTCTTCCGAACCATTTTCGACGCGGATCCACGCGTCGATCCAGTGACGTCGCCACGCCGGTGCGCAAACACCGGCATGCGGCCGCAAGCGCCAGGAGTCGCGCATGAGCCTCGATATAGCCAACACGCTGCGCTTCCTGCCGGGCAGGCTCCTGCGCAGCAAGACGTCGACCTATGCCATCGTGCAGTCTTTGCTCACCCAGTTCTCGGTGCTCGTGGTCAATTTCGCCACCGGCATCCTGACAGCGCGGCTGCTCGGTGCGGAAGGGCGCGGCATCTTCGCAGCCATCGTGTTGTGGCCGCAGCTTCTGAGCGCGCTCGCCGTATCCGGCCTGACGGACACGACGAGCTATTTCGTCGGCCGTGCCGAGCAGGAGCGCGCCAGCGTCGTCGGCGGGGCGCTTCTCGTCAGTCTCGGCGCTTCGCTCGTCGCCGTCGTCGTGGCGTGGATCGCGTTGCCGGTCTTCATGAAGAACTACGATCCGCAGGTCCTCTTCGTCGCGCGCATATGCACCCTCACCGCGCTGACGACGACGATCCAGAACATCGTCAACAGCGCCCTCGTGGGGCTGCAGCAGTTCCGCCTCTACAACCTGTCGCGCTTCCTGCCGCAGGCTCTTTATCTCGTCGGCCTGTGGATCGCCTTCGTCGCGCACGATTTCGACTACGTGACCGCGGTCGCGGCGCAGATCCTCGGCGGCGTGGTGGCGCTGGCGGTGGTCATGCCCTTCGTCATTCCGTTGCTACGCGGCGGATTGCACAGCTTTCGCGCCACGTTCGGGGCACTGACCTCCTTCATGTTTCGCGCGGCCCCTGCCGATCTTCTCAAAAATCTCGGCGGCTATGCGGACCGACTGCTGCTGGTACCGGTCATCCCGGCCGTCGCCCTCGGCAACTATGCCGTGGCCTACAGCCTTTCGCGGGTTCTCGTCCTGATCATGCCGGCGATCACCGGCGTGCTCCTCGCCAAGCTGACCCGATCCCATCCGGCGGAGGCGAAGGAACACCACGACCGCGTGCTGCGCTTCATGCTCATCCTCATGGTTCCGACCTGCGCCGTGCTGACGGTGATCAGCGAACCTCTCCTGACCGTGCTCTACGGCAAAGATTTCCACGATACCGCCATGCTGTTCCGGATCCTGCTCGTCGAAGCGGTCTTCTTCAGCCTCGCCAGCCTGACGATGCAGCTTTATACGGTGCTCGGACGGCCGGGCCTCGGCTCCAACATCCAGATCGTCTCCTTCATCGGCGAGATCATCTGCCTCTTCCCCCTCGTCGCCGCCTTCGGGGCCACGGGCGCGGCGCTCGCCCTGCTGGCTTCGTCTGCGCTTCGCCTGCTGCTGCTCTTCGCCGGCATGAAGACGCATCTCGGCCTCGGCCTGCCGAGCCTTCGACTGCGCCGGTCGGATTTCACCTATCTCTTCGACAGGCTGCTTCATCCATGAACGAAAGCGACAAACGCTCTTTCCCGCACTCGCCCGGTCGGCGCGCCTTCACGCTAGGCGCACTCGCGGGCGGCGCCCTCCTCGCCGCACCCGCGGGCTGGATCGCCGCGCGCGGACAGGCGGGCGGAACCTCGACGCCCTACGACGTCGACGATCTTCTCGACAGCCTCGGCGTCAATACGCACATGTGGGATGCCAACCAGTCCGACGGGCGTCGCTACGACCTTCTCGCCGACCGGCTGCTTTCGCTCGGCGTGCGCAACGTGCGCGATTCCGCCGGTACGAACTACGAGGCCTATGCCGGCCGTCTGCACGAGCTCGGCCGCGAGGGCGTGCGCTTCGACCTGATCGTCGATCCGCGCGATCCCGCACGGGGCGTCGAAAACGGCATCGCCTTCGCGCGTACCGTACGCGGCGTTCTCGAATCCCTCGAAGGTCCGAACGAATACGACCAAAGCGGTGTCGAAGGCTGGCGCGACAAGCTGATCGCCTTCCAGCGTTCACTCTTTGCCGAAAGCCGGGCGGCCTTCGGACAGGACGTGAAGGTGCTTGCACCATCGTTCGTCGATACCGCCCCCTACCGCAAGCTTCCCGCCATCGGCGAGGCGGCGGACTGCAGCAACCTTCACGCCTATTTCTCGTGGCACGAACCCGGAACCTCCGGTTTCGGCGCGGAATGGCTGACCGGCTACGGCAGCATCCCCTGGTCGATGAGGAAGGCCAAGGCACAGGTGCCGGACGGCCCGGTCTGGGTCAGCGAAAGCGGATACCCGACCGATGTCGGCCGCGGCTCGCCATGGGCCGTTCCGGAGAGCGTGGCGGGGCGCTACATCCCGCGGCTCTGGCTCGGCTTCTACCGGGCCGGCGCGCGGCGGATCTTCCTGCACGAGCTTCTCGACCGCCCCGACATGCCGGAAGAAGACTGGCCGGTGAAGTTCGGACTGCTGCACGACGATCAGGCGATGAGCCCGAAGCCCGCCTATCGCGCCCTCGGTGCGATCATTGCCGTACTGACGGCGAACACCGCCTCCGCCATCCCGTTCGATGCATCGACGCTTGCCGTGGAGAAAGCTCCGCCGGGCTGCGCGTGGATGACCGTACGCGGACGGAGCGGCACGGTGTACGGTCTCGCCTGGCTGGAGCAACCATCGTGGGACGGGCGCTCAGGGCAAGCGGCACCGGCGGCGACCGGCGAGCTCCGTCTGCGCTCGGACGGTCTGCCGCAGCACGCCCTCCTGCACGTGCTCGACGATACCGGCGCGATGACCACCCGGCCGGTCGAGCCGACGGGCGATACGCTGACGCTACCGGTCACCGATCGTGTTTCGATCCTCGAACTCAGGACATAGGCGGGAGGTCGGAGCGATTCCGCCACGGCGGCGTGCGCCGGACGATGCGATAGTCCGGCGCGGCAGCGGCGATCGCGGCGATGACGCTCGCTCCGCACGGGAAGCATTCGATGCGCCATCGTTCGAACGGCGCGAAGGCCGCCGGCGCGCGGACGAGAGGCGTTACCCGATCGGGCGAGACCCCGACCACGATCTCTTCGGGCGAGGTTTCGAACCCGGTACCGAGCGCCTTGACCACCGCCTCCTTGCGCGTCCACGCCCGCGCGAACGCATCGGCGCGCTTTTCCGGCGGAAGGCGATCGAGTTCCGCCTTCTCCTCGACACTCAGAACCGAGGCAACAGCTCGAGAAGCGTCGCGCGCGATCTCGATATCGAGGCCCGGTTCGAGCGCTCGCGAAACCGCCAGCGCGGCAAGCGAGCCGCTATGCGAGAGATTGAACCGCGGTGCGTCCGGACGGGCTAGAAACGGCTTGCCGGCAGGGCCGTAGCGGAAGGCGAGCGAAGCTGGCTCCATAAAATCATACTGCGACAAAACGACGCGCATCCCGATATGCGCGCGGACGTAGCGATCGCGGTCGCGGGCGTGAACGAAGCGCCCGGCGCGCTGTCGCTCTTCGTGCGAAAGCGTCTCCATTCGGATGTCGGGAGGAGGCGCATGGCCCGAACGATCGGTCGTTTCGAGCTGCCATATCCACAGATCGACGATCGGCCGGGAATCGGACATCCGGATGCCTCGTTTCGTCTCTTGTGGCGTTATGACGATTTTGATCGAACGACGGTCATTTAGACCGCTTTTAGCTCAATAAGGCGTACGCGACCACCGCAACGACGACCCAGCACGCCAGAGCGGCGCAGACGATCAACAGACCGGAGAACCTTACTTTTCGTGGCGTTTTCACGGAGGCCGCGCTCATGCAGAAGTTGCCGGAAGACCAGCTTCGTGTACCACGGAGCGCCCCCCGCCGAAATGCACCGCCCGAGCTAGAATCGTCGCAGAATGGCGCATCGTCGATTTTTCCACATCGTCGAACCGACGGCGCGAAACGCTCCACAGCAAGTATTGCAAAAGCGGACTTGGCACGAACCGAAGCCTTGCGATTTTGGGGGTATACGATAATTCTCCCGGAAGGAAGAAAGATTAGAATCGCACGAGGAGCGGCGTGAACGTGCAACCCAGGAATGCCGATGTTGAACTATCCGATGTTCAATGGGATGGCGTGTCCCAAACGGCGAAATTGCGGTTGCTGCGGGCGAGAAGGGAAATGATGTACGCCACGCTCGCCGTCGTGAACGAGGAGATCTCCCGTCTTGAAAGCGGCGGGGAGAACGAGGATCTCGACCTCAGCGTGTTCCAGCCCGAATGGAAGGACGGCGAGCGCCTGAGTTCCGTCGGCCGCCGAGCCGCTTTTGCCGCGTTCGATCGAGGCATGCGCCAGGTGGAAGTCGCCCGGCTGCTGCAGATCTCGACGCCGAGCGCCCATCGCATCCAGAAGATCTGGGAGCAGAAGGCTCAGAACAACCGGTAGAGCGACCACCCCTCAAGGTAAAGGCGGTCGCGTATCCGCCGATCGATCCTGTTCGATACCCTGTGTGATCCGTGCCGCGGCGATGGTGCGTTCGGGGATGATGCGGTGCGTTTTACGGTCAGCTGCCACGCATCTGGCATGTCGCAATCCGCGGTGTTGCCGCCAGCCGACCGTCTTGTCTCGCCGATGCCGACCTGATCTTACTGCAGGCATGGAACCGACCCGCAAGCCGTCCGCAGCAAGCGCCAAGCACATCCATTACCGGCCCGCGATGGATGGGCTCAGGGGGTTGGCATGCCTGATCGTGCTGGTCGGGCATTCGGTGATGAGCAACATCCCCGAAACACACCCCTTCCTTCGAGGCGTACCGAAGGTCGGCGTCTGGCTCTTCTTCGCGCTGAGCGCCTTCCTGTTGACCGCACGCCTTCTCGAGACCGGCATCTCGTTTCGTTCGATCGCCTACTATGCCTGCGCCCGGTTCCTGCGGATCATCCCGCTCTTCGCGATTGCCGTCGCCTTCTACTTCGCGGTCGGAACGCTCGGCATACGGAACCTGAACGAGGCGGTGGAGGTCCTGACCTTCCAGAAGTCGGCCGGTCACCTCTGGACCATCCCGGTCGAACTGGGCTTCTATGTCGTGCTGCCATTCCTCCTGCTATGCACGCAATGGCTTTCCATCGGGGCCAGTATCGTCGTCATCGCACTTGTGTACCTGGCGGCGTTCTGGGCCTGGCCCGCCTGGCATACCCCGGAAAACAACCTGAATATCGGCTGGTATCTCTGCGCTTTCATCCCGTCGATCCTGGCGGCCATGCTGGTCGGATCCGGGCGCGCCATACCCGACCGATGGGTCGGCGCAACCCTCCTCGCCGCCCTGCTCTATATCCTGTTCGTAAAAATCGGGCTCGGCGGCGATGCGCTCGATGACCTGATGGACAAATTCTACGTCTTCGGGATCATTTTCGCCGGCACGGTAATGGCGATTTACGAGGGTTCAGGCCGATGGAGCCGGCTTTTCGCAAGCCGGCCTCTCGTCGTGGTCGGCGAAGCGAGCTTCTCGATCTACCTGTTCCACTGGGCCTTCATACACTGGACGCGCGCGCTGCCGAGCTGGATCGGCCTGCCCGTATCGATTGCGGTCTCTATCGCCGTCGGCTACGCGAGCTGTCGGTTCATCGAGATGCCGCTGTACGCGATGCGCAAATGGCGTTTGCCCGCATCGGGCACGCTTCGAAGAGCGTGATCACCGACGATGGAAAAGCTTCGCGCGCCCCTGCCTGCGGGGTCCGTCGGTGCATCGAACGCACATGCCGGCGGCACTTCGCATGGTGCATTCTGTCGTGCAGAACTTGCGCTCCGGTCAGACCGGCAGCCCGACGATGCAGCGAACTCGATATCCGAGAAAAGGCTAATGGTACGGTTGGGTGGATTCGAACCACCGACCTCAGGAGCCACAATCCTGCGCTCTAACCAACTGAGCTACAACCGCCCATGACCGATCGGCATTCGCCCATCACAGATGGAACGCGCCGTTTGCGGTCCCGCGCTGCCTACCGCGCAGCATCGCCTTTGGCAAGAGGCCCGGCGCGGCGGCGGACATGAAAAAGGCCGGGCTCCAAATGAGCGCCC
This sequence comes from Pararhizobium mangrovi, assembly GCF_006516965.1. Classification (GTDB taxonomy): domain Bacteria; phylum Pseudomonadota; class Alphaproteobacteria; order Rhizobiales; family Rhizobiaceae; genus Pararhizobium_B; species Pararhizobium_B mangrovi. The sequence continues at coordinate 17,942 of NZ_VHLH01000018.1, read as the reverse complement.
GGCCCTTGCGGATACGGCCTGTCGGCAGGCGAACGGCGCGCTCAGGCGGCGTTGGCGGTTACCGACTTGGCTTCCTTCATCGCCTTATCCATGGCCGACTTGCCCGGCTTGGAGACGTCGTCCGCGACCTTGCGCGAGGTCTCCTGCATGGACTTGGCATGGTCGGCGCCCAGTTCCATCTGCTTGCGGAAGAAGGAGCTCTGGAGTTCCATGACTTCGGCGACGGACTTCACGCCGAGCAGCGCTTCCATGTGCGAAAGCGAATTCTCCGTATGGGCGCGCATGTAGTCGATCGCCTTGAGGCCGAGTTCGACGGTGCCTGCCTGCGCGTTCTCGAGCGTGGCCTCGGCCGTCTTCGTGGCGTCCTCGGCGACGGTCTTCATGCGCGTGTAGCCCTCGCGCGACTGCAGCATGCTCTTCTCGGCGAAATCGCGATAGGTTTCCGTGATCTTTGTCGGATCGAAGGCGGAAAAGCTGAAGACATCGGTGTTCTCGGTCTTCTTGGTAGCCATTATATGCACTCCTTGGTTGGAACCCTCTTCAAAGGCGTTCTTCGTTACGGGCAGAAATATAAGGGATTTCGTTGTGCGGTGCAACATATTTTTGCAATGCAGCATGCGCCGTTAACCCTGACGCAGGATAACGGCCGCGCGAACCCGCCGATTTCTGGACCGGCGCGCGCCCACGGGCTATTAAGGTTTGGTTAATGAACACGGCCGAAAGAGGGCCGCCATCGGGGTCTTGATGCCGGCTGGAACGTCCTTCATCGACATCGCTGTCCATGAGCACGTGCGAGCCCGTTTCGCGGCCGGGGAGGCGCTCGTGGTGCTCTCGCTCGACTGCAGCGAAGTGCTGTGGGCGAACGGCGCCGGGGCCGGCCTCTTCGGCTATGCCTGCCCCGAGGCGCTCGCAGAGCGTTGGGCGACCGGGCACGAAGCGCTTCGCCGCCAGCTTCGTTCGGCCGCTTCCCGGTCGCGCTCGGCGGCCGGCGAACAGACCGTTACGTTGCGCATTGCGCAGGGCTTCGCGAGCCGCCTTTCGAGCGTACGCCTTTCAGCCCTTCGCCTGGCGAACGGCTGGCCCGCGTTTCTGCTTTCGGGAGGACCGCCGGCCGTGCGCCCGACGCCAGACGAAGCCGCCGCTCACATCGTTTCTGGGCTCGGCGATGCGGATACGCATGTGGCCGTGCTCGACGCGACGGGCGCCGTCCTCGCCCATTCGAGCGGGATGCCGGGCCTCGCGCTTGGCGAAAGCGCACGCGGCGACCTCGTCGCGGCCGTCGCCGGCGCGAAGGGTCGTCTCGTCAAGCGCCGTATCGAAACCGCGCACGGCCTGCTGCCGGCCGCGATCGCACGGCTGATCGACGATCCGCCGCTTCACCTGCTTTTCGCGCTCGAACCGGAGGCGCCCGGCGGATCGAATGATACGACGCGCGTTCAAAGCGAACGTCTGGACGGAACCGAGGGGCAGAATTTGCAGGATCGCCAGATGCCGGCCGACCCGAAAGAAGAGACGCCGACCGACCGGAAGGAAGAGGCGAATGCCGATGCCGGCGAACCGTTCGTGTTCGCCCAGGAAGGCGATCCCGTCCGCTTCTCTTGGCGCCTCGACGAGGAGAGCCGGTTCACGCATGTCTCGCACGAGCTGGCGAACACCGTCGGCCCGAATGCTGCCGACGTCGTCGGCCGGCGCTTTTCCGACGTGGCGCGGATCTTCGGCTTCGATGCCGATTCCGGTATCGCCACGCTGATCGAACGCCGCGAAACCTGGTCCGGGCGCAGCGTTCTCTGGCCCGTGCAGGGGACCGAGCTCGCCGTTCCGATCGATCTCGCCGCCCTGCCCGCCTATAGCCGCGACCACGGCTTTACCGGCTTCCGCGGCTTCGGCATCGTGCGGCCGGCGGAAGCGGTAAGCGATCCCGAATCGATCGGCCTTGCCCTCGCCGACACCAAAAGGCCGGGTTCGGCGAACGAGGCACAGCCATCTCCCTTGCCCGACGACGGGGCCGAGGCACGAAACGGTTCGCAAGAAACCGAAACGCCGTCCGCCGACACCGGGCCGCAGGGGCGTGCGCTCGCGCTCGCCCCGGTCGTCGAGCTCAAGGACCACCGACCGCCCGTACGCGTGCCGCTGTCGACCGGCGAACAGGCCGCCTTTCGCGAGATCGGCAGGAAGCTCGAAGCCGCCTTCGTTCGCGTGCCTGCGGAAGAAGCGCGCGATGGCGATGACGCCACGTCGACGGATAAAGCGCCGGCGTCGCTCGACGACGCCCGAAGCGCGATCGTTGACGCCCCGGCGGAACCTCCGGAACGGCAGGACGAGCCGAGCGTCGATCCGACGGCCCACAAAGCCGACGCATTCCAACCGGACGATCCGCAAACGGCCGAGATCGGCGATGAGGAAGCGATCGGAGAGGCTGCACGTCCTGATGCGAACACACTTCCGCCCGGCGCCATGCCTTCAGCCTTCGCAGGCCGGCCTGCCGAAAAGGACGCCGAGGCGAGCGTACTCGCCGACCTGCCGCTCGCCGTGCTGATCCATAGCGAAGGCGTGCCGCTCTACGCCAACGCGGCCTTCCTCGCCCTGACGGGCTATGCGGATCTGGCAGCCTTCGCCGCAGCCGACGGCATCGACGGCCTCTTCGCGAACGAGGAGCCCGAAGTGGCCGTCCAGCCGGCGCCGTCGGGCGCGGTGGAACTCAGCCATGCCGATGGCGGAACGCGATCGGTCCGCGCGCGCCTCCAGTCGATCGACTGGACCGGCCGGCGCGCGCTGATGCTTTCGCTGGTGCCGATCGAGCCGGCGACGCCCGCAAGCGACGAGACCGCACGCGACGACGCAGAGCGTGCGAAGGAGCGCGCCGAGGCCCTGGCGCTCGAGGTGAGCGAGCTGCGCTCGATCCTCGAAACGGCGACGGACGGCGTCGTCATCCTCGGCGAATACGGCGAGATCCGCTCCATGAACCGTTCGGCGAGCGCGCTCTTCGACTACGAGGAGAGCGAAACCCGTGCCCAACCGTTCGCCAAGCTGTTTGCGCACGAGAGCCAGCGCGCGGTGATGGACTATCTCCAGGGGCTTTCCGAACACGGCGTCGCGCGCGTGCTGAACGACGGGCGAGAGGTGATCGGCCGCGAGGCGTCCGGCGGCTTCCTGCCGCTCTTCATGACGATCGGCAGGCTTTCCGGTTCGGGCGGCTATTGCGCCGTCATGCGCGACATCACGCAGTGGAAGCGCACCGAGGACGAACTGCGCACCGCAAAGCAGGCGGCCGAACAGGCGAGTGCCCACAAGAGCGAATTCCTCGCCCGCGTCAGCCACGAGATCCGTACGCCGCTCAACGCCATCATCGGCTTTTCCGACATGATGTCGGAGCAGCGCTTCGGGCCGATCGGCAGCCCGCGTTATCTCGAATATGCCCACGACATCGGCCGGTCGGGCAAGCACGTGCTCGACATCGTCAACGATCTTCTCGACATTTCCAAGATCGAGGCCGGCGAGATGGAAGTCGCCTTTGCCGAGGTCGCGCTGAACGACACGATCGCGGACGCCGTCTCGCTACTTCAGCCGCAGGCGAACAGCGAACGCGTCATCATCCGCACCAGCCTTTCGGCGACCGTGCCGGCCGTCATCGCCGACCAGCGGTCGCTCAAGCAGATCGCCCTCAACCTGCTTTCGAACGCCATCCGCTTCACGCCCGCCGGCGGGCAGATCGTCGTTTCGACGATCGCCGACAGCGATGGCGGCGTGACGCTGCGTATCCGCGACACCGGCGTCGGCATGAGCGAGAAGGAGCTGGAACAGGCGCTGAAACCCTTCCGTCAGGTGAGCGGCGCAAGCCGGCCGCGTGGCGACGGAACGGGCCTCGGCCTGCCGCTGACGCGAGCCATGGTCGAGGCGAACTACGCCCGTTTCGCCATCACCTCCGCGCCGCAGGAAGGCACGCTGATCACGATCACCTTCCCTGCCCAGCGCGTGCTTGCCGAGTGAGCGCTCCGGCACGATCCCGGGAAATTTACGTCTCGAGTTCGGAAAGCTCCGCGTAAAGGTCGAGCGCTTCCGGGTTGGCGAGCGCGCTCTTGTTCTTGACGGGACGTCCGTGGATCACGTCGCGCACGGCAAGTTCGGTGATCTTGCCGGATTTGGTGCGCGGAATGGCGTCGACGGCGATCACCTTGGCCGGGACGTGGCGCGGCGAAGCGCCGGAACGGATCTTCTTCTTGACGGCCGCCGTCAGGTCGTCGTCGAGCGTCACGCCCTCGGCGAGCACGACGAAAAGGATGACGCGCACGTCGTCCTTCCATTCCTGCCCGACACACAGGGCCTCGGCGATCTCGGGCATCTGCTCGACCTGATTGTAGATCTCGGCAGTGCCGATCCGCACGCCGCCCGGGTTGAGCGTCGCGTCCGAGCGGCCGTGGATGACAATGCCGCCATGCTCGGTCCATTCCGCAAAGTCGCCATGGCACCAGATGCCCTCGAAGCGGTCGAAATAGGCGTCGTGGTAGCGCTTGCCGTCGGGGTCGTTCCAGAACTCCACCGGCATGACGGGAAACGGCTTGCGGCAGACGAGCTCGCCCTTGCCGCGTTCGAGCGTGCGGCCCTCCTCGTCGACCACATCGACGGCGAGCCCGAGCCCGGGTCCCTGGATCTCGCTCGCCCATACCGGCCTGATCGGCACGCCGAGCACGAAGCACGACACAATGTCCGTGCCGCCAGAGATCGAGGCGAGCTGCAGATCGTGCTTGATCGCCTCGTAGACGAACTCGAAGCCGCTCGGCGCCAATGGCGAGCCGGTGGACGTCATGGCCTTGAGCGACGAGAGATCGTGCGTCTCGATCGGCCGCAGGCCGGACTTGCGCACCGCATCGATGTATTTCGCGGAGGTGCCGAAGAGCGTGAACCGCTCCGCCTCGGCGTAGTCGAAGAGCACCGAGCCGTCCGGGGCGAAGGGCGAACCGTCGAAAAGGCAAAGCGTCAGCCCGCTCGCAAGGCCGCTCGCGAGCCAGTTCCACATCATCCAGCCGCAGGTCGTGAAGTAGAACAGCCGATCGCCTTCACGCAGATCGCAATGCAGCGCGTGTTCCTTGACGTGCTGGATCAGCGCGCCGCCGGCCGAATGCACGATGCATTTGGGGACGCCCGTCGTACCGGAGGAAAAGAGGATGTAGAGCGGATGGTCGAAGGGCAGCCGCTCGAAGGTTACCGCCTGCGCCTCGTGCGCGCCGACGAAGGCATCGTAGCTGATGCCGTTCGTCACGCGTTCGGCGACGGCTTCGGCCTGACCCAGATACGCGACGACGACGGTGTGGACGGGCCGGAGCTTCGCACTGACGGCCACAAGCCGGTCGGCGACGTCCCGCTGCTTGCCGTCGTACCAGTAGCCGTCGCAGGCGATGAAGACCTTCGGCTCGATCTGGCCGAAGCGGTCCATCACGCCGGCCTCGCCGAAATCCGGCGAGCAGGAGGAAAAGATGGCGCCGATCGAGGCGCATGCGAGCAGGGCGATGATGGTCTCGGGCATGTTGGGAAGCATCGCCGCGACCCGGTCGCCACGCGTAACGCCGGCCGCGCGCAACGCCTGCTGGAGCCTGGAGACCGCCGCATTCAGTTCGTCGAAGGACATGCGCCTTTCGACCTTGTCCTCGCCACGAAAGACGATCGCATCTTCGCTGCCGGAGCGGCGCAGGCAGTTTTCGGCGTAGTTCAGCCGCGCGTCGGGAAAGAAACGTGCACCGGGCATGCGCTCGCCGTCGACGAGTACGCGTTCGCCTTTCTCGCCGACGATTGCGGCCTCGTCCCACATCGCCGACCAGAAGCGGGCGGGCTCGGCGACGGTCCAGGCGTGGAATTCCGCGTAATCGGAGAAGTCTCGACCGGCAGCCTCGCTGCAGCGGCGCATCATGGCGAACAGCCTGCTTGCCTCGATGCGTTCGGCGCTCGGCTCCCAGAGCGGTTGTCCCTCGATCATCGCTTTCCTCCTCGCTCGAACCGACGCGGTGCGTTCCAGACCGTCACGACCACGCTCTACCACCACCGCCGATGGCGGCAAACGGCCGCCCGGCAAATTTAACCTTCGCGGCCGTTTTCGGGATCGAACGATTGCAAAGGTCGGCCCCAGGCTCTACTGCCTTGATCGAAGGACCGAAAACCCCAAGCGAGAGATGCTGTTCGTCCATCGCGCCGTACGCAACAGGGGAAGGCGCAGGCTTCGCTGGGCGCTTTCCATCGTGGCGTTCACCGTCGTCGCTTTCGCCCTCATCGCCGTGGCGGTGCCGCTGGCCGTCTCGACGGATCTCGTGCGCCAGCGCCTCAAGCACGATATCGGTGCATGGGCGGGCCAGCGGGTAACGCTCGGCAACAACCCCAAGCTCACATTCTGGCCGATCCCGACGATCACCTTCGACAACGTCGCGCTCTATCCGCGCCGTCCGCACGCCAAGCCGATCGCCGTCGCGAGCAGCGTCGAGGGTGAGTTCTCGGTGCTCTCGGCACTGACGGGTAAGCCCCATTTCACGCGCCTTCTCTTCCGCTCGCCGATCTTCACCGTGGAGCGAGGCGCGACGGGCCTCGTCAACTGGCGTTCGGATTTCGGGCGAATCGCGGAAGCCGCGAGGATCGCCCGTGCCCGCGCCAACGGCAACAAGAAGGCGGGTTCGGTCCCCGACTATTCGCTGGGCACGATCGCGATCTCTGGCGGCACGATCCGTTACATCGACCATCGCGACGACGATATCGAGACGATCACCGACCTTTCCGGCACCATCGACTGGCCCGAGACGCTCGGAAACGCCAGCATGGACCTACGCGGCATGTTCCGCGGCAAGAAGGTCCATCTCGCCGCCAGTTCCAGCCAGCCGCTGCTCCTGATCGGCGGCGCCAACGCGCGGTTGAAGGCGAGCTTCGACGCCTCGCCGATCGGCCTTGCCTTCAACGGTACCACGACGCTCGCCGAACGCCCGTTCTTCGACGGGCGCATGACGCTCGACACGCCTTCCGTCGAGAAGATCCTTCAGTGGTTCGGCGCCGACATCAAGCCCGGCGCGGCGATCGGACGGCTGAACGTGGACGCCCATGTGACGACGCAGAGCGACCGCGTCAATTTCGACGATCTGACGCTGAAGGTCGGTGGAAATCGCGGCATCGGCGTGCTCGATGTCAACCTTCCGAAGCCGCGCTTTCCCGTGATCGCGGGCACGATCGCCTTCAATTCGCTCGACATCGTGTCGTTCCTGCGCGCCTTCAGCCCGTTGCCGAAACCGGGACAGAACATCGCCACGACGGTCGACACGCGCTTCCTGCGCCAGCTCGGCCTCGACCTTCGCCTTTCCGCCCAGTCGGCGAAGCTCGGCCCCATGATGCTCGACGACGTGGCGGCCACGGCACGCATCAGCGAAGGGCGCGCGTCTTTCGAGATCGGCGACGCCAGCGCCTATGGCGGCTCGCTCAACGGCGAGGTGCGCATTTCCGAAAAGGGGCTCGACGGCGGCGGCATGGTGCGTGCGGCTGCCGACAACGTCGACCTCGGCGCGATGTACGACGCGATGAAGCTCAGCGGACCGCTGCCGCGCGGACGCGGCTCGCTGCGGCTGGAACTGCAATCGGACCATCCGTTGTGGGCGACGGGCATCAGCGACATCACCGGGCAGATGAAGCTTTCCGTCGGCAACGGCACGATCCCGAAGCTCGATCTCGCGGCTTTCCGCGCACTCGCCGCGAAGGAACGCTTCTTCGATCTGTCGAAGATTTCGGGCGATGCGCTCGACTTCGCTTCCGCAAAGCTCGACTGCCGGTTTTCCGACGGCATGGCCGAGATCAACGACGCGACGATCACGACGAACGATACCGTCATCCGGCTGAACGGCGTCGTGCCCTATGCGCGCGGCAGCCTTGCCATGACGGGCAGCCTGGAGCCGAAACCGGCGCCGAAGAAGGGCGCGGCCAAGCCCGATGACACCGACGACGGCCTGCGCTTCTTCGTCGGCGGCTCGTGGCCCTCGCCCGTGATCTCGCCCGTCGTCACGCGCTGAGCGCCCCGCCATACGCGACGAGCGCCGCAGCCGTAACCCGCGGCGCGACGCTGCCGCGCGGACCCGCTCAGCGGTGCTTCGTACCCTCGCCGTAGAACATCTTCTCCCACTTCTTGTGGGCCTTGTAGCCCTCGCGAATGAAGGGGGTGAAGACGGCAAGGTTCAGGATCGCCCGGTTCGTCAGGTTCGCTGGAAACCTGGTCGGCTTGACGAAATCGACGAAGAGCACCACGCGGACCTCGTCGGAGTGGTTCCAGGCCTCGTGCTCGTAGGCGTCGTCGAAGATGAGCGCCTTGCCCTCTTCCCAATGGCACGTGCGGTCGTCGACACGGATGCCGATGTGCTCCGGCTCGTCGGGCACCATCAGGCCGAGATGGAACCGCAGGACGCCGTTATAGGGTCCGCGATGCGGCGGCAGGTGCTTGCCGGGTTCGAAGATCGAGAACATCGCCGATTTGAGGCCGGGGATCTTCTGCAGGATCCGCCATGTCTCGGGGCACTGTCGGATCGCTTCCTCGGACTTAATGCCGTAACCGCATAGGAAAAAGGTCTTCCAATTCTGGTCGTTCGAGATCGAACGCACTTCGGTGGAGATCTCGTGGAAGGCGGGAAGCTCGCCCTTGCGGGTGAGGATCTGGTCGAGTTCGGCGCGGATCAGCTTCCATTCGGCCTCGACTTCGCGCGCCCAAGGGAAAGCATCCGTATCGTAGACGGCAGGATTGCCGTGCGAGGCATATTTCAGGTTGAGCTGCTCCGCCCCGTCGACCATCTTCTGCACCGAGCGGGTGACGACCCCTTCGCCGCCCATGGTGTCTTCGAGACCTTCCGTCTTCGATTTCTGCTCCGCATTCGCCATCGTCGTCCTCGTCGCGTCCTGCCGTTTTTCTCAAAGACGGGTCGGCCTCGCCGGCGCCCGCCTCGTCATCGCACGATCGTAAACCCCTGCGAGCCTTGGCGAAAGCCTTGCCAAGCGAAAGTCCTCGTCGCAAGGGCTGCGAAGAACCGTTCACCGGAATCGCCTTGGGGACGAAACCATTTCGCCGGAGCCTCGTTATAACGACAAAGGCCTCCAGCCTTGCAATTGCGAACGCCTGCCGGATTCCCTGCCGGCAGGCGTTCTTCATTTCTGCCGCTCAGTCGAAGCGGATACGCCGCCAGATCGCCTCGGCGAACGAGTAGACGGCGAAGGCGACGAGCCCGATCCCCATCAGTCCGAGCAGAATGCTGCCGAAGGGCAGGCCCTGGATGAAGTTGAGCGCTGCGGACATGCCCGGCCGGCCGCCGCCCTGCCCGCCATCGATGCCGCGATAGACGAAGAGCAACGCGATCACCCAGAAGATGATGCCCCGCGCGATGAGGCCGGTTTTCGCGAGCGGATGGATAATGCGCATCTTGTCCGGCGATGCCTTAAAGAACTTCGCGTAGCCGGATTTGAACGCCTTGATGAAATGGGCGATGCCGACGCCTGCGAAGACGATCGCAAGGCACCACGCGACCACCTGCGCACCGACGATCGACGCGAAGAAGGACGAAACGCCCGATCCGCCCGACCCGGAACTGGAACCGGTGCTGCCGTACCACATGGAGAAGGTGTAGATGCACAGCGCGGCATAGGTGAACGCTGATGCGAGCAGACCGCCGCGGATCGCCAGCGCCTTGGCGCCGGTGCCGTGATCGTCGGTATCGAGAAGCGACTGCGTGACGCGCCAGAGGGCGTAGGAGAAGAGCCCGACGATCAGGATCCATGCGAGGATGCTGCCCGCGGTATTCTGCAGGAGCGTCTGCAACGCTCCATGGGTATCCTTCTTGGAGCCGTTGCCGAACGCGGCAAGGACTGCAAAGACGCCGATGACGAGGTAGATCAGGCCACGGGCGGCATAGCCGACCCGCGCGAATGGTCGTGCTACATCTGCCGCGTTTTGCGATGAAACCATTGAGCTGCCCGTGTTTGCCATGAAACCCTCTCGTTGATGTGAGGGAGGCAACGCACGGCAATGCGCACAAGTTCGAACCGAATTTCGAACTAAAGACGATTATCGACGGCGGAACGCGTCGACAATGCGTCCTTCAAAAGCATTTCCCGGCCATACCGATCCGGTCCGATGCTGCGAACGATATGCAAGACTTGAAGAGATGGAGCGCGCGGCCGGATCGATCAGGCCGCAAGGCGCCCTAACGTGTCGCGAGCAGGACGAGCAGGGTCACCAGACCGAGCGAGCTGATCGCGGCCGCCTGTACGACGGCGGTGCGCATGGACTTTTCGGCGATCGCGACGGCCTTTGCACGCTCGTCACGGGCGGATTTGATCAGGCGTTCGCTCATCGTCTCTCATATCCCTGCTGCATGCTTCGTATAAGACAAGGTAGGAACTTCGCTCGCGAGCGCAAGTCGAAACCGCGTGCACCGTGCGGCGGGCAAAAAAGCATCGAGCCTGCCGGTGGTATTTCCGCCCCGCCGCGTTATGGTCGCCGGCACATCCGCGCCTCGCGGTCCCGGCCCTTTCCTTCGGTGATTCATGACGTCCAAGACCAAGCCAGCGAAACCCGCCACGTCCACGCGGACGCGACGCAAACCGTCGGCGGCCGCCGCGCGCATCCGGGGTGCGAGCACGTGGCGCGAGGCGGCCGACTGGCTGCGGGCGCGCGGCATCGAAGACATCGAATGCATTACGCCCGACATTGCCGGCGTGCCGCGCGGCAAGATGATGCCGACCTCGAAATTCGTTTCCGAGACCTCGCTTTCCCTACCGTCCGCCGTCTTCCGCCACACCATATCGGGCGAGTATCCGGAGGAAACGGAAAACTTCCGTTACGATCCGCACGATGGCGACCTGAAGCTCGTGCCGGACATTTCGACGCTCTCCGTCGTGCCCTGGGAGAGCGATCCGACCGCGCAGGTCATCTGCGACATCGTCAACACGAGCGGCACGGCGGTTCCCTATACGCCGCGCAACGTACTTCGCCGCATTCTCGATCTTTATGCCGAGAGCGGCTGGAAGCCGATCGTCGCACCCGAGATCGAGTTCTATCTCGTGGCGAAGAACAACGATCCCGACTATCCGCTGCGCCCGCCCCAGGGCCGGTCGGGGCGCACCATCGTCGGCGGGCAGTCCTATTCCATCTCCGGCGTCAACGAGTTCGACGAACTGATCGACGACATCTACGACTTCTCCGAAAAGCAGGGTCTGGAGATCGACACGCTGATCCACGAGGAAGGCCCGGCGCAGCTCGAGATCAACCTGCGTCACGGCGATCCGCTGGAACTGGCCGACCAGGTCTTCCTCTTCAAGCGCACGCTGCGCGAGGCCGCACTCAAGCACGACATGTACGCGACCTTCATGGCCAAGCCCATGCAGGGACAGGCCGGATCCGCCATGCACATCCACCAGTCCGTCGTCGACGCCAAGACCGGCCACAACATCTTTTCCAACACCGATGGCTCGCCGTCGGAACACTTCTTCTCGTTCATCGGCGGAATGCAGCACTACGTGCCGAAGGCGCTCGCCATGATGGCGCCCTACGTGAATTCCTACCGCCGGCTTTCGCCGGACATGGCCTGCCCCGTCAACAACGCCTGGGGCTACGACAACCGTACCACGGCGTTCCGCGTGCCGACGTCCGAGCCGGCTGCGCGCCGTGTGGAAAACCGGCTGCCCTCGTCGGACGCCAACCCGTACCTGGCGCTCGCCGCGACGCTCGGCGCGGGCTGGCTCGGCATGACCCATTCCGTGCTGCCGTCGAACCCGACGGAAAAGACCGCCAACGAAGGTGCGGTCGATCTGCCGCGCGGCCTGCTCGAGGCGGTCGCGACGTTCGAGGGCGAAAGCGCCTTTACCGAGGTGTTCGACCCCGATTTCATCGGCACCTATTGCGGCCTGAAGCGCGGCGAGTTCGAGACCTTCATGCAGGTCATCAGCCCGTGGGAACGCGAATTCCTACTTCTGAGCGTTTGAGGGCCGACATTCCATGACCTACCAGAGCCCGATCGCGCCCGGAGTCTCGCTCTACGAAGACGGCCTCGAACGGCCGCGTTATCCCGCGCTCGACGGTTCGTGCACGGCGGACGTTGCGATCGTCGGCGGCGGTTTCGCCGGCCTTCAGTCCGCCTGCCGGCTCGCCGAAAACGGTGTCGACGTCGTCCTCATCGAACAGGCGCGTCTCGGCGACGGCGCTTCGGGTCGCAACGGCGGACAGATGGGCACGGGACAGCGCAGCTGGCCCGAGGATCACGCCGAAAAGCTCGGCCACGCCGCCGCGAAGGCGCTCTTCGACATTGCCGAAAGCGGCAAGCGGCACCTGCACGATTTTGCCGAACGCCACGGTATCGACATCGAATACCGCCCGGGCCAGCTCTCCGTCGTCCACAAGAGGCGCTACCTCGCCGCCTATCGCCGCCATGCGGACCGGGTCGCCGAGCGGTACGACTATCCACATCTTCGCTTCATGGACGCCGAAGAGACCGCCGAGCGGCTCGGCTCACGGGCCTATCTCGGTGGGGTACGCGACACCGGTACCGGCCACATCAACCCGCTGAAACTCGTTGTCGGCACGGCAATCGCCGCAAGCGCGGCCGGTGCGCGCCTCCACGAGGATACGCGCGCCACCGACATCGCCAGGGCCGACGGCCGAGTGCGCATCACGACGCCCACCGGCACGATCACGGCCGATCGGGTGCTGATCGCCGGCAACGGCTATGTCGGCCGGCTCGAAAGCCAGACGGCGGCGCACGTCATGCCGATCCGCTCCTTCATCGCCGCGACGGAACCGCTCGGTCCGCAGACCGACGTGCTGCCGGGCGGCGAGGCAGTGGACGATTCGCGCTTCGTGGTGCGCTACTTCCGCAAGAACGCCGAGGGCCGGTTGCTCTTCGGCGGGCGCGAGACCTACAGCCGTGACAATCCGCGCGACATCGCCGCACCGATGCGCCAGCAGATCGCCAGGCTCTATCCGCAACTGAGCGACGTGGCGGTGACCCATGCCTGGGGCGGGACCGTCGGCATCACCGTGCCGCGCGATCCATTCGTGCGCGAAGTGATGCCGGGGGCGACGGCCGTCGGCGGGTTTTCCGGACACGGCGTCGTTCTCGCGAACTATACGGGCAAACTCTATGCCGACGCCGTCCTCGGCGACGACAGCGCATTCGCGCAGCTGGCCGCCATGCCGGTTTCCGCCTTTCCAGGCGGGCGAAGCCTGCGCACGCCCCTCCTCTTCGCGGCCCTCACCTGGTTCGCCCTGCGCGACCGCGTCTGACGCTCGGTCGCCGGGCATCATGCCTGTTTACAAACGGCCGTTGCCGCATAGTTTCTTTGGTTCGACGACCAGCGTCGCATGCGTTCATATGGCCCCGAGCCGAAAAGGAACGCCGACGGGCTGGCATTCTTAAATCGATTAGACTATGTGTGTGGAGCCCGCGTCGGGAGGGCGTGCGCGGCGAACCCGAGAGCAGTGCGATGAGCAGCCAGATCATTCCCGTCGATCCGTTCGACTACGTCGTCTTCGGCGGCACCGGCGATCTCGCCGAACGCAAGCTTCTGCCCGCGCTCTATCACCGTCAGGCCGCGGGCCAGTTCACCGAACCGACGCGCATTATTGCCGCCTCGCGCTCCGACTACAGCGACGAGGCCTATCGCGACTTCGCGCGCGAGGCGCTCGACAAGCACCTGAACCACGCCGAGAGGGAGGCCGACCAGATCGAGGCCTTCGTCGCGCGTCTGCACTACGTTTCCGTCGACGCCATCGACAATCGCGGCTTCGAAGACCTGAAGGCGCTGCTGGACGAGGACCCAACGCGCATCCGCGCCTTCTACCTCGCCGTGGCACCGTCGATCTTCGGGCATATCTGCGAAGGCATTCGCGACCATGGGCTGATCACGGAAAACACCCGCGTCGTCGTCGAGAAGCCGATCGGCCGGGACCTCGATTCGGCGACGCGGCTCAACGACACGATCGGCGAAGTGTTCGTCGAGGACCAGATCTTCCGCATCGATCACTATCTCGGCAAGGAGACGGTGCAGAACCTGATGGCGCTCAGGTTTGCCAACGCGCTCTACGAGCCGCTCTGGAACGCCGCGCATATCGACCACGTGCAGATCACCGTCGCCGAATCCGTGGGCCTGGAAAGCCGTGCCGGCTATTACGACAAGGCCGGTGCGCTGCGCGACATGGTGCAGAACCACATGCTGCAGCTCCTGTGCCTCGTCGCCATGGAGCCGCCGCACTCGATGGAGGCCGACGCCGTCCATGACGAGAAGGTGAAGATCCTGCGCTCGCTCAAGCGCATCGATTCCGCCAACGTCGACAAGCTGACCGTTCGCGGCCAGTATACCGCCGGCGCCTCTTCGGCCGGTGCGGTGCGCGGCTATCTCGACGAGCTCGGCGACGAAAGCAACACCGAGACCTTCGTCGCGCTGAAGGCGGAAATCGCCAACTGGCGCTGGGCGGGCGTGCCGTTCTACATGCGCACCGGCAAGCGCATGCCGCACCGCGTCTCCGAGATCGTCATCTCTTTCAAGCCGGTCTCCCATTCGATTTTCGAGGAATCCGCCGGCCGTTTGATGACGAACCAGCTCGTCATCCGCCTGCAGCCCGACGAGGGCGTACGCCAGTGGATGATGATCAAGGATCCCGGCCCGGGCGGCATGCGGCTTCGCCACGTGCCCCTCGACATGAGCTTCGCCGAAAGCTTCAAGGTGCGCAATCCGGACGCCTACGAGCGGCTGCTGCTCGACGTCATACGGGACAACCAGACGCTGTTCATGCGCCGCGACGAGGTCGAGGCGGCATGGCGCTGGATCGATCCGATCCTGAAGGCATGGGAAGATACCGGCCAGGGCGTTCAGGACTACGTTGCCGGCACGTCGGGGCCGAGCCAGGCGATCGCGCTGATCGAACGCGACGGAAGGACGTGGCATGACGGAAAGTAAGGCCCGGCCGATCACGCTTCAGGAATTCGACGATCGCGCAGCACTCGCCGAAGCGCTCGCCGAGCGCATCTGCGAGACGCTGGAACGGGCGATCGCGGAGAAGGGCGAAGCGGTAATGGCCGTCTCCGGCGGTTCGACGCCGAAGCTCCTCTTCGAGGCGTTGTCCAAGCGCAATCCGGGCTGGGTGAACGTCACGGTGAGCCTCGTCGACGAACGCTTCGTGCCGCCCGAGGACGAGCGCTCCAACCAGCGCCTCGTTTCCACCTATCTCCTGAAGGATGCCGCCGCCGAAGCGACCTTCGTGCCGCTCTACCAGCACGTGGACGACGTCGATGCCGCCGCCGCCCTGGCATCCGGCAAGATCGACACGCTGGCGCTGCCCTTCGACGTCGCGATCCTCGGCATGGGAACGGACGGGCATACCGCATCCTTCTTCCCCGGCGGCGACAATCTGGAGGCCGCGACCGACCCCGGCGAACGGCGCTCGGTCCTCGCCATGCACGCCGGCGGCGCGGAAGAACCACGGCTGACGCTGACCCTGCCGCAACTCGTGGCAAGCACGATGCTCGTGCTTCACATCGAAGGCGGGAACAAGCGCGAAGCGCTGGACCGGGCACGCGAACCGGGCCCGGCGAGCGAAATGCCGATACGCAGCATTCTCGACGCGGTCGAGCGGCCGCTCGAGGTCTACTGGGCCGCCTGACGGCGGCAAGGCGCGGTGTGGCGCGGCTGCGCTCCGCCGGAAGGCCACCGGCGCAACGTCGCGATGCCACGGCGTCGCCGGCATCGAAGTCGCCGACGAGCGGCTTTGGCGATTGTGGCCGAGCCGCCCTTTCGCATGGTTGTCGAAGAACAGGATGATCCGATCATGACTGCCGACGCACGCATTGCAGCGATTACCGAGCGCATCGTCGAACGGTCGCGCCCGACCCGCGAGCCCTATCTGGACCAGGTCCGCCGCATGGCCGCGGCCGGTCCGCACCGTGCGAGCCTTTCGTGCGGCAACCTCGCCCATGGCTTCGCCGCCTGCCCGGCGGGCGACAAGGAAGCGCTGTCGGACGGGCATACGCCGAACATCGGCATCATCACCGCCTATAACGACATGCTTTCCGCGCATCAGCCCTTCGAGACCTTCCCGGCCTTGATCCGCGAAGCTGCACGCGCAGCCGGTGGAACCGCACAGGTCGCAGGCGGCGTGCCGGCAATGTGCGACGGCGTCACGCAAGGTCAGCCCGGCATGGAGCTTTCGCTCTTTTCGCGCGACGTCATCGCCATGGCCGCCGGCATCGGCCTGTCGCACAACATGTTCGACGCCGCGGTCTATCTCGGCGTGTGCGACAAGATCGTGCCGGGGCTCGCGATCGCCGCCCTCACCTTCGGGCACATCCCGGCCGTGTTCATCCCCGCCGGGCCGATGCCGAGCGGGCTTCCCAACGACGAGAAGGCGCGCGTGCGCCAGCTCTACGCCGAGGGCAAGGTCGGCCGCGACGCGCTGCTCGAAGCGGAATCGAAGTCCTACCATTCGCCGGGCACCTGCACCTTCTACGGTACGGCGAACTCCAACCAGATGCTGATGGAGATCATGGGCCTGCACATGCCCGGCGCCTCCTTCGTCAATCCGAACACGCCGCTACGCGATGCGCTGACGAAGGAGGCGACCGAGCGCGCGCTTGCGATCACCGCGCTCGGCAACGCCTTCACGCCGGCCGGCGAGATGATCGACGAACGGTCGATCGTCAACGGCGTCGTCGGCCTGCACGCGACCGGCGGATCGACGAACCATACGCTGCATCTCGTTGCGATGGCGCGCGCGGCCGGCATCCAGCTGACATGGCAGGATATCTCGGAGCTTTCCGACGTGGTGCCGTTGCTTGCCCGCGTCTATCCGAACGGGCTTGCCGACGTGAACCATTTCCACGCCGCCGGCGGCCTCGGCTACCTGATCGGCCAGCTTCTGAAGAAGGGGCTGCTGCACGACGACGTGCGCACGGTATACGGCGAGGGCATGGCGAATTACGCCAGCGAGGCGGTGCTCGGGCCCGAAGGCGGCGTGGCGCGCACGCCGGCTCCGGACGTCAGCCACGATCCGAAGATCCTCGCCACGGTCGACGAACCCTTCCAGCCGACCGGTGGCCTGAAGATGCTGACGGGCAATCTCGGCAAGGCCGTCATCAAGGTCTCGGCCGTCAAGAGCCAGCATCACGTGATCGAGGCCCCGGCGAAGGTCTTCCACGACCAGGCGGAGCTTCAGGACGCCTTCAAGGCGGGCGAACTGGACGAGGACTTCGTCGCCGTCATCCGCTTCCAGGGTCCGAAGGCGAACGGGATGCCGGAACTGCACAAGCTCACGCCGGTGCTCGGAATCCTGCAGGACCGCGGTCACAAAATCGCGATGGTGACGGACGGGCGCATGTCCGGCGCATCCGGCAAGGTGCCGGCGGCCCTTCACCTGACGCCCGAAGCCGTCGACGGCGGACCGATCGCACGCGTTCGCGAGGGCGACATGGTGCGCGTCGACGCCGTGAACGGCAGCCTCGAGGTGCTGGTGGAGACGAGCGCGTTCATGGCGCGCATACCGGAACAGGCCGACCTTTCGGCAAACCACACCGGCATCGGCCGCGAACTCTTCGCCTCGCTGCGCGCCGTGGCCGGCCCGGCGGACCAGGGCGCCAGCGTTCTTTACTAGAGCCTTTCAGGTTTATACGGAAACGCTCTGCCGACCCTGTTTGCGTCAGGACCGAAACGGATGGCGACGAGCGTACTGGTGGTACGGTCGAGCCATCCGTCGAAGCGTCATGGCACAAACAGGGCCGGCCCGAAGGGTTCGACCGTGCCGCCCTCCCACTTTGTCGCGTGGAAAACCGGCACGATCGAACAGAGCGCTTCCGTATAAACCTGAAAGGCTCTAGATGTGGAGCCTCAACAGGTTGTCCTGATCGAGACCGAGGCGGCTGATGGGCACGGTGTCGTTTATCCCGCCATGGGGACGGTGC
>NZ_VHLH01000017.1 GCF_006516965.1 Pararhizobium mangrovi | reverse complement strand
CGCGCGCGGCGAGGCCGGCGCCGAGGCCGCCTGCCAGCACCGCACCGCCGGCGGCGAGCCCGGTGCCGACGGCAGCACCCGCGCCGAGCTGCGGTCCGCCCGAGACGATGCCGGTGGCGATGCCGGGGCCGAAGATGCCGAGGCCCAGCAGCGAGAGTGCTGCGAGCACGATCGCCATGGCCTCGTCGATCGTCGGCTGGCCGCCGTCGAAGCCTCGCGTAAACTCGGCAAACAGCGTCGAGCCGATGCCGATGATGACCGCGAGCACCAAGACCTTGATGCCCGACGAGATGACGTTGCCAAGCACGCGCTCGGCCATGAAGGCGGACTTGCCGAACAGCCCGAACGGGATCAGCACGAAGCCGGCGAGCGTCGTCAGCTTGAACTCGATCAGCGTGACGAAGAGCTGGACGGCGAGGATGAAGAAGGCGAGCAGGACGAGCGCCCAGGCGAGGAACATGCAGGCGATCTGGATGAAGTTCTCGAAGAACGACCAGTAGCCCATCAGGTCGGAGATCGATTCGAGCAGCGGCCGTCCGGCGTCGAGCCCGGTCTGCGCGACGCGGCCGGGATGGAGGAGATCGGCGGCGGTGAAGCCGGTGCCCGACGCCTTCAGGCCGAGCCCGGCGAAGCTTTCGAAGACGATGCGGGCGAGCGCGTTCCAGTTGCCGATGATATAGGCGAAGACGCCGACGAAGAGCGTCTTCTTCACAAGACGCGCGACGATGTCGTCGTCGGCGCCCCAGGACCAGAAGAGGGCCGCGAGCGTGACGTCGATGACGACGAGCGTCGTGGCGATGAACGCCACTTCGGGGCCGAGCAGGCCGAAGCCAGAATCGATGTAGCGGGTGAAGACGTCGAGGAAATGGTCGATGACGCCGGTGCTGCCCATCTCAGCGGTTCCCCGCGGACGGCTCGACAGCGGGCCGATCGCTCCCGAGGAAGCGCCGACGATTGTCCGCCCAGGCCTTCAGGCACACCGGATCGCGGGTCGCTTCGGCGCCGAGCCGCTGACAGCGGACGAGCAGCCGGTGCATCGGATCGACCGGCGCCGGCGCATGATCGGTGAGCACCGGCGGCGATGGCGGTGCGGCGTCGCGCTTGGTCATCTCGATCGCGGTGACGGTCGCGGCGAGACCGACGAACGCCGCCGCACCGATCCGGGCGAGGACCTTGCCGTCCATCGGACAACCCTCACTTGCCGCCGTCGTGGAACATCTGCGCGTCGCCCGGCTGGTAGCCCTGGCCCGGCGTCAGGAAGCGCCGGCGCTGCTCACGACCCTGTTCGGCCGCCGCCGAGCGCTCGGCGGCGCTCAGCGCTTGCGCCCGCCCGTTGGCGGCGACGAGCGCGGTCAGGTCGGAAAGCTGCTGCGCCTGGAGCGCCAGCAACTGGTTGCCGGCCTGCGTCGCCTGAAGCGCGCCGGCGGCCCCTTGGCTCGCGCCGACCAGCGCCGACATCTCGGACTTCGTGCCGTCGATATTGCCGACGACGCTGGCCTGGACGCGCATTGCGTCCTGAAGGCCGCCGACGGTGTTCAGCCAGCGGGTGCGGGCGCTAGCGACGAGGTCCTTGTCGGAGGCCGACAGCGAAGCCTGGCCGTAGGTCGTGTCGAACGCCTTGTCGATGTCGCGCACGTCGTAGGCGATGCGTTGCGCTTGCTGGAGAAGTTGCTGCGTGCGCTGCACCGATTGCTGCAATTGCTGGATCGACGAATAGGGCAGGCTCGCAAGGTTGCGCGCCTGGTTCATCAGCATCTGCGCCTCGTTCTGGAGCGAGGTGATCTGGTTGGTCACCTGCTGGAGCGAGCGCGCCGCCGTCAGTACGTTCT
Organism: Pararhizobium mangrovi; assembly: GCF_006516965.1. Classification (GTDB taxonomy): domain Bacteria; phylum Pseudomonadota; class Alphaproteobacteria; order Rhizobiales; family Rhizobiaceae; genus Pararhizobium_B; species Pararhizobium_B mangrovi. Next base: position 29,618 of record NZ_VHLH01000017.1, on the reverse strand, counting down.
GGGCGTAGTTCGACGGATCGAACACGGTCCACTGTGCGACTGCCGGTGAGGCGAAGACGGGTGCGAGCGCTACGGGACCGGCAAGAGCGCCGATGGTCAGCGCACGGGCGAGAGCATTCTTCATGACAGTGTCTCCAAATTGACGAGGTCGGGAACGAGATCGGCGGCCCAGGCGACGCCGCGCTCGGCGAGCCAAGCGGCGAGGAAGCCGTCGCGGCCATGTTCGCTCGCGATGCGGGCGATGGCGGCTTGATCGGTCTTCGACGAGGCGGCGCACAGCGCCAGCGCCACATCGGACAGGCCGAGTTCGAACAACCGGTTGCCGCGCCGCGACTGGCAGTAATAGTCGCGCTTGGGCGTCGCCCGCGCGAGGATCTCGATCTGCCGGTCGTTGAGACCGAAGCGGCGATAGATGGCTGTGATCTGCGGTTCGATCGCGCGTTCGTTGGGAAGCAGGAGCCGCGTCGGGCAGCTCTCGATGATCGCCGGGGCGATCGGGCTGCCGTCGATGTCGCTAAGCGATTGCGTGGCGAAGACGACCGAGGCGTTCTTCTTCCTCAGCGTCTTCAGCCATTCGCGCAGCTGGCCGGCGAACCCTTCGTCGTCGAGCGCGAGCCAGCCTTCGTCGACGACGAGCAGCGTAGGCCGTCCGTCGAGCCGGTCCTCGATGCGGTGGAACAGATAGGCGAGTGTCGCCGAGGCCGCGCCGGTGCCGATCAGCCCCTCGGTCTCGAACACCTGCACCGAGGCTTGGCCGAGCCGCTCGCTCTCGGCGTCGAGCAGCCGCCCATAGGGACCGCCGACGCAATAAGGCTGGAGCGCGCGTTTGAGCACCTGAGACTGGAGCAGAACCGACAGGCCGGTCAGCGTGCGCTCGGCGACCGGCGCCGAGGCGAGCGAGGTGAGCGCCGCCCAGAGATGCTCGCGCAGCGCCGGGTCGACGGTGATGCCTTCGCGCCTGAGGATCGCGACCAGCCAGTCGCCGGCCCAGGCGCGTTCGGGCACCTGGTCGATGCGCGCGAGCGGTTGCAGCGCGACGCTGTCTTCGGCATCGTCACTCAGATCGCCGCCGAGATCGTGCCAGTCGCCGCCCATGGAAAGTGCTGCCGCGCGCATCGAGCCGCCGAAATCGAAGGCGAAGACTTGGCTGCCGCGATAGCGCCGGAACTGGAGCGCCATCAGCGCCAAGAGCACCGACTTGCCGGCCCCCGTCGGACCGACGACGAGCGTGTGCCCGACATCGCCGACATGGAGCGAGAAGCGAAATGGCGTCGAGCCTTCGGTCTTGCCGAAAAGCAAAGGCGCGTCGCGCAGATGCTCGTCGCGCGCCGGCCCCGCCCAGACCGCCGAGAGCGGGATCATGTGCGCGAGGTTGAGCGTCGAGACCGGCGGCTGGCGGACATTGGCGTAGACATGGCCGGGAAGCGAGCCGAGCCAGGCCTCGACCGCGTTGACGGTCTCGGTCATCGCGGTGAAGTCACGGCCCTGAACGACCTTCTCGACCAGCCGCAGCTTCTCGTCGGCGATGCGCGGGTCTTCGTCCCACACGGTGACGGTTGCCGTCACATAGGCCTGGCCGGCCATGTCGGCGCCGAGTTCCTGGAGCGCGGCGTCGACGTCCATCGCCTTGTTGTGCGCGTCGGTGTCGACCAGCGCCGAGGCCTCGTTGGTCATCACCTCTTTCAGGATCGCTGCGACCGACTTGCGCTTGGCGAACCATTGCCGACGGATCCTGGTCAGCAGCTTCGTCGCGTCGGTCTTGTCGAGCAGGATCGCCCGCGTCGACCAGCGATAGGCAAAGGCGAGCCGGTTGAGATCGTCGAGGATGCCGGGCGTCGTCGCGCTCGGAAAACCGGTGACGGTAAGGATGCGCAGATGTGCCGCGCCCAGCATCGGCTCGAGCCCGCCGGTGAGCGGCTGATCGGCGAGCAGCGCATCGAGATAGATCGGCGTCTCCGGCACGCGCACGCGCTGGCGTTTCGTGGAGACGGTCGAATGCAGATAGGTGAGCGTCTCGGCGTCACCCAACCAGGCGCAGGCCGGCATGAAGCTCTCGACGAGCTGGAGCACGCGGTCGGTGCGATCGACGAACCCGCGCAGGGTCTCGCGCGCATCCGCGCCCTCGGCACGCTCGCGACCCTCATACAGAAACCGCTCGGCGCGCGCGGCGTCCTCGGCCGGCGGCAGATAGACGAGTGTCAGAAAATAGCTGGACTCGTAATGCGCGCCTTCCTCCTCGAAGTCCGCCTTGCGCTCGGCATCGACCAGCGCCGAGGCGGCATCGGGAAAACGGCTGTCGGGATAGTGTCCGCCGGTATGGCGCTCGGCCTCGACGAAGAGCGCCCAGCCCGAGCCGAGACGACGGAAAGCGTTGTTGAGCCGGCCCGCCACCGCGACCAGTTCGGCGGGCACGGCGCTGTCGAGGTCGGGACCGCGGAATCGCGCGGTGCGCTGGAAGCTGCCGTCCTTGTTGAGGACGACTCCGTCGCCGACGAGCGCGACCCAGGGCAGGAAGTCGGCGAGCCGGGTGGCGGTGCGGCGATATTCGGCGAGGTTCATCATGGGCCGATCCTCAGACCGAAAGATGCGCCGGAATGCGCAGATGGCGGCGCACGACGTCGACGAACATCGGATCGCGTTTGGCCGCCCATACGCTCGCGAAGTGTCCGATCGCCCAGAGCGCGATGCCGACCAGCCAGAGGCGCAGGCCCAAGCCCAGCGCTGCGGCGAGCGTGCCGTTGAGGATCGCCACCGAGCGCGGCGCGCCACCGAGCAGGATCGGCTCGGTCAGCGCCCGGTGGACGGGCACGATGAAGCCGGCGACCGTTTCCTCGGCGGCCATCAAACGAGCGCCCCGCCGCCGAACGAGAAGAAGGACAGGAAGAACGAACTGGCGGCAAAGGCGATCGACAGGCCGAAGACGATCTGGATCAGCTTGCGCGCCCCGCCCGAGGTGTCGCCGAAGGCGAGACTAAGGCCGGTAATGATGATGATGATCACCGCGATGATCTTGGCGACCGGCCCCTCGATCGATTCGAGGATCGACTGGAGCGGCGCCTCCCACGGCATCGAGGACCCGGCGGCCTGCGCGGCAGGCGCCAGCGCGAGCGAAGCGATGACGCCGGCGGTGCCGGAAAGCAGGGTGCGACGCAGGCGGGAAGGACGGTCGGTCATACGGGGTCTCCGGATCTTTCTGGAAGGATGGAAGCGAGGCGGTAGTCGCCATCGGCGCTGAGCCCTTCGACGCGGGCGAGTTCCGCGAGACGTCGGTCGGCACCGCGGCCCGACAGCACCGCGATCAGGTCGATCGTTTCGGCGATCAGTGCGCGCGGCACGGTGACGACGGCTTCCTGGATCAGTTGTTCGAGCCGGCGCAGCGCGCCGATCCCGGAGCCGGCGTGGATCGTACCGACGCCGCCGGGATGACCGGTCCCCCAGGCCTTGAGGAGATCGAGCGCCTCGCGTCCGCGCACCTCGCCGATCGGAATGCGGTCGGGCCGAAGACGCAGCGACGAGCGCACCAGATCGGAGAGCGATGCGACGCCGTCCTTTGTGCGCAGCGCGACGAGATTGGGCGCCCTGCACTGGAGCTCGCGCGTGTCCTCGATCAGCACCACCCGATCCGTGGTGCCGGCAACCTCGGCGAGCAGCGCGTTGGTGAGTGTCGTCTTGCCCGTCGAGGTGCCGCCGGCGACGAGGATGTTCTTACGTGCCGCGACCGCCGTGCGCAGCGTCGCGGCGGCCTCCTCGGCCATGATGCCGGCGGCGACATAGTCGGCGAGTGTGAACACCGCGACGGCGGGCTTGCGGATGGCGAAGGCCGGTGCGGCCACGACGGGCGGCAGCAGCCCTTCGAACCGCTCGCCGGTCTCCGGCAGCTCCGCCGAGACGCGCGGGCTGCCAGAATGGACCTCGGCCCCGACATGATGGGCGACCAGGCGGACGATCCGCTCGCCATCGTCGGGCGTGATCGTCTTACCGGTATCGTGAAGGCCGTCCGCCAGCCGGTCGACCCACAGCCGGCCGTCGGGGTTGAGCATGACCTCGACGATGCCGGCGTCGCCAAGATAGCCGGCGATCGCCGGACCGAGCGCCGTGCGCAGCATGCGGGCGCCGCGTGAGACCGCCTCCGATCGTGGATGTGAACCTGCCATGTCGTCCCCTCAAAGCGAGGCCGGCGTCAGCCGCCCTCGCGTCGGGGTCGATTAGAAGAAGCAGGTTTGCGGGCTGTGCAACAGCGGCGACGGCGTAGTAGCGAGGTAGGCCGCAAAGACAGGCTTGCGGGGTCGTGAGAGAGATGGGGAAGGCAGCAGAAGGAAAGAAAAGCCAGGTTGGTATGCGCTCAACCTACTTCGAACGACTACACTCTTCGCGGAGCCATGTGGGGGATATCCGAGCCGCCGGTAGAACTTACGAACATAGCAGTCGTCTAGTTGTCCTGATCGCCCTGTCGAAACCAGCTCGTCCGTTCACGTAAAATCGCCGATAGACCAAGGACGAGTCCGTGGGAGGGCATATCCAATCGGCGATCAATGCGGTGCCTAGTTAGACGAACTCAGAATTCCCCTGAGGCAGCGAAAGCTCTTTGAAAAACAAGACAAAGTCCGAGGGTAGATCAGAGCCTGCCTTGAGCGTAAGTAAAGTGCGGCTCAAAAAGGGGAAGGATGGATGCTAATTATTCAGAACCGACTGCAGCCAGGCGCAATCCAGAACGCGCTCTTCGATTTGATGCGGGAAGGACTTGAAGCGGTCCGGGTCTGTAGTGCTTACATGTCCGTGTCCGGTAGCGAGATTCTGCTGGATGGCATCCGGCGATCGGCGGACGGCGGAAACCACGATCGGATAGAAAAGACGATCGTGACGTCGCTGGATTTTGGGATCACCGACCCCGACGCCCTCGCTTTTTGGGGTGACGTGCCGGGAACGAGGGTCTTTGTCGCCGGCGCTGCCCTGCTCGACCACGGCAACCTGGTGCCGCAGGTAGCATTTCACCCGAAGCTATATGTGTTCGACAGGCCCGAAGGGGGGATCGGCAGCCTTGTCGGGTCAGCCAATCTGACGAACCGTGGTCTAACGATTAACAGCGAAGCGGCCTGGGCGGAGCCGGCACACGACCGCGCTGCAGAAATGAATATAGCGTGGGATACGGTTACACACGACGCGGTCCCGCTGACCGGCAAAATTCTTGCGCGATACCGTGAGCTTCGGCGGCGTATGCCGCGCGAGCGGGCCATAGAAGAACTGGAGCCTGTGCCCGAACCTGCAATCGGTCCGCAACGCAGGTACACGCCGTTTGCCGATGCGGATGTCGATCCGCAGGCATTCACAAAGATGTGGATTCAATCCCGTGGTATGCAGGGCGGCGCCCGAACCCAACTTGAAATGCCGCGTGGCAGCCACCGGTTCTTTGGCGCGACATACGAAGGCTACGACTACGACAGGGTCGAGCATATTGCTGAGCCGGAACTTTTTTCGGGCCGCATGGAGTGGCGCAATCGACCGGTTACCTGGCACGGCGACAACCGCATGGAACGGATCAATCTGCCTTCGGCTGCAATGGGCGGATTTGCCTATGAGAACTCACTCATTTTGTTCCGACGCGTTGCCCGGAACAGATTTGAACTGCGCGTATATCCTTGGGATTCAGATTCTGCCCGCGCCTATGTCGAAGCATCAAGGCGCTCAGGACTAGTATTTCGTGTGGGGCGCAATAGTGAACGCCTTGCAGGATTTCTCCCCTAATCGTCGCGAATGAAGCGTACACAGAAGGCACATTTCCGGTTCTACGAACCTATCAGACGGCGTTGCCTCGTCTCTCTTCGACTATAGATTGGCGTCAGCGTCCAGATTAGGTCACGACAAATATTTCTTCTTCAAATGACGCAGATCGCCGAGCGCGACTTTCAGTGTTCCCTGCGGCGGAATCCCGTCATCATGCTTAGCGGGATTGAGTTCGCTACCTAGCGACCGTAGCTTACCCGGATGTGATGGATCATCGGTCATCAGCGGCTCGACTTGCGGACTGAGTTGCCCGAGGTTCTTGCCGTCATAGTCGCTGAGCGCGGCGTTGGGATGCCCATTCGCCCACCGGTGGCGAACCAGCGCCTCTTTGCAGAACCGCTCCGCCGCATTGCGCAGCAACTCACCTGCCTGCTTGCGCAGATCGGCATGACCGCCGCGCGCGAGAACCTCGATGCGCGTGATCATCGCCATCAGATCATCGCCGGTATTGGTAACGCTGGTCCCGTCCGCAGGATCGATCATGGCGATCTGGAACATATCGATATTACGGTGAAGATAGCGGTGTTCGAGATCCTTCCAGGATTTCTGATCCTGGGTCAGAATGATGACCTGAACGCCCGCAGCGAGCAGTTCTTCAAGTACGTTGGCCTTGAAGTAAGCGCGGTAGTCCTCGTCACTCGACAGGATCGGATCATCCAGAACGATGAACCCTGCTCCTTCATGCAGCGCTCGGGCAATGAACAGCGAGAGTCCCAGGCAGTGGAGCTGCGACTGGCTGAATACCGCGATGACATCGCGCAGCTTCGCCCCGCTCCGGTCCGTATGAACCGACAGGCCGGCTTTAAAATCGACGGTCCGCCGCGCGCCTTTGCGCGGCTTCACTGCGGAAAAGAACGTCGCCTCACCGGGGCGCAGCAAGTCCCACCAATATTGGATACCGTCGCTCAGTTCGCCGAACTTGTCGTTGAGCACCTTCTCGTTACCTTTGTCGATCTGCGAAAGCGCCTTGCCCACCTCGGTCTTCAGGGCAGCCTGCGAATGGCGACCAACCAGCGCGGCCCGCAAGGCGCCGGGATCACCGGCAAGATCAACGAGGTCCTGCCACCCCCCCGTATCGCTTGCCGCGTCCACAACTTCGGCGAGAACGTCAAGCAGCGCGGTTTGGGCACTCTGGTATTCTTCGAGCCTGCCGGAGAAATCGTCGTGAGCGCGCGCAATGCCGTCAAACGAGTCTCGCAGCGCTTTCACGTCAGTCAGCGTATCCGGATCTTCGATCAGCCCGGTAACTGTTTCTGTAAGCTGCGCGATCCTGCGCGTGATCTTCGCTTTGCTCCGCGCTAGCATCCGGGCGCAAGCAAGCCAGCGATCGACAAGCGCCGCGTTATCGGCGCCGACGAGATCACGGATTCGAGATACCCGGAATCCACCGGCACGGCGCACCCCAGCTCCCGCTGCCAAGAAGCGCGGTAGCCCGTCCGAGACGGCACTGCCGTGCGTCGAAAGCTTGCCACTCATCGCGCGGAGCACATCCAGCGCCGCCTTTTCGGCACTCTGGAATGTCTCGGTTTCGCTGACGCGCGTGCGGATGAATGCGACCCGCTCCGGTGTGAGGCTGCCTTCAGTCCCGCACAGCATGCAATCAAGCGGATCGCTCGCTTCTTCGATAGCGGGGATGGACAAGGCTTCGCGAAACAGCGCTGCGAGCCGCCGGGTCTCTTCATCGACCTTGCCGCGTTCGGTCAGGTAGGTTTGTAATTCCTCCCATGCGATCTCAGCGGGCGCCATCCAATCGGCGAGCGCCTTCTTTTTGAAGCCATCGATCGGGAAGGTCTTTTCCCGGCGTTCTGCAAGCAGTGTTTCGAGCGCGGTGAGCCGCTCTGCCGGCGTAGTTGGTACACTCGCACCTGCCGCCGCGATCACGGATGTGATCGCCTGATCGAGCGTTTCGGCAAGATTGCTACTCAATGGAACGGATTTGGTCAGGTACTGAATGTGTGGCTTTGCCGCTTCGACAGCGATTGCCCCGTCCAGTTTCTTCCATTCCGGCGTGTCCGCCGCAGAGATGCCGGACTCAAGGGTGGCAACCGCGGCGCGTAATTCTTCAAGGTCCGTGACCTCTAAAATCGTCTTGAAATAGGTCGCGCGGTCCTGGGGCTTGGCAGAAAACAGATAGCCAAGCGTATGTTGCGCGAGGACCGGTGCGGCGAGTGGCGGTTGGGACAGATGAATGCCGAAGACGGCGAGCTGACCTTCATTGGCTGGCTTACCATCAATCTCTAATTTGGTCTGGCAATCCTGCCGCTTGGCGTAGTCCGCTGTCAGCGTGCGGGAAAGGCTATGCTTGCTGCCATCAGGTGCTGTGATATTCGCCCGAATAAAGACCGGATCGGCGCTTGGCATGTGCGCGTTGCGCAACGCATCGGCGAATTCATCCTGCGTGCTGGCCATGAGCTGCCGGCGGACGATCTGTCCCGTGAGCAGGAATTCGAATGCCTCGGCAAGGCTTGTTTTTCCCTGGCTGTTCGGCGCCCATATAGCTGCGATCGCGGAGCCGAAGGCGAGTTCCTGCGCCTTTTTGCCGAAGGCCCGGAAGCCTTGAATCTCGATGCTGTCAATTCTCGGTTTCGTCATGGCTGCGCTCGAGTTCTGTAAGCCTGTCATCGGCAACAGCCTTGATCGCTGTTGCCCGGTCCGCACCATCAGCCGCCGCAAAGGCCTCGACCAGTTTGGCGGCCAGGCTGTCCTTGCCGAGATGAGTGAGCAGACGCTCGAAGTTGCTCTGCGGCGCGGCCGGTTTGTCTTCTTCAGCCCCAGCCCGCGTCAGATCCTGATCTGCGCTTTCATCGCTCATGCCGGATGTTCCTCCTTTCGCCAGACCACACGACCGATCGCGCTTTGATCTGGATTTTCCGGCCTGCGCTGTCGACGGCGTCATAGCCGGGCTCACGGGCATCGACGAGTTGCAGACCGAGAAGCCGCGCTGTGACGTATTCACCGATCTCCCCGGTGATCCCGAGCGGTTTGCCCTTGAGTGCATAATAATCGATCGCCGCCTGACGAGCGCGTTCGAGTATCTCACCGGCCTTGTCGAGATCGGTCGTCATGCACCATCCTTCCCGGCCGCCTCCGGCTCGTCTTCAGGCGCGCTCGTGCCGAGCAGCGCGGCACAGAGTTTTTCGAGTTCTTTCTTCTCGTCCGTTGCTACCAGCGCTTCGCGCATCTTCCTGCGCCGTACCGGCAGTGACCGGTTCGGATCGCCGAGATACGCATCGTCGGCTACTGCCGCCGCGGCGATGGCCGCGAGCTGTCGCGCAAGCTCTGCAATGCGCTGGTGATCCTCATTGGATGGATCGAAAGCCGGCATTAACCTGTAGGGAAGCGTATGGATATGGCGCGGGCCAAAGTCGCCTTCGGGATTGAACGGCAGGATCGCATCGGTCAGCGCACTGCTGTTGAGCACGCCGGTTCTGAACCACGCTTCGCGCTCATCCGGCACAACCTGCCAATACAATGTCTGGTCGATCACCAGCTCGTTGGCTTCGGTCAGCGGCAGGCACGCAGCGCAGATATGCTTGCCGCCCGCGCCTGAGAGAACGAGACAGCTGGCATCGCCGAATTGCTGGTTGGTCAGCTTGTTGCGGACATTGATCCTGTATTCGAGCGTGTTGCCGGCACCGACACTTGCCAGTCGCGCATTTATCGCGGTGAAGCGCCGCGCGGTATTGGTGAAACCCATGCGACGGATTTCAGCAGGCTCGTAAATCTGCCACGCACCGGCAGCGTCGCGGCTTGCCGGGATGGCAACCGGGGCGCGGTCGTCACCGAGCACGAACGGCAACAGATTTTCTGACTGCGCCATTAGGTGAATGAAGCGAGGCGCGACATGGCCGGGGAAGCGCTCGCCTGCGAGCTCCTTCACCTGCTTGACGGTGAAGCCCCATGTCGTATCGCGCGTCGGGGTATCAACGCGAAACTCGTTGCCAGAGTCATTCAGGATTTCTACACACACGGCACCGCGCGGCATGATGTCCGCGCCCTGTTGCGAGACTTCCTCGCTGCCGGCCGGTGCGGCGGGCATTCCGCCTTTTTCCAGCGCCCACGCCGTGCGCGTTGCACCGATCCTGCGGATCGAGAAATCGGCTGCTTCCGGCCCGTCCTGCCTGGCTACAAAGCCATGCTCCGGCGCCGTGTCGGCAGCACCGGGGTCCGACTCCTTATGCCCGATCAGTGCGGCACCGGGATATTTGAAGGTGCCGGGCGCAACCTGCCAGACTTCGGAAACACAAAAAGGAACGGGGCGCGGGCTGGTCAGATAGGCGCGCTGCCGGAACCGCTCATGGTGGGTGCCGTTGAAAATTGTGCCGGGAACGAGACAGGCAACCGCTGCCCCCGGCGCCACATAGCGATCGACCGCATGCAGCAGATGCGTCGTGCCAAGCTCAAGATGCAGGAAGGATTGCCCTGCGGGTTTGACGCCGTAGAGCGCTGCGCGTCGCGAGAGCACCTCGCGGTAGGGATTGTCGGCGAGCGCGCTCATCGCCAGCCAGGGCGGATTACTGACGAGTCCATTGAACTGCCCAGCAAGCAGACCGGGCCGGTAAGTGTTGCGCAGAATGAAGGCCCAGATACCGTTGCGTCCGGCAGCGGCAAGCTCCTTCATGCGGTTTGCGAGCGCGAGCACTGCCGTGATCGCCGCCTGCCGGAGCTCCGCTGGCAGACTGACGACGCTCGTCGCTGCCGCCGTGTCGAGTGTCGCGGCGGCATCATCTTCGGTCAGCGCAGGGGCACCCTTATCGCGCGCTTCATCATAAGCCCAATCGATGATCCGGTCGAAAAGCTCGCGATAGTCCGGGTGAACGAGACCGGCGGGCAATGCGATCGTCTCGCCGTCGAGCGTGATGTCGATCACATCACCCTCCCCGAGCATTGGGATCGATGCCGAGACCGGCGTCACCGCAAATAGAGAGTCAGCGTGATAGACGGGGATCGTGACCGGCGCGGCAGCGGCATTGATTTCTGCCGCAAGGGTAATCACCCAGGTCGTCTTCGATAGCGCAACCGCGAGCGGATCGATGTCGAAACCGGTGACGACTTCATGCAGCGCGGTGATTTCGGCATAGCCGTAGCGATCACGCGCGGCCTTGATAACTTCGGCCAAGATCGCGCCCGAACCGCAGCACATATCAACGATCGCGGGAGCTTCGCCTTCGGGCAAAAGATCGAGGCAACGCTCGGCAAGATGGCGGGAGAGCCAGCTCGGCGTCCATTCCTGGCCCAGTAGTTTGCGCTGGCTCCGGCGGGCAAGCTGGGCCATCAGGCGGCCGAACAAATCCTCTTCCGCGCGCCGCGAGAAATCGTAGGCGTAGAGATCGCGCTGGATTTCACGGGCGACGGGGAGAAAGCTGCCGAGATGCGCGGTTCTCGCGATCCACCCGAAATAATCCTGCTCGACGAGGTTGCCGAGCTGATAGCGGTCGCGAAAATAGGCGCCGTTCAGTATCGCTTGAAGTTCATCATCGGCGCTAACGATCGCAGAACCTGCGAGCGCGTTGGCGCTCAGCAGCCGAGCGAGGATGTTGAGATAAATCTCGTCGACATAAGGTTCGGTCCGGAATCCGCTGCCGGCACCTTCGAGATGATCGACGAAGTGCGACCACAGATCGGTAGCCAGAGAGATCGACGGATCGCTCTTGCGGCCGGTATCGACCAGCTCTGTCAACACTTTGACGTTGCGCCGGTAGGCCGGGCTTTCCAGGCCGAGATCGAAAGAGAGATTTTCCGCGATCAGCGGGCGCGATTGCTCGCGCGCCAGATGACGGCGGAGGAAAAGTGTCAGGCGCTCAGCAGCCTGTTCGTCATCGCTTGTCTCGGTGAAGTTCTCAACTTCGGTGAGATGGATGTCGTCAATGGTGCAATGGGCCGGATCGACACCGGCACGCAGCGCAACATCGTAGGCATACCATTCGACGGTATCGGAGAGGATGCCGCGGACCTGCGAGTCTTTCGCCCCCGCGCGAATGAGCCCGGCGGCATGTTCCTTGACTTGGTTGAAGCCTTCATCGCGCTTCGCTTTGTTGCGCAGATCTGCTTCATATTCGATCGTCGTCGATCCAATGAGATTGTCGATGAAACGGTCCGCAGCCTTGCCGGTCTTGGTGCCGACCTTGGTATGGGCTTCGGCGCCTTCGCCGTAGTGATTGATCCAGCCTTCATCGTCAGCGTCCGGAAAAATGCGGCGCAGCCGGGACTGGAACTCACCGCGCAAGACGGCTTCCACGACCGCCTTCTGCCGCAAGCCGCGACAGCGTACAATTGCCTCACGGGCCTGACCCAGATCGGAACTCATGCAGCACCTCGCTGACGCCCTGCGCCCAAGGCAGCGCGGCGTTCGTTGAGGCGTTCTACGAAGGCGTCGACATCGCTATCGGAAGCCTGGTTTCCCAATATCGCCTGCAAAACGATCCGGTCGCAGAGTCTTGAATCCTGACCACCAATGCCGGCGTCATTCAGACAGGCGACTGCCTCCCGGTCGAGATGCGGCACCGCCATCGTACGAAGGTGGGCAGCCTCAAGTTTGAGCGCACCGCCGCCAAGCTGCGTGCCCGTCGCTTCCATCACGGCGCGGCACCACGAGCTGTTCAGTAATGCAGTCAGGCCGGCCACCGTCCAGCCGCGGTCTTCGGTCCAGAACGTCGAAAAGTTTGCATCAATAAGTATGACCGGGCTCGCATTGGCGTAAACCTGAGGCGCGCCATGAATGATCCGCGGCACAAATGCCTGTGGCAGATGACGCGGCATAAAGTCAGGGAGCATATACCAGAATCGCGGCAACGCGCTCTTGCGGCCAGCACTCGCATTCGTCCTAACGGCTGACATCTCCGGGATGGGCTTGGCATTTTCACCGCTTCCGATCCGAGTTTCGCCCGCTGCACGGACATGGGCGGCCAGTTCATCAGGCATGATCGCCGGCAACTCGTCAGAGTGCAGGAGTTGATACGCTGCGGCTTCATACACCTGGTCCATGTCTTCCGGGAGGACAGCGCGGCGAAGATCAAGGACACGGGTGGCGGGAAGTATGCCATTTCGCCATGCTTCAAGATCGGCCTGTCGGTGTAGGACCGGGATGAGCGTGTTTTCCGGAACCGGCACGACACGCCCACTGCCAAATACCGGGTCGGTCTGGACGCGCATCACGGCGTCATTCTCGTCGCCGATCAGCTTGACATAGAAAAACCGGTTGCAGCCCGTTCGCAGTCCCTGACCAGCGTGAATACCGGCCGAGCTGAGCGGGCGCAGCGCGCACCCGTCAAATGATAGTGGCAAGAGGTCGCGCAGCGCTTCGGGCACGGACGCCGTGGTTGAATCGGATTGCACGCCAGCAGATCCATTGGCCCTTGCAGGCTCCAATGATTTCACCCAGGGACGCGCGTCGGCCTGCACCCGCAGTGCCACCCATTCCTCTTCAAGAGAGAATGCGCGGTCACGAATTCCGAGAACCTCCGGCCGTACGGAATTGCGGCACCAAGCTGCGAAAGCGTCTTCCGGCTGCCTGCCGGAAAACGCAGCGCCCAGAAGCGATTCCGTGCAGGCAGCCTCGGGAGCAACCTGTACCCAGAGGGCTTCGGGCCAGTTCCGGCGTACGCTCACCGGTTCGGCCATTTCCGCATCTGGCAGGCGCCGCGCCACAATGAGATGGGTGCGGACGAGCGCATCGGAAAACCAGCCCGGCTGCGTATCCTCAATGACCAGTTCCAGCCGAAAGCAGCGCAGCAGCAGGTAACGGATTACATCCGCATAGGCGCGGGAGCGCCATGTCGCTGGCACAACGAGCGCGAGACGGCCTTCGGGCCTGACGAGCAGCGCGCTTAGCAGCCAGGCCGGCACAGATAGATCGGCAAGTCCCGAATAGCCGTCTGTCAGCGACCTCCAAATTTCCTGTGCGGCGCCGGACAGGCGCTTTTCTACAATTTCGGACAGCCCGGACCTGATCTTTGATCCCCGGCCGTTGAGGGACTGATAGCGCACATAGGGCGGATTGGTGATCACCAAATCGTAGCCGGAGTCCGATAGTGTCTCATGCGTCGCCGGCTGGAAGGCATCACCGCAGATGATGCGGGGGACAAGATCGCCGCCAATAGGTACACGCCGTAGCCTCGACTCGCACATTGCCGCAGTGGTCTCATCTACTTCGATAGCATGGAGACGAAGCAACCGTGTTCCACGCGTGGAAGCAGTCTCACTTGCGGCATCGAGAAGGTCGCCGCTTCCGGCCATCGGATCGAGAATACACTGCGTTCCGGCGTCAACAGCGAGCGCAGCAAGAACCCGACCGAGCGGCATTCCGGTAAAAAACTGGCCAAGCTCCTTTCGTTGCGAGGCCGGCAGCGCCTCTTCGAAAGCGCGTGCCTCGCTTCTAACGGCTATGTGCGCATCATACTCCCGCACAGTGGACTGCCTTTGCCATATGGTGCGTATCGTGCCACCGATAGAAGTCATCGGCGTCAAGCGGCACTTTCTGGTGGTTCGTCAGGAAGTGACTGACGAGCCGTGAGTAAAGCCTTTGCGGAGTCTGCTCTGACGGATCAAGTGTGAGGGCGGCGTCGCTGAGCTGCGCGGCAATTGTCCAGACACATTCGGGCGTCGTCTCTTCGGTCGCAAGATCTTTCCCCAGCAGCAGCACAGGATCACCTCTCACTGCGCCCGATGTCGTGACCTGCTTGAAGCTGCCCTGCGTCTTGTCGAGAACGCCTGCGCATTCCACGTTCAATCCCGCGCCGGTATAGGCGGTCTGCAAGGCGTTCCAGACCTCTGCCGATGCGGAGTGGAACACAAGTGTGGCCTGCCCGTGCGGTTTCAAAATACGCCGCACTTCCGAAAGAGCAGTGGTCAAAAGGTCCTGATATTCCGAAAGGTTCTTCTTCTGGCTATTGCTTACTATGATCTCGTCCGCCCGGTCGGTGTAATCTCCCAGCCACGCTTCATTGATGAAGCTGATTTCCGCATATGGAATATTGCCGCCGAACGGGGGGTCGGTGAAGACGTAGTCAATACTGCCGTCGGGTAGGTCAACAGCACAGCTCGACGCCTGACAGACCTCAACCTTACCAGCGCGCCCGTGGATGACCGAAAACGCTTCCACAATTGTTTTGAGCTTGCGTTGCAGTCCGGCGAACAGATTCTTCTCGACCGGCAGACCGCTGATATAGAGAACGCCCGGCTGCGCACTCGTAACCACAAGGTCTTTCTGCCCCGACTTCGCGACAACACGCGTCATGACGGTCGCATGCGCTGCATTGTAGCTCAGAAGCCAAAATCGCAAAGCGTCGCGCAATCGGCCTCCATAGTCTCCGGTCAATTCCCAGAGCCGGGCAAACACGATCAAGTTCCGGCGGGTATAGAAGTGATGCAGATGGGTAATACCCTGATGGTAGCCGCGCCGGTAAAGATCGCCCCAAGGGATAAGTACGTTCGGCACGGATTCCGGAATGGGCTCATCCGCGATGCGCTCAAGCAATGCCATGTCGGCATTGCTGGGTGAACGCGACCACCGCGTTTTGCCTGTGACGCCATAAACGCGTGCGATCTTCCGCGCCCGACGTTCGGTCTTATCCCCCGTCACATCGTCTGCCACGGTTTCGGTAAGACGCTCAATCTCGTCGAGGCTCGCTTCGTGACTGCAGCGCGGGCAATGAAACGCCGAGTCGATGCTGGCGGGTTGGAGCGAAACGCACGCATCCCATAAAGTGACCTTCCGGCGGCAAGCCGGACACGGCAGCAGGTCGCTCCAGACCGCATGACGGACCGCGCCTCTGTTGCCATCAGGGTCGATGGCTTCATACATCCAGCCGGTGTCCTTTTCGGCACGGCTCAAGATCTTGTTTGCGGCCTCTCGAAACGATTTGGGGTCGGGCGGGCTGGTCAGCGTCTTCCCGACAAAAGAACCCAACGCCCCGAGTTCGTATAGCACGGCGTTCCGCGCGCCCCAGTCAACTTGCAGCCCGAGCCTGTCCGCCTCGGCGCGCAGATCATCGGACGGGTTCTCGCAAAGCAGCGCGGCAAGCCCGGTTGTGCCACTCCCAGCAAACCCGTCGAACACGGTGTCGCCTGGCTTCGTATGAGACGCTATATATAGAGCGATGGCTTCCGGGGAGATTTTTGTCGGATAGGGAAACGCGCCATAGAGCGGACCGGTGCGCTTGGCTGGGAGAGCACGCTTATAGAGCGCGTCGAGCGTCTGCTTGCTTGTCGACTTGTTCTGTTTCGATCCGTTGAAGCGCTTCACTGGTTCCCCCTCGTAAATCATTGTTTGCCGCTCACTCTGTAAGGCGGCTTTTCGGCCTTCTGCGGGATACGCAACGGCAGAGCAGATTCGGCCTCATGGCCGTGGTTGTCGAGATACTCGTCGATGGCGCGGCGCACGACCCAAGACACGGATACGTCGTCTTTCTCAGCGAGTATCGACAGGGTGTCGTAGTCACCGCCAGTGAGACTGACAGTGACACGCGGACCGAATTTTCTGAGCTTTCCAGGCATGACGATTGTCGCTATGTTCCCTTTATGTTCACTCTGCCAGATTCATATAGATAATGCAACAAAGTGATGCACTTTGACTCTATGTGCAACACTTTTGTGCTGCTGTGGGTTTGGTGGCCAGGTGCTGTCTTGCCTGAAGGACTGAGACTAGGGCGCTTAGCTGACACATCGGCGCACGGTCCGGAATGTCCGCTATTCAAATCGTATCCATCCGGTGGGTCCCGCCTTGCCGGCTCGGTGATCGAGCGGTCTTAAGCGTGCTCTTACGAGCGAGCTTTGGAGCGGGTGATGGGGCAGATGACGGTGTTTTCGGGGCCGGAGCGTCGGCGGCGCTGGTCGGATGAGGAGCGGCTGTCGATCCTGGGCGAGGCGTTCGCGCCGGGGGCATGCGTTGCCGATGTCGCCCGTCGGCGCGATGTCGCGACCTCGCTGATCTACACTTGGCGGCGCAAGTTTCTGGCGCCGGACGGCGGAGCGGTATCGCAGCCCCGCTTTGCCGAGGCGGTGATGGCCGAGGCTGCGCCGCCGCCTGGTTCCGCCACGGCGCCGGCGCTGGTGATCGAACTGGAGCGAGGCCGGCGGATCAGCGTCTTCGCCTGTGCCGCGCCGGCGCAGATCGCGGCTGCGCTGAAGGCGCTGCGGTGATCCCGCCCGGCGCGCGGGTGTGGATCGCGCTCGGCCATACCGACATGCGCCGCGGGATGCAGGGCCTGGCCTTGCAGGTCCAGCAGGGGCTGAAGCGCGATCCGCACGGCGGCGACCTGTTCGTGTTCCGCGGCCGGTCCGGCTCGCTGGTCAAGATCATCTGGCACGACGGGATCGGCATGTCGCTTTATGCAAAGCGGATCGAGAAGGGTCGCTTCGTCTGGCCGTCGGCGAAGGAGGGCACGATCTCGCTGACGGCCTCGCAACTGGCCTGCCTGCTGGAGGGGATCGACTGGCGCAACCCGCGCTATAGCTGGCGTCCGGCAAGCGCGGGATAATCGTCATGAAGTATCGTTTTGCGCCTTGCCGATCCGCTCCGATAGTGATTCAACCAAGGTGTGGACGCCGCCCTTTCCTCGGTTCCTGATGACATCGAAGCGCTGAAAGCGCTGCTGGTCGCCGCGACCAGGCGGGCCGACGAAGCCGAGGCGAGACTGGCCGGCGCGACCGCCCGCGAGACCGCGATCGAAGCGATGATCGCGCATCTCAAGCTGCAGATCGCCAGGCTGCGGCGCGACCGCTTCGGCGCCAGCGCCGAACGCAGTCGCCGGTTGCTGGACCAGATGGAACTGCAGCTCGAAGATCTCGAAGCCGATGCAGTCGAAGACGCTGTCATTGCCGCGACCGCCGCGGCGAAGGCCGGCACCGTCGGTGCCTTCGAACGCCGGCGTCCGGCAAGAAAGCCCTTTCCCGATCATCTCCCGCGTGAGCGCGTCGTCATTCCCGCCCCGTGCGCCTGCCCCGCCTGTGGCGGCACGCGCCTGTCGAAGCTGGGCGAGGATGTCACCGAGACGCTGGAAGTGATCCCGCGCAGCTGGAAGGTCGTCCAGACCGTGCGCGAGAAGATGTCGTGCCGCGATTGCGAGCGCATCGCGCAGCCGCCGGCACCCTTCCATGTCGTGCCGAGAGGCTGGGCTGGCCCCGGCTTCCTCGCCATGTTGCTGTTCGAGAAGTATGGCCAGCACCAGCCCCTGAACCGCCAGGCCGAACGCTTCGCGCGCGAGGGCGTGGCGCTTTCCACCTCGACGCTCGCCGATCAGATCGGCGCGGCGGCCACCGCGCTGATGCCGCTCTACCGGCGGATCGAGGCGCATGTGTTCGCTGCCCAGCGCCTCCACGGCGACGACACCACCGTGCCGGTCATGGCCAGGGGCAGGACCGATACCGCCCGGTTATGGACCTATGTGCGCGATGACCGCCCGTTTGGCGGCAGCGATCCGCCGGCTGCGCTGTTCCACTATTCGCGCGACCGGCGCGGCGAACATCCACAGGCGCATCTGGTATCCTGGGCGGGCATCCTGCAGGCCGATGCCTATGGCGGTTATAACGCGCTCTACGCAGCGGACCGAAGCCCGGCGCCGGTGATCGAGGCCGGCTGCTTCGCCCATGCACGGCGCAAGTTCTTCGAGCTTGCCGACATTGAGGGCGTGGCGCGTAGGAAGAGCCGCGGCGAACGCACCGGCATGGTCTATCCGATCGCGCTGGAGGCGGTGCAGCGGCTCGACGCCCTGTTCGATATCGAGCGTGGGATCAATGGCAAGCCGGCGACCGAACGGCTTGCCGTGCGGCAGGGCCTGAGCGCGCCGCTGATGGCGGAGCTGCGCGACTGGCTCACCGCGCAGTTCGCAAAGCTGTCGCGCGGACACGATCTGGCCAAGGCGATAAACTACATGCTGCGGCGCTGGGGTGCGTTCACCCGGTTCCTCGACGATGGACGGGTGTGCATCACCAACAACGCCGCCGAGCGGGCACTGCGCTGCGTGCCGCTTGGCCGCAAGGCATGGCTGTTCTGCGGTTCGGACCGCGGCGGCCAGCGCGCCGCCATCCTCTACACGCTGATCCAGACCGCGAAGCTGAACGACGTCGACCCGCAGGCCTGGCTCGCCGATGTCCTGGCCCGCATCGCCGGCCACCCCGCGCACCGGATCGACGATCTCCTGCCGTGGAACTGGCCGTCCACCGCCTTGCCGCCGCCGCCTGATAGCCGATAACGCTAAATAGCACCTGTCCGGCGGCCTTCACCGGATGGATACTTCAAATCTGCGTTTTTGAAAGTTGCAGTTCCGGATCGTCCGACATTGCTGCCGTTCGGGCGACATCCGATTGCCGGCCACTTTTAGCGTCGTCGTACGTCCGGAATGGCGCGCATGCGCAACCAAAACAAACTATACTGCCATTACATTCCAAGAGCGGCGGCGATCCGTTTAGACGCCCGCTCGGCAGCCTTGCGCATCGGCTGATGTTGCACGTGAGCGTAGATAGCTGTCGATCTGGGATTGGCATGTCCTAAGATTGCACCCGTGAGCGCAAGGGCTTCTCCGCCTGAAACGGCGGTCGACCCCATCGTGTGCCGGAGCGTGTGCGGCGTGATGTCCGATAGACCGGCCTCTCTCTTGACGAGCTGCCAGATTCGCTTCGTTCCCTGATAGTGGCCGTTGCCGCTCGTTGCGGGAAAGACATACGGACTATCAGTATCGCGCTTGATGCCGCCAAGGATGGCGATCGCGGCTACGCTGAGCGGCCGTATCGACCGTCCCGTCTTCGTCGCGCCGAGCACCAGCAGCCCGCGATCGAGATCGACTTCGTACCATTTCAGCGCCGCGATCTCGTCTCTTCGACAACCCGTAAGTGCCCAAAGGCGCGCGATATCGATCGCCTTTGGATTGGCTCCGTCGGAAGCGACCTTGTGAAAGGCCTTTCCGAGTCGTCTCACCTCGGCGATGCTGAGATAGCGTGTGCGCTGATTGTCGGTCTTGCGAACCGCAGCGCGCTCGACGGGGTTTCTGTCGACGATTTCGCGTCGGACGGCAAAGCTGTATACGGCGGAAAGGTCGCGTACTACCTTGCGCGCAGCGCCGTCTCCACCGCGAACGATGATGCGTCTGCGAAATCCGACCTTATCATCTTTCGCGGTCTTTCCAGCGGCGACGTCACGAACGAACGTTTCGATATCGCCTGAGCCGACTTCACCGACACGTTTCGATCCCAACAGCGGGACCACGTGATTTCGGAGCCGAGCCAGCGTATAGGTCTTGGTCTTCTCCTTCATCGGCTCGCCCTGCCGCTTGCCGCGTTGGATAAAGCATCCTTCCCGCTCGTAGAGATCGATAAGATCGGTGATGCGCAGTTCCGCGCGCTTGGCTTGACGCTCGGCGGCCGGATCCTGTCCGATCGCGGCCGCGCTCAATGTCAGGCGCGCCTTCTTTCGAGCTTCGTCCAGCGTCAACATTCCGTACCGACCGATCGTCATGAAACGGCGAGGGGCCGACCGCCCGCCACCGTCGGCGCGATAACGAAGAACGAAGCTCTTTCGTCCGCTCGTCTCGACGCGAAGACCGAAGCCGCCGAGCATGCCGTCCCAGATATGATAGCGCTGCTCACCAGGCTGCGCCTGATCAACCATCCGCTTCGTGAGAGGCTTCGCGTTCGACTCCGCCATATCATCACCCAGATTTTGGTGCCCACATGGTGTCCACCGAGGGCACCAACAGCGGGATATCTCCTCGGACTATAGCGAAGACTATCCCCAATCACAACAAGCACTTAGTGTGCTCTAGCGTATGAACGGATACTCTAGAAAAGCCGAATTTCGTCCTTGCCAAGGTTGGGGTCGGGCGTTCGAATCGCCTCGCCCGCTCCAGTTTTTCCAGACCATCGAGGCCCGGTTTCGCCGGGCTTTTTCATGCTCCGCGTGGGCTGCCGGCACTTCGGCGGGGCTGCCGAGAGCGGCGGTCTTCCGGGGCGCGGCGATTTCGCCGTTTCTGCGGTTCGATGGCGGACGGGGGTACGGCCCCCGTCCGTCGTGCGGTGCTCAATCGCTGGCGAGCAGCAGGTCCAGCGCGACTTCGGCGGCTCCGAGGACGGCGGCTCGGCCGTGGTCGTTCGAGCCGGTGACGGGGATGCGCGAGGAGATTGCCGGCGGCGTCTTCTGGGCAAGTACCTCGCGGATGCCGACGAGGACGTGGTCGCCGACCTGGGTCAGGTGGCCTCCGACGACGATGGCATCCGGTGCGAGGCCGACGACGAGCCCGACGATGGCGTCGCCGATATGCCGGCCCGCCTGGCGCAGCGCGACGATCGCGTCGAGGTCGCCGTGCAGGACGAGGCGGCGCAAATCGTCGATCGAATTGACCGGGCGTTCCGGCGTCGACAGCGAACGGATCAGCGCCGGGTTGGAGACGACCGTCGCGAGGCAGCCGCGATTGCCGCACGGGCAGGGGCGGTCGCCGGCGGCGGGAAGCGGAATATGGCCGATCTCGCCGGCCCATCCGGACATGCCGCGATGCAGGCCGCCGGCGAGCGCCAGCCCGGCACCAATGCCCGTATGCGCGAAGAGATAGAGGAGCGAATCCACCGCGCTGCGGCCGCGCCGCTCGCCGAGCGCCATCAGGTTGGCGTCGTTCTCGACCGCCGCGATCAGTCCGAAACGCTGGCCGAGATCTTCTGGCAGGAGGCCGACATTGGTCCATGCCACGGTCTGCGACATGCCGGCGACGGGGCCGGGTACGCCGACGACCATCGCACGGACCCGTTCGCGTTCGACGCCGGGCAGGGCGGTCAGTTCATCGAGGATTTCGCCCATCAGCGCAACCGCCTGTTCGGAGCCGAAGTCGCGTCGCAGCGGGCGCGTCGAAGCGGCGAGTACCCGCCCGTCGAGCGTGCAGATGGTCCCGTGGACGCCGACGAGTTCGAAGCGGGGCACGTAGATGAGAGCGGCGTCGGGGTCGATCGCGTAGCGCGCGGACGGGCGGCCGCGCATGCCGTGGTCGTCCCGCTCCTCCATCAGCCAGCCGATATCGACCAGCCGCGCGAGCTTCGCCGCTACCGTGTTGCGCGACCATCCGGTTTCGGCGGTCAATTCCGCACGGGACTTCGGCCCGCCCTGCAAGGCGCGGATCAGCCGCGATCCATCCCGGTCCGGGACGGTGAAGGCTACGGGGATATTCGGCATCAAGTCACCTATTTATGTCAATATTGACATTATAAAACGTCATATTGACGATCGAAAGAGACTTTGCGCATCATGATCGCGATCGGCGGACGGCCGGAGCATCCCGATTTCCGATGAGGAGTTTCACGATGACGAAGTTTGGTGCGTTTTCCCTGTTCGCCGCAGCCGGCGCCATGACGCTGGTCGCAACGACCGCCTTCGCGGCTGACAAGTATTACGATGCGGCCGTCGCCGAAGCGAAGAAGATCGCCGAAGGCAAGCAGCTGTCGGGCACCATCGAGATGATCTCGCAGAACAGCGGCGCCGAGGGCCAGACGCTTCAGGACGTCTACAAGGCATTCACCGACGCGACGGGGGTCGATGTCCGCTTCACGGGCACGCCCGACTACAAGGCGCTGGTCGCCAGCCGGATCCAGGCGGGCAACCCGCCGGACGTGGCCGAGATCACGCTCGGCGACGCGGTGCACTACGCCAAGGAGGGCAAGGTCGTCGACCTGAAGCCCGCGTTCGGCGACATGCTGCAGAAGAACTTCAACGAGATGCTGCTCAAGTCGGCGACCGTCGACGGCAAGATGATCGGCGTGTTCCAGGGCATGAACCCGTTCATGGTCTGGTACAATCCGAAGGCCTATACCGGTCCCAACCCGCCGAAGAACTGGCAGGCGCTGGTCGACTATACCGACGCCGAAGCCAAGAAGGGCAACACCACATGGTGCGCGGCGCAGGGCGCCGGCGCGGCGAGCGGCTTTCCCGGCTCGCAGATGATCGAGAACATCTTCCTCAAGAAGTACGGACCCGAGCTTTACAACAAGTGGGGCCGCGGCGAGCTTGCCTGGACGAGCCCGCAGGTGAAGGACGCGTTCGAGGAGTTCAACCGCGTCATTGCCGGCAAGGGCCATCTGCAGGGCGGCCGGATCGGCGCCATCTCGACGTCGATCTCGACCGGCTACAACGGCCTGACCGCAAGCCCCCCTACCTGCCAGCTCGTGCTGTGGGCGGCGTGGGTGCCGGGACTGATCGGCGACACGGCGAAGCCCGGCGACAACATCGACTTCTTCCGCATGCCGCCCGAAGACCCGAAGTTCGCGAACTACGAGATGTACCAGTCGGCCATCGTCATCGGCTTTTCCGACCGGCCCGAGACCAAGGCGTTCCTCGAATTCGCCGCGTCGACCGCCGCGCAGACCTATCTCGCGTCGCTGAACCGCTGGCCGGTCGCCAACTCCAACGTGCCGATCGACGCCTATCCGAGCCCGCTCCTGCGCAAGATCGCCAAGACCTATTTCGGCAATAGCGACGTCCAGTTCGTGGCGGGTCCGAACGTGCTGAAGCAGGGCGATACCGGCACCGCGGTTTGGAAGGGCGTCGTCACCTACATGCAGGATCCGTCCAAGCTGGACTCCGTTCTGCAGTCCATCCAGGACACGATCAATTAATCGCCGGTAGCCGGGACAGCGGAATTGGCACGGATCCCCGCATATGTCCCCTTCCTCGTCGTCGTCGGCGCGATCGGAATTCCGATCCTCGTCTACGCGGCGCTCGGGATCGGGGAACGGGTGCTGGCGCACCTGCCGGCACGGCTCGAACGGCGGACCCGGCCCTGGCTGTGGCTCGGCCTGCCGCTCGTCCTCGTCGTCGTGATCCTCGTCTACCCGATCGTGACCACGCTCGGCACGTCGATAATGGGGGCGCGATCCGAGACCTTCGTCGGGCTCGACAACTACCGATGGGCGTTCTCGGGCACGATGCTCGGCATCGTCGGCAACAACATCCTGTGGCTCGTCGTCTACCCCATCGTCACGCTGATCCTGGCGCTCGCCGCCGCCGTGCTCTTCGACAAGGTGCGTTACGGACCGCTGGCGATGTCGATCGTGCTTCTGCCGACGGCGATCTCGTTTACGGCCGGCGCGGTGATCTGGTCGGAGATCTACTCGTTTCAGCCCGAAGGCAGCCCGCAGATCGGCCTCCTGAACGCCATTCTCCACCTCTTCGGCTTCGCTCCCGTGCCATGGCTGATCCAGCCGATCGTCAACAACCTCGCCCTCATCTTCGTCGCCGTGTGGCTGCATCTCGGCGTCGCGACGCTGATCCTTTCGGCGGCGATCAAGAATGTCGGCGGCGACATGGTCGAGGCGGCGCGCCTCGATGGGGCGGGCGAGTTCCACATCTTCGCCTCGATCATCCTGCCGAACATCCTGCCGGCCGTCCTCGTGGTGCTGACGACCACGCTGATCACCTCGCTGAAGGTGTTCGACATCGTCTACGTCATGACCAACGGTAATTTCGGCACCGACGTCATCGCCAACCGGCTTTATTACGAGCTGTTCGCGGCGAGCAATTTCGGCCACGCCAGCGCGATCGCCGTCATCCTGCTCTTCGCCGCCCTGCCGGTCGCCCTCATCAACGTCGTCCAGTTCCGCCGGGAGGCGAAGTGAGCGCCCGTGCCCCCAAACGCCGCGGCTCCACGGGCCGATGGGCGCGCATCGGCGTCCACGTGGTCGTCGTCGCGATCATCGTCGTCTGGTTCGTTCCGACGATCGGGCTGTTCGTCTCGTCGCTGCGTCCCCAGGCCGAAGCGGCCAGTTCGGGCTGGTGGATGGCCTTCGTGCGGCCGATCTACACGGCGCAGAACTACGAACTCGCGCTCGACCAGTTGCAGACCGCTTCGAGCCTCGCGACCTCGCTCGCCATCGCCGTTCCGACGACGGCGCTCGTGATGTTCTTCTCGGTGCTCGGGTCCTACGCGCTCGTGCGCATGCGGTTCGCCGGCCGCACCGCGCTTTCGCTGATCCTCGTCGCGCTCCTCGTCACACCGCCGCAGATCACGCTGGTACCGCTCCTGCGCCTCTACTACATGGCGGGACTGTCCGGCACGCTGCCGGGCATCTGGCTCTACCAGACGGGCTTCACCGTACCCTTCGGCGTCTTCCTGCTGCGCGGCTTCATCGCCTCGATCCCCGAAGAGCTCTACGAGTCCGCACATCTCGACGGCGCGTCGGAATTGCGGATCTTCCGCTCCATCGTCCTGCCGCTCGCACGGCCGATCCTCGCCTCGCTCGGTATCCTCGCCTTCCTCTGGTCGTGGAACGACCTGCTCATCCCGCTTCTCTTCCTCGGTGGCTCGCCACTCGCGCCAGCGATCACGGTCAACCTTTCGGGCCTCGCCGCGCAGACGGCGCAAGGGCGCGGACCGCTTATGGCAGCGACCTTCCTTTCCGTCGTAGTGCCGCTGATCCTCGTCATCTCCATGCAGCGCCATTTCGTCCGGGGCATTCTCGGCGGGGCCGTCAAGGGATGACGTCCATCCAAACCCGTGCAGGAGGTTCGCCATGTCCAGCGTCGTGATCGACGACGTCCGCAAGTCCTATGGCGGGGTCGAGGTGATGCACGGGGTCTCGGTCGACATTCCCGACGGGTCTTTCGTGGTGCTCGTCGGTCCGTCGGGCTGCGGAAAGTCGACGCTGCTGCGCATGATCGCGGGACTGGAGGAGATCTCCGGCGGAACCATCAGCATCGGCGACGAGGTGGTCAACGACGTCGTTGCCAAGGACCGCGATATCGCGATGGTGTTCCAGAGCTACGCGCTCTACCCGCACATGACGATCTTCGACAACATGGACTTCTCCCTGAAGCTGCGCGGCCTTTCGAAGGCGGAACGCAAGGAGCGCATCGACAAGGCGGCCGGCATCCTCGGCCTGCGCGAACTGCTCGACCGCAAGCCGAGCGCGCTTTCGGGCGGCCAGCGCCAGCGCGTCGCCATGGGGCGGGCGATCGTGCGCGAGCCGAAGGTCTTCCTGTTCGACGAACCGCTTTCGAACCTCGACGCCAAGCTGCGCGTCGAGATGCGTTCTGAGATCAAAGCGCTGCAGCACCGGCTGGACACCACGACGATCTACGTCACCCACGACCAGATCGAGGCGATGACCATGGGCGACCGGATCGTCGTGATGCGCGACGGCCGGGTCGAGCAGTGCGACACGCCGCTCAACCTCTACGATCGTCCGGCGAACCTCTTCGTCGCCGAGTTCATCGGATCGCCCTCGATGAACTTCGTGCCCGGTCGTTTTCGCCACGAAGGCGCCGAGCGATGGCTCGAGACCGAAGACGGGTTGCACCTTCCCCTGCCGCCGGATGCGGCCGGCGAAGAGGGGCGACGCGTCGTCTACGGCTTTCGGCCCGAGCATCTCGTCCTCGGCGACGGTCTGCCGGCAACGATCGAACTCGTCGAGCCGACCGGCGCCGAGACGATGGTGCTTCTCAAGCTCGGCGTCGCAGAGGTCACGGGCGTCTTTCGCGAGCGGATCGTCGAACCGGAAGGCGCGACGCTGGAGGTCTGGCCCGACCCGGCACGCGTGCACCTCTTCGATCCCGATACGGGCATGCGGCTCGCCTGAGGCGCACCGGTCCAATGGAGAAGCCTACGATGATTGCGAACGACGTCTCCTTCCAGCTGTTCTCCTCGCGCGCGTCGGACAGTCTGGACGAGCAGTTGAGCTTCCTCGCCGGTCTCGGCTACACCGACGTGCAGCCATTCTTCTTTGCTCCACCCGACGATATGGCGACCGTGCGCGGCGATGCCGAACGCGTACGAAAGCACGGGCTGACCGCCAGATCCGGCCACTTCACGCTCGACTTCTTCGAAGAAGCGGGCGACAGGCTCGAGGAGATCGCAGGTCTCTACGGCATGTCGCTGGTCGTCGTGCCGTGGATCGCGCCCGAGGACCGCCCGGAGACGGGCGAGGGTTGGCGGGAAATCGGCCGGCGGCTTTCCGCTTACAGGAACGACGCGGAGCGGCGCGGACTCGCCTTTGCCTACCACAACCACGATTTCGAGATGGTGCCGCTTGCCGACGGCAGCTACCCGCTGGACCATCTCCTCGGCAAGGACGTACCCCTCGAACCGGACCTCGCCTGGATGGTGAAGGCAAATGCTCGGCCCGAGGAATGGCTGGCGAAATACGCCGGGCGCATTCCCGCCGTTCACGTCAAGGATGTCGCTCCATCCGGAGAATGCCTCGACGAGATGGGGTTTGCCGATGTCGGCCACGGCACGATGGACTGGCCGCGCCTTTGGGAAAGGTCGCTCGCGGCCGGCGCCGGACTGATGGTGGTCGAGCACGACAAGCCGAGCGACTGGAAGCGCTTCGCCAGCCGAACGATCGAGGCCGTACGCGGCTTTGCGAGCTGATCGGCGATGAGCGAAATGTTCGATGCCATCGTCGTCGGTTCCGGCCCTTCGGGCAGCTTCGCAGCGAAGGAACTGACCGACCAGGGTCTTTCCGTGCTCATGATCGAGGCCGGCCGCGAGGTGAAGCCGGAAGATTTCGTCGCCCCGAAGCGCCAGTCGGGGCGCGGGGTCACGATGTTCGACCGGGCGATGGCCACGCTCGGCGGCAGGGGCGTCCAGGCACGGGCGGCGTTCTACCGGCCGATGCTGAAGCAGTTCTACGTCAGCGACCGTGACAATCCCTATACGACACCGTCCGATGCACCATACGTGTGGATCCGCGGGCGCCAGGGGGGTGGGCGTTCGCACGTTTTCGGCCGGATGCTCCTGCGCTGGTCGGACGATGATTTCCGTTCGCAAAGTCGTTATGGCAGCGGCGTCGACTGGCCGTTCGACTACGCCGAACTCGCCCCCTATTACGAAGAGGTCGAGCGCCTTCTCGAATTGCGGGGCAATCGCGACGGGTTGACGACGCTTCCCGACAGCGTGGTCGCCTCGCCCGCCGCGCTGACGCCGGCCGAAGAGAGCTTCCGCACGGCGGTCGAGACGCGCTGGCCGGAGCGGCGCGTGATCGCCTGGCGCTCGATGCCGCACCATTCTTCGCGGCGGATGGCGCCGCTGCGCGCCGCGCAGGCGAGCGGCCGGCTCACCGAACGCTACGACCGGATCGTCCGCCGTGTGCTCGTCGAAAACGGACGTGCGACCGGCGTCGAAATCGTGGACAGCCGGTCCGGCACCGTCGAGACCCTGCATGCGGGCCATGTCGTCATCTGCGCGTCGCCGATCGAAACGGTACGCCTGCTCTTCAATTCCGCCGACGACACCCACAAGGCGGGGCTGGCGAATTCCTCCGGCGAACTCGGCCGATACTTCATGGATCAGCTGCCCATGCTCGGCACTGGCATCTATCCCGAGGTCAAGGGCTGGTCGGTGGACGAAAGCGCGCCGGAAGATCCCTTCTACGGACGTTCGGGCGGTATCTTCATCCCGCGTTTCGAGACCGCCGATCCCGCCGAACGCGGACAGTTCGATTTCCAAGGCGCGGTCGGTCGTTCGCCGACCGGGGAAACGGACCCCTCGCAGCTTCTCTTCTTCGGGTTCGGGCGGATGGAGCCGGACCCGGACAATCGCGTGACGCTCGATCCGCGCCGACGCGACCGCTGGGGCATTCCGGTGCCCCATGTGCGTTGCCGCATGGGCGAAACGGACCGGGCACGCCTCCAAAAGCAGGAGGCGACCTTCATCGAGACGGTCAACGGTGCGGGCGGCGAGGTCGAGTTCGTCGGCTCGCCGAACGGTCGGCGCGAATGGGGAAGGGGCGCGTTCCCGCAGTCCAATGCGGTGTCGCGTGCCCTCTTCCGGCTCTTTTTCCAGCGCGTCATGGTCATGGGCGCCGCGATCCACGAGACCGGTGGCGCGCGCATGGGGACCGATCCGGCAAACTCCGTCCTGAACGGATGGGGCCAGGCGTGGGACGTACCGAACCTCTGGATCTGCGACGCCAGCGCCTTTCCCGGCAGCGGCGTCAGCGGCACCACGCTGACCATCATGGCGCAGGCCGTGCGCGCCTGCCGCCGGCTCGCCCAGACGTCCTGACGTTCTGACGTTCTGAAAAGGGCCTCGATGCCCGGCCTCTTGATGCAGTGAACCGCCTGACCCCTTCAGCGCTTCTTCGAGGAACCCCGACATGCCGGAAGCAACCCGCCTCGACCGCGACCGCGTCGCGCTCAACCCGATCCAATGGTATGCCACGGAGGATGGCTGGCTGGACCCTTCGAAGGGGCCGGCGCTGCCCGAGCTTCTCGATCGGGTCCGCAGCTCGGGTTTCCGGTTCGTCCACGCACAGCCTCCGGCCGCGATGACGCTCGCCGAATATCGCGCGCTCCTCGACGGGGCGGGGCTTGGTCCCGCGCCCGGTTATTTCTCGATCGGCCTGCCGGAGCACGGCGTCACCATCGATGAAACCGTGGAACTCGCTCGTCGCGCGGCGGCTGAGCACGCCGAATTGGCGCTTTCCGACATCTTCATCGGCTGCCGCATGACGAAGGAGGCGGTTCGCGTCCGTCGTCCCGCCATCGGCGCCGAGGCCGATGCGGCACGCAGCGAGACGATCCTTTCGATCGTCGATCGCATCTCGTCCGCCATGAAGGAGGAGGGTGTGCGCCCCGCCCTGCACCCGCATATCGGAACCTGGATCGAGACCGAGGACGAGGCACGCACGATCCTCGACGCGCTACCCGCCTCGCAATTGGGGTTCGGCCCGGACACCGGCCATCTTTCCTGGGCCGGCGCGAACGTGACGGCCCTGATGACGGACTATCGCGACCGCGTTTCGGCGGTCCACGTCAAGGACTGCCACATGGCGGTCGCCGCCGGCGGCAAGACCGGCGACAAAAGCTATCAGGAAGTCGTTCTCGACGGACTGTGGGCAGAACCCGGCGACGGCGACCTCGATCTCGA
>NZ_VHLH01000016.1 GCF_006516965.1 Pararhizobium mangrovi | reverse complement strand
GGCAACGCTCGCCCCGAACTTCGCGGGCTTCCTGATCGCCGAGGTCGATTACCCCGCCCGCCCACCCTTCGAAAGCGCACACGCCTCCTTCGAATGGTTCGCCGCCCGCTTCCGTTGATGCTTTGACGGAGCCTTCAGCCGGGGATATGTTCCCGTGCGGCGAACCGGGCGCTTTCGCTGCCGACGATTTCCGTCAGGAAGTCCACCGCCGCACGGATACGCGCAAGCCTGCGTACGCTTTCGTGATAGACGAGCCAGTACGCACGTTTGGCCGAAAGGGCCGGCAGGACCGGAACGAGATCGCCGTGCGGCAGGGCCAGATAGTCGTGCAGCACGCCAATGCCGCACCCGGCGCGGATCGCTTCCATCTGTCCCGTGGCGGAAGAGATTTCCACGCGAGAACGCCATGACGGCCAGAACGCATCCGTAAAGTTCAAGGATGTAGAGAAGATCAGGTCCTCGACGTAGCCGACGAGGCGGTGGGCGCGCAGATCTTCCGGCGAACGGGGCAGGCCATGCGCCTCGGCGTATCCACGGGAGGCGTAGAGACCGAGCGTGTAGTCGGTAAGCTTGCGCGCCACGAGCCGCTTCTGTTCGGGCCGGCCGACCATGACCGCGATGTCGGCCTCCCGACGCGACAGCGAAAAGGCTTGCGGTACGGCGACGAGCTGGATGGTGAGGTGAGGATGGCGCTCGGCGAAATCTCCGAGACGCGGCGCTAGGAAAGATACGCCGAATCCGTCCGGTGCACCGATGCGCAGCGTTCCGGAAATCGTGCGACCGGACCCGTTGAAACGCGCCTGCGCCTGTACGAATTCCGCCTCTGCCCGTTCGAGGGATGCTGCGAGCGCTTCCCCGTCCTCCGTCAGTTCGCAGCCATGGGCGTGGCGCGTCAGCAGGCTCGCGCCAAGCGAGGCCTCTAGCGCGGCGATGCGCCGGCTCAGCGTCGCCTGGTTGACGCCAAGCGTGCGCGCCGCGCCGAGCATCTGGCCGGCGCGCGCCACCGTAAGGAACAGACGACCATCATCCCAATCCATCTTTCCGCACCGCTCAGTGTATGCATTCGCGCATAGCCTGGTCTCATTTCGAGAGATTGCTATGCGCGTTCATCGTTGACAAGTCTGTTGGACCGTCAAAGGAGGACATTTTATGACCATCGGCCATTATATCGCCGGCGCCCGAACCGAAGGCGACGGTACGCGCACCCAACCGGTCTACGACCCCGCCCGCGGAGAGAGCACGGAAACCGTCGTTCTTGCTAGCGAAGGAGACGTATCGGCTGCGGTTTCGGCCGCGAACGCGGCATGGCCCGAATGGGCCGAAACGCCGCCGCTGCGCCGCGCGCGAATCCTCGATCGCTTTCGTGCGATCCTCGTCGAACGCGCCGATCGGCTTGCCGAGGCGATTTCGTCCGAGCATGGAAAGACGCATGAGGACGCGCTCGGCGAGGTTACGCGCGGCATGGAAGTCGTCGAGTTTGCCGGTGGTGCGCCCACCCTGCTCAAAGGCGAATTTTCCGAGAACGTCGGGCGCGGTGTCGATTCGCATTCGGTGCGCCAGCCGCTCGGCGTCGTCGCCGGCATCACGCCGTTCAACTTTCCGGCCATGGT
The DNA here is from genome assembly GCF_006516965.1 of Pararhizobium mangrovi. Lineage (GTDB taxonomy): Bacteria > Pseudomonadota > Alphaproteobacteria > Rhizobiales > Rhizobiaceae > Pararhizobium_B > Pararhizobium_B mangrovi. Next base: position 74,465 of record NZ_VHLH01000016.1, on the reverse strand, counting down.
GCCGATGTGGATGTTCCCGGTAGCACTGGCCTGCGGCAACACCTTCGTTCTCAAGCCCTCCGAGCGCGACCCTTCCGTCTCTCTGCTCATGGCCGAATGGCTGAGCGAGGCCGGCCTGCCGGACGGCGTCTTCAACGTCGTCCAGGGCGACAAGGTCGCCGTCGATGCGCTCATCGACCATCCGGACGTCAAGGCGGTCTCTTTCGTCGGTTCGACGCCGATCGCCGAATACATCCATTCGCGCGGGACGGCCGCCGGCAAGCGTGTCCAGGCGCTCGGCGGTGCGAAGAACCACATGATCGTCATGCCGGACGCCGACCTCGACATGGCGGCGAACGCGCTGATGGGCGCGGCCTACGGTTCCGCCGGCGAGCGCTGCATGTCGATTTCCGTGGCCGTACCGGTCGGAGAAAAGACGGCCGAGGCGCTGAAGGAACGGCTCGTTCCGAAGATCGAGGCGTTGAAGATCGGCCCGGCTGGCGATGCGGGTTCGGACATGGGACCGCTCGTCACCGGCGAGCACCGGGACAAGGTGCTCGGCTACATCGACAAGGGCGTCGAGGAAGGTGCCGACCTCGTCGTCGACGGTCGTGCCTTCCGTCAGGACAAGCAGGGCTACGAGAATGGTTTCTTCGTCGGCGGAACGCTCTTCGATCGGGTGACGCCGGAGATGTCGATCTACCGCGACGAGATCTTCGGGCCGGTTCTTTCCATGGTGAGGCGCAATTCCTACCGCGAGGCCGTCGACCTTATCCATAGCCACCAATACGCCAACGGCACGGCGATCTTTACCCGTGACGGCGATGTGGCACGGACCTTCTCGCGCGAGATCGAGGTCGGCATGGTCGGCGTCAACGTACCGATCCCGGTGCCGATGGCTTTCCATTCCTTCGGCGGCTGGAAGAACTCGATCTTCGGCGATTATGCCATGCACGGCATGGAAGGCGTGCGCTTCTATACGCGCATCAAGACGACCACGACGCGGTGGCCGAAGGGCCAGCGCGACGATCCGCAATTCACGATGCCGACGCTGTAAGCGCCACATACGAGACGTGACCGCCGGGGCGGAATGACCTCCGCCCTGGAAGGTGAGTGGATCACCAGCGATGCCGGCTACTGCCGGTAGCGAATGGGGCTGAGGCCGTGCCTGGTTCGGAAGAGGCTCAGGTCATCCGTCCGGCAACGCTTATGGCCGCGCGGCCATCCGCAACGCCGCCGAGACCAGTCCACGTGACGCTCGTTGTCGTTACGTTTCGACGGCGCCGCAGAAAACGGCGCCGTCCGATCTGGTCGTGCGATATGAACCGGGTCCCCAAAGCGCTTTGCGACCTGATTGAATCAGGTCCAGCGCTCTATCCCTTGGTTTTGCGCATCGTTCACGACGCCGGACTGGATCAGTCCGGCTGGTTGATGCTCTAGTTCAGCCGTGCCTGTCCCGACGTGCCTTCGTACCAGTCGAAGGGCCCGTCGCCGGTATTGACCATTACGCTCTTCACTTCGAAATGGTCCTCGAAGGATTCCGGTCCGAATTCGCGGCCGATGCCGGAAAGCTTCACGCCGCCCCACGGCGAAGCGGGGTCGAGGCGGTGGTGGTCGTTAATCCAGACGATGCCGCATTCGATTGCGGCGGCCACGCGGTGGGCGCGTGCGACGTCGCGCGTGCGGATCGCCGCGGCAAGCCCGAAGGGCGAGTTGTTCGCAAGCGCGATCGCTTCCTTCTCGTCGTGAAACTTCGTCACCGAGGTGAAGGGTCCGAACACCTCCTCCTGAAAGATGCGCATGTTCGCCTCGACATCGGCGAACACCGTCGGCTGCACGAAGTATCCGCCGCTTTCGGCAAGCTCGCCGGGAATTTCGCCGCCGGCGACCAGTTTCGCGCCGTCCTCGATGCCCGCACGGACGTAGTTCAGCACGCGCTGTCGCTGCTTCTCGGAGATCACGGGACCGAGCTGGGTTCCGGGCTTGGTCGGATCGCCGATCTTGATCGCCTTCGCTTTGGCCGCAAGCTTTTCGACGAACGAATCGTAGATGTCGGCGTGGACGATGTGGCGACTTCCGCAAACGCAGGTCTGACCGGCACCGATGAACGCCCCGAAGGCCGCGTAGTTGACCGCCTGGTCGACGTCGAAATCGGGGAAGACGACCACAGGCGTCTTGCCGCCGAGTTCGAGCGTCTGATGAGCGAAATGGCGTCCGGCCTGGGCGCCGGCGATCTGCCCGGCTTCCGTACCGCCGGTAAGCACGAGCTTGTTCAGGTTATCATGCTCGCAAAGCGCCTTGCCGGTCGTCGGGCCGAGCCCGGTGACGATGTTGAAGACGCCGTCGGGCAGGCCGGCCTCGGTAAAGATCCTGGCAAGCGCCAGCGTCGTCAGCGGCGTGTATTCCGAAGGCTTGACGACGGTAGTGCATCCCGAGGCGAAGACCGGGGCAAGGCTCTTGCACATGATCATCAGCGGATGGTTGAACGGGGTGCAGTTGCCGACCACGCCGATCGGCCGGCGGAGCGTGTAGTTCAGGTAGTCCCCTTCGACCGGGATGACGGCGTCGCGCCGGGAAAGGGCGAGGCCGGCATTGTATCGGAAGAAGTCGGGCAGCCTGCGAAGCTGGGCTCGCGTCTCGGTAAGCGGCCGGCCGTTGTTCACCGTCTCGAGATGGTAGAGCTCGTCGAGATGGCTCTCGAATGCGTCGGCGAGCTTGTTGACGAGGCGTGCGCGGGTGCGCAGCTCCATCTTGCCCCATTCATCGCTTTCGAACGCGCGGCGCGCGCTCATGACGGCGCGGTCGACGTCGGCGTCGGTTGCATGCGGGATGCGTGCGATGACATCGCCGTTCGCCGGATTGCGCACGTCGATCAGCTCGCCGGTCTCTCCGGCGACTTCTCCTCCGTCGATATAAAGCCCATGGGTTTCGGCGTCGTTCGTCGCGTTCGGCTTGCCTGCAGCGGACATGTCTTCTCCCTTTGTGCGTATGGCGGCGGCGCTTAGGCCTGGACCGCGGCCCATTCCAGGGCCGTGATGAATCGTTTCTCGGCTGCGGTGGTATGCGACTTCAGCAGGTTGACTGCCTGCTTGGCGTTGCGCTTCTGCACGGCGTCGATGATGTGCGCATGTTCTTCGACGAGCTTGCGTGGATTGCGGCCCCGGATCGCGGCCACGCTCATGCGGACCAGCCGGTCCATTTCCTCGATCAGGTCGGACGCGGCGCGGCTCATTCTGTTGTTGCCCGAGCACTGGGCGAGCGCGCAGTGGAAATCGCGGTTATAGGCGATGAACTCCTCCTGATCGGCGCTCTCGAAGCTTCGGAAGCGATCGAGGGTGCGAAGCGTCTCGTCGTCGGCGCTCTTCGCGGCTTCCGCGACGCATGCGAGTTCGAGCACCTTGCGGAAGGCGAACATGTCTTGTGCATCGGACATGGAAACCGGCGAGACACGGTATCCCTGGCGCGGCATGACGGTCATCAGGCCTTCCTTCACCAGATGCTGAAGGGCTTCCCGGACCGGCGACTTGCTCACCTTGAACTGTTGGGCGAGCTCCTGCTCGCGCAGTTCGGCCCCCGGCGGCAGCTTGCAGGTGAGGATATCGCCTCTCAACGCCTGATAGATCTCGGTTTGTCTCATTTCACCCGATCGCTCCTTTCGAGTGTTATGAACAATCGTGAGATATCACGTCAACGTCCAAATTCGTTATCGGCGAACGCCTTAAAGTTCCGAAAAGTCCGAAAATCGGCAAAAATGCCCTTTTTCGGCGCGTGAATAGGTTTCCGATTGACATCTCATTCGTCAGGGTGAGATGTCTGGAAACGAGGACTGCGCCATTTCAGGTGCATCACAGGAATATTCCTTGGGAGGAAAACGCATGTTACGACCGGGTGGAATCCTATCGGCACTCGTCCTTTCGGCCGTCCTTGGTACGGTTGGTGCGCAGGCTCAGGACAACGGTCCGATCAAGGTCGGCTTCCTGACCGTGAAGTCCGGTGCGCTCGCTGCCGGTGGTCGCCAGATGGAGGAGGGGCTCAAGCTGTGCGTCGATCAGCACGACGGCAAGATGGCCGGGAGGAAGATCGACGTCATAACCGCCGACACCGCAGGCCAGCCCGCCGTCACGAAGACCAAGACGCAGGAACTCGTCGAGCGCGACAACGTGGACGTCCTGATCGGCCCGCTCGCCGCTTTCGAGGCTTTGGCGATCGACGACTACATCCGCAAGGTGAAGGTGCCGATCATCTCGCCGTCCGCCGCCGCGGAAGATCTGACCCAGCGCAAGCCGAACCCATGGTTCGTCCGCGCGGTCGGAACGTCGGCGCAGGCGCACCATCCGCTCGGCGAGTATGCGGCCAAGGATCTCGGCTACAAGAAGATCGCCATCATCGCCGACGACTTCGCCTTCGGCCACGAGATCGCCTCAGGCTTCCAGCGCGTCTTCAAGGACAATGGCGGCGAGATCGTCCAGAAGTTGTGGCCTCCGCTGAACACTGCCGACTACGGATCGTACATCACGCAGATCGATCCCGATGTCGACGCGGTCTTCGCCGCCTTCGCCGGCGGCAACGGCATCAAGTTCCTTGGCCAGTATCGCAATTACGGCATGACGAAGCCGGTGCTGGGCTCGATGACGACGGTCGACGAAGGCATCCTGAAGAACATGGGCGACGAAGCGCTCGGCGTCATTTCCGCCGGCTGGTACAGCGCGGGCATCGACACGCCCACGAACCAGGCGTTCGTGAAGGCGGTCCGCAAGGCCTACGGTTCCGATCCCGGCTACTACACGGTCGGCGCCTACATGGCCTGCCAGTTCCTCAACAACGCTCTCGAGCAGGTCCACGGCGACGTCTCCGACAAGCAGGCCTTCATGAAGGCGCTGCGCAACGTCAATATCGACAAGAGCCCTTACGGCCCGGTCAAGATCGACGACTACGGCCAGCCGATCATGGATATCGAGATCCGCAAGGTCGAGAAGAAGGATGGCCGTCTGCAGAACACGGTGATCAAGACCTATCCGGCCGTCAGCCAGTTCTGGACCTACGATCCGAAGAAGTTCTTGGCCGGTCCCGTCTATTCCCGAGACTACGATGGTGGTGGGGAAAAGAAGTAGGGCTTTCGGGGAGAGGGTGGCGATGAACTTCTGGGTCATACAGGGGCTGAACGGTCTGGCGTTCGGTTCCCTCCTCTTCATCCTTGCCGCAGGTTTTTCGCTGATCTTCGGATTGATGCGGGTCGCAAACCTTGCCCATGGCGCATTCTTCATGCTCGGCGCCTATGTCGGCCTTTCGGCGATCGACAATGGCATGAACTTCTGGGTGGCAATCCTGATTGGCGGGCTTACGGTCTGTGTGCTCGGTGGCGTGATGGAGGGGCTGATCCTGCGTCGTCTCGCGGGCCAGCCGCTTGCCCAGGTGCTCGTCACCCTCGGCATCGCCTTCATTATCGCCGACGGGTGCCTGTGGCTGTGGTCCGGCGATCCGCGGCCCCTGCCCATGCCTTCCGAACTGCAGGGCGTCCTGCGCTTCGGCGGTCTCATCTTCCCGAAATACCGTCTGTTCGTGGTCGTCGTCGCGGTCTGTCTTGCCGGTGCGCTCTGGCTTCTCCTCGAACGGAGCCGGGTCGGCGCGATGATCAGGGCGGGCGTCGATGACATGGAGATGGCCCGCGTGATGGGTATCCGGACCTCGCTTCTCTTCCCGCTGGTCTTCTGCCTCGGTTCGGCGCTCGCCGGCGCTGGTGGCGTTCTCGCCGGACCGATCCTCTCGGTCTATCCGAGCATGGATACCGACATGCTGCCAATGGCACTCGTCGTCGTCATTCTCGGCGGGGTCGGCAGCCTCGGCGGCGCATTCGTGGGCGCTCTCGTGATCGGCTTCATCTACAGCTACGGCCAGGCGCTGGTGCCGGATCTCGCATACGTCATCCTGTTCCTGCCGATGGTCCTCGTCCTGACGATCCGGCCGACCGGCCTCTTCGGGAGGCGGCTCGTATGACGGCGCGATCGGGAGTCTGGCTCGTCGTCATGGTCGTGGCGCTGGTGCTTGTTCCGGTTCTGATCGGCTCGCCATTCTACGTCAACCTCGCCAGCCAGGTGCTCATCTACGCCATCCTCGCCATGAGCCTGAACCTGCTCGTCGGCTTCGGCGGACTGACATCGCTCGGCCATGCGGCCTATCTCGGCTTCGCCGCCTACGTGACGATCTACCTGACGACGCTTGCCGGCTTCGGACAGTTTTCCGGAGCGCTGATCGCGCTCGTGGCGACGACGGGCCTTGCCATGCTCTTCGGGTTCCTCGCCCTGCGGGCGAGCGGGCTCGGCTTCCTGATGATCACGCTGGCGCTCGGGCAGATCCTCTGGGGGCTCGCCTTTCGCTGGGTGAGCCTGACGGGCGGCGACAACGGTCTCGGCGGCATGCAGCGTCCGCATCCATTCGGCATCGATCTCGGCGATCCGAATGCCTTCTACTACTTCGCGTTGTGTTTCTTCCTCGTCGCCTTCGCAGGCATTGCACTCTTCGTCCGCTCACCCTTCGGCCACAGCCTTCGGGGCTCGCGCGACCAACCGCGGCGCATGCGTGCGCTCGGCTACAATGTGTGGTTCGTCCAGTGGTGCGGCTTCGTCTATGCGGGGTTCTGGGGAGCGATCGCGGGGATCCTCTACGCCTACTACAACCAGTTCGTCAGCCCGCACGCCCTCAACCTGATGACCTCGGCCGAAACGCTTCTGATGGTCATTGCCGGCGGCGCGGGAACGCTTTTCGGTCCGATCGTCGGTGCGGTGCTCGTCGTCGTCCTCAAGAACGTCGTGAGCGCGTACATCGCGCGATGGGTCATGCTTCTCGGCGCCGTCTTCGTCATGATCGTTCTGTTCATGCCAGAAGGGCTCGTTCCCGGCACCACGCGCTGGACGAAACTGGCTCTCGGTCGGCGTCGGAGGGCTGCTGGCGGTGGACCGGGCGAAGCGACGGGGACCGCTGCCGTACAGGAGCGTTCGTCATGAGCGAACTGGCACTCGACGTCGACGGCCTCGGCAAGAATTTCGGCGGACTGCCCGCGGTTCGCGACGTGGTTCTCAAGGTGGAACTGGGGGAACGTCACCTCCTGCTCGGTCCGAACGGCGCGGGCAAGACCACCCTGTTCAATCTCATCGCCGGCGATATCCGTCCGAGCACAGGGTCGATCCGCCTCTTCGGGCGGGACGTCACGCGCATGCGCACCGATCAGCGAACGCATATGGGCGTCGCACGTACCTACCAGATCATCACGCTGTTTGCCGAAAGCACGCTGACGCACAACGTCGTCATGTCGCTGACGGGCCTCAGCCGATGCCGCTTCGACCCGTTCACCAGCCTCGACCGGCGCACCGGCTTCAGGGAGCGCGCCCGCGAGGTGCTTGCGACGGTCGGCCTCGAACATCTTGCCGACCGGAAGGTTTCTGAAACGAGCTATGGCGAGCGGCGTCGCCTCGAAATCGCGATGGCGATGGCGCAGGAACCGAGCCTGCTGCTGCTCGACGAGCCGCTCGCCGGCCTTTCTGCGGACGAACGCGGCGAGGTGCAACGGCTTCTCGAATCCATTCCGCGAAGCGTCACGATCGTCATGATCGAGCATGACATGGACGTCGCGCTGGCCTTTGCCGACCGTATCACCGTCATGCAGCGCGGTGCCGTCGTCGTCGAGGGAAACCGTGCCGAAGTGGTCGCGGACCCGAAAACCAAGGAGGTCTACCTTGGCCACTGATCCTCTCGTTCTAGACGGGCTCGACGCCTTCTACGGCGACAGCCACGTCCTCCACGACCTTTCGCTTCGCGTCCGGGCGGGCGGCGTTCTCGGCCTTCTCGGCCGCAACGGGGCGGGCAAGTCGACATGCATCGGCTCGATCGTCGGCCTCGTGCGCGCGAAGGCTCGGGAGATGACCCTTTACGGCGAGCCGATACAGGGGCTGTCGCCAGAACGCATTTCCCAGAAAGGCGTCGGCGTCGTGCCGCAGGGACGGCGCATATTCCCGTCGCTTACCGTGCACGAAAATCTCACCGTCGCCGCGCGCACGCCTTCGCGAGAAGGGTGGCGGGGCTGGAGCCTGGAAGACGCGTTTTCGGCCTTTCCGCGGCTTGAGGAGCGCCGGCGCCAGTTCGCGGGATCGCTGTCGGGCGGCGAGCAGCAGATGCTGGCGATCGGCCGCGCGCTGATGACAGGCCCGCGGCTGCTCCTGCTCGACGAGCCGTCCGAAGGGCTTGCTCCGCAGATCGTCGCCGAGGTGGCGAGGGTACTGAAGGAATTGAGCCGCACCGGCCTGTCGATCGTTCTCGTCGAGCAGAACGTCAAGCTCGCCATGGAAGTCGCGGACGATGTCGTCATCCTGAACAACGGCCGGGTCGCGCATGCCGGACCGGTCGAATCCATCCAAACCGACGGCGAGCTCGTCGAGCAGTTGCTGGGCGTTTACTGAAGAAGGGGCAGCATGGCTTCCATCGAACTGAAGGATGGCGTCATCGACGTCGTCGAGCACGGAAGCGGCAAGCCGCTGCTTCTTCTCCATTCGCTTCTCGCCGACCGGGCGATCTTCGATCGCATCGTACCGACGCTCGCGCGAAGCCGCCGCGTGATCCTGCCCGATCTTCCGGGCTTCGGCGGTTCGTCTTCGGCCGGTGCAACGATGACGGGCATCGCCGACCGGATCTCCGATGCCTTCGCCCCGCTCGACCTCGGCGCGGATACGGACGTCCTCGGCAACGGCTTCGGTGGCTTCATTGCCAGTACGCTCGCCATTCGGCACGGGCGCAGGTTCGATCGTCTGGTCCTTGCCGATACCGGCGTCGGCTTTTCCGCTGAAGGCCGCGCCTCGTTCGACACGATGGCGGACCGCGTGCGCGAGCACGGCATGGAAGGCGTCGTCGACATCGCCATGAAACGCCTCTTCCCCGAACCGTTCCTCGCCGACAATCCGGCCATGCTGGAGGAGCGCCGCGCCGCGCTGGTGAAGACCAATCCAGCCTTCTTTGCCGAGGCGTGCGTGGCCCTCGCGAACCTCGATCTTCGCGAAGAGATCGGCCGGATCGAAAACCCGACCCTCGTCGTCGTCGGCTCGCTCGACGCGGCCACGCCGCCGCCGATGGCGCACGAACTGGCAGCCTCGATCGAAGGTGCGCAACTGGTCGAGTTGCCGGGTCTCGGCCACGCGCCGATGGCACAGGCCCCGGCGGCGTTCCTCGAAGCGATCTACGCATTTCTCGATCTCGGCGCGGAGACCCGGCAATCATCTGCCGGCACCTGACCGAGTTCGCAAGCGGAGGACGTTCGAATGCCCATGGTTTCGATCGGAGATTACGAGATCAACTACCGCGACGAAGGGCAGGGCAGTCCGGTCGTCATGATCCATGGTCTCGCCGGCGATCTCAGCGCCTGGAGACCGCAGGTCGAAGCCCTCGGCGACCGTTTTCGGGTGGTGACCTTCGACAATCGCGGGGCGGGCGAAAGCACGCAGGTCGACGAACCCGTGACGACGGGAGATCTCGCTCGCGACACGATTGCGCTCATGGATCGCCTCGGCATCGAGAACGCCCATGTCGTCGGCCGCTCCATGGGCGGGGCGATCGCCCAGATCGTCGCGCTTCAGCGTCCCGACCTCGTCCGCTCGCTCGTCCTTTGCGCTTCCTTCGCGAAGCTCGATCCGATGGGCGTCCGGGTCCTCACCGATATGCGCGAAGTGCTCGAGTGGCGCGGCGACTGGGCTGACCATGCCCGCCACTCGATCGCCAACTTCGTCGGCTCGCACTTCTTCAACACCGAGCGCGACCAGATCGCCCGCATCGAAGCGCTGATCGGTGGCGAGACGCGTCTGCCGGCCTGTTACGTCCGGCAGAACCATGCGTGTCTCGCGCACGACACGCTCGCCGATCTCGCCGGGATCGCCTGCCCGACCCTCGTCATGGGTGGCACCCAGGACCCGATCTGTTCGCCGACGGCCACGGGCTGGATGTCCGAGCGCCTCGCGGCGTCGCGAACGATCATGTTCGAAGGTTGCAGCCACTTCTTCATGATGGAACGGCCGCAGATGTTCATGCGCGAACTCGTCGCATGGCTCGAAGGCGGTTGGCGGATCGGGAGCACTTCCGTCTAGCCGAAAACGCTCCCGATCCGGAAACGCCTCAATCCTTGGCGAGCAGCATGTTGGAGCGCAGCCAAAGGGGCGGCAGGCAGAGCGGGGTGTTGGAAAGGGGCAGGATGCAATCCTTCAGCGAAACGCCCAGCTCTTCGGCGAGAAAGCGCCGGCGCGCTTCGATCCGGTCCGCCGTCTCCGGATAGTGCGTGCGAAGGTCGTCGCGCAACGCTTCGTCGGCGAGCGTGACGGCGTCCTCGCAGTTCAGGGCCTTTCCGGCCGACATCGGTGTCGGGATGATGTCGACCTGGAAGGGCATGCCCGAAACGAGCGGCGTTCGGCCACCGGGCACGATCGGCGTGTTCATCCATTCGTCGTGTCCGACGAGATGGCCCGGATTGAGGGCCGGCTCCAGCTTCGCCTCGGCGAGCTTCGCGCGCACCGCGGCATCGACTTCGCCGCCCTCGCAGCCGAGGTCGACGGTTTCGTACCAGGTGAGCAAAGCCCCAAAATAGGACTTGGCGATCTCGACGAAATCATCGTCCTCGCGCGCGATCATGCCGGCGCGCGAGGAAAGCCCGCCCCAGTAGCTGACGGCGGTCGAAACCCCTTCGCCTTCCGAAAGGATCCGTCCGCGCGGACTGCGAAGGCCGACGACCGGCTCGCCCTTCGCCGCCGTCGCGAACATGACGTGCGCCGAAAGTTCCTCGCCGGCGTAGCCCATGCGCGCGGCAGCAGTGAACTCGTCCTCGCCGGGCGAAATGCCGGTGACGATCCGCCAGACGGCCTCGGACGCACGGGCGGCTCCCCATTCGCCGGCGGCGATCTGATGGACGTCGACGACGGCGCGCAGGCCCTTTTCCGGATCCATGAGGATCGGCGTCGCTTCGACAAGCGAGCCGTCCTTGCCGGCGATCTTGCGCAGGACGTCGATCAGATGGGCCGAAACCTGGAAGCTCGGCGCTTCACCACTCCATTCCGTCCGGCCGAGATACTTCCAGCCGACCACGCCGAACGTATCGCCGGCCTTCAGACCGACCTCCTCGAGGACGATTTCGAGCGCCGGGGCGCTCTCGCGCGTCTGCCCCATCAGGCTCAGGGACTGGCAAAGCACGATCTCCGTCTCCGGAAGACGCGCGAGCGGCGCGTAGCTGCTGCTTTCGTTGCCGCATACGAGGATGCGCCTTCCGTCCGGCCCGAGAAGAAGCAGCGCCTCCTCGAAGCGCGGCTCGAAGGCGCTCAGGAAGGCGATGTTCGCAAGATGCTCGCGGTCGGCATAGACAACGACCCAGTCCGCACCGGACCGCGCATAGAGCGTGTCGCAACGCTCGGCGTAGATTTCCTGCGGGATTTCGGGCGCCCGGATCGGCACACCGAAATGGGGCAGGGCGACGGGTTTGAGAACGATGGCCATCAGCGGGCGCTCCTTTGCGAGGTTGCGAGAAACCGTTCGGACGCGTCCCACGTCGCTTCAGGGTCGTTGGGGTAGGACGGCATGGCGAGCTTTTCGTCGTGCCGGTGCTCGGCGTCAAGCTGCGAAAGGCGGGTTGCCATTCGGATGGAGAGGTCGCGCCGACATCCATCGTCTTGCCGAAGATGGATGGCCCGCTAACGGCGTCATCTTTCTGGAGCATTGACGTTTAGCCTTCCGAACGGGGTTGAAAGAACGCAAAAGCGGCCGGTAGCAAATCCCGTGCGGCTCGCGTATCGCCATATGCGACGCCCGCGTCGAAATGGTCCTCGGCGCCGATCGAACATGTCGAATGCCGGCTTCGGGCCGATCCGCCGGCGATCATTTGAAGGATATGCATGACGCAGGAACGCAGCGCGCCGGCGATGGGGACAACGTCGTTGGCGACGGCGATCGTCGTTTTCACGGGCGTTCTCTGGGGGTTCTACTGGCTGCCCGTGCGCTCGATCGCCGATGCCGGGTTGCCGGGCGCCTGGGGAACGGTCGCGATCACGCTTGCCGCTTCGCTGCTCGTCCTTCCGGTGGCAATCGGCCAACGCGATCGGCTCGTCCGGGCCGATCGTCTTGCCCTCGTGTCGATCGCCGTCGGCGGCGCGGCCTTCGCGCTTTACTCCGTCGGCTTCGTCTACGGGCGGGTAGCGATCGTCATCCTGCTTTATTTCCTGACGCCCGTCTGGAGCACGTTGATCGGGCGCTTCGTCATGGGCTGGCCGGTGCGGCGCCTTCGATTGCTCGCGATCCTCGTCGGCCTTGCCGGCCTCGTCGTTATGCTCGGCGCCGGCGGTGAAATGCCTCTGCCGCGCGGCGCGGGCGAATGGATGGCGCTCGCCGCGGGCCTGTGCTGGTCCGTCGCCACGACGGGAATGCGGAGCCGTTCGCCGCTTGCGCCCGCTCCGGCCACCTTCGTCTTCTCCATGGGGGCGGCGATCACGTCGCTGGTGCTGGCGCCGTTCTTCGAACCGCTGCCGGTCGGACTCGGTTCGAGCCGCCTGATCGAACCCGTCGGGCTCGCCTTCGTCGCCGGCGGGGTATGGTGGGGCCTGTCGATTGCCAGCCTGATGTGGGCGACCGTGCGACTGGAACCGGTGCGCGTCGGCATTCTCCTGATGACGGAAGTGATCGTCGGCGCGCTTTCCGCGGCTCTCCTCGCCGGCGAGCTGCTCTCGCCGCTGGAACTCGCGGGCGGCGCGCTGGTCCTCCTCGCCGGTGTGCTGGAGGTCTGGCCATCGAAGCGCGAGCGCGGCTGACGTCGCGGTTTCGAGATCACGAGATGGCGGTACCGGATCAAGCCCCATAGGCCGCGGTACCGGATCGAGCCCCATAGGCCGAAGACGGGCGCAATCCGCGTCGCTTTTGCCGTCTCGAACCAGCGCGCCGGTTCAACGCGGCGTGAGCAGACGCCGCACGAGCGGGGCCGGGAAGAAGACGCCGCCGGCCATCAGCACGCCGACGGCGGCCATCAGCAGTTCGAGCGGATCGTTGCTCGTGAAGCAGCCGCCGATCTCTCCGCTCAACCAGACGGGAAGGGAGGCCAGGGTTTCGGGTTCGCACAGGACGAGGATGCGAGCCGTCGGAAAGTCGTGGGCGGTGCGCTGGATGGTGGCCTGTGCATCGGCATCGCCATCGCCGTCGCAGCAGTCGAGAATGATGACGGAGGGCTCGTCGCCTCCGGTCGGCTCGCGCGCCTGATCGTCCTGCACGGCGAGAACGCAGCTTTCGCCGAAGCGTTTGCGCAACTCGTATGCCAGCGCCTCGCGGATGAGGCGCCGGTCCATGGCGATGAGCACGCGTCCTTTCGGCTCGCCCTTTGCGTTCGGCGGCCCTGCTGCCCCGGGCGTCGCCCGGGCGGGCGTGGAAAGCCGTTCAGTCCGGACCGTGCGCATGGAAAGGCGAAACCTCCTTCGCCGAGATCGGTCGGCCCATGCGCTTTCAGCGCGCAAGGACCGACCGTCATCGCCTCAGACGAGCGAACAGGGTCCTTCCGTACGACCCTGAAAGGCCCCGGACATCGCGACGCGTTCATGCACGCGTATCTTCCCCGTCCGAGCGCTCATGGCGAAGGCATCGGCCGTGGATTCGGTACTGCGGTCCGTGCCCGCCTGCATGCGCGGGAGGCGATCGTCGTCCGTTGCCCGGAGCGGATCCTTCAGGGGAGCGCCGAGGCGATCCTTGCGGAAAGGGAGGCCGTTCTCGTTGCCGTCGGTCGAAAACCCGTTTCCGAAACCGCTTCCGGTATCGTCGTTGCCGTTGTCGCTCCCGGCGTTGCCGTTGCCGTTGTCGTCGCCGGTGTTGCCGTTGCCGTTGCCATTTCCGGCATTGCCGTTCCCATTGCCGTTGCCGACGTTGCCGTTGCCATTTCCGTTCCCGGTGCCGAAGCTCTGGGCGAAATGCCGATCCGCAGCCATGCCCGCCGCGATGCGGGTGGCGAAGGGCACGAAGGTCGCGCAAAGAAGTATGGACAGGACGACTGATCTCTTCATCGTTTCCTCCCGCTCGCGGGTTCGCCGCTTCAGCACGCGGACGCCATCTGCCGGGTCGTGTCGGCGGAGTTTAAGAGCAGGTCGTATCGAACGGTGTACGACCCTGCATCAGCGGTTGCCGTTCCCGTTGTGGTTTCCGTTGAACGCCCCGACATTGCCGTTGCCGTTGCGCGAGCCGCCGTTGAAGTTTCCGTTGAACGCGCCGACATTGCCGTTTCCGTCGTTCCGCCCCATGTTCGCATTGCCGTTATACGCGCCGATATTGCCGTTGCCGGAGGAGGAAGACGCGTTGCCGCGCCCGTTGAAGGCACCGATGTTGCCGCTGCCGCCATTACTGAAGCCGATATTGCCATGGGAGTCCGGCGCGCCATTGCCGTTTGCGTTGCCGTTCATGGTGCCGGCGTTGTAGCCGCCGTTCCGGTTTCCGTTGCCGAAGCCGACATTGCCGTTTCCGTTCCCGTTACCGTTGGCGATCCCGGTATTGTGGCCGCCATTGGCATTGCCGTTGCCTTTGCCGGAGTTCCCGTTTCCGTTGCCATTCCCGTTGCCGTAGCCGGCATTGCCGTTGCCGTTGTAATTTCCGTTACCGAAGCCGGAATTGCCGTTTCCGTTTCCGTTGCCATTGCCGATGGACCAGCCGGCCTTCAGGATATGGGCCGACTGCGGGGCCGTGATTCGGTTCCCGTGAACACCGGTGAAGACGATGACGGCAATGGCCATCCCGGCCAGAGTGGTACGATGCATCAAGGTTTCCTCCTCCGCGGCCGGTTTCGCTGAACCGCCGCCCGGTAAAGCCCGGTAAGGCAATGTAAAGACGAGCCCATTCTGGGTTGTCCGCGGCATTCGATCCATTCGACCAACAGGCGTACCCCTTTCGGCCCATGCTCGCGGCAGCCGATCCGTGCCCGTCCGCTCGCCGATGGAGCCTTGGCAACCGCTTCACGGATGGGGAGAAGGCGATCGCGAGGGCTTCGCACTTTCCGCCCCACCGGTGGATGCGGGCGCCTGACGATCGGCGACGGCGTCCATCGAGATGCCGAGCAACTGCCAGCCACCATCGATCCGTTGGAACAGGAGGCGAAACCGCACGCCGTCCGGGCTCGTCGGCATGACGCCTTCGACGATGAGGGTTCCGTCGTCGCGAAAGCCGGCGCGGGCGATCTTCGGAACGAGCAGAACGCTTGTCGAAAAATCGATGCGCGCCTCGGCAAGCGGCTCGAACACGGTGGCAAGCCGGCTTTCGGGAAAGGATCGCCGGAAGCCGGGCGCTGCGAGATCGCGAAGCACGGAATAGTTGCCGGCCGCGATCGCCTGCCCGACCGCGACGAACACGTTGCGCACGAGGACGAGCACGAGCCTCGCATCGGACGCATCGGCTTGCGGACGGGCGCTCGGCGTCGGCGTTCTCGGCGGCTTCTCGTCCCGTGCGGTCGCCGCCTCGAAGCAGCATGCGAGGGAAGACAGGGCGAGCACGCAGACCTGCAGGATCGCGAAAACGGACGGACTACCAGGCAATGGAAAGCCCGGCGCGCCCGCCGACGAGCCCGCTCCCCATACCGACGCCGAGGCCGCCGGTCAGAAACATGTCGGTCCCGTGCGGCGCTTCGGGCAGGCGACCGGCGAAGGAGACGCCGGCCGCCCCCTCGCCACCGAAAACGGCGACATTGCCCTTGAGCCCGAAATTGCGCCCCTCGGGCAGAAAGCTCACGTCTCCGATCGCGATCGCCACCGCCGAACCCTCGCGTGCATCGCGGCGGATATCCGAAAGGCGATGGTCGAGATCATCGAGACTGAAAGTCGAAGTCGCGAGGTTGCCGCCGTCGTCGGACGTGACGAAATAGGTGTCGCCGGACTGGCGGCGCCTTGCCAGCGAAGAGCGCACGCCCGGAATGGCGACGCTCTGCGAGGCGGTGCCGAGCACGACCTGGTTTTCCCGCGTCGTCGCCACCCCGGCCCCGATCGCGACGGAATTGGCGTTGCGGGCGGTCGCGCCTTGCCCGATGGCGGTGCTCGCCCGCGCGTTCGCCCGGGCGTTCTGACCGACCGCGGTGGCGCCCGTCGCCGATGCCTGCGAGAACTGGCCGACGCTCGTGCTGAGCGCGCCGGACGCGCTCGAGAACTGGCCGTTGGCCGTCGAAGCGAAGCCCGAAGCGCTCGAAAACTGTCCCGTCGCGGTCGAAGCGAAATCGGACGAGGTGGAAAACTGGCCGACGCTCGTCGACGCGAAGCCGGAGGCGACGGCGAACTGACCGACACTGGTCGATGCGAAACCGGTGGCCGAACCGAACTGGCCGATCGCGGTCGCCGCAAAGCCGGAGCTCGCGGAAAACTGGCCGACTGCCGTCGCGGCGAAGCCGGACGCCGATGCGTCTTCGCCGACGGACGTTGCCGTGCCTTCGACGGTAACCGGACCGGACGTCGAGGCGGGCGACGCGACGCCGCTGCCGTTGCGGTTTCCGTTGAGCGCTCCGGCGTTGGCGTTGCCGTTACCGTTACCATTGTCCGAACCGGTGACGAACGCGCCGTTCGCATTGCCGTTCAGCGCGCCGTCATTGGCGTTGCCGTTGGCGTTCCCGTTGTTCGCCCCGGCGCTGGCAAAATCGTTCTGGTTCCCGTTCAGGTCGCCATTATTGCCCGAGCCGTTGCCGCTGCCGGCGTTCAGATTGCCGTTGAACGCGCCGACGTTTCGCGAACCGTTGGCGTCGCCGGCGTTGCGATTGCCGTTGAAGACGCCGGTATTGTCGTTGCCGTCGTCGGCGCCCGTGTTCTCAAGGCCGTTGAAGGCGCCCGTATTGCCCGAGCCGGCATTGAAGTAGCCCGTATTGTCGCTGCCGCCATTGAAGAGGCCGGTATTGCCACTGCCGGAATTGAAGCCGCTGTCCGCCAACGCCGGATCGAGAGCCGCAAGATCGGGAACCGGGATGTCGTCGACGATGCTCGCCCCGTGCGCCGGGACGAACGATGAGAGAAAAGTTACGCAACTAACGCCCGATACCAGATACGACAGCTTTCGAACGACCCGCATGAAAGTGCCCCCTTGCATCCCGCAATCCCCTATTGGCTGTCGGAAGAGCCGATGCATTTCTACCTCAATCGCATAAATTCCGCGACGGATGCGCATTCAATCAACTTGTCATTTAAAAAATTATTTACTATTTTGTTTCGCAAAATTCCAGGGAAGAAACGTCGAATTTCCGTAGAATAATAGCTCGCAAATCACCGACAGAGCGTACAGATGAAATCCCGGATGCTCCAGCGCGAGGGTTAGGGCACATGCGCGTATCTATCGTTCCAGACTACGATGCGTTTTCGTGCGAAACGAAGGGTGATTCCGATACGGATAGACATGCGGACGATCGAGAAGATCTTCGCATGTTCAGGATTTTGCTGGTAGGGACGGATGCGCTTTCCCTTCAGGCGTTCGCCCAGATCCTCCATGCGCACTGTCGTGACTTCGAAGTTCGCTGCAGAGCGGACATCGAGAGAGAGCCGGGATTTTCACCCGATATCGTGGTCATGGATATCAGGACGATGGCGCCATCGGATACGCGGGTGACGGAGAGGCTTTCGCGCGTTCGCTTCGTCCATCCCGAAAGCGACATCATCCTCAAATGCAGGGCGGCGCGTCCGGGGCTCGCGAGCGAATGCGGCAGTCTCGGGATCGCCGGGTGCCTGCCGGAAACCCTCAGCATCGAAGCGGCGATCGCGGTCTTGCGCCTCGTCCTTTGCCATGTATCGTACTACCCGTGCGAAACTGCACAACACACGCGTCCGGAACGCCCGATCTTCGTGACGGAAAGGCCACGGGCCGTAGCGTTCGATCTTGCGCATGCGTGCCCGACACCGCCGCACTCGCTCGAAAGGCTCATGAGCCGTTCCGGTGCGTCCGGCGGGATGCGCCAAACGCCGAACACTTCGTCGCGTAGCGGAACCGACGTCTTTCTGACACGACGGGAGCGCGACGTCGTCGAGTGCGTCTGCCAGGGAAAGTCGAACAAGATCATCGCCTACGAACTCGGCATGTCGCTTTCGACCGTCAAGGTTCACCTGCGCAACGTCATGCGCAAGATGAAGGTCACCAACCGCATGCAGGTCGCACTGCAGGTCCCGGCCACATTCGGCCCCGTCGATCGGCAGAATTTCGGCTCGTTCGCATTGCGATAGGATCTCCGCTCGGTCGCGCCGTCTTCCGCACGCAATCGGCTGGATCTTCGCCGCAGCGTCGCAAACCGGCTGCGATCTCATGGCCGAATGCCGCGAATGTGCGTTCCCGCAACTCTCGTTCGGACGGCCAGCCGGCAGGAGCGATGTCAACAGGCACCGGTCGGGTTCGGTGCCGGACCGCCGGCCCCGGGGGCCGATGCGCCGCACGAAGCCTTCAACCGATCCTCGCCTTTCCTTGATCCCGCCCCGCCGTGGGACGGTTCGACGTCGCGGCGCCATCCTCCGGCTCCGCACGGCGTACCTCCAAAGACCGATACGGCTCTGCGGGGGTAATCCTCAAAGCCGACTGTGAAAGGCGAAACGGTAAGGGCAACGTCCCGGTATCGTGTCGGAACGGGCAGCAGCAAGCCGGGATCACCAAGGGCAGGGACGCGAGGCCCTCCCCGTTATCGAGGCGCCCCTCACTAGGGAGTGGATAGCATGAAATCGCGGATTCTTCTGGCGGCTGGCGCAGCCCTGTTCTCGATCTCGATGATTGCCGGTGCTCAGGCGTTCTCTTATGGAAGCGGCAACGGTAACGGCAATGGCAACACCGGTGCCCTCAACGGCAACAATAACGGCAATCACAATACGGGCGATTTCAACGGCAACGACAACGGCAACCATAACAACGGCATCAACAACGGCAACTACAACGGTAACGGAAACTACGGTACCGGAAACGGCAGCGTGAACGGCAACGGCAACTGGGGCTTCAGCAGCGGCAACTACAACGGCAACGGAAACTCCGGCCGCAGCAACGGCAACATGAACGGCAATCACAACTCAGGTTTGCAGAACGGCAACTACAACGGCAATTACAACGGCGGCCGTGCCAACGGCAACCAGAACGGCAACGGCAACTACGGCAGCTACAACGGCAACATGAACGGCAACCACAACTCGGGCTTCGGCAACGGCAACATGAACGGCAACCACTCCCGCTGACCTTGTCACGGCCCGCCGATCACCCGTCGGCGGGTCGTTCCCGTACCGAGATGACGTATTGTGGCATTAACCGGAACCAGTTTGCCGAACGCCGTCATTCCGCCGGTTTCGGCTTGCGTCGGAACAGGCCGGAGAGGTTGTTCCACAGCTCGTTCTTCACGCCCTGGCGCTTCATGATGATGCTCTGCTGAAGCACCGAGAGCGAGTTGTTGACCGAGTAGTAGATCACGAGACCGGCCGGGAAGTGCGCCAGCATGAAGGTGAACACCACCGGCATCCAGGTGAAGACCATCGCCTGGGTCTTGTCGGGCGGCGTCGGGTTCATGCGCATCTGCATGAACATCGTGAAGCCCATGATCAGCGGCCAGATGCCGATCATGAAGGCGTCCGGCGGCGTGAAAGGCAACAGGCCGAACAGGTTGAAGATCGAGGTCGGATCGGGTGCCGAAAGGTCCTGGATCCAGCCGAAGAACGGCGCATGCCGCATCTCGATCGTCGTGTAGAGCACCTTGTAGAGCGCGAAGAAGACGGGAATCTGGAGGAGCATCGGCCAGCAACCCGCGATCGGGTTGATCTTCTCCTCCTTGTACATCTTCATCATTTCCTGCTGCATGCCCATACGGTCGTCGCCGTATTTCTCCTTCAGCTCCTGCATCTTGGGCTGAATGGCCTTCATCTTGGCCATGGAGGAGTAGGACTTGTTGGCAAGCGGGAAGAAGATGAGCTTGATGATGATCACCGTCAGGATGATCGCTACGCCGAAATTGCCGACGAGGTTGTAGAAGAAGTCCATCAGGTGGAACATCGGCTTGGTGATGAAGTAGAACCATCCCCAGTCGATGAGCAGGTCGAACTGCTTGATGTTCAGGTTGTCGCGATAGGCGTTGACGAGGGGCACGCGCTTGGCGCCGGCGAAGACGAGGTTCTCGATTGAGGCGGATTGACCCGCAGCGACGCGCACCGGGGTCGACTTGAAGTCCGTCTGCCAGTGCGGCCTTCCGTCCTTGAAATAGGCGTACCGCCCGTCGAAGGAGCCGCTGCGCGGAATGAGCGTCGTCGCCCAGTACTTGTCGGTCAGGCCGAGCCAGCCGTTCTTGGCGCTCGGCTGGTCGACGATGCCGTCGTCCTTGATCGAGGAATAGCTCGTCTCTTCGAGGCCGGCATTGCCGAAGACGCCGATCGGACCTTCCTGAAGCACGTAGGAGGAGCGGTCGTGCGGACGGTTGAAGCGCGTGACGCGACCGTAGGGCGTCAGCGAGATCGCCGCGCCGGTTTTGTTGGCGATCGTGTCCTTGATCGTGAACATGTACTGGTCGTCGACGGCGATGTGCCGGTTGAAGGTGACGCCCTTGTCGTTCGTCCAGGTCAGCGTAACGGGGTTCGAAGGCGTCAGCTTGCCGCCCTCGCTCTCCTTCCAGACCGTGTCGGGGCCGGGCACCTTGCCGACCGCGTCGTTGCCGATATAGCCGAGCTCGGCGAAATAGCCGTTCTGCGACTGGGCCGGGCTCAGGAGCGTGATGAGCGGGCTGCTCTCGTCGACGGTCTCATGGTAGTTCTTGAGCTTCAGGTCGTCGAGGCGCGCGCCCTTGAGGTTGAGCGAGCCGATGACGGCGGGCGTCTCGATCGCGATGCGCGGCGTCTCGCCGATGAGCACGCTGCGGGCGGTCGTGGTCTGCTTGCCGGTATCGCCGTTGCCGGCGGGAAGGGTGCCGCTGGCCTCGTTCGGCGGAGGCGCCCCGTCGTCGGTGCTTCCGTTCGCCGGTGCCGTGCCGGCGTTCGAGCCGGATGGCTGCGATGCGGGCGCCTGCGTCGTCGCGGCCTGCTTTCCTTCGCCGGCCGTGTTTTGAGCGGTGCGCTGGCTGTCCATGCGCGGGCTCACGTAGAAATATTGCCAGCCGATGAGTACGAGCACCGAAAGCGCAATCGCGACGATGTAATTGCGGTTGTTGTCCATCCCAGATCCTTGATGGCCCCAGTTTCTGCTGGTCGAAGGTGCTCGACGACGTCCGCATTGCGGACCTGATTTCCGGCATGTCCGCCACGGCGGGGCGCGGCGCCTGAAATCTCTAGCGTTTCACGGTGCGAGCGCCATCGCCACGCCGGGCGGCCCGCTCGCGCCGGCCCTCGATGCGGTCTTTGAGCGCCGAGGTCAAGCGTGAAAACGACGCATGAAGCACCTCGCGCCGCCCGACGAGCACGTAATCGTGCCCTTCGGCCATGGCGAACCGGCCTTCCAGACGCACCGCTTCCTTGAGCCGGCGACGGATGCGATTGCGCTCGCAGGCATTGCCCTGGCGCTTGGTGACGGTGAAGCCGATGCGTGGGGCTTCGCCATCGCCGCGATCGCGCACCTCGAGCACGAAGAACGGTCCGCGACGGCGTTCGCCCTCGCGGACCGCAAGGAACGACGAGCGCTTCTTGAGCCGGCCGGGATGCCGCGCGGCATCGCCGACGGGAAGAGCCGCGTCCATGGCGCGAACGCGCCGCGTGAGCCGGCTTTACGCCGACAGACGCTTGCGCCCGCGGGCGCGGCGGGCGGAAAGAACCTTGCGTCCGCCCTTGGTCGCAAGGCGTGCGCGGAAGCCGTGGCGGCGCTTGCGCACGAGCTTGGAAGGCTGAAAGGTACGCTTCGACATTATTTGAATACCGCGGTGTGCGGCCCTTCTTGGAATGGCGTGTTTCGATGCGTGGATTGCGCTCGCACAGACGCGCCCGCAGGGCAGGCGCAAAGACGAACGGGCGACGTATAGGCACGCAAGTGACGAAAAGTCAATCCGCGCGCGGCCGTCGCGTGCCGCTTCGAGGTCGTCGCACGATGGCCGTTCGGGCCGGCCCCGCCTTCACGAAGGCTTCAACGAATGCGAACAGGCGTTAGTTGAGGCCTCGGCGGCGATGGCTTAGAGCGTTCGACGGGACGGGCGAAGGGCGCTCTTCCGAACTATCGCGACAGGGGCGGGCGAGAATGCGGGAAGGCGAGGGACGGACCGACACCGCGCCGGGCGAAGAGACGACCGGACCCTCCGCCGGGAGCCGGAACCGATGGACGCGCTTCCTACCGCTCGCCGTCCTGCTGGCGCTGCTTGCCGCGGGCTATGCGGCCGGTCTGCAACGCTATGTCTCGCTCGATGCGCTCGCCGATCGCCGTGCCGGCCTTCAGGCCTATGTCGCGGCGCATACGCTGCTTTCCGGGGCGATCTTCGCCGGAATCTACGTTCTGGCCGTCGCGGCGTCGTTTCCGGCCGCTTCGCTGTTCACGATCACCGGCGGCTTCCTCTTCGGCTGGCTCGGCGGTGGGCTGGTCACCAGCGTTTCGGCGACGATCGGAGCGACGATCATCTTCCTCGCCGCCCGAACCGCATTTTCGAGCGTACTGCGCCGG
Source organism: Pararhizobium mangrovi (assembly GCF_006516965.1). Classification (GTDB taxonomy): domain Bacteria; phylum Pseudomonadota; class Alphaproteobacteria; order Rhizobiales; family Rhizobiaceae; genus Pararhizobium_B; species Pararhizobium_B mangrovi. The sequence goes on along the minus strand of NZ_VHLH01000016.1, from coordinate 51,905 downwards.
CGCGCCGGCGGCGCCATCCATCGCCTTGCCGGCGGCTTCGAGCGCGATGCGTTTTCCTATCTGCTGGCTCTGCGGCTGGCGCCGATCTTCCCCTTCTTCGTCATCAATGTCGCCCCGGCATTCTTTCGCGTCAGTCTTTTCGACTACGTCGTGGCGACCTATCTCGGCATCCTGCCCGGAACCTTCGCCTACGCCTATCTCGGCGAAGGTCTGGACAGCGTCCTCGTTTCCGCCGCGAAGGCCGGGCGCAGCGTGACGCTTTCCGACATCGTCACGCCCGAGATCACCATTGCCTTCGTCGCGCTCGCCGTGGTGGCTCTGATTCCAATGCTCGTTCGCCGCTTCCGTTCGCGCTGAAATCGTTCGCCGCGTCGATCGACTGCGGCAGCCGGAGCACGGCGAGCGAATTTCGGTGCGGCTTGGGGAACGCTCTCGCGGCCGCGATCTTTCGCCCTCCGCAGGTGAAGGAGACGAGAGACGGTGTCGATACGAGAATGCGTGGCGGCGTATGGCGGGCACCTTCTGGCGCCGACGCCTGGCAAAAGCCCCGGCAGCGCCCGCATCATCGTCTGCGTGCCGGTTCGAAACGAGGCGGACCGGGTCGGGCGATGCCTCAAAAGCCTTAGCGAAGCCTTCGGGGCCGAAGCGCACGTCCTTCTCCTCGTCAACGATACCGACGACGGAACGCAGGCGGCGATCGAAGCGGCTTCGTCGAGGCTTGCCTGCGGGATCACCGTCGTCGATGTCGGGTGGCGAAACGGCTGCGGTTCGGCGGGCCGTGCACGCCTTCTCGCGATGGCGATCGCGCACCGCCTCGCGCCGGGCGCGATCCTCTATTCGACGGATGCCGACACGCTGGTCGCGCCGGACACGATGACGGTGCTCGACGGGCATTTCGCCGAAGGCTTCGATCTCGTCTGCGGCCGGATCGGCTTCATCGCCGAAGAGGCCGCCCTTCTCGAAGCCGTCGATCCGGCGCGGGATGCGGCGATCCGCGCCTATCGCGAGACCACGCGCCACATCGCAGCACTTCTCTTTCCGGATCCGGACAATCCCTGGCCGCATCACGGCAATATCGGCGGGGCGAACTTCGCTATTACGGCAGATGCCTATCGGCGCATCGCACCGCTGCCCGTCGTCGCTTCCGGCGAGGATCGGCTATTGCGGCGCCATTGCGAGGCGCACGGCATGCGCATCACCTACAGCAACGCGCTTCGCGTCGAGACCTCCTGCCGGCTCGACGGCTTCACGCAAGGCGGCCTATCCGCGGAACTGACGCGCAACCGCCACGAGGCCGACCCGGAAGTCGACGAGATGCTGGAGCGGCCCTCGGAGCTGCTGCGACGCCTGCGCCTGCGATATCTCATGGAACACGAGAACGATCGGCAACGGGTCGCAAAGTGCCTCGCCGCACGTGGCATGACGCCCGAGCACGCGGCCCGGCTCGCCGATCTCGAACCGCGGACGCTCGCCTGGTTGCGCGTCGAGAACGAACTTGCCTGCCTTCGTCGCGAGCGGCTTCGCTTCAGCGCGATGAAGCGCTACCTGCCAGGTCTGGAACGCCTTCACCGGCGTATCGAAGAAGCGTCGCGCGATAGGCCTCCCGCCCGCGCTCGCTGACCGTGACGAAGCGATTGCCGAGCACGGCGAGGAAGAAATCGTGGGCGTCGCGGCCGGAAAGCGGCGTGCCGGTATCGCCAAGATAGTCGACCACGAGAATGTCGCCGCCCGGCTGGAGCCGTTCGATCAGGCCTTCGGCAAGAATGCGCGAGCCTTCCTCGTCGAGGAAATAGAGGATCTCCGACACGATCGCGAGATCGAAAGGCCCGTCCGGCAGGCCTTCCGGCAGCGCGCCCTCGACAAAATCGAGACCGGAGATTCCGGCATGAACCGTGCGGGCACGGGCTACAATACCGGGATCGCGGTCGATACCCGTGAGTGCCGGGACGACGCCGGCCTCGACAAGGGCGGCAGCGAGATGACCTTCCCCGCAGGCGACGTCGAGCCCGCGCGTATGGTGCGTGCCGGAAAGCTGGTCGATGTTGTCGGCGCGCTTGTCCGCTTCGTATCGCGAGGACCGCACGTGCCACGGGTCGCCATCGTTGGCGTAGAGATCGGCGAAATGGTCGGCACCCGGCAGTGCGCCCGGCATCGCCGCCCAGGCGTAGCGCTCGAACGGCGCGCGCTGCGCTTCGAGAAACCACTCCGGCAGCACGAAACCCTCCGGATCGTCGGTCACGAGCGCGCCGAGCTGCGAACGGTGGCAGGCGATGGCGCGGCCCTTGGCTTCGATGTCCGTCGCCAGCCTGAACGGCGTCAGGCCTTCCGTACGGCACGGCTCGTCGTCGCCTAGCCGCATCGACCAGACATAGTAATGGAGGAGCCGGATACGGGGGCGAAGGGCGCGAACCGCCTCGGCAAGTGCGGCCGTCGCGTGGTGATCCGGGTGCGGATCGTCCGGATGCGGAGCGCAAAGCGCAGTAGCCCCGATCTCGTCGAGAAAGGTCGCGACTCGGCCGGCCGCTTCGGCCATGCGCGGATCGCGGCCCGCGCCGCTGTCGGCGAGATGCAGCCGGAGCCATCGCGCATCGGCAACACCGAGGCTTTCGACGGCCGCCTGCTGCTCGGCCGTGCGGATTTCGGCAAGGCGCTCCCGTGGGATCGAAGGTGAACGGTGCGACGCTTCCCCATCGGTCACGGCGACGATGCCCATCGTTCTTCCAGCACGCGCGGAACCCGAAATCAGCGCGGACGTCCCGAACGTCTCGTCGTCGGGATGCGGCGAAAGAACCACGAGCGCGCCGTCGCCGACGAGGCGGCCCGCTTCCGTGACCGGCGCGTCGGCCATGCGTTCGCGCCATGGGCCCCAAATCGTCGTCATTTCAGATAGGTCTCGGCGAGCACGCGGCATTTGTGCAGCAGAAGCGCATCCGGGTTCGCCTGGCGCATGTAGACTGCAAGGTCGCGCACTGCGCTGTCGAGCGGGTTGCCGGCTTCGAAGGAGGAAAGCCCGACAGCACGCCGCGCGATCTCGCTGACGGCGAGCCCGTCCGCCTCCACCTGCAGACGCGTATAGGACGCACCGGCGACGGCGAGCGCGATGGCCGCATGATCGTCTGAATCCACCGTCTCGACGGTCCGAGCCGCATCCTCGACCCAAAGCGCTGCCGTGCGCGCATGCAGGATCGCCTGTCCCAGACGCTCGGTCTGCAACGGATGCTCGATCCGCCCGGTCGCTTCGAGATGGCGTGCCATCAGCATCATGATCGCCTCGATGCCGCCGAGATGGACGGCGGCGCAACGCCAGATCCCGCCCTGCAGGAACGGCTCGATCGCATAGTCGCCGGGTTCGCCGAGCATGGCGTCGGCATCGAGCCGCAGGCCTTCGAAATCGTAGGTGCCGGACGCCGAAGCCTGCATGCCGCTCATGCGCCAGCCTTCGCCGTTCTGCCGGGCCGGATCGTCGGCCGGCACGCAGTAAAGCTGCTGGCTGCCGTCCTCGCGCTTGATCGGCACGATGGCGTGGGAGACGATGCCGAGCCCCGAGGCGTAGCGCTTGCCGCCGTGCAGGACGATGCCTCGCCCGTCCGCTGCCACCGTCAACGGCGGGTCGGCGTCCGCGCCCCACACGCCGAGGATCGCATCCTTCTCCAGCATCGCTTCGAGCCGTGCGTGCTGCCGTCGCGAACCGTAGAGCCTGAGAAGCTGCACGGCGTTGGCGTGCCCTTCGAGAAGCCGGCCGAGATTGAGGTTCGCCGCACCCGCGGACCGCAGGCGTTCGAGCATCGTCCGCCAGTCTTCGCCGAGCCGGCCGTCTTCCCGGTAGAGCCGTCCGACCTCGCGAAAGAGCCCGTCTCGATGCGCCGCGTCGAAGGCGGTATCGAACGGCATGTAGGCAAAGCGATTCCCTGTCGCCGCGGTAAGGGGCATGCGCGTTCGCTCCATGAAGGGAATGCGCTTTGCGAGAAGGGGACCAAGCGCTGGAGATGGAACGGATGGCACGCCCGTTCGGTTCAGCCGACAACAAAAATCGTCTTTTCGGGCGGCAGCCGATGTATCTCTTTTCGAAGCTCCCGCCTCTTCCGGACAAGGCGGGATGACCCGATGTCCGAGTTGCATGGCGCGAAACTGGCTGCGTTCGCCGCGCGCGGACGCACTTTCGCGCTCACGGGGCGGAAACTGGTGGGAATGCGGCCACTGCGGCCTCGTCGCCTGCGAAACGGCGATCGAAGCCGACACGCTCGAGAAGCATCTCGCGGAACGCATGCGTGCTGCCGTCTTCCAGCTTGCAGACGACGATCCGCTCTTCGTCGAAGCTTATGCGCTGCGCACGGTCGCCCTTCGCCATCGCAAGGTCGCCGTTCCGACGGATAACCGGCAGCGAGCTGCGTTGCACGAACCCTATGCGCCGGTCGGCGCCGCGGCCGCGCTCCACGATCTCGCGTCGATCCAGCCCGTCCCTGTGTCTCTTACCATCCTCTGCCGGAACGATGAGATCAAGGCGCTGCGGGAAACCCTTGCGGAACTCGCCGAGGCGTTCGACGACATCCTTCTCCTCGTCGATGATTCCGGCCCGAAGCCAGAACGCATCGCCGTGCCGGGCGTGCGTGTCGTCGAACGATCCCTCGACGGCGATTTCGCCGCGCAGCGCAACCATGCGCAGAAGGCCGCCCGTCATGCATGGGTGCTCCAGCTCGACAGCGACGAGACCCTTGACCCCACCGCGCTCGGCGACCTTGCGCGTGTCGCGGCAGTCGCGGAGCGTTCGGGAAGCATTTCTGTCGGCCTCCCCAGACGGAACGTCGTCGACGGCGTTCTTTCCGACCTTTTCCCGGACGTGCAGTACCGCTTGAACCGCAGGCAAGTGCGCTACGTCGGCCGGGTCCACGAGCGTCCGGCCTTGCCGCGCGGATGGCGCGACGGCTTCATCGCGCCGAACCTCGTGCTTCATCACAGCCTGAGCGCGGAGCGCGTCCGGTCTCGTTCCACGCGTTACGAGGCACTCTCGCCCGGTGAAGGCCGGCTTTTCGAAGCCGAGGCGCTGCTCCGCCCTTTCCGGCCCTGATCGAAATTCGCGCGGGCCGCGGCGTAGAGCGCCAGTGTCTCGCGTGCCAGCCCCGCCCGGCCGAAGCGTCCGGCGGCAGCGAGCGCCTGGGCGTGCATCGTCTCGCGCAGGCCCGCATCCTTCAGCACGGGCCGAAGGGCGTCGGCCAGCGCTTCGCCCGTGTCGTTCGCGGCAAGGCGTCCGGCCTCGTCGTCGCCGACGACGGTGCGCGCACTCGCATCGCTCGCGCAGGCGACGAGCGGCCGGCCGAAGGCGAGCGCTTCCTGGTAGACGAGGCCGAAGGATTCGTAGCGCGACGGCGCGACGACCAGATGCGCGGAGCGGTAGAGTTTGCAGAGCGCCGCCTCGCCGACCCGGCCGATCGCCTCGATCCGTTGCGCGGCATTTTCTGGAAGCGCAGGCAATTCGCCAGTCTCGACGCCGACGAGCTTCAGCTTGAAGGCGGGGAGCGTACCGTTCTCCGCCTCAGGAGCGAGGATGCGCATCGCCTCCATCAGGCAGTCGAAGCCCTTGCGCCGTTCCGCCCGGCCGACGAAGAGCATCGTCACCGTGTCGCCCGGCGGCGGATAGGGCGCGTCTTCGGCAAGCGAAAGCCGCTCCGGCGGCAGCGAGAGGCCGACGACGGCCGACGGCGTTGTCGGATCGAGATGGTAGAGCCGGCTCACCTTCTCGCCGTGGCTTTCCGTATTGAAGATGTGCCCGTTCGATCGCCGCGCCGTGGCCGCCTCGATGCGGCAGGCGAAGCGCCCGTCGAGCGCGTCGCGCAAGGTCGCTCCGACCGCGCCGGTAAAGGCACCCGGCGTCGAATGGCGCGTGACGAAGGGCAGGCCGTCGATCCGGCTGGCAAGGGCCGCCGGCGCGTACCAGTTCGTCGCCTCGAGGCACGCGTAGGGCCGCTTGCGATGGTCGGCTGCGATGCGGCGAGCGAACCATCGCGGCCCGATCAGGTGACCGAGCGCCATGCGCTTGCGCAGCCAGCCGTCGACGCCGGACCGTTCCGGCAGGCAGCCGACGACATGCACACCGTTGACGCGTTCGCTGCGGGCACGGTCGAGCGTATAGACGGTGACGTCCGTGCCGGCGCCGACGAGACTTTCGGCGATCTCGCGCGCGGCGACCGAAAGCCCGCTCGGGCTCGGCGGGTAGTCCCATGCGATGAGCGCCGTCGAAAGCCCGCTCATGCGCGCGCCCCATCGAGAAGCCGGCGATAGATGGCAACGTAGTCCTCGGCCATCCTCCGTGCCGTGAAGCGCGCCTCGAAGCGCTCGCGTACCCGTCTGCGATCGAGCGTGGCAGCGCGGGCGAGCGCTTCGGCCGCTTCCGTCTCGTTCTCGACGACGTAGCCCGTCACGCCGTCTTCGACGACCTCCCCGACCGCACCGCGATCGAAGGCGACGACCGGCGTGCCGCAGGCCATCGCCTCGATCATGACGAGGCCAAAGGGCTCCGGCCAGTCGATCGGAAAGACGAGCGCCGCCGCGTTGCCGAGGAGGTCCTGCTTGCCGCGATCGTCGAGCGCGCCCACGAAAACCGCGTCGTCGCCGAGAAGCGGCCGGACGCATTCGTCGAAATAGGTCGGATTGCCGTTGTCGATGGCGCCGGCGAGCCGGATCGGCATGCCGGCCGCGCGCGCGATGCGGATCGCCGCATCCGGGCGCTTCTGGTCCGTCATGCGCCCGATGAAGGCCGCGTAACCACCACCATCGCCGAGCGAATAGCGATCTACCGCAATGCCGTGATGGACGACACCGGCGCGGTTTTGATGCGGGATACCGTCGAGCTGGCTCTGCGAGATACCGGCGACCGGCAGGTCGGGAAAGGCCGCGAAGAAGAGCTGCCGGTCCAGTTCGTCGACCCGCCAGTGGATCGTCGTCAACGAGCGCCCGCGCCGTTCGCCGAGCAACGCGGCGTGAAAAAATTCGCCGTGGCAGTGAACGATGTCGAAATCGGAAAGCCGCTGGCGGAGCGCCTCCATCTGTACGGCCTCGAGCACCTGCGGGATGGAAGGCGGCACCGTACCGTGACGCGTTTCGAGCGCCTTCAGGCTCGGCAGATCGCCGATTCGCGGCACCTCGCTCGTGCTGTCGTTCGGCGCGAAAAGCGTGACGGCATGACCGAGCGCTTCGAGTTCGATGCTAAGGTCGTGCACCACGCGCTCGGTCCCGCCGGCGTGTTCCGGAGGTGTGGGTGCGATGTTCGGAGCGATCTGGGCAACTTGCAGCGGCTTCATTGCGGAACATATAGCCCCGTAGCCGATTGCACGTAGGCGCTACTCGCCCGAGGGAGAGACATGTTCATCGTTCACCTTGCCCTTCAGGGTTGCCTGCGCGCCGAAGACGTCGCCTACGGGCTGACGCCGGATACCGGTGGACACATACGCTACCTTCTGGAACTGGCAACCGCGCAGATCCGGCATCCGGCGATCGACCGGGTCGTCATCGTCACGCGCGCCTTCGAAAGCCGCTACGGGGCCGACTACCACGCCGGTCACGAGCGGACGGAAGCCGGCTTCGAGATCCTGCGTTTGCCGACGAGCCATTCGGGCTATCTGTCGAAGGAAGATCTCTGGCGCGAGACGGACGCGTTCAGCGAAGCGCTTGCCGCGTGGCTCGAAGCCGAGCCGAAACGTCCGGACTATCTGCACGCCCATTACGCCGATGCGGCGACGGTCGCGGCGAGAATGCGCGAACGCTTCGCGATGCCCTTCGTCTTCACCGCCCACTCGCTCGGCCGCGTGAAGCTCGCTGCGTTCGATACGGCGAACGCACCGCTTCAGGCGAAGGCCGGCCTCGAACGCCGCGTCGTCACCGAGGAGAACGCGATTTCGGCCGCCGACCTCGTCGTCGCCTCCTCGCGCGACGAGGCCGAGGTGCAATACGCGACCTACGATCGCTACGAGGCCGGCCGCATCCGCATCATCGAGCCGGGCAGCAACCTCGAAGCCTATCGCGCGGCCCGTCCGACGCCGGCCGTGCGCGCCATGCTCGCCCCCTTCCTGCGTGAGCCCGACCGGCCGATGGTGCTTGCGATCGCGCGGCCGATGGCGAAGAAGAACCTGCCGGCCCTCGTCGAGGCCTTCGGCAGCGACCCGTGGCTTTACGAAAACGCCAACCTCGTCCTCGTCGCCGGCGTGCGCGACGACATCGCCGATCTCGAGCCGGAATGCCGCGAGGAGATGCGTGCGATCCTCGAGGCGATCGATCGGCACGATCTCTACGGGCGCGTCGCGCTTCCGAAGCACCATGGCGCCGCGGATATTCCCGCGCTTTACGCGCTGGCACACGAGACCGGCGGGGTGTTCGTCAATCCGGCGCTGAACGAGCCCTTCGGCCTGACGCTGCTCGAAGCCGCCGCAAGCGGCCTGCCCGTGGTCGCGACCGACAGCGGCGGGCCGAACGACATCGTCGAGCGTTGCCGAAACGGCCTGCTCGTCAGCCCGCAGCGCAAGGACGCGATCGCCACGGCCTGCCGGACGATCCTCGCCGACCATGAAGCATGGCGGCATTATTCGGCGAACGGTGCGAAGGCGGTCGCCGCGTATGACTGGGACCGCCATACCGAACGCTGCCTCGCCGCGATGCGCCGCCTTCTTGCGAAGGGTGACGGTCGGCGAACGGGCAGGATCAAGCAGCTCCTCGTCAGCGACATTGACAACACGCTGACCGGCTCCGATCCCTACATGGCGGCCTTCGTGAAGTGGTACGCCGGCGAAACCGGCCTGACCTTCGCCGTCGCGACGGGCCGTTCCTTCCACAGCGCGCTCGCCATCCTCGAACAGCACGAGGCGCCGACGCCGGAAATCGTCATCTCTTCGGTCGGCTCGGAAATCCACCTGCTCGACGAAAACGGCGTCACCTATCACGCCGACCGCGCGTGGGAGCGCCATATCGACAGGGACTGGCATCCGCGCGACATCGCCGAAAGGCTTGCGTGCGTCGCCAACCTCGCGCCGCAGGGGCCGCTCGAACAGCGGCGCTTCAAGCTCAGCTATCTCGCCGAGGACGATCCGGGGATCGTCGAGCGCATCCGTGGCCGGCTTGGCGAGGCGGGGCTGGCGGCCTCGGTCATCTACAGCCATGCGCGCTATCTCGACATCCTGCCGGTGCGCGCCTCCAAGGGTGCGGCGATCGCCTATCTGCGCAAACAATTCGATCTCGCCGAAAACGCGGTCTTCGTCGCCGGCGACAGCGGCAACGACATCGAGATGCTGCAATCCGTACCCCAGGCGATCATCGTCGCGAACTATTCCGACAGTCTTGCCAGCAACCGGACGCTGGCCCATTCCTACATCGCCCGCAAGAGCCATGCGCTCGGCATCATCGAGGGGGTACGCCACTTCCGCGAGCGCGCCCGGTGAGCCTCAGCGTCCTGACGCTCGTGCGAAACCGCCGCGCGCATCTGGAAAACCTGATGGAAAGCCTGCGCGCACAGACGCGGCTTCCCGACGAACTCGTCATTGCCTGCATGCAGGATGCCGTCGAACCCGACCTGCCGGAGCTACCCTTTTCCGTCCGCCAGTTCACCGTCGGCGGCGATGCCCTGCCGCTCGCCCGCGCCCGCAATCGCGCCGCCGGAACCGCGAGCGGCGACACGCTCGTCTTCCTGGATGTCGACTGCATCGCGTCGCCGACGCTCGTCGAAAGGTTCGAAGAGGCCTGCGAGACGGAACGCGGCCTCTTCCTCGGCGAAGTCCTCTATCTGCCGGCCGGTGCCGTGACGAGACCGCTCGACACCGCAAAGCTCGACGCGCTCGGCGTGCCCCACCCTTCCAAGCCGGCAATACCTGCCGAAGGCATGCGCCCGGAACCGGAAACCGGCGAGTTCTGGGGCCTTTCCTTCGCGCTGGCGAAAGCGACATGGACGGCGCTCGGCGGTATGGACGAGGCGTTCACCGGTTATGGCGGCGAGGAGACCGAACTCGCCGCCCGGCTCGACGAAAAGGGCGTGCCCCTATGGTGGGTCGCCGGCGCGCGCGCCTACCATCAGCACCACACCGTCTACAGTCCGCCGCTTCACCATTTCGACGCCATCCTCACGAATGCGCGTCGGTTCAAGCACCGTCACGGGCGCTGGTGCATGGACTACTGGCTCGGCCAGTTCGCCGAAGGCGGATGGATCGCGTGGGATCGGTCCTGTGAGGATGTCGAAGTTCTCCGCCGCCCGACGCGCGAGGAGATCGAAGCCGCGCGCCAACCGGACGACGTGCGCTTCAGCTGACACGCCCGCCGGGACGGAAATCATCTGGCGGTTTTCAGGCCCACAGCGTGTCCGTCGTCGTCTCGAGCCAGTTCGCCGCGCGTGGTGCCGCTTCCGGTTCGTAGAGATCGGCGAGGATGGCGGGGTCAAGGCGGCGAGCCTCGTTCATCAGCTCGCGCCATTTGGCGAGATCGCCCGGCCAGCGTGGTGCGTGGACGGCCGCGCCGAGGGTGGCGAGCGCCTCTGCCTTGCGGGCCTGCTCGGCGAAATAGCGCCATTCCGGCATGACGACCAGCGGCCGGCCGACGCGGGCGATCTCCGTGATCGTGTTGTCGCCGGCCGACGCGACGACCATGTCGCAGGCCGCCAGATAATCCGTGACGTTCTTCACCCAACCGAGTTCGTAAAGGTTGGAGAAGTTCGTCTCGTGGCCCTCCTTCAGCGTCGGGCCGAGGACGAGCCAGTCGGCATCCGGCAGGGCGCGCGCGGCGACGGTGAGCGGCGCGTAGGGCGTTCCGGCCCCGCCGCCGCCGGTCAGCACGACGATCGTCTCGCGTTCGGGGTCGAGGCCGAGCTTCCGGCGGGCGGCCGCCTTTTCCGGCACGGGATCGCGCGTGGTGCACAGGCCCCCGGAATAAAACGTCTTCGCCTTCAGATGATCCGGATAGTCCGCCTGTTCCAGCCGTTCGTCGAAGGGCGCGAGCATGCCGACGCTCGCCTCGTAGCTGCCGATATGGCCGACGTCGGAACGGTCGCCATGCATGCGGATCTGCACCGCCGGCACGGAGGCGATGCGCGAAAGGAGCGCGATCTCCGAGGAGACGTCGACGACGAAGAGCCCGACGTCGCGCGCGTCCAGATGGTCGAGGATCGTGCGCATGGTCGCCCGCATCTCCTTAAGGCCGAGCGGCACGCAGTGCAGCACCGAAGGCGTCGGCTCGGCATAGAGCCGTGCGGTCGGGACGGCCGCGCCGATCATGTTCGGCAGCGCCACCAGTTCGATGTCGCGTTCGAAGCCGTCGAAGAGATGCGGACCGGCCGTCAGCACCGATACCGGTCGTTCGCGCGAAAAGGCTTCGACGAGCGCCATCGTCCGGTTGGCGTGGCCGCGGCCCTGGTGGTGAACGAAAAACGTGATCGGTTTGAGCATTATCGAAGAAACGCCGTTGGTCGGAAAGCCGATAGACGCCGAACGCCACGCCCGATCATTTACATTTGCTTATGGGAAAGCGGTAAATATTTTGCGGGTGCGTTCGTTATCTAGGCTTCCACAGCGACGCGTCGACGATCAAACGGGCGAAACCGGCGGATGGATGCGAACGCGGCCTTCGTTCTCCTTCGCGTGGAAGAAGGCGCGTTCCATCGCCCATCGATGCCCCTGCCAGCCATCGAAGCCGAAACCGAAGACGTCGATCGGCTCGTCGAAGGTCGAAAGCGCCCAGATCAGTGCGATCAGGCCGGTGGAGGGCGCGGGCATGGCACGTTCGATCCGCGGATGACCGATCACCGCGCAGGCGGCGAGGAAGACGGCTTCGTCGACGACGATCACCTCCTTGCCGGCCGCCGAAAAGCGCATCCGTGCCTCGTCCGCATGGTTCGCCCCGTCCGGGTCAGCGCGTTCGGCTGCCGAAAGCGGTGGTGCGATGCGCTCGTCCTTGTCCGGATGGATCGGCAGGAGGATGCGTCGGGTCTCGCGCATGGGCTTACGTGTGGCGAACGCGGGATCATCCAGCCATTCGCGCATCTGGCCGCCGCAGTTGACGAGGAAGAGATCGGTCACGCGGCTGCCGTTGACGTCGCCGAAGCCATGGGCGTTGTTGAACCGGACGACACGTTTCATCGCATCGATCCTCGCGGCCTCGTTGCCCGTCGTCGGTGCGTTGCCGACGAGGCAGATGCCGTCTTGCGGCGCGTCGTTCGTCACGTTCGATACCCTTGCCACCGATGTGTTCGGCGAACGTATCGGTCGGGCACCGGATCGTCCATGGCGAGACCGTTCAGCGCTCGGACAGGGCGGGCCGCTTCGAAAGGTCCGTTCGGGCAGGCGTCAGCGCGATGCCCATGGCGCGGATCCGTTCGCATTCGTCCGCCGGCAGGCCCTCGTCGGTGATGATCTGGCGGACACGCTCCAGCGCCCCGATCCGGTAGATAGCGCGCGCGCCGAAGCGGCTGCTGTCGGCAAGCAGGCAGGTGCCCGGGTAGCGCAAACCGTCGCTCGCATGGGCCCGGATCGACGCATTGATCAACGATGCCGGCTCCGGCGAGGGGTTCGCCCGATGGACGACGAATCACTCGACCGGCTCTGGGCGATTAACGTGAAGGCGACGCTGCGCCTGACGCGCACTGCCGGGCATGAAACCCGGGACATGGACGTTCGCTGCACGGTCGTCTGCCCAGGTTTTGGCCGTACGGAGATGTTGAGCTATACCGACAAGGTGACGCCGGCCAAGATGGTCCGGCCGGAAACGCTCGTAACGATGATCCGCAACACCGTCGAACTTCCGAACACCGCCGCCGTTGCCGGGCTCCTCGTCAACTGCCGGCTCGAGGACACGCTTTGAGGGAAAAGGGTGCGCAACCGATCGCCCGCGGCGTGCCGGCACTCGTGTCGGTCTCTTCCGACGCGGCGCTTCCCGAAAAGGTCGACGTCGTCGTCATCGGCGGCGGTATCGCCGGCGTGGCGACCGCGTTCTTCCTCGCCCGCGCGGGCGTTTCCGTCCTCGTTTGCGAGAAGGGGCGCATTGCCGGCGAACAGTCCAGCCGCAACTGGGGCTGGGTGCGCCAGATGGGGCGCGACGCGGCGGAACTGCCGCTGACCATCGAAAGCCTGAGGATCTGGCGTGGCCTGCACGAGATGGGAGTCGAGACCGGATTCCGCGAAACCGGCATCACCTACGTCGCCCGTACCGCACGCGAAAGCGCCGATTTCGAGGGGTGGAAGCGCGATGGCACGGCGCACGGCGTGCCGATCCGGCTGCTTTCGGCGCGCGAGGTCCGCCGGCATCTGCCGCAGATCACGGACACCTTCCGCACCGCACTGCATACCGGCAACGACGGACGCGCCGAACCGGCGATGGCGGTTCCGGCCCTTGCCGAGGCAGCCCGTGGGCACGGTGCCCGGATCATGACGGACTGCGCCGTGCGCGATGTTGAGACGAGCGGTGGCAGGGTCAGCGGCGTCGTCACGGAACACGGGCGCGTCGCATGCGCGCAAGTGCTCGTCGCCGGCGGCGCATGGACGCGCCGGTTCCTCGGCAATCTCGGCGTGCGCTTTCCCCAGCTTCGCGTCATCGGGTCGGTGGCGCGCATCGAGACCGAGCACGCCCTTCCCGAAATGCCGGTGGGCGGAGGCGATTTCGCCGTGCGCCAACGGCTGGACGGCGGCTACACGATCGCCCGGCGGAACGCCAACATCGCGCCGATCACCCCGGACAGCTTCGCCTTCCTGGCCGATTTCCTGCCGACCTACCTCAAGACGTGGCGCGAGCTTTCGGTCCGCGTCAACCGGCATTCGCTGGACGAGCTGCGCGGGCGGCGCCGATGGCACGCCGACGAGCCTTCGCCCTTCGAAGCATGCCGCGTGCTCGATCCCGATCCGGATCTTTCCTGCGTGGAGGAAGCGCGCAAGAGAGTGGAACGCGCGTTCCCCGGCGCGGGCATGGTGCGGCTGACGCACGCCTGGGCAGGCGTCATCGACGCTTCGCCGGACGCCGTTCCGGCGATCGGCCCCGTTCCCGGACGCGAGGGCCTCTTCGTCGCGAGCGGATTTTCCGGGCACGGCTTCGGCATCGGACCGGGCGCCGGCCGTCTCGCCGCCGATCTCGTGACGGGCGGCACGCCATGCGTCGACCCCGCGCCTTTCTCTCCATCCCGGTTCATCCGGGCGAGCGCAACCGGCGCAAAGCGCGCCCGACAGGACAACGAAGCAGACTGATATAGCTGGCGTATCGGTGTGGACAGCGGCGGCACGTTTACCGATGTGGCGCCGCTTAAGAACGGCGTATGCTCGCCGACCGGCGAGGCGGAAGCGCACGGCCACCCGATCAAGACGCCGATGCTCGACATCCATACGGTCGGCGCGGGCGGCGGTTCGATCGCGCATGTCAACAGCGGCAGCCTGCATACCGGAAGAGAGGCGTTCGATCAGCCGCGTCCCGGCGTAGCCCACGCCTCGTACCTGCGGGCGCATTCAGTCCGCGTCGGCGAGCCGCCTGGCGATCGTTCGGGCGGCAAGCGCCAGCGAGACGGCGCCGGCATCGGGGTGGCCCTTGCTGCGTTCTGCGAGCGGGCGGGCGCGTCCGAGCTTCGGCGTCAGCGCTTTGGTCTCTTCGGCCGCCTTTTCCGCCGCGTCGGCGGCTTCGCGCCAGATCGTCGCCGCGTCGGCATCGGCGGCACTTGCCCGCCGGATCGCCTCGACCATGGGGACGAGCGCGTCGACCAGCGTCTTGTCGCCGGGTTTCGCCCCGCCGAGACGCATGACGCGCTCGCGAGCGGCTTCCGCGCCGGCGGCGACCTGGCCACGGCTCATCCGCTGCGTATCGGAAAGCGCGCTCGCGAAACCGCCGAGGATGAGGCCCCAGATCGCGCCCGAGGTACCCCCGGCGCGATCCGCCCAGGCTTCGCCGGCAGCGGCAAGCACGCTCCGTGCCCCTGCGCCGGCCGACACCGCCTGCTCGGCCCGCGAGGCGGCGGCACTCGCACCCCGGCGCATGCCGGCGCCATGGTCGCCGTCGCCGGCGACCGCGTCGATCCGGCCCAGCTCGTCTTCGGCCGCCTCCAGAGCTTCCCGCAAGTCGCGAAGGACGAGGAGGATCAGTTCGCCGGATTTGCGCGAATCCTGGTTTCCCTTCGGAAAGCCGTGTTCCGCCTCGACGGTTTCGGCCAGCGGTTCGGCCGGCGCCCGGTCGCCGACATGGCCCTTGCGGCAGGCGGCCGTATCGGCCGGCGCCCGCCAGAGCGTTTCGAGTTCGTCGTCGAGGAAGGTGATCGTCAGCGAACAGCCGGCCATGTCGAGGCTGGTGACGAGCTCGCCGCATTCCGGCTCGACGAGCGTCATGCCTTCGCTCCCGAGCCGTTTCGCGATGTGGGTCCACAGCACGAACAGCTCCTCGTATTTCGTCGCGCCGAGCCCGTTGAGGATCACGGCCGCCCGCCCGTTCCAACCTTCCGGGCGTTCGGGGAGGAGCTTCTCGACGAGAAGATCGGCAAGTCCGGCCGCGTCGGGCGCATCGATCTCGCCGATGCCGGGCTCGCCATGGATGCCGAGGCCGACGCCCATGCGCCCTTTTTTGACGTGGAAGAGCGGTTCGCCGGCACCGGGAAGCGTGCAGCCTTCGAAGGCGACGCCGATCGAGACGGTGCGCGCGTTCGTCTTTTCCATGACGGCCATGACCGCGTCGATGTCGCGGCCTTCCTCGGCCGCAGCGCCGGCGATCTTGAAGACCGGCACGTCGCCGGCGACGCCGCGGCGCTTGTGCCGTTCGCCGAGTTCGGCGCTCGCGACGTCGTCGGTGACGGCGAAGGTGCGCGCGTCGATGCCCTCGGCGGAGAGCTCGGCCGCCGCACCGAAATTGAGGACGTCGCCGGCATAGTTGCCGAAGGCGAAGACCACTCCGCCGCCGCGATCGGAAAGCCGGCCAACACGTGCGATCGCCGCCGTCGAGGGCGAGGCGAAGACATCGCCGGCGACCGCGGCGTCGGCGATGCCGGGCCCGACATAGCCGAGAAAGGCCGGGTAGTGCCCCGAGCCCCCGCCGATGACGAGCGCCACCTTGCCCTTCGGCGTCGCCGTCGCACGCAGCACGCCGTTCGGCACCGGCCGCACGATGCGCGGATGCAACGCGGCGAAGCCTTCGAGGGCACGAATCGCGAAATCTTCGGGGTCGTCGTGGATGCGGGTCATGGCGTCACCGTCACGCTGTGAAGGGTGGAGCGGAAGCCGTGGCGCACGCATGCGCCGTCCGTCCTCGTCTGCGGGTTCGCGCACCATAGTGCGCGCGCAAGCGCTTCGTCGTAAAGTCCAGGGTGAGTGGTAGAGCCTGAAGACGCGAACGATAGGGCCGTCGGCCGCAAAGCGCGCCTTCGATACGCTTTACGACCGACGGCCGATGCGCGCCGTTCGCCGACGCGTCACGTTCCCCTCTTCGGAACTGTCCTCGACGGAGCAAGATGCGTGCCAGAGGCGTTTTCCGGTGCGAGCGTCCCGGATTCACGCGATCGCGAGGAAGCGGTGCGAACGATTGCCGCACGGCGAAGCAGAGTGTGCCCATTTACGAGGCATCGGTGACGATCGCCTCGGATCGGGCGCGCCGGACTGGATCGGTCCGGCCCGAAAGTGCGCTAGAATGCCTTGAAGGTGAGGATCGTGTGCGTGCGTTCGATGCCGGGGATCGTGTGCACGTTGTCGGCCACGAAGCGGCCGATGTCGACGGTGTCCTCGACGTAGAACTTCGCCAGAAGGTCGAAATCGCCGCTCACCGAATAGATCTCGGAGGCGATCTCGCACTCGGCAAGATCGTCGGCGACCGCGTAGGCCTGGCCGAGCCGGCACTTGAACTCGATGAAGAAGCACTGCATGGCGCGTTCCCAGGCCGTCTTTCGGATGGCGCCGCCGCCGCAAGCGGCACCGCTTTCAGCGTCGAACCATATTCCATCGCCTGCGACAAGGCCCATGTGCGGCTGCGGCGATCGTTGTGAGCCGGGCAAGCCGCCGCGGTTGTCGGGCGCGCCCTCGAAACGACGAAACGCTTTCCTCCGGGCGTCGCGTCGCCTATGGGCGAGGGGAGGCCGCGCCATGGTGCGGTGGAGCGAGAATATCGGGAGCGCGAGGAGATGACGAAAAGCGGCGAGAAGACCGCGCGATCGGGCAACCGCCTGGACGATGCCGCGCGCGCCGGCTGGCTCTACTACGTGGCCGGCCGGACGCAGGACGAGATCGCCGGCGCCATGGGGATCTCGCGCCAGAGTGCGCAGCGGCTCGTTTCGCTGGCGGTTTCCGAAAAGCTGATCAAGGTGCGCCTCGACCACCCGATCGCCGCATGCCTCGAACTTGCCGAAGCGCTGAAGCGAGCCTTCGACCTCACGCGCATCGAGGTGGTGCCGAGCGATCCGGCGGGCACGTCGCGCACGGTGGGGCTTGCCGAAACGGGGGCGGCGGAAGTCGAGCGTTGGCTGCGCTCCGAAACGCCGATCGTCATGGCGGTCGGCACCGGCCGGACGCTCAAGGCGGCGATCGACCAGCTCCCCGCGATGGAATGCCCGCAGCACCGCATCGTCTCGCTGACGGGCAATATCGGCCCGGACGGCTCGGCGTCGTACTACAACGTGATCTTCTCGATGGCCGACGCGGTGAAGGCGCGGCATTTCCCAATGCCGCTGCCGATCTTCGTCTCCTCGCCCGAAGAACGCGCACTGCTTCACCAGCAGGCCATGGTGCAGTCGACCCTTTCGCTCGCCCGCCAGGCGAACGTGACCTTCGTCGGCATCGGCGAACTCGGGCCGAATGCCCCCCTGCGCATGGACGGGTTCCTCGACGAAGACGAGATCGCCGCCGCCGAACGGGCGGGTGCCGTGGGAGAAATCTGCGGTTGGGTCTTCGACGCCGAGGGCAGGCTGCTCGACGGTGTCATCGAGAAGAGCGTCGCGAGCGCGCCGTTGCCGCCGCGCGAAGAAAGCCTGGTCATGGCGCTCGCCATGGGCGAACGGAAGCGCGCCGCGATCGCCGGCGCCCTGAAGGGTCGCCTCGTCAACGGGCTGGTCACGGACGAGGAAACGGCACGCCATCTGCTGCGCGTCGCTTGACGCCCCCGGACCACCGCCGATACCGTGTCGTTCCACAACCGGGAGGCGGCTTCGATCGCGTTGGAATGGTGCGTTGCAGCATCGAATCCGCCTTGACGAGGCCCGGGGTAAGATGGGTAATTGCCCATAACCAAGGCAATTGCTCGTTTTGGTACCATTCTTCTTTCGGGAGGCTTTCGATGAAATTCAAATCGCTCTTGCTGGGCGCGTGTGCGTCGGTCGCGATGGTGGCCTCGGCACAGGCGGTCACGCTGACCATTGCCACCGTGAACAACGGCGACATGATCCGGATGCAGAAGCTGACGGACGACTTCAAGAAACAGAATCCGGACATCGACCTGAAGTGGGTCACGCTGGAAGAAAACGTCCTTCGCCAGCGCGTCACGACCGATATCGCCACGCATGGCGGCCAGTACGACATCATGACGATCGGCAACTACGAAGTGCCGATCTGGGCCAAGCAGGACTGGCTCGTCCAGCTCGACGATCTCGGCGACAACTACGATGCCGACGACATCCTGCCTTCGGTGAAGAAGTCGATCTCCGTCAAGGACAAGCTGTACGCCGCGCCGTTCTACGGCGAGAGCGCCTTCACCATGTACCGTACGGATCTCTTCAAGAAGGCCGGGCTGGAGATGCCCGAGAAGCCGACCTGGGAGTTCATCAAGAAGGCCGCCGACAAGATCACCGACAAGGACAAGGGGATCTACGGCATCTGCCTGCGCGGCAAGGCCGGCTGGGGCGAGAACATGGCCTTCGTCACGGCGCTCGCCAACTCCTGGGGCGCGCGCTGGTTCGACATGGACTGGAAGCCGCAGTTCGACAGCGATGCCTGGAAGGGTGCGGCGAAGTTCTACGTCGACCTCCTGAAGCAGGACGGACCTCCCGGGGCATCGTCGAACGGCTTCAACGAGAACCTCGCGCTCTTCCAGTCCGGCAAGTGCGGCATGTGGATGGACGCGACGGTCGCGGCTTCCTTCATCTCGGACCCGAAGGAATCGAAGGTCGCCGACAGCGTCGGCTACGCGCTTTTCCCGACCCATGCGAAATACGACAACCACGGTAACTGGCTGTGGTCGTGGAACCTCGCCATTCCGGCCGGTACCAAGCATGAGGACGCGGCGAAGAAGTTCATCGCCTGGGCGACGAGCAAGCACTACACCGATCTCGTCGCGCAGAAGGACGGCTGGTCCAACGTGCCTCCCGGCACGCGCCAGTCGCTCTACGCCAACAAGGACTATCTCGACAAGGCGCCGTTCGCCAAGCTGACGCTGCAGGCCATGCAGGCGGTCAACCCGAACCAGCCGACCGTGGACAAGGTGCCCTACAAGGGTTCCCAGTTCGTCTCCATTCCGGAGTTCCAGGCGATCGGTACCGCCGTCGGCCAGCAGTTCTCGGCGGCCGTCGCCGGACAGACCTCGGTCGACCAGGCGCTGCAGAACTCGCAGCAGCTGACGACGCGCGAGATGACAAAGGCCGGCTACATCAAGTAGTCGCGCCACGCGTCTCGAAAACGCGAAGAAGTCCGAAGGGTCGCCGCCTCGAAGCAACGGGCGGCGGCCCCTCTTTCAGGCAAGAGATGGTTCAAGTGGCCGGATCGCGCAGGTAGGCGCGTCATCCTCCTTGACCGATCTTTTTCCTGTGTCACCGTACCGTCCGGATGGGACGACCAAGGCGAGGAGAGCACCGGCATGGCAACGACGCACACCAAGACGGCTGCCCGTCTGATGATGTCGCCGTCGGTCATCCTGTTGCTGATCTGGATGGCCGTGCCGCTGGCCACGACGATCTACTTCTCGACCCTGAACTACAATCTGCTGATGCCCGGTGTGCATAATTTCATCGGGTTCCAGAACTACAAGTACTTCCTGACCGATCCGGCCTTCCTGACCTCGATCTGGAACACGCTCGTCCTCGTCGTCGGCGTGCTTCTCATCACCGTCGTCGGCGGTATTGGGCTCGCGCTTCTGATCGACCAACCGATCTACGGCCAGAACATCGTGCGCATTCTGGTGATCGCACCGTTCTTCGTCATGCCGACCGTCTCCGCGCTCGTGTGGAAGAACATGTTCATGAACCCGGTGAACGGGCTCTTCGCCTGGTTGTGGCACCTCGTCGGGTTGCAGCCGGTCGACTGGCTGGCGCAGGCGCCCCTTCTCTCGATCATCATCATCGTCGCATGGGGATGGCTGCCGTTCGCCACGCTGATCATCCTGACGGCGCTTCAGTCGCTCGACGAGGAGCAGAAGGAAGCCGCCGAGATGGACGGGGCCAGCGCGTTCTCGCGCTTCTGGTACATCACCCTGCCGCACCTTTCGCGCGCGCTGACCGTCGTCATCCTCATCCAGACGATCTTCC
This sequence comes from Pararhizobium mangrovi, assembly GCF_006516965.1. Taxonomy (GTDB): domain Bacteria; phylum Pseudomonadota; class Alphaproteobacteria; order Rhizobiales; family Rhizobiaceae; genus Pararhizobium_B; species Pararhizobium_B mangrovi. Next base: position 31,486 of record NZ_VHLH01000016.1, on the reverse strand, counting down.
TGCTGGCGATCTTCGCCGAGATCCTCGTCACCACGAATGGCGGACCGGGCAACCTTTCCACGAACCTCACCTATCTCGTCTACACCCAGGCGCTCCTGCAGTTCGATGTCGGCAGCGCCTCGGCCGGCGGCATCGTCGCCGTCATCCTCGCCAACATCGTGGCGATCTTCCTCATCCGCCTCGTCGGCAAGAATCTGGAGACCTGAGGCGATGGCCCGCTCGGTTCCGCAAAGCCGCAAGATCACCTTCACCATCATCGCCTGGCTGGTCGCGCTTCTCATCTTCTTCCCGATCCTGTGGACGTTCCTGACGAGCTTCAAGACGGAAGGCGAGGCCGTGGCGGTCCCGCCGCACTTCCTCTTCTTCGACTGGACGAGCGTGAACTACGAGCAGGTCTGGGACCGCTCGAACTATCCGCTGTTCTTCCTGAACTCGGTCGTCATCTCCATCGGCTCGACGGTGCTCGGCCTGGTCGTCGCCATTCCCGCCGCCTGGGCGATGGCGTTCTCGCCGACGAAGCACACCAAGGACGTCCTGATGTGGATGCTGTCCACGAAGATGCTTCCGGCCGTCGGCGTGCTGGTGCCAATCTACCTGTTCCTGCGCAATGTCGGCCTGCTCGATACCCGCATCGCGCTCGTCGTCATCATGATGCTGATCAATCTGCCGATCATCGTGTGGATGCTCTTCACCTACTTCAAGGAGATCCCGGGCGACATCCTGGAGGCGGCGCGCATGGACGGGGCGACGCTCGGCAAGGAGATCGTCTACATCCTGACGCCGATGGCGATCCCGGGCATTGCCTCGACGCTGCTCCTGAACGTCATCCTCGCCTGGAACGAGGCGTTCTGGACGATCAACCTGACGGCCTCGAACGCGGCGCCGCTGACGGCCTTCATCGCCTCGTTCTCGGCGCCCGAGGGGCTTTTCTACGCCAAGCTTTCGGCGGCATCGACCATGGCGATCGCGCCGATCCTCATTCTCGGCTGGTTCTCGCAGAAACAGCTTGTCCGCGGCCTCACCTTCGGCGCGGTGAAATAGGGAGATCCGGGATGGGAAGCATCTCACTCAAGAACGTTTCGAAGGTCTTCGGCGAGCACAAGGTGATCCCCTCGCTCAGCCTCGAGATCGAAGACGGCGAGTTCGTGGTCTTCGTCGGGCCTTCGGGCTGCGGCAAGTCCACGCTGCTTCGCCTCATCGCCGGGCTCGAGGACGTGTCGGGCGGCGAGATCCGCATCGACGGACGCGATGCGACCGAGCTGCCGCCGGCCAAGCGCGGCCTCTCCATGGTCTTCCAGTCCTACGCGCTCTATCCGCATATGAGCGTGCGCGGCAACATCGCCTTTCCGCTGAAGATGGTGGGCGAGAAGAAGGAGGTCATCGACCGCAAGGTGAAGGAAGCGGCCGACGTCCTCAACCTCACCGACTATCTCGACCGCAAGCCGCGCATGCTTTCCGGCGGCCAGCGCCAGCGCGTGGCGATCGGCCGGGCGATCGTGCGCGACCCGACCGCCTTCCTCTTCGACGAGCCGCTGTCGAACCTCGACGCCGCCCTGCGCGTGAACATGCGGCTCGAGATCTCCGAGCTCCACCAGGAGCTCGACACGACGATGATCTACGTCACCCACGACCAGATCGAGGCCATGACGATGGCCGACAAGATCGTCGTGCTCAACAGGGGCAATATCGAGCAGGTCGGCTCGCCGCTCGACCTCTATCGCCAGCCGGAGAACCTCTTCGTCGCCGGCTTCATCGGCTCGCCGAAGATGAACCTCGTCGGAGGCGACATCGCCAGGCGTCACGATGCGACGACGATCGGCTTTCGGCCCGAGCATGTGCACATTTCCGAAACGGAAGGTACGTGGAAGGGCAAGGTCGGCGTTTCCGAGCATCTGGGCTCCGACACCTTCATCCACGTCGACGTGCCGGAGATCGGCCAGGTCACGGCCCGGGCAGACGGTGAACGGGTCCTCAGACACGGAAGCGAGGTCTGGCTGACGCCGGAAGAAGGGCGCATCCACCGCTTCGACGAGAACGGAAAGGCGATCCGGTGAAACGCCTTGCCGGCAGAACGGCGCTGATCACGGGTGCAGCCCGCGGCATCGGCCGGTCGTTCGCCGAGGCCTATGTGCGCGAGGGCGCGACGGTCGCCATCGCCGATATCGATCGCGGACGTGCGGAGGAAAGCGCGCGTGCGATCGGCTCTTCCTGCTTCGCCATCGAAATGGACGTCACCGACCAGGCCTCGATCGATGCGGCCGTCGCGACCGTCGACGAACGCACCGGCGGCATCGACATCCTCGTCAACAATGCCGGGCTTTTCGATCTCGCGCCGATCGCCGACATCACGCGGGAGAGCTACGAGCGCGTCTTTTCGATCAACGTCTCCGGCACGCTCTTCACCATGCAGGCCGTCGCGCGCTCCATGATCGCGCGCGGCAAGGGTGGCAAGATCATCAACATGGCGAGCCAGGCGGGCCGGCGCGGCGAGCCGCTCGTCGCCGTCTACTGCGCGTCGAAAGCCGCCGTCATCAGCCTCACCCAGTCTGCGGGGCTGAACCTCATCCGCCACGGCATCAACGTGAACGCCATCGCGCCCGGCGTCGTCGACGGCGAGCATTGGGACGGGGTCGATGCCAAGTTCGCCGCCTACGAAGGCCGCCCGCCCGGCGAGAAGAAGCGCCTCGTCGGCGAGGCGGTGCCCTATGGCCGCATGGGCACGGCCGAAGACCTGACCGGCATGGCGATCTTCCTCGCCTCGCACGAAGCCGACTACATCGTCGCCCAGACCTACAACGTCGACGGCGGCAACTGGATGAGCTGACCGCGCCCGCAGGCGTCGCCGGTACCGACAAGACCCTTTCAGGGAGTCATGACCATGAGCACCAAGCTCTCGCTTGCCAACCTTCCGCAGATCGCCGAAACGGTTGCGGTCCCGCAATACGCCCGGGACGATCTCAGCGCCGGCATCGTCCATTTCGGCGTCGGAAACTTCCACCGCGCCCACCAGGCGGTCTATCTGGACGACCTTTTCAATACCGGCGCGGACCACGACTGGGCGCTGATCGGTGCGGGCGTGCTGCCCTCCGACGAAGCCATGCGGAAGCGCCTGGAAGGCCAGGACTGGCTGAGCACCGTCGTCGAGCAGGACAACAACCGCTCCGACGCACGCGTGACCGGATCCATGATCGGCATGATGACGCCGAACGACAAGCCGGCAATCGTCGAAAAGCTCGCCGATCCGACGATCCGCATCGTCTCGCTGACGATCACCGAAGGCGGCTACTACGTCAATCCGTCGACCGGCGTCTTCGATCCGACCTATGACGCGATCGCCGCCGACGGGGCCAACCCCGACGAACCGCAGACCGTCTTCGGCCTGATCGTCGCGGGGCTCAAGGCGCGCCGCGATGCCGGCACCCGGCCGTTCACCGTCATGTCCTGCGACAACATTCCGGGAAACGGCGAGGTCGCCCGCGACGCCGTGGCGGGGCTTGCCGAACTTTCCGATGCCGAACTCGGCACGTGGATCCGCGAGAACGTCGCCTTTCCGAACGCCATGGTCGATCGCATCACGCCGGCGACGGGGGATCGCGAGATCTCCATCGCACGCGAGGATTTCGGCATCGACGACGCGTTTCCGGTCTTCTGCGAGGAATTCCGGCAATGGGTGCTCGAGGATCATTTCCCCGCGGGCCGACCGGCCTTCGAAAAGGCGGGCGTGACGATCGTCGAGGACGTCGCGCCCTATGAGCGCATGAAGATCCGCATCCTGAACGGCGGTCATGCGGTCATCGCCTATCCGGCCGGACTGATGGACATCCATTTCGTCCACGAGGCGATGGAAAACGAGCTCGTCGCGCGGTTTCTCGAAAAGATCGAGACCGAGGAGATCATCCCGATGGTCCCGCCGGTGCCCGATACCGACCTTCGGGATTATTTCGGCACCATCAAGCATCGCTTCGCCAATCCGAAGATCGGCGACACGGTGCGCCGGCTGTGCCTCGACGGTTCGAACCGGCAGCCGAAGTTCATCCTTCCGTCGACGGCAGCGCGTTTGAAGGAGGGGCTTTCCGTGACCGGCCTCGCGCTCGAATCGGCGCTGTGGTGCCGGTATTGCTACGGCGAGAGCGAGTCCGGTGCCGAGATCGCACCGAACGACCCGAACTGGGAACGCCTGCAGGCGCATGCGCGCCGCGCCCGGAATGAGCCGCTGGCCTTCCTCGAAATGACGGACATCTTCGGCGAGGTCGGCGAATCCGAAGCCTTCCGCACCGCCTTCGAGCATGCGCTTTCGACGTTGTGGGAAGTCGGTACGGCGGAGACGTTGAAGCGGTACCTTTCGGACTCGCTCTAAGGATCAGGCCGTTCGGTGCGCAGGACCGCCGAACGGCTAAGGGAAGAAAGCCGAACGGGGGGCGAGGCGGAGCGATGACCCCTTTCGATCTCGTCATCTTCGACTGCGACGGCGTACTGGTCGACAGCGAGCCGATCTCCATTGCCGTTCTCGTCGAGACGATCGAAAAGGCCGGCGGCCGGATCAACGAGGCCGATGCGCATCGCCGGTTCCTCGGCAAGAGCCTGAAGACCATACGCGACCTGCTCGAACGCGAGGACGGCCTCGTCATCGACGAGGCGGAACTGGCGGCAATGCGGACGCGTCTTCATGCCCGCTTCGAGCGCGAGTTGAAACCGGTGCCGGGGGTCGAGGCAGCGCTCGCCCGGCTCGACTGCCGGCGCTGCGTGGCTTCGTCGAGCCAGCCCGAACGCATCCGCCTTACGCTTGCGATCACCGGGCTCGATGTCTTTTTCGGCGATGCGATCTTCAGCGCGACCATGGTCGCCGAGGGCAAGCCCGCGCCCGACCTCTTCCTGTACGCGGCCGCAAGCATGAACGCGGCACCCGCGCAGTGCCTCGTGATCGAGGACAGCGTCGCCGGCATCGCCGCGGCGAAGGCTGCCGGCATGCGCGTCTTCGCGTTTACCGGCGGCGCGCACGCCTCGGGCGAAGACTATCGAAAATCGCTCGCCGCGCTCGATCCCGACGCGATCTTCGACGACATGCAAACGCTCCCCGAACTGATCGCCGCTCAGGGTATGGTTTGACGAAGGTCGGGTGCGGTCCTGCATCTGGACGCTGCGAATGAGGGAGAACGCGAAAAGGGCAGGCGGAGATCACTCCACCTGCCCCGAACGAATTACCCTGTCCACAACGCGAGTGTCGCGACCAGAACCGACCGGACACGGTACACCGTTGAAGCTGTCCTCGACGATACCGGTCCAGGGGACCGGCCGGGACAAACCTTAGCGCGCCGGACGCTTGCGCTTGGCGATCAGGCCTTCGCGCTGTGCCTGCTTGCGGGCCGCCTTGCGGCTGCGGCGCACGGCCTCGGCCTTTTCGCGCGAGCGGCGCTCGGAAGGCTTTTCGTAGGCGCGGCGTGCCTTCATTTCGCGGAAGACGCCTTCGCGCTGAAGCTTCTTCTTCAGGACGCGAAGCGCCTGATCGACGTTGTTGTCACGAACCAGTACCTGCATGGACACTCCTTGTCTCGTTCGCCGGCAGCGACGCACCGCGCCGGCAATGGTGATGGTGCGGCCTTCCCTGCCCGAAAGCCGCGATGCAGTCGTTTAAAGAGCGCGATCGGCGCCTCGTTCGAAAACGGGCCCGCGGCAGCGGTCGCCATGGCGTCGGTCGCCGATTACGGTGGTGGCATGCCAAGCCATCGCCGCCCGTTCCGGCAAACGTGCGCCGTATCGACCACGAGATATAGGATTTTGCAATCGAAAATTAAAGCCCGCGTTCGGAAAAGGCATTTCGCGAGACGCTCGGTGACCCGTAACCGTGTCGATCGAGTGCCAATCCGAAAGTTTGTGATTTTTTAAAGAAGATGTTAGCAATTTGGTAACCGTGCTGTGGCGTAACTGTGGTCAAGTACCCGTTTCGGTCGGCAAGCTCCGCCCGATACCACTTTGCCGAGCGTCGATGCGTTCCGGCTGCGGAGTTGAAGAAGCCATGAAGATCCGGGATTTCGCCGTCCTCGCAGCTGCAGCCTTCTTTTCGCTCGCCGGCATGGCTTCGGTCAACGACAGCGAAGCGATCAACGTCGTCCTGCCTTCGCAGTATCAGGTCATCTGGAACCAGACCCCCTTCGCCACCGACGGGGATAACACCGACGAGGCGAAGCCCACCGTACGCCTTCAGATCGAAAGCCGGCGGAATTTCGGCACGACGGACGACGACCGTACCTGGATCGGCGACCGCCGCGCGCTCGACTGGACGCGCGGCTAAAGCCCTTCGGGTTCATACGGAAGTGGCGACGGCTTCCGCATGCCTTCCAAAATTTAGAGCCTTTCAGGTTTATACGGAAGCGCTCTGTTCGATCGTGCCGGTTTTCCACGCGAAGGTGATCGCAGCGCGATGTGGTTCATCGGGCAAGATCGCCGACAGTGAGGCGGAGAAGCAAACGAGCCAGTGACTCGTTTGCCCGCCGAACGGGAGGACGGCACGATCGAACCCTTCGGGCCGGCCCTGTTTGCGCCGTGACGCTTCGACGGATGGCTCGACCGTACCACCAGTACACTCGTCGCCATCCGTCTCGGTCCTGACGCAAACAGGGTCGGCAGAACGCTTCCGTATAATCCTGAAAGGCTCTAGAAGCACGCATCCGGCCGAGGTGAGGCGCGTCAGCCCGCTGTCGAGGAGCGCGTCGTCTCGCCGCCCGGCAGGCGGGTTTTGGCCGCACGGCGCTCGCGATAGACCGCCGGCAGGGCCAGAAGGGCGATGCCGAAAAGCGTGATCAGCGTCTTTTCGAACTGCGTGAACGGCCCCACCTGCTTGTCCACCCAGAAGACCAGGTAGATCAGCACGACGTGCCAGGCGTAGATCTGGAGCGAGTGCCGGCCGAGCAGGCGCAGGAACGACAGGTTGAAGAGCCAGGTGAAGAACTGCGAGAGCCTGCGCACGCGGGCGTCGGCGACTTCCTTGCCGGCCGTCATCACCCATGTGAACACATAGGCGGCGATCACGAAGTTGATCATGAAGATCGGGCTGAAGGCGGCGCGGTTTTCGAGCATCCGGAACCGCGCGGTCACGTCGCCGGGGATCAGACCGAAGGTGAAGCCGAGCCTCAACGCGGTGAAGAAGAGCAGCGATATCGCCATCATCTTGACGATCGGCGCGTGCCGGACGTCGAAGTAGCGGCGGATGTCCAGCCGGTCGAGCGCCATCAGCGAGCCGATGACCATGGCGATCATGAACAGCGCCTGCCAGGCGAGCACGTTGAAGGGAACGCGCAGGAAGAGCTTCGACGAGAGATGCTTCAGCCCAACGTTGATCGCGTCGATGAGCGGCAGGTGAAGGCCGGTCTGGACGGCGAGCCAGAGCACGAGCGAGCCGGTGACGACGGCCGCAGCGCGACCGCGCACGACGAGCCAGATCAGCATCGGTGCGGCCAGCATGTAGACGATGTATTGCGGCAGGATGTCGAGGAAGGTCGCCTGGTAAAGGAGCGCAGCCGCGGCGACGTGCGCGCCGAAGCCGCCATGGCCGATCTCGCCGAGCCAGCCCTGCCAGATGCGCGGCGCGCCGGGCAGGATCTCGCGCAGGACGAGCACCACGATGATGCAGCCGATCGTATAGCCGTAGAGTTCGGCGGCGCGACGCCAGAGCGCGCGTGCGCCGGCGGAGAAGCCGCCGCGGTTCATGCGCCGCGTGTAGACCATGCCGGCGAGCAGGCCCGACAGGAACACGAAGCCCTGTGCATCCTCGACGAATCCGAGTTGCGCGTGGTTGAGATAGCGCATGAACAACCCGCCGGTGAAGGTGACGTGGTTGATGAACATGAAGACGAGAAAATAGCCTCGGAGGCCATCGAGCGTTTCGATCCGGCGCATGCGCGTGCATATCTTTCCATACGGGGAAGGCGACCGTCACCTTCGGCGCATAGATAACTTCGAAGACCCTGCGTAGCTATGAACCCGGCCGGGGGCGGCCATCAATTTGCAGCCTCCCGTGTTACGCGAGGTTACGCGCAGCAGGGCACTTCGTGTGCCGCGATGCGCTTCCGTACGACGTGCAAACCCATTAGGTTCCGCACGACTGCGATTGCATGAAACGGGAGGCAGGCACGCGTGACCATGAGCACGGACCCAACGACAACGATCGGCATCGGCATCGGCATCGTCGGCCTCGGTAAGATCGCCCGCGACGAACACATACCGGCGATCGCCGGCGAAGCGGCGTTCCAGTTGAGGGCGCTTGCCAGTCGTAGCACCACCCTGCCGGACGTCGAGTGCTACGAGACCCTCGAGGCGATGCTCGCCGAGGCGGCGGATGTCGACGCCGTCGCCCTGTGCACGCCGCCGCAGGTGCGCTACGCGCTAGCGGCTCGTGCGCTGACGGCAGGCAAGCATGTGCTTCTGGAAAAGCCGCCCGGCATGACGCTGAGCGAGGTGGTCGATCTTCGCGACATGGCGGCCGGAAGCGGCTGCTCGCTGTTTGCGACCTGGCATTCGCGCTTTGCCGCCGGTGTCGAGCCGGCGCGGCAGTGGCTCGCCGAGCGGCGCGTGCGCACCGTGCGGATCCTATGGAAGGAGGACGTGCGCGTATGGCATCCTGGCCAGGAATGGATCTGGGAGCCCGGCGGGCTCGGGGTCTTCGATCCCGGCATCAATGCGCTGTCCATCCTCACGCGGATCATGCCGCACGCCGTCTTCCTCACCGAGGCCGAGCTCGAAGTGCCGGAAAACCGGCAGGCGCCCATCGCCGCGAACCTCGCCTTCACCGATCGGCGCGGCGCCGATATCCGTGCCGAGTTCGACTGGCGCCAGGAAGGCCCACAGCTGTGGACCATCACGGTCGAGACCGAAGAGGGGACGCTTGAACTCGCCGAGGGCGGCAGCCGCCTCGCCATCGACGGCGAAGCCGTTCCGCTTTCGGCCGCCGGCGAATATCCGGGGATCTACCGCCGCTTCGCCGACCTCGTCCGCAGCGGAACCAGCGATGTCGACGTCTCGCCCCAGCGCCACGTCGCCGACGCCTTCATGATGGGCCGGCGCATTGCCGTCGCGCCGTTTACGGAGTGAGCGCGATGATCAAACGGGATCGCATCCGAACGGCTTCGCGGGCCGGTTCGAGGTCGGGCGTGCCGGCGGGGTGTTTCGCGTGACGGTGCCGCGTGCGATCGTCGTCATGGGCGTCAGCGGTTCGGGAAAGTCCAGTGTCGGCAGCCGTCTGGCGAGCCAGATCGGCGCTCGCTTCGTGGAGGGCGACGAGCTGCACCCGCCCGAAAACGTGCGCAAGATGGAAAGCGGCACGCCGCTCGACGACGCGGACCGTTCGCCTTGGCTGGAAAGGGTCGGCACCTGCCTGCGGCAGGCGATCGACGCGCACGACGCCGCGGTGGTCGCGTGCTCGGCGCTCAAGCGCAGCTATCGCGACACGCTGCGCGAGGCCGCCGGCGGCGAGGGCGTCGCCTTCGTCTATCTCGAAGGCGACCGGGCGCTGCTCGCCCGACGCATGAGCGGGCGAAGCGGACATTTCATGCCGACCAAGCTGCTCGATAGCCAGCTCGCGACGCTGGAGGTGCCGCACGACGAGCCCCGCACGATCACGGTTTCCGTCGACCAGACGGTCGAGCAGATCGTCGTCGACGCGATCCAGGGGTTGCGCGGTCTCTGAAGACGGCACCGGCGAACCGGACGGCCCGAACCTCAATCGAGGTTGGAAAGAATGCGCACCTTGCGGTTCCATACGCGCAGGGCCGTGAGGCGTCCGGTATAGAAGGCGGCCGTGTCGATGTTGATGCGCCGGCCTTCCCGGCGCACGCTGTCGATCGGCGTGTGGCCGTGGACCACCCACTTCTCGAAGGCGAAATCGTCGCCGCCTTCCGGACGAAGCCACACGAGGTCCTCGTCGCTGTGGTCCTCGATCGGCATTCCGGGCTGGAGCCCGGCATGGACGCAGACGATACGGTCCGTCTCGGCGAGAACGGGCAGCTTGCGCATGAAGGAAAGATGCGCCTTCGGCAGTGCGGCTTCCACCTCGGTGCGCGCCTTGCGCTCGCTGGTGGGCAGGCCGCGCGGGTCGACGCCGTAGGACGAAAGGGTCGAGCCGGATCCGAGTTCGAGCCACGATCCGAGATCGAGTTCGCCGTCAAGAAAGCCGAGCAGGCAGACTTCGTGATTGCCGGCCAGGCAGATACGCTCGAAGCCTTCGGGCGGTGGCTGCAGCAGATGCTCGATGACGCCGGCCGGGTCCGGGCCGCGATCGACGTAGTCGCCGAGCATGACGATCATCTTGCGGCCCTTGAACTTCCGCGCGTCGGCGATGATGCGCTCCTCGAGCCGCTTCAGCGCGTCCAGGCACCCGTGCACGTCGCCGACCGCGTAGAGCGCGATCGTGTCGGCGCCCTCGATCTGGATGCGGCGCCGGCCGGCACGCTCTTCTTGTACCGGCGCTTCCGCGTTGGCACGGAAGAGATTGCGTATCATGGGCCCTCCGGCATTTGCGGCCAGAACACGCGGAAAGGTCGCCGAACCGTATCACGTGTCCGCACAATCGATGTTGACGAGCCTGAAGCACCCCGAAGTCCGTTTCATGGCCTTCGCAGCGCACTTTTCGCCTTCGTCGTGCCGAAAATCGCGATTTCGGCAGTTTCGCAGACTGCTCCGATGAAGATAATGCGAAAGCCCCGCGATCGTTCGCCCGCTGCGTGCAATTCGCCTCCGATGCCGTGCTTCGCCGACCGGTACGGGTTTGCCGGGACGGGTCGAGCCGGGCTGCGAGACGCCCCGCGCGATCGAAACCGGCGCACGAAAGAAGAAGGAATGGTACCCGAGATGACGGAAAGAAAGGTCTGGTGGGGGGATTTCACCGCTGCCGATTTCGCCGACGGCAAAGCGAGCGAAGCGGTTGCCGTGCTGCCGGTTGCCGCGATCGAGCAACATGGTCCGCACCTGCCGCTCTCTACCGACAGTGCGATCATGGACGGCATGCTCGAAACGGCGATTGAGCTTCTGCCGACCGATCTCGACGTGCGCATCCTGCCGGTCCACAAGGTCGGCAAGTCGGACGAACACGTCTATGCGCCGGGGACGCTGAGCGTGCCGGCGACGACGCTGATCGACCATTGGAGCGCGCTCGGCGACAGCGTCGCGCGGGCGCAGATCCGCCGGCTCGTCATCGTGACCGCGCATGGCGGCAACGAGGAGGTCGTCGGCATCGTCGCGCGCGAGATGCGGGTGCGCCATGCCATGCTGGCCGTGCGCACGAGCTGGGATCGCTTCGGCACGCCGCCCGGCCTCTACCCGGAAGCCGAGAAGCGCTTCGATATCCATGGCGGCCATTGGGAAACGTCGTTGATGCTGCACTTCCGGCCGGATCTCGTTCGCATGGACGAAGCGCGCGACTTCGCTTCCGCCACCCCGGCGATCGAGGCCGAGAACGCTTTCCTGAGCGCACAGAGCCCGCACGGGTTCGCGTGGATCGCCCGTGATCTCAACCCGGCCGGCGTTGTCGGCAATGCAGCCGCGGCGAGCGAGGCCGCCGGCCGCGCGACGGCCAAGCACCAGGCCGACGGATTCGTGCGGCTGCTTGGCGACGTCGCGCGCGCGCCACTCGACCGCTATCTCGGCTGATCGTCGCTCACGAGACGAGGAAGTCTTTCAGCAGGCCGATCTGTTCGTCGTTCGCGAGCGTCGGCGCATGGCCGATGCCGGGCAGGGTGTGGATCCGTGGCCTCGGTCCGCGAACGCGCATCTCGTCGGCGACGCCTGCGGGCAGAAGATCCGAGTCCGCGCCCCTGAAGACGAGGGTCGGCGCCGTGATCGCATCGTATTGGGCCCAAAGATCGCCTTCGGCATCGTCGTCGAGCGCCGCAAAGCCTTCGGCGATCGCCGGGTCGTAATGGACGGTCAGTCGCCCGTCGGGCAGGCGCCGGACGGAAGTCTCCGCCATACGGCGCCAGAAGGCGTCGGTATTGGGCCCGAACGGCGCATAGGTCTCGCGCAGCCATGCTTCGAACGCGCTTACCCGGTCGAAGGCCGGCGGGGCGGCGACATAGGTGCCGATGCGCTTCAACGCCTTCGGGTCGAGCACCGGCGCGATGTCGTTCAGCACGAGGCGGTTTATGCGTCCCTTCGCCGGTCCGCTGGCAAGCAGCATGCCGATGATGCCGCCCATCGAGGTGCCGACGAAGGAAAAGCGGGTGACGGCGTAGGCGTCGAGGAGGGCGAGCGCGATCTGCACGTAGACCGCCGGGTTGTACTCCTCCGGCTTTGCCCAGGAGGAAAGCCCACGGCCGATCGTGTCCGGGCAAAGCACGAAATGCGTTTCGGCGAGTGCCGATGCCGTTTCGTCGAAATCGCGTCCGGTACGCGCCAGCCCGTGCCACAGGAGGAGGGCCGGACGATCCAGTTCGCCCCATTCGGTGACGTGGATCTCGTAGCCGGCCGCTTCCGTATAGGTCGAACGTGGCTGCATCGGTTTCGCTTTCGTCCTCGTTCTCGCCGCATCGGCGAACGGAAGCATCCTGCCGCGCGACAAGGCTGCGGGAAAGAGCGTAATCGACCGGAATCTTACCGGTACCTACCCGTCGCACCCTCGTTGACGCGGCAACCTCGTATTGCTATGTGCCCTGATAGGAAGGACGCATACTATATGGGTGCACAAGAAGATCGCCCCGTCATGCTGCGCGAATGCCTTGACGCGCTGACGCGGGTCAGCCGCAAGCTGCGGACGCTGTTCAACGCGCGGGTGACGGCGCACGGCCTGACCTATGCCCGGGCACGCGCACTCCTGCGTCTTTCGGAGGGTGACAAACTCGGCCAGAAGGAGCTTGCCTGCCTTCTCGAACTGGAGCCGGCGACGACCGGCCAGCTTCTCGACCGCATGGAACGACTGGATCTCATCGAACGCGTGCTCGACCCGGGCGATCGCCGCGCGAAGAAGGTGGTGCTGACGCCGTACGGTCGCGAGCAGGCCGCCCTCGTAGCGCGCATCGGCGAGGAAATCCGCGCCGAGATCTTCGCCGGCATGGACGACGAGGCGGTGGCCGGCGCCGTCGCCTTCTTCACCGCGCTCGAGGATCGCGTAGGCGAGGCCGGACACGCCGCCTCCGCGCCAGCCGGATAGACCGAACCCTTCGCGCGCTGCGCGGACAACGAAAGTTTGAGGAGTGGCGATGCAACGCCCGGCTCCATGGCAGATCCTTTTCGCGCTGAAGGCGTTCGCGGCAGCCATGCTCGCGCTCTACATCGCCTTTTCGCTCGATCTCACGCGCCCCTACTGGGCGTTGACGACCGTCTATGTCGTCTCGCAGCCCTTTGCCGGCGCCATCCGCTCCAAGGGTGTCTTCCGTATCGGCGGAACGATCGCCGGCGCCTCGGCCGGTATCGCGATGACGGCGATCTTCGGCGCTTGGCAGCCCGGCCTGATCGCCGGTCTCGCATGCTGGGTCTATGCCTGCGGCTACCTAGCGCTTTCCGACCGCAGTCCGCGCGGCTACTTCTTCCTGCTCGCCGCCCTGACCGGCCTGCTCGTCGCCTGGCCGGGATCGAGCCTTTCCTCCGGACCGATCTTCCCGACCGCGGTTGCCCGCGTGGAGGAGATCGGCCTCGGCATCCTGTGCGCGGTCTTCGTCGACAGCGTCTTCTTTCCGCGCCGGATCGCGCCGGTGATCGACACGCAGCTTCGCACATGGTTCGACGATGCCAGGCAGTGGAGCCTCGACGTGCTTTCCGGCAAGCGCGAGAAGGCCGATGCCGACCGGGCGAAGCTGGCCGCCGACGCCGCGCAGATCGCACCGATGACGGTCCATCTCGACTACGAGATGGCCGACGAGCCCCAGCGCGCCCGCTGGATCCGCGTGCTCCAGCGGCGCATGCTCTTCATCCTGCCCGTCCTTTCCTCGATCGACGACCGGCTTTCGCAATTGCGTGCGGGAAAGGACGGCCTGCCGTCGCGTCTGGACGCGATCGTCGCGGACCTTCAGGTATGGATCGAGGCCAAGGCGCCGGCCGAAGAGGGGCGCCGGCTCGAAGAACGGCTCGCCGCCTTCAGCCCGAAGGACGTGGCGACCTCGCGCTGGAACCGCGTGCTTCTCGTCAGCCTGTGCGAGCGCCTCGCGGATTTCGTCCGCATCGTCGGCGACTGCCGCGAACTGAGCGCGCTGGCCGGGGATCCCCGTAAGGCGCCGAGCGCGCGCGTCGCGGAGATCGCGCGCAACACGAGTTCCGAACCGCACCGCGACCACGGGATGATCGTCTGGGCGATCGCGACGTCGATGCTTTCCTTCTCGGTGGCGGCGGCGTTCTGGTACTTCACCGGCTGGTCGGGCGGCGCGACGGCGGCGATGTTCTCGCTTCTCATGTCGCTCTTCTTCGGCTCGATGGACAACCCGATGCCGATGCTGAAGCTGCTCTTCAAGGTGCTGCTCTTCGCGGTGGCGCTGGATTCGCTCTATCTCTTCGTCATCATGCCGTCGACGCATTCCTTTCCCACGCTCGTGATCGCGCTGGCGCCGGCGCTCATTCCGCTCGGGATCGTCGCCAGCAACCCGGCGACCTTCATCATCGCGCTCATGCCGATCGCCATGATGACCATGCGCAGTACGGCATTCATCGGCTTCGCGCCGTTCCTGAACGGCATGATCGGCATGATCTTCGGGGTGGTGATCGTCCTTCTCGTCTCGGGCGTGGTCAAGGCCGTCAGTGCCGAGACGAGCGTCCGGCGCGTCGTCCATGCGGGCTGGCGGGATCTCGAACGCATCGCCTCGGCACGCGGCACGCGCGAGGAACGCCACCGCTTCGTCGCGCGCATGCTGGACCGGCTTGCGCTTCTCGCACCCCGCCTGGCAGCACTTTCGGCCGAAAGCGGCCTCGTGGCGAATGACGCGCTTTCCGAAACGCGCCTCGGCCTCGCCCTGATCGAACTCCAGCATCATCGACGCCATCTTGCGGCCGGCGGCCAAGCGGCGGTCGGTGCGGTTCTCTCAGGCGTCGCGAGCCACTACCGCGACCGTCGCCGCAATCCCCATTGCTTGCCGCACGCAACGCTTCTCGAAGCGCTGGACCAGGCGCTCGGCGAAGTTCTCGACGGGCCGGAAGGCGAGCATCGCCGCCCGGCCGTGCTGGCGCTCGCCGGCGTGCGCAGGGCCCTGTTCCAGGGTGCCCCGCCGGCAATGCCGGAAGAAAGACCCGACGAGCCCGAAGCGCGCGAGCCGGATGTCGCGCCGCCGCTCGTCGTGGCGGCGGAGTAGGATCATGGCCGAGTTCGATATCTACGGCGTCTTCGTGCCGGCGCTTCTCGTCTTCGCGGTCTGTGCGGCCGCGCTCACCATGGTCGTGCGCCGCGTGCTCGTGGCTGTCGGCTTCTACCGGCTCGTCTGGCATCCGTCGCTCTTCGACGTGGCGCTCTTCGTCGTCGCCATCGGCGTGGTCTTTCTCATCGTCAACAACGGCGCGCAGGCGCTGCCCGTCATTCGGGCGCTCCACGCGAAAACCGGAATCTGAATCATGATCTTCAAGACCATCGTACGCTTTCTCGTGACGGCGGTCGTCGTCGTGGTGGCCGGCCTCGTCGTATGGAACCTGTGGATCTACTACGAGGAGGAGCCGCGCACCCGGGACGCGCGCGTCAGCGCCGACGTCGTCGCTATCGCGCCGGACGTCGCCGGCCATGTCGTGAACGTCGCCGTTTCGGACGATGCGACGGTGAAGAAGGGCCAGACGCTCTTCAAGCTCGATCCCGCGCGCTATTCGATCGCCGTCGATCAGGCGAAGGCCGCCCTGAAGACCGCGAAGGCGACGCTCGACCAGGCGAGACGCGACGCCGACCGCTTCGACAAGCTCGGCGACAACGTCGCGTCGATCCAGCAGCACGAGCAGGCGGCGACCGACGAAACCAAGGCGGAAGCCGCCTACGAGCAGGCGAAGGCCGCCCTCGACCTCGCCGAACTCAACCTGCACCGCACGACGGTTCATTCGCCGGTCAACGGAAGGGTGACGAACCTCTCCCTGAAGACGGGCGACTACGTTACCGCCGGCAAGCCTTCCATGGCGGTCGTCGACGCCGATTCCTTTTACGTGATGGGCTATTTCGAGGAAACGAAGCTCGCCAAGATCGACGTCGGCGATCCGGCGACCATCACGATGATGGGGGACGATACGGTGTTGAAGGGGCATGTCGCAGGGGTTTCGGCAGCCATCACCGATTCCAACCGGACCACCAACGCCGATCTCCTGCCGAACGTCGATCCGAGCTTTACCTGGGTGCGCCTCGCGCAGCGTATTCCCGTCCGCATTGCCCTCGACGACGCGCCGAAGGACGGACGCCTCGTCGCCGGGCGCACGGCGTCCGTCGATATCACCCCGTCGGCGAAGGACGGTGCCGTGACAGCCACATCGGACCGCAAATAGACGCAGGAGACCTTGCCGCGAGCGGCCGGGTCCTTTAAGCCATGAGCATCACGTCATCTTCACGTTCGAGTCGCGCCTGTCGTTTCAGGCGGCGTTCGGCATTTCCAGCGACAGGATCATTCCGGTGAGCGGCGAAGCTCGAAGCGACGCGCTGAAACTCAACTCGCCTCGCGCGGCGACGCCCGACAGCTGGCGCGAAGGGTTCGGCGTCATCGCACGCATCCTACGGCTGACCTTCGAGCATCCGTGGCAGGTCACCTTTGCGATCGGTGGCGCCATGGTCGCCGCGATCCTGCAGCTGATGATCCCGAAGCTGCTCGGTCACGCCGTGGACCAGACGCAGGCGATCGTCGACGGGGGCGGGGTCACGCGTGCCTCGCTCTGGGTGACGGCGGCGCTGCTTCTCGTCGTCAGCGTGCTGCGCGGCGGCTTCACCATGGTGCAGAACTATTTCGCCGAGGCCGTCGGCCACCATGTGGCCTATCGCCTGCGGCTTTCCTATTACGAGAAGATCCAGCGTCTGAGCTTCTCCTTCCACGATCAGGTGCATTCCGGCGACCTCATTACCGTCGGCATGCTCGATCTGGAAGGCGTGCGCATGTTCTTCTCGACCGGCTTCGTGCGTGCGGCCTTCCTGGCGATGATGATCGGCATCGGCGCCTTTCTGCTGCTCACCACGAATTTCGTGCTCGGGCTCCTGGCGCTGAGCTTCGTGCCCTTCGTCGCGTGGCGCTCCTCCGCTGCGCGGCTGAAGCTGCGCGCCGCCTGGCTTACGCTGCAGGAATGGCTCGGCGTGCTTACCCGGGCAATGGACGAGAATCTGAGCGGCATCCGCGTCGTGCGTGCCTTCGCCGCGCAGCGCCACGAGATGGCGAAGTTCGACAAGCTCTCGCAGCATACGCTCGGCCTGCAATACGAGCGCATCGGCATCCGCGTGCGCAATACGAGCATGATGACCTTCTCGTTCTTCATCGCCATGGGGCTCGTGCTTCTGGTCGGCGGGCAGAAGGTAATCGCCGGCGAGATCACGGTCGGCACGCTGACGTCGTTCCTGGCGTTCATGACCATTCTGCAGCTGCCCGTGCGTCAGCTCGGCATGATGGTGAACTCCTTCGCCCGCGCCTCGACCTGCGGTGCGCGCCTCTTCGAGGTGCTCGACCTGAACGACGAGATCGGCGAGGCCGGGGATGCGCCGGAGCTTGCCGTCGGTGACGGTACGCTTGAGTTCGAGGCCGTCGATTTCGCCTATCCCGCAGCACCCGACAAGCCGGTGCTGAAAGGCATCAGCTTCACCGCGCACCGCGGCCAGACGATCGGCATCGTCGGCCCGCCGGGCAGCGGCAAGACTTCGGTCGCGAGCCTCCTGCCGCGCTTCTACGACGTGACCGGCGGCTCGATCCGCATCGACGGACGGGATATCCGCTCCGTCGCGCTCGCTTCGCTGCGCCGGGCCGTCGGCGTGGTCCAGCAGGATTCCTTCCTCTTCACCACGACGATCGAGAACAACATCGCCTATGGTGACCCGTGGGCCGAAGGTGCGACGATCGAGCGGGCGAGCGAGTCCGCACAGCTCCACACCTATATCAAGAATCTGCCGCAGGGCTATTCGACCCTCGTCGGCGAGCGCGGCGTCTCGCTTTCCGGCGGTCAGCGCCAGCGCCTCTCGATCGCCCGCATCCTGATGCTGAAGCCGCCCTTCATCGTCTTCGACGATTCGACGGCGGCCATCGACGCGGCGACCGAACAGCGCATCCGCGCCGAAATGCGCGAAGTGGCCGGGGACAGCGTGACGCTGATCATCGCCCATCGCCTTTCCTCGCTGAAGCATGCCGACGAGATCCTCTTCCTTGAGGATGGCGAAGTCGTCGAGCGCGGCACGCATGACGAACTGATCGCACTTGGCGGGCGCTACAAGGCGCTGAGCGACCTGCAGGGACAGCCCGACGACGCCGATCTGGAAGACACGAAGGACGATAGGGATGTCGAGAACGAGCGACACGCCGTTCGACAGGGCTGAGGCGCTGCGCGCGGCCGGCAAGCGACCGCCGCGAGCGACCGTCGGTTCCCATGTCGACCGGGAAGAAGTCTTCGGCCGCATGTTCGACGGCAACGTGGTCAAGCGGCTGTGGAGCTATGTCAGCCCCTACCGGAAGCTGGTCTTCATCTCCATTGCCGCCGTGCTCGTCTTCACCGCGACGCAGCTCGCCCTGCCGCTCGTCATCCGCTATGCGATCGACACCGGCATGGCCGCAGGCGATCCCCATCCCGGCGCGCTCGCCTGGGCCGGTGTCGCGTTCGCGATCGTCATCCTGATCAATTTCGCCGCCAGCTACGTGCAGGAAAACGTCGTCGGGCGCGCGGCGGAGAACATGCTGTTCGACCTGCGCCGGGCGATGTTCGAGCATCTGCAGCACATCTCGCTTTCGTTCATGGACAAGACCGAGGTCGGCCGGCTGATGTCGCGCCTGCAGGGCGATGTCTCCTCCATGCAGGAGTTCCTGGAAAACTCGGTGCTTTCGATCGGCGACATCGTGCTTCTGATCGGCATCGTCTGCGTCATGCTCGCGCTGAACGTATGGCTCGGCCTTCTGACGCTCGTCGTCATCCCCGTTCTCTTCGTCGTGCGCATCGTCTGGCTGCCGCGCGCGCGGGTCGCCTTCATGGCCGCGCACGAGGCGAACTCGATCACCAACGGCGCGCTCGCCGAGGCGATCAACGGCGTCCGGGCGGTGCAGGGCATGGACCGCCAGCGCGTCAACGCCACGCTCTACGACGACAAGGCACGCTACAATCTCGAAACGCACCTGAAGTCGGCGCGCTACGCCCAGCTCATGGTGCCGGTCGTCGACACGCTGACGGGCATCGCCATGGCCGTCGTCATCGTCGGCGGCGGCACGATGATCACCACCGGCACGCTCGACGTCGGCGTGATGGTCGCGTTCATCTTCTACATCCAGCGCTTCTTCGATCCCATCCGCTCGCTGACGCTGCAATATTCCGTCATGCAGCGCGCCATGGCTTCCGGCCAGCGCATCCTCGAGGTCATGGATGTGCCGGTGAGCGTCACTGACAAGCCGGACGCGAAGGTGCTGCCGGCTGACAACGACGGCTCGGTCGATTTCGAGAACGTCACCTTCGGCTACGATCCGAAGCGGCCGGTCCTGAAGAACGTCAGCTTCCGCGTGAACCCTGGGGAAACGGTCGCCCTCGTCGGCCCGACGGGCTCGGGCAAGTCGTCCGCCATGGCGCTCGTCCACCGCTTTTACGATGTGCAGCACGGCACGGTGCGCGTTGGCGGCCACGACGTTCGCGACCTCACGCAGGAATCGCTCGGCCGGCAGGTGGCGATGGTGCTGCAGGAGCCGTTCCTCTTCACCGGAACGGTCTTCGAAAACGTGCGCTACAACAACGATGCCGCGACACGCGAAGAGGTGCGGCGCGCCTGCGAGGCCGTCGGCGCGCACGATTTCGTCATGGCGCTTCCGGACGGGTACGACACGCAGCTTTCGCAGGGCGGCGGCTCGCTTTCGCTCGGACAGCGCCAGCTTCTGAGCTTCGCGCGAGCCCTGATCGCCGATTCGAAACTGCTCGTGCTCGACGAGGCGACGGCGAACATCGACAGTTACACCGAACTGCAGATCCAGAAGGCGCTCGAACGGCTCCTCGAAGGCCGGACGGGTCTCGTCATCGCCCACCGGCTGGCGACGATCCGCGGTGCCGATCGCATCATCGTGCTGCGCGAGGGCGAGGTGGTCGAGACGGGCACGCATGGCGAACTGATGCGGCTTAACGGCATGTACGCCAAGCTCTACAGCCTGAACTATGCGTCGTTCGACGACGCGGCGCGCGAACTGGCGGCAATGTCGGGAACGTAGGGCGGGCGAAGCCCTTATTTCGTCGCGGAAAATTTTCGCGAAAGCGGAAGTCGGCGCCGGGGCGAAGTGATATCCGCCGGACTTACCATCTCGTTCCGTATGGATCCAGCGGGGATGCATGGATCGGCGAAGGCCTCGCTCGCCGGGGCCTTCGGGTCGTTCTTGCCGGTCGTTATTCCGGAACGGACCGCCAGCTATCCCGGTCGCGATAGGGCTCGTCGACCTTTGTCGCCATGCGGTGGCGCACGTTCTGCCAAGGACCGAAATCGGCGCCGCAGACCGGACAGTGGACGCGCATCGTGTCGTCCTTTTCCTGGTGGTCGATCTGCAACGCGACATCGCATCGGTTGCAGAGCATTTTCATTTGGGCGGTTTCCATGACGTACTCCCTTCGTATTCGCGCCAATTTTATACGTCGGCCGATCGAGCGTGTCTTACAATTTTGTTAAATATGGGTGCGGCATCGACGTGCCGTCCTCGGACCGTTAGAGCGTTCGCGCATCGTCTTTCCCCTCGCTCTCGCGGAGACCGAATGGCAACCGAGTGGTTTCTTCCCGCCGCATGGTCGGACCTCGCATGGGTCGTGATCTCCACGGTCGGCATGTACTGCACCATCCTTGCGCTGGCGCGGCTTTCCGGCGTGCGCAGCTTTGCGGAAATGTCCGCGTTCGACGTCGCCGTAACCATCGCGGTCGGCTCGCTGCTGGCAACGAGCATCGCCACGCGCAATCCGCCGCTCCTGCAGGGCGTCGTCGCGATGGTCTCGCTCTACGGCCTTCAACTCGTGCTCTCGCGCCTGCGCCGGCACTATCGCGGCGTTTCGCACATCACCGACAACGCGCCGATCCAGCTCATGGGACGCGGAGGCGTCGTCTATCACGTCAACATGGATCTCGCCCGGGTCACCGAGGACGATCTGAGGACCCATCTGCGAAAGGCGAACGTCGTCGATCCGAAGAGGGTCGAGGCAGTCGTCATGGAAGGCACCGGCGAGATCAACGTCCTGCATGGTCACGGCGGGGGTTCGCTCGAGAATGCGTGGATCCTGCGCGATGTGCGCAATTACGACGAGGGAATCGGCCGGCCGAGCGTCGAGTAGCGGGATGGGACGATCGGCCTACGGCATCAGCTGGCCGCCGTTCACCTCGAGGATCTGGCCGATCACGTAGCCGGAAAGGGCTTCGGAGGCGAGAAAGAGGTAGGCGCCGACACAGTCCTCCGCCGTTCCCCAGCGCCCCTGCGGTATGCCGGCGAGCGCCGTCTTGAGCTGCTGTTCAGTGGAATACCGCTCGTGGAAGGGCGTCAGGATGACGCCGGGCGCCACGCCGTTCACGCGAATGCCGAAGGGAATGAGTTCCTTCGCCATTCCGCGCGTCACGTTCGAGACGAAGGCCTTCGACGATCCGTAGAGCCCGGAACCGCCGCTGGCGCCGTTGCGCGCGGCGATCGACGTCGTGTTGACGATGAAGCCGCCGTTCTTCTTCAGATACGGGATCGCCGCATTGGAGGCGGTAACGACCGAACGCGCGTTCAGGTCCATGACCTTGTCGTAGAATGCGTCGGTCATGTCGGCGTAATCGACACGATCGACCATGCCGCCGGCATTGTTGATCAGCCCGTCCAGGCCGCCGAAATGATCCGCTATCTCGTCGACGATCCCCTTCAGGGTTTCAGACGACGTGACGTCGCCCTGGACGAGCTTGACCGTGCCACCGTCGGCCTCGATCTCCTCGGCCAGTTTGCGCGCTTCATCGACGCTTGCATTGTAATGCAGGCCGACGCGCGCGCCTTGAGCTGCGAATGCACGCGCGAGCGCTGCACCGATACCCGTCGAGGCACCGGTAATGAGCACGGTCTTGCCGGCAAGATCGGGAATGGCGAGTGATGGCATCGGGTCCTCCGGCGGCGTCAAATGGAAATCGCCGTCGATCGGCCGATGAAGGTCGGCAGGCGACGATCAATGCGTGGGTGTGTCCACCCGGGAATTCTGCCGAGGCGATGCCTAGCGGAACATCGTCTTGAACATGCTGCCGACGTCGACCGCCTGACGGTGCGCCCTGCGCCGATTGACGGACTGCCGGGCGTAGCCGATGCCGTTCTGACGAGACATGCCGTTTTGACGCGTAATTCCACCATCGATCGCCGCCGAGGAACGAGCGGCTTGCTGGCGTGTGACGAAAGTGGATAGGCGGCGACGAAGATGAAGCAGATACGAGCGATTGATCATCTGGACTCCCTTTACTCAAGGCAAACGATCCTGCGCGGGGGTAGTTCCGTCCATCTCCGGTTCGAGAGGATGCGCGGCCATGCGTCCCGTATCCTTCGAGCATGCATGTCTCAAAGCAGGCTGAGTTGCGTGCCGCCGACCGTCGGCGGAGTGAAGAGGTCGGTGCGAAGCGGCATCAGCTTTCCGTCGAGGCCAAGCCGCTTGGCGGCCATCTGGAAACGACGGCCGATCTGCCAGGCATAGGGGCCGGCGCCGCGCATGCGCTTGCCGAACTCCGCGTCGTAGTCCTTGCCGTCGCGCATGGAGCGCACCAGCGACATGACGTGGCGGTAGCGGTCGGGATGGTCGCGCAGCAGCCAGTCGCGAAAGAGCGGGCTGACTTCGTGCGGCAGGCGCAGGAGCACGTAGCCGGCCTGCTCCGCCCCGGCGGCGGCTGCCGAATCGAGGATGCGCTCGATCTCGTGATCGTTCAGGCCGGGAATGACGGGAGCCGCCATGACGCCGGTCGGAATGCCCGCATCGCTGAGTGCCCGGATCGCTTCCAGCCTGCGCGACGGTGTGGCAGCGCGCGGTTCCATGGAGCGGGCGAGCTTGCGATCGAGCGTCGTCACCGACAGCGCGACACGGGCAAGGCCGCGTTCGGCCATCGAGGCGAGGATGTCGATGTCGCGCATGACGAGCGCGGATTTCGTGACGATGCCGACGGGATGATTCGCCTTGTCGAGCACTTCGAGAACGGAGCGCATGATGCGCCATTCCTTCTCGATCGGCTGATAGGGGTCGGTGTTCGTTCCGATGGCGATCGAACGTGGCTGGTAGCCGGGTTTGGCAAGCTCGCGCTCGAGAAGCCTCGCCGCGTCCGGCTTGGCGAAGAGCTTCGCCTCGAAATCGAGCCCGGCGGAAAGGCCCATATAGCTGTGGGTCGGCCGCGCGAAGCAGTAGACGCAGCCATGCTCGCAGCCGCGATACGGATTGATCGAGCGATCGAAGGAAATGTCCGGCGAAGCGTTGCGGGTGATGATGGCGCGCGGCTTCTCGACCTGCACCTCGGTCTTGAACGGCGGCAATTCCTCGATCGACGCCCAGCCGTCGTCGAAGACGTGCCGGACCTGCCTTTCGAAGCGTCCGGTCGGATTGATACCGGCCCCGCGTCCACGTCGGCGCCCTTGCCGTACGCGAAGACCGCCGCTCTCCATGAGCGCATCGGCCATGTCGTGGCGATGGTCCGGCGAAAGCGGACCGCGCGCGATATCCATATGGTCGGCCATGCCAGCGTTCCCTCGCCAGTGTTCGAACGAGATCATCGATACCGAAGACATAGAACGGCGATGAGAACAAAGCAAGAACAATTGACGGCTGGCGCGTAGGCGGGCGATACGGTAGGCGTCGGCCATGATTACCGTACTCATGGAATGCCGCGATCAGGAGGCGGCGCTCGCACGATCGCTTGGCGCACTCGTGCCCGGTGCCGTGGAGGGGCTGGTTCGCGAAGCGATCGTCTTCGATCACGGTTCGGGCGACGGATCCGCGAAGGTGGCGGATGCGGCGGGCTGCCGCTTCATACCCGCAGTCGCGATGGCCGGTACGATCGCGGCGGCACGTTCCGATTGGCTGTTCATCCTGGAAACGGGTGCCTGCCCGTTGGCGGGCTGGATCGAGGCTTTCGATGCGCATATGGCGTCGAGCACGCGCCCGGCGCGGCTGAAACCGTCCGACGAACGCGGCCCGTTTGCGAAGCTGCGTTTGCGATCGAGACCGTTGCGCGGCGGCATGCTGATCCCGAAGAGCGCCGTGCGGCCGGGATCCGATGGCCTTAAGCGTGCAGTGCGCGGCGTAAGACCGATCACCCTTGCTGCGGGCATGCATCCGGCCGCTTGAAGCGCACCGGTTAGAGCGCTCCCGTACAAACCTGAAAGGCCCTAGGCCGGGTTCGGCTTGCGGCGCAGGTGTTCGTCGAGGCGCGGCATGATCTCGACGAAGTTGCAGGGGCGGTGGCGGTAGTCGAACTGTGCTTCGAGGATGCCGTCCCAGGCATCGCGGCAGGCACCGGGCGAGCCGGGCAGCACGAAGACGAAAGTGCCCTGCGCCAGGCCCGCGGTCGCCCGGGACTGAATCGTCGAGGTACCGATCTTGTCGTAGGAGATCCGATGGAAGATGGCGGAAAAGCCGTCCATGCGCTTGTCGAAGAGCGGTTCGATCGCCTCGGGCGTGACGTCGTGGCCGGTAAAGCCGGTGCCGCCCGTCGTGATCACGACGTCGATCTCGGACGTTCGCGTCAGCTCGCGCACCGAGCGCGCGATCTCTTCGGGGTCGTCGCGGACGATCTTGCGCGCGACGAGGTGATGGCCGGCAGCCTCGATGCGCTCGGCGAGCGTGTCGCCGGACCGGTCGTCCTCGGCGCTGCGCGTGTCCGAAACGGTCACGACGGCGATGCCGACGGGAATGAAGGGGCGTTCGCTCATGGCAATCCTCTGGCGTTGGCGTAGACGCTGCGGCAGTCGGCCACGAACCAGCCCGGGCGGCGCCTGCGAATGGAAAGGGCGGCGGCCTGTGCCGTTGCCGCATCCGTGAAGAGGCCGAAACACGTCGCGCCGGACCCCGACATGCGCGCAAGCCGCGCGCCGGCGTCGGTCAGGTCGCTGCGCGCCTCGCCGATCGCCGGTTCGGCGTCGGCCGCCGTCGCTTCGAGGTCGTTGCGCATGGCGGCGAGGATCGCGCAGTTGTTCGTGAATGCGCTCCAACGCGGCGGCAGCGTCAGCCCGGCATTCTCGCGCCGGTCGAGGTTCGAGAAGATTTCGGCGGTGGAAACGGGCCGGTCGGGGGTTACGAGCACCATGTCGAAGGAGGGAAATTCGGAAAGGATGCGGATGCGCTCGCCGACACCGGTTGCGACGAGCGGCCGCGTCGCCAGGCACATCGGCACGTCCGCGCCGAGCCCGGCGGCGATGTCGGCCATCTCCGCATCGCTCATGTGCACCGACCACGAACGGGCGAGCGCCCTCAGTGTGGCGGCCGCATCGGCCGAGCCGCCACCGATGCCGCTTGCCACGGGCAGGTTCTTTTCGAGCGTGATCGCGACCGGCGGCGCCGGCTGGTCGAGGGTGCGCAGCGCCTCGCGCAAACGATCCCGTGCGGCGAGTACCAGATTGCCTGGATCGTTCGCCAGCGCGCTCGCATAGGGGCCGCAAAGCTCGAAACGATCGCGCTCGGCCGCGACGACGTGGACACGATCGACGACGTTGGCGAAGGTGACGAGGCTTTCGAGCGAATGCCGCCCATCCGCCCTGCGGCCGGTGACGTGGAGTGCGAGATTGATCTTTGCCGGCGCCCGCTCGACGACGGCCCTAACGAGCGGATCGACGCCCGCCGGCGATGCGCGGCCCGCTCCCGCGTTCGTTTCTGGCGCCGCCTGCCTGCTCATTCATGCGCCATGCCGGGGTCAGCTTCGATCGGGCCGGCCGGATGCGCCCGGACGCTCGAAAAGCGCCGCCGCGTACCGGTGCCGGGCATCGGGCAGGAGGAGGCCGCTCTTGCGATCCTCGCCGCTCTTGGCCGGCGCGTCCGGTGTCTTTGCCGGCTTCTCGCTCTCGGCGCTGACCGGGCGCCCGTCGACGGGGGCCGGCAGCCCGCTCTGAAGCTTCTCCTTCAGCTCGGCCACTTCGTCCTTCTCCGCCCCGAAGGTGATGGCGTGCTGCCACTGGTAGCGCGCCTCGATGCGCCGACCGGCCTGCCAGTAGGCGTCGCCGAGATGGGCGTTGATCGTCGCGTCCTCCGGCTTGAGCTCGACCGCGTGCTCGAGTTCGTCCACCGCCTTGTCGAAGCGTCCGAGCTTGTAATAGGCCCAGCCGAGCGAATCGACGATGTATCCGTCGTTCGGGCGAAGCGAGACGGCCTTCTTGACCATCTCGAGCCCGTCTTCGAGGTGCGTGTTCCGGTCGATCCAGGAATAGCCGAGATAGTTCAGCACCTGCGGCTGGTCCGGCGAAAGGTCGAGCGCCTTCTTGAAGGACGGCTCGGCCTTGTCCCACTGCTTCAGACGCTCGTAGGCGATTCCACGCTGGTAGTAGATGTCCCAGTTCGCCTTGTCGGGCACCGAACCGAGAGCCTTGACGGCCTGGTCGTAGAGGTCGGCCATCGCCTGATAGTTTTCCGCGCTCGAATAGACGCTGCCGAGCGCGAGATAGGCGCGCATGTCGCTTGGATCCTCGGCGATCAGCTGCTTGAGCTGCTTGACGGCGTCCTGCGTGCGATCGAGACGGGCGAGATCGAGGCCGCGCTGCAGCTCCGACAACCGGCGCATCGGCGAATTGGCGGGAATGCCCTCGTAGATGGTGATCGCCTTTTCGGTCTGGCCCTGCTGCTCTGCAAGGCCGCCAAGCATGACGCGGGTGGCCGGATTGTCGGGGTCGAGCGCCTGGGAAAAGCGCAGGTAGAGCGCGACCACCTCGTCTGCGCCCTGGCCGCTCAGTGCGCTGCCGACGGAAAAGAGCACGGTCGCCGCACCCTGGTTCGCGGTCTTGACGGAACGCTCGCCGACGGTGCCCTTGTCGATCGCCTGGCGCACGGCGTCGAGTGGCGGGTAGCCGGGCGAAAGCCGCTCGCCTGTCGCGACCGCGTCGCGCGCGGCCGTCTTGTTGCCCTGGTGGGCCTCCATCTGGGCAAGCGCGATGACGGCGCGCATGAAGGTGTCCGGCGCGGTGCTCGCGCCGGTCTTGTCGGTGATCGCCGCGCGCAGGCGCTTGCGGGCGTCGCCGATGCGGCCCGCGGCCTCGTCCATCAGGCCGGCGCTGTAGTTCTTGAAGATGGCGAACCATTCCGGCCCGTCGATGGCGTCGATCCGCTTCAGGGCGCTGTCGGTATTGCCCTCGCCGTACTGAGCCCAGGCGATGAGCAGACCGTTCATCAGCCGGTCGAGATCGTTGTCGCCGTTGTATTGCAGGATCTTTGCGGCCTCGCCGAACCGCTTGTCGCGCATGGCGGCGACGCCGCGCGCGATGGTCGTCACCCGGTCGACGTCGCTGTCGTCCTTGAGCGTATCGGCAAGCTTCATGCCGTCCGCGAAACGCCCGTCGGTAAACAGCGCGATCATCAGGCGCTGCTGGATCTGGCGGTCGCCGGGATCGAAATCGAGCGCGCGGCGGTAGAACGCGATCGCCGAATCGGCGTCGTCGTCGGCATCGGCGATACGCCCGGCGAGAAACGCGCCAGCGAAGGAATCCACGTGCGCGGCGGAAAATCCGGCGTCCTTCTCGCCCTTCGCGTGGCCCTCGACGGCAGGCAAGAATGCCAGCGTTCCGGCAAGCGCCATCAGCGAGGCGCGGGCGAGAACGGGACGCAGATAGCTTCGTGTCATGGCGATGGCCTTTCGTCTCGCGCCGCTTCGGCGGTCGGCATGAAGTGCCGCGTGTGCAGCATCAAGATGGCGTTTTTTAAGCACGTACCGATATGGGTGTTGCAGGCGGCGGAGTGGCCGGCGAGACGGTCGCGGCATCAGGTAACGCGGGCAATGCAGAAATCGATGACTTCCAGCATGGCGGACTTGTAGTCGGAACCGGGCAGGGGCGCGAGCGCATCGCGCGCGATGTCGCCGTAGTGGCGGGCCCGCGCGATCGTGTCGGCCAGGCTGTCGTGCCTGGCGATGAGGGCGTTTGCCCTTTCGAGCGCTGCCTCGTCGTTCAGCCCGTCTTCCATCGCCGACTTCCAGAAGGCGCGTTCGTCCTCGCTGCCGCGGCGGTAGGCGAGCACGATCGGCAGGGTGATCTTGCCCTCGCGGAAATCGTCGCCGGTGTTCTTGCCGAGGTCCTGCTGCGAGCCGCCGTAGTCGAGCGCGTCGTCGACGAGCTGGAAGGCGAGGCCGAGATTGATGCCGTAGGATTTCAGCGCGTTGCGTTCGGCACGGCTGGCACCGGCGATGATCGGCCCGACCTCGGCGGCGGCCGAGAAGAGTGCGGCCGTCTTGGCCCGGATGACGGCCAGGTAGTCGTCCTCCGTCGTCTCCATGTTCTTGGCGACGGACAGTTGCAGCACTTCGCCCTCGGCGATGACGGCGGCGGCGTTGGAAAGGACGCCGAGCGCATCCATCGAACCGGCGTCGACCATCATGCGAAAGGCCTGGCCGAGCAGGAAGTCGCCGACGAGCACGCTCGCCTGGTTGCCCCACACGGTGCGCGCGGTCGACCTGCCGCGCCGCAGATCGCTCTCGTCGACCACGTCGTCGTGCAGCAGCGTCGCGGTGTGCATGAACTCGACGCTGGTGGCGAGCCGGACGTGATGCTCGCCGCCGTAGCCGAACATGGCGGCCGAGGCGAGGGTGAGCATCGGCCGCAGGCGCTTGCCGCCCGACGAGATCAGATGGTTGGCGACCTCGGGAATCATCTCGACGTCCGAGCCCGCACGATCGAGGATCATCCGGTTGACCCGCTCCATGTCGGGCCCCGTCAGCTCGACCAGCGGCCCGATCGAGGCGGGCCGATTCACTTCTTCCTCTAGCGGGACGACGACACCCAAACCCGGCACCTCCTGTTCAAACCCTTGCAAACAGAATAGATAGGCCTCCGACGCGCGGCAAGGGCAATCCGACCGCCATGGCGCGGCGAACCGGCGCGACGCGACTTGTCAAACGAGGAACGACGGGACCGATGCACGAACTGATCCGCACCAACGACGCCGTTCTGATCTCCTTCGTGGAAAGCCTTCTGAAGGAAGCCGGCATCGAATACTTCGTCGCCGATCGCAACACGAGCGTCGTCGAAGGCTCGCTCGGCGTCCTGCCGCGGCGCGTGATGGTGAGCGAGGACGGCGAGCAGCAGGCGCGGCGCATCCTGAAGGACGCCGGCGTCGGCGACGAGCTGCGCCCGCCCCGCGCGTGAACGCCGGGCCGCAGCCGGCCGATTACACGGTCGACGCCTTCCATCGCGGCGCCTTCCATCTCGTCCAGCCACGCGGCAGGGGACATCGTGCGGGGATCGATGCCATGCTTCTCGCCGCCCTCGTGCCCGACGGCGCGAGGGGGCAGCTCGCCGATTTCGGCGCCGGAACGGGGGCTGCCGGCCTCGCCGCGGTGTCGCGCCTCGCGGATATGCGAGCCACGCTCGTCGAGTATGACAGCGAGATGGTCGAATGCGCGCGCCGCACGCTCGCGCTTGCCGAAAATGGCGAACTGGCCGCCCGCGCAAGCGTGCTGCGCGCCGACGTCACCCTGCGTGGCCAGGCGCGCCTTGCTGCCGGACTCGCCGATTCGGCCTACGATCACGTCATCATGAACCCGCCCTTCAACGACGCCCTCGACCGGCCCACGCCCGACGCCCTGAAGGCACGCGCGCACGCCATGAGCGGCGACCTCTTCCAGGCGTGGATCCGCACCGCCGGTGCCGTCGCCCGGGCCGGCGCGCAGCTTTCCCTGATCGCACGGCCGGAATCGATCGCGGCGATCGTCGATGCCTGCGGCGGGCGCTTCGGCGGGCTGGAATGCACCGCGCTGTACCCGCGCGAGGGGGCCGATGCGATCCGCATTCTCGTCACGGCCATCCGTGGAAGCCGGGCGCGGCTCAGAATGCGCGCGCCGCTGGTGCTCCACGAGGGCGAGGACCATGCCTTCACCTCCTTCGTCGACGCGCTGAACAACGGCCGGGCGGCCTATCCGCGGCGCGGATGAGGCGTGCCGTCGGGCGATGACCGATCGCGACGCCGGCGGCAGCCATTGCGTTTGGGCCGGCGCCTCTTACATGCGAGATCATTCTTCGCCGCGTCCCGCACACAGCCACGAAAGCCGCCCATGGCCTCCCTCAAGTCCCTCCTTCCCCGCCGCTTCCGCAAGGAGGGCGTCGCCATTCCGGTCGTGCGCCTGCATGGCGCGATCATGGCGGGTGGCAGCCAGTTCCGGCAGAACCTGAACCTTGCCGCGGTCGCCCCGCTCCTGAACCGCGCCTTCGCCGACAAGCATGCGCCGGCCGTGGCGATCTCGGTCAATTCGCCGGGTGGTTCGCCGGTGCAGTCCCGGCTGATCTTCGCGCGGATCCGCGACCTGGCGAAGGAGAAGAACAAGCGCGTCCTGATGTTCGTCGAGGACGTCGCCGCTTCCGGCGGCTACATGATCGCGATCGCCGGCGACGAGATCTTCGTCGATCCGTCCTCGATCGTCGGGTCGATCGGCGTCGTCTCTGCCGGCTTTGGCTTCCAGGACCTCATCGAGAAGATCGGCGTCGAGCGCCGTGTGCACACCGCCGGGCGCAACAAGGCCGTGCTCGATCCGTTCCGCCCGGAACGGCAGGAGGACGTGGACCACCTGCTGCGGTTGCAGGGCGACATTCACGCGATTTTCATCGACATGGTGAAGGAGCGTCGCGGAGCCAAGCTGGTCGATGACGACGAGCTCTTCACCGGGCTCTTCTGGACTGGCGCGAAGGGCCGGGACCTCGGTCTCGTCGACGGTTTCGGCGACATGCGCACCGTGCTCAAGGAGCGGTACGGGGAAAACGTCGAGCTCAAGCTCGTCGCGCGCAAGCGCAGCCTGCTTCGCCGGCCGACACCCGGCGTCTTCGCCGGCGGTCTCAACGGCGCGGAAATCGCATCGGGGGCCGTGGACGGTCTTGCCGGTTATGCCGAGGAGCGCCTATTATGGGCGCGCTACGGATTGTAGCGTTCTGGGCTTTGGAGAAGGATGGCGCCGGTGCCACAGCTTCTGGTCATCGCCGGCTTCGGCGCACTCGCCTGGTACGGCTATCAGCGCTTCGTCAAGGAGGCCGAGCGGGTAAGCCGTGCGGTGCGCCGGGCGGAAAAGGAAACCGAAACCGGCGCGATCGGCACGCTGGTCCGCGATCCCGTGACCGGCGAATATCGGGTGGCGGCGAAGGAAGCCGACTAGAGCGCTTCCGTATGAACCTGAAAGGCTCTAGCTGTGGAGCCTCAACAGGTTGTCCTGATCGAGACCGAGGCGGCTGATGGGCACGGTGTCGTTTATCCCGCCATG
>NZ_VHLH01000015.1 GCF_006516965.1 Pararhizobium mangrovi | reverse complement strand
TCGAAACGGGCCATTCAAAGCTCCTCCTCGAGGATCTTTGAATCACGATCCAGCCTCAAACGGAATCCCGTTTATGAGTACAGATCCTAACGCCGCTGAAGAGCGTGCCGCTGGCGCCTACTCCCGGTCGACCCGGCCGCGCTTCTTCTTGACGTCGCCGCGCGCCTTCTTCGTCTTCAGGCGCCGTTCCACCGCGCCGCGCGAGGGGCGCGTCGCTCTTCTCGGCTTCGGCGGCGGTGCGGCCGCCTCGGCGATCAGGGCGGCCAGCCGGTCGCGCGCATCCTGCCGGTTGCGCTCCTGCGTGCGGAACCGGTTCGCTTCGATGACGACGGCGCCATCCTTCGTCGCCCGGCGGCCGGCAAGCCGCAGCGTGTTCGCCTTCACCCTGGAAGGCAGCGAAGGGGAACGCGCGACGTCCATGCGCAGCTGCACGGCGGAGGCCACCTTGTTGACGTTCTGGCCGCCGGGGCCCGAAGCCTGCACGAACTGCTCGATCAGTTCCCACCCGGCGACGACGATGCCGCCTGCGACGCGTAGCGGTTCGCCTGCCATCAGCGCGTGCGGCCTCGGCGCATCACAAAGCGCCACGCCGCGATA
Source organism: Pararhizobium mangrovi (assembly GCF_006516965.1). Lineage (GTDB taxonomy): Bacteria > Pseudomonadota > Alphaproteobacteria > Rhizobiales > Rhizobiaceae > Pararhizobium_B > Pararhizobium_B mangrovi. The sequence goes on along the minus strand of NZ_VHLH01000015.1, from coordinate 114,218 downwards.
TCCTGCGTGATCTCGTCTAATGCGTGCATGGGATGAACCTTTCCCGGCAAAGGTCGTTTAGGACGCAACGATATGACTGGGAGCCTTCGTCGGTTCCATTCGTCCGCGAAGCGCGATATCGGCGGTTTCGAATGACAAGCTCGTGAGAGCGTGTCAAACTTTGTTCTCATTCTGCTCTCTTTGTGCGCGGGCAACCCGACCGGTTCGCCCATCGGCCGAATCGGCCAGCCGCGTTGATCAAGGGGACGCATGCCATGACGGAGAATGCCGCGATGCAGACGGTCGCGCTGGTCGACGACGATCGCAACATCCTGACATCGGTTTCGATCGCACTCGAATCGGAAGGGTATCGTGTCGAAACCTATACCGATGGCGCCTCGGCGCTCGACGGGCTGACCGCCCGTCCGCCGCAACTTGCCATCCTCGACATCAAGATGCCGCGCATGGACGGCATGGAGCTTCTGCGCCGGCTGCGCCAGAAGTCCGACATTCCGGCGATCTTCCTCACGTCCAAGGACGAGGAGATCGACGAGCTGTTCGGCCTGAAGATGGGCGCGGACGACTTCATCACCAAGCCGTTTTCGCAACGCCTCCTGGTTGAGCGGGTCAAGGCGGTGCTGCGCCGGGGCGCGACCCGCGAAGTCGCGGCCGGAGCCTCCGGCGCGCCGAGCACGCCGTCGCGTACGCTCGAACGCGGCGCGCTCGTCATGGACCAGGAGCGCCACACCTGCACCTGGGCCGGCAAGCCCGTCACGCTCACGGTAACGGAATTCCTGATCCTGCAGTCGCTCGCCCAGCGCCCGGGCGTCGTCAAGAGCCGCGACGCCTTGATGGACGCGGCCTACGACGAGCAGGTCTATGTCGACGATCGCACGATCGACAGCCACATCAAGCGACTGCGCAAGAAGTTCAAGATGGTCGACCAGGACTTCGACATGATCGAAACGCTCTACGGTGTCGGCTACCGGTTCCGCGAGGTGCCCGCTTGAGGCGGCGCGCGTAACGGGCGACCGGGCCGGCCGGCCTCCGTCGCGTTCATCCGCTTGCCAGTGGCGGGATCTTCTCGACGACCCCGCTCCCGGTCCCGCCGCAATTCGGTGATTCGACCCGACGTCCGGACGGTGAACCGATTCCGTTTCGTCCGGAACTGTTCTAGACTGCACCCCTATGGCAGCACACAGCGAAGAGGGTCCGGCGTATTCTGATGGCGCCTACGAGGCGGAGGGAACACCGTCGCCTCGCGCACGCGGATGGCGCCACCCGATCAGGCTCGTACGCCGCGTCTTCGGACACGTCGTCTTCTCCAGCCTCACGCGGCGGATCCTTTTCCTCAACCTTGCCGCCCTCGTCGTCCTCGTCGCCGGCATCCTCTATCTGAACCAGTTCCGTGAAGGCCTGATCGACGCGCGGGTGGAAAGCTTGCTTACCCAAGGCGAGATCATCGCGGGCGCGATCGGTGCGTCGGCGTCCGTCGACACCAATTCCATCACCATCGATCCCAACAAGCTCTTGGCACAGCAGGCCGGCAAGGGTCCGATGGCGGCCCCCAGCGACGAAAGCCTCGATTTCGCGATCGATCCGGAAAAGATCGCGCCGGTGCTCAGGCGTCTGATTTCCCCCACCCGCACCAGGGCGCGTATCTACGACAACGATGCGAGCCTGATTCTCGATTCCCGTCACCTCTATTCGCGCGGGCAGGTCCTGCGCTACGATCTGCCGCCACCGAAGACCGACGATCCGGGGCTGCTCCAGCGCTTCGGCACATGGATGGATCGCCTCTTCCAGCGCCGCGACCTGCCGCTCTACAAGGAACAGCCGGGTGGCGACGGCTCGATCTATCCCGAGGTCATGCGTGCGCTGACCGGCGCGCGCGGCGCCGTCGTGCGCGTCAATTCTGACAGTGAACTCATCGTCTCGGTCGCCGTGCCGATCCAGCGTTATCGCGCCGTGCTCGGCGTGCTCCTGCTTTCGACGCAGGCCGGCGACATCGACAAGATCGTCCATGCCGAGCGGCTCGCGATCTTTCGTGTCTTCGGGGTGGCGGCCCTCGTCATGGTCGTCCTGTCGATCCTGCTGGCGAGCACGATCACCAGTCCGTTGCGCCGGCTTTCGGCCGCCGCGGTGCGCGTTCGCCGCGGTGTGCGCGTGCGCGAGGAAATCCCGGACTTTTCCGAACGCCAGGACGAGATCGGCAACCTGTCGGTGGCCCTGCGCAGCATGACCAACGCGCTCTACGACCGCATCGATGCGATCGAAAGCTTTGCCGCGGACGTCAGCCACGAGCTGAAGAATCCGCTCACTTCGCTGCGGAGCGCGGTCGAAACGCTGCCGCTTGCACGCAATGACGATGCGCGAAAACGCCTGACGGACGTCATCCTGCACGATGTGCGCCGTCTCGACCGCCTGATCAGCGACATTTCGGACGCTTCGAGGCTCGATGCCGAACTCGCGCGCCAGGACGCCGAACCGCTCGATCTCGAAAACCTCGTGACCGGCCTCGTCGAAATGGCGCGTCAGGCGTCGAGCCGCGTTCGGCCGGTCGAAATCCGTTTCGAGATCGAGCGACGGCACGCCTCCCGCAACGACTTCAAGGTCGCCGGCCACGATCTGCGTCTCGGTCAGGTCATCACCAACCTCATCGAGAACGCACGCTCCTTCGTGGCGCAAAAGGACGGCTGCATCACCGTGCGGCTGCTGCGCACGCGCAGCCTCTGCCTGGTGATCGTCGAGGACGACGGTCCGGGCATCCGTGCGGAGAATGTCGATCGCATCTTCGAGCGCTTCTACACCGATCGCCCGGATGGAGAGGATTTCGGACAGAACTCCGGTCTCGGTCTGTCGATCAGTCGCCAGATCGCCGAGGCGCATGGCGGTCGGCTGACGGCGGAGAACATGACGAGCCCCGCCACCGGAAAGATCGCCGGCGCGCGTTTCGTGCTCGCCCTGCCGGCGCTCCAGCAATGAGCGGCGTGGGCGAACCGGCGAACGTCCATGCGAGCGCGATCGTCGTCGGCACCACCGGCCTCGTCTTCCTCGGGCCTTCGGGCAGCGGCAAGTCCGCGCGTGCCCTCGCATGCCTCGCCGAGGCGCATGCCCTCGGCCTCTTTTCCGCCCTCGTCGCCGACGACCAGATCCTGGTGCGCACGGCGGGGGGCGTCGTGCTCGCGGAAGCGCCGGCCGCGATCGCCGGCCGGATCGAACGGCGCGGCACGGGCCTCCTCGCGATGCCGTATCTGAAGACGGCCGTCGTGCATCTGGTCGTCCTGTGCGCGCTGCCCGGCACCGCCGAGCGGCTTCCCGAGCCGCCGGAGCCGGTAATGCTCGCAGGCGTCGGACCGCTACCGGCGCTCCATGCGGGCGGCGAGACCGCAACCCTCGCGATGGTGGCCGCATGCCGGCCCGATCTCCTTCGTCTGTGAAGGCGGGGAAGCGTGTCCGGCGGAAAAAGGGCTTGCACTCGCGTCCTGTGTGAAGAAGATGCGCGGATTGCCGCCATTACGGCTTCCGCATGGACGGAGCCGTCGAGGCCAATCGGACCGGCGACGGGAGCAGGCTTCACATGATCGGACTGGTGCTTGTCACCCATGGCAAGCTGGCGGAGGAATTCCGTCACGCGCTGGAGCATGTGGTTGGTCCGCAGAGCGCGTTCGAGACGGTGTGCATCGGGCCCGACGACGACATGGACCAGCGCCGTCAGGACATCGTCGACGCGGTCGGGCGGGTCGAATGCGGCAGCGGCGTCATCATCCTCACCGACATGTTCGGCGGAACGCCCTCCAACCTTTCCATCTCGGTGATGGACGACGGCCGCATCGAGGTGGTCGCGGGCGTCAACCTGCCGATGCTGATCAAGCTCGCCGGCGTGCGCGGCGAGAGAAGCGTCGAGGATGCGCTCGCCGACGCCCAGGAGGCGGGACGCAAATATATCAATGTCGCCAGCCGCGTGCTCTCGGGGAAATAGCGTGGAAGCAGGCCCCGACGAAACCGTTTCGCGCACCGTGTGCATCGTCAACAAGCGCGGCCTGCATGCCCGCGCTTCGGCGAAGTTCGTCCAGATGGCGGAGTCCTTCGCGGCGGCGGTGACGGTCGCCAAGGACGGGACGGAAGTCGGCGGCACGTCGATCATGGGACTGATGATGCTCGCCGCCAGTCCGGGCTGCCGCATCGCCATTTCGGCAAGCGGTTCGGATGCCGAGCAGGCGGTCGCGTCGCTGGCCGACCTCGTCGAGAGCCGCTTCGGCGAAGACGCCTGATCGGAACGCACGAAGCGGCCGAAGATAAAGACATAAAGACTTCTTTATATCCTCCTTGCCTGCTCCCGCCAATCCTGCTAAAGCCCTCCGAGAACCTTGCGCTGCCGGTTCGAGCTGCTGCCGGCGCGCGTATCGCGAACCGATCCGGAGTACTGGAATGGCTGAGAACGACTACACGGTCGCCGACATTGGTCTGGCCGATTACGGCCGCAAGGAGATCACCATCGCCGAAACCGAGATGCCGGGCTTGATGGCCTGTCGCGAGGAATTCGGCGCGAGCAAGCCGCTCACGGGCGCGCGCATCTCCGGCTCGCTCCACATGACCATCCAGACGGCCGTGCTCATCGAGACGCTGGAAGCGCTCGGTGCCGAGGTCCGCTGGGCGTCCTGCAACATCTTCTCGACGCAGGACCACGCGGCCGCGGCGATCGCGAAGGGCGGAACGCCGGTCTTCGCCGTCAAGGGCGAGACGCTGGTGGACTACTGGTCCTACACGGATTCCATCTTCCAGTGGAGCGACGGCAACCCGTCGAACCTCATCCTGGACGACGGTGGCGACGCGACCATGTACATCCTGACGGGTGCACGCGCCGAAGCCGGCGAGGACGTCCTTTCTAATCCGGGTGCGGAGGAGGAGGAAGTCCTCTTCGCCCAGATCAGGAAGCGCATGGAGGCTTCGCCCGGCTGGTTCACCAGGCAGCGCGATGCGCTGAAGGGCGTCAGCGAGGAGACGACGACGGGTGTCAACCGTCTCTACCAGCTCCAGAAGGCCGGCCGCCTGCCGTTCCCGGCGATCAACGTCAACGATTCCGTCACCAAGTCGAAGTTCGACAACAAGTACGGCTGCAAGGAATCTCTCGTCGACGGTATCCGCCGTGCGACCGATGTGATGATGGCCGGCAAGGTTGCCGTCGTGTGCGGCTATGGCGACGTCGGCAAGGGCTCGGCCGCTTCGCTCGCCGGGGCCGGCGCCCGGGTCAAGGTTACCGAGGTCGATCCGATCTGCGCGCTTCAGGCGGCGATGGACGGCTTCGAGGTCGTCACCCTCGAGGACGTGATCGCGACGGCCGACATCTTCATCACCACGACCGGCAACAAGGACGTCATCCGTCTCGACCACATGCGCGAGATGAAGGACATGGCGATCGTCGGCAACATCGGCCACTTCGACAACGAGATCCAGGTCGCCTCGCTGAAGAACTTCAAGTGGGACAATATCAAGCCGCAGGTGGACATGATCGAGTTCCCCGAAGGCAAGCGCATGATCCTGCTTTCGGAAGGTCGCCTCCTGAACCTCGGCAACGCCACCGGCCACCCGTCCTTCGTCATGTCGGCGTCCTTCACCAATCAGACGCTGGCGCAGATCGAGCTCTTCACCAAGGGCGACAAGTACCACAACGAGGTCTACGTCCTGCCGAAGCACCTCGACGAGAAGGTCGCCCGCCTGCACCTCGGCAAGCTGAACGTGCATCTGAGCGAGCTTTCGAAGGAACAGGCCGACTATATTGGCGTGACGACCGAAGGTCCGTTCAAGCCGGAACACTACCGCTACTGATTATTTTCCATCCGAATACCACATCTTGTGGACCGCGTCCCGGTTTTGAGGCGCGGTCTTCTTTTTGCCACACGATCTTTGCGGCGAATCGTCGAGGCGGTATTGTGGTGGGGATGATTCGGCCGGACGGGGATAGCCGGCATCGTCATCTGTATGGAGGTCGTTACGTCCGTCCTTGAGCGACGGCGGACCATCTGGCGTTTGTCTTGTCATCACGCGGCGGAGAGGACCGAGACATGCCGAAAAGGAAGCTCCTTGGCGCGCGCGATCGCGTCGGGGCGCCAGCGCTTTTTCGCGGTGTGCGCGGCGGTACGAGCGGTCGTCTTCCGGTGAACGTTCCGTCGTGCTTGCGCACGATGCTCGTCGGACTGGGCCTTGTGCTGCCGGCCGAGGCGATCGCCGCGCCGGCAATGGCGCGGCCGCCTGCCCAGTGGATTTCTTCCGGCGACATGGTCAGCCTCGCGCTGGTACTCGGCGCGATCTCCGCAGCGATGATTTCCGCTCTCTGGCTGATGCGCGAGCGGGCCCGGCTCGAAACGCGCAACGGCGAACTCGAATACGCGCTCGGCGAGGCGGACGCCCGCAACGCGCGCTACCAGTCCCTGCTCGTCGACAAGGACCGTCGCATTGCCGTTTGGGAAGGCGTGGGCACCCCGGTCGAACTGATCGGCGCACTGCCGAACGAGATCGGCGCGCCGGTGGACGACGCCGGTTTCCTCGCCTTCGGCCGATGGCTGGAGCCGCGCTCGGCCGCGCGCATCGAACAGGCGATCGACCGGTTGCGTGCCGATGCGGAACGGTTCGACCTCGTCGTGGAGACGGCCCGCGGCCAGATCGTCGAGGCGCAGGGTCGCGTTTCTGGCGGTCGTGCCTTCGTGCGTTTCGTGGCACTTGCCAATCTGCGCGCCGAGATCGCCGAACTGCGCATCGAAAACGACCGTCTTGCAGGCGCGCTCGAGCGCACCGAAGGGCTTCTCGACGCGCTCGACACGCCCGTCTGGATGCGTGACGAGACCCATCGGCTGGTCTGGGTCAACCATGCCTATGCCGAAGCCGTGGAGGCACGCCGGCCTACCGACGTGCTGGCGCACGGCACCGAGCTTCTCGACACGCGGGCACGCCAGAGGATCGGCGCCGAGACGATGCCCGAGCGGCCGTTCGCCGAAACTCTGTCGACCGTCGTCCATGGCGATCGCGTCTTCTACGAGGTCGTCGAGGCAGCCAGCCCTTCCGGCACGGCCGGCATGGCGGCTAACGCGACCGCGCTCGAAAATGCGCGCGAGGAACTGGCGCGCACGCTGCGCAGCCATGCCGAGACGCTCGATCATCTCGCCACGCCGGTCGCGCTCTTCGACCAGGAACAGCGGTTGAGCTTCTACAACCAGGCATTCCAGCGCCTTTGGGGCCTCGAAACCGGCTTTCTCGATGCCCATCCGGGCAATGGCGAGTTCCTCGAACGGCTGCGTGCCGAGGGCAAGCTGCCGGAACCGCCCTCGTGGCGGGAATGGAAGGAACGGATCCTCGCCGTCTACCGCTCGCTCGAACCGCATTCGCATCTGTGGCACCTGCCGGACGGACAGACGCTTCACGTCTTCGCCAACGCGCATCCGCAGGGAGGAGCGACCTTCGTCTTCGACGACCTTACGGAAAAGGTCGATCTCGAGGCACGCTACAACACGCTGGTGCGCGTCCAGGGCGAAACGATCGATCACCTGGCCGAAGGCGTGGCCGTCTTCGGTACGGACGGACGCCTGAAGCTGTCGAACCCCGCCTTCCGCGCGCTATGGGGCATCGCCGACGATCAGGCCGAACCCGGCACGCATATCCGCGACGTCGCCGGCGCCTGCCGCGCCTCCGATCCCGAGGGGACGAGCTGGCGCAGCTTTTCGGGCATCATCACCAGTTTCGACGACGAACGCCGGACGAGCGAGGGTCGCACGGAACTGACGAGCGGCATCGTGCTCGACTACGCCCTCGTTCCCCTGCCGAACGCGCAGTGGATGGCGACCTTCGTCAACATGTCCGACAGCGTGCGCGTCGAACGCGCGCTCACCGACATGAACGAGGCGCTGCGCAAGGCGGATGCGCTGAAGAACGATTTCGTTCAGCACGTCTCCTACGAACTGCGTTCCCCGCTCACCAACATCATCGGTTTCACCGATCTCCTGCGCAGCGAGACGTCCGGTGCGCTCAACGACCGCCAGTCCGACTACGTCGATCACATCGCGACCTCGTCCTCGGTGCTCCTGACGATCGTCAACGACATCCTCGATCTCGCCACCGTCGATGCCGGCATCATGCAGCTCGACCTCGCCGAGGTGGATCTTTCGGCCATTCTCGACGAGGTCGCCGAGCAGATGGGCGACCGGTTGAAGGAGGCCCATGCCGAGCTCGCCGTCGCCAAGGGGCGCGGCCTCGGCCGGATCGTCGCCGATCCGCAGCGGCTGAAGCAGATCCTCTTCAAGCTCCTTTCGAACGCGGCGAGCTACGCGCCGGAAGGTTCGCTGATCCGCCTCGATTGCGCGCGCGAGGGGCAGGCGGCGATCTTCACGGTTTCCGATTCCGGGCCAGGCATTCCCGCGGACGTGCTGAAGACGGTTTTCAAGCGCTTCGAAACGGTCGATCATGACGGGCGCCCGCGTGGCGCCGGGCTCGGCCTTTCCATCGTCGACAGCTTCGTCAGCCTTCACGGCGGCGACGTCGCGATCGAGAGCGGACCGGGCGAGGGCACGACCGTCGTCTGCCGCATACCCTCCGCGGAGACGGCGCGCGCCCAGGCTTCGGGCTGAGGAACGATACCGTGGCGACGTTCGACCGGGTGCTCGCCGACGAAACCGCGACCCTTCGTGCCGGCGAGGATCTCGCGATGGCACTTGCGCCCGGCGATTGCCTCGCGCTTTCGGGCGATCTCGGCGCCGGCAAGTCGACGCTCGCCCGTGCGCTGATCCGTGCGCTAGCCGACGACGAGGCGCTGGAAGTACCGAGCCCGACATTCACGCTCGTCCAGCCCTATGCGCTGCGCGTGCCCGTCGCCCATTTCGATCTCTACCGCATCGGTGATCCGGAAGAGCTGGAAGAGCTCGGCCTCGACGAAGCGCTCGAAGATGGCGCGGCGATCGTTGAATGGCCCGAAAACGCCGGTGATCTGCTGCCGGCCGATCGCGTGCGCATCCGCCTTTCCATGGAAGGGCGAGGTCGGCGCATGACGATCGAAGCGCAGGGCGAGACGGCTTTGCGAATTGAGCGCAGCTTCGAAACGCGCGCCTTTCTCGAACGCTTCGCGCGCGGCGAGGCGAAGCGCCGCCGGCTTGCGGATCGAGGCGTGCCCTTCGCGCGCGAGCGGATCCACCCGGTCGCAGGCCCGAGCCTTATGCTGATGGACGCCGCCGGCCGCACGCCGGACGCGCCCGACGCGACGACACCCGTCCGCGCCTTCCTCGCCGTCGACGGCTTCCTGCGGAGCCGGGGGCTCGGTGCGCCGGACATCGTCGCGAGCGACATCGACGACCGTTTCTTTCTCGCCGAAGATTTCGGCGAACAAGGCATCGTCGATGCCGATGGCGCGGCGATACCGGAACGCTACGAAGCCGCGATCGAAGCGCTTTCCGTGCTTCACGACGGGCCGAAGCCGGGCGCCCTGCCGCTTCCCGATGGCGAGCGATATACCCTCGCGCCGTTCGACAAGGAGGCAATGGTGGTCGAGGCCGAGCCGATCCTCGATCGCTACGCGGCACAAGAGAGGGATATGCCCATCGCAGAAACGGACCGAGCAACGTTCCGACGCCTGTGGACGGAGCTTCTTTCGCGCGCCGAGGAAGCACAGCAGCATGTCATGCTGCAAGGCTTCGGTTCGCGCTCCCTCTTCTGGCTGCCGCAGCATCGCGACGAGGCTCGCATCGGCCTTACCGGTTTCGCGAATGCCGTCATCGGCCCGAACGCCTACGACGTCGCCACGCTGGTCCACGATCCCCACGCCACGATCTCGCGTGATCTCGCGGCCGATCTCGTCGCCCGGTACATCTCGGCCCGCCAGGCACGCGACGAAGGCTTCGACGTCGACGCGTTTGGCCGCACGCTCGCCATTCTGCAGGTGCAGCAGGCGACGCGGATTCTCGCGGGAATGACGCTGGCAGGCGATCCAGCGTCCATGCCGCGCATCGAGGCCTATCTCGCGCAAGCGCTCGAACATCCGGCGCTCGCCCCCTTGCGCGCGTTCTACCGAAGGGTTGGAATCGTTTGACGCGAATCATGAAGGAGACGGCCGTGTCGGCATCGAACGAGGTCACGAACGCGATGGTGCTGGCCGCTGGCCTCGGCATGCGCATGCGGCCGATCACCCTGCGCGTGCCGAAGCCGCTCGTTCCGATCGCCGGCACCCCGCTCATCGACTACGCGCTCGATGCGCTGGCCGAAGCACGCGTCGAGCGCGCGGTGGTGAACGTGCACCATCTCCCCGGGCGGATGCGGGACCATCTGGCGAACCGGCGACGGCCCGAAACGGTGATTTCCGATGAAACGGACGTGTTGATGGATTCGGGCGGCGGCATCGTCAAGGCTCTACCGCAGCTCGGCCCGTCACCCTTCTTCGTGCTCAATGCCGATTCCTTCTGGCTGGAGGAAAGCAGCGCACCGACGAGCAATCTGCGTGCACTCTCCGACGCTTTTTCGTCGAAGAGCATGGACATGCTCCTCATGCTTGCGAGACCCGATCAGGCGACCGGTTACGAAGGCCGCGGCGACTTCGTCTTCGAAGCAGACGGCCGGCTTGCACGCTACGACGGAGCGAACGGCGAACCACTCGTCTATGCCGGTGCGCTGGTGTGCCATCCACGCATCTTCGCCGATGCGCCGGAAGGGGCGTTTTCGCTCAATCGATGCTTCGATGCGGCGATCGAGAGCGGCAGGCTTTACGGGATGGCGATGCGGGGGCACTGGCTCACCGTCGGCACGCCGGATGCGATCGGCAAGGCCGGCGCGTTCGTCTCGCGCCACCGCAGCACCGAGGTCGCCTCGGCATGAGCGGCGGACGGCTCGTCTCGATCCCGCCGGGCGTGCCGTTTTTGAAGACGCTCGTCGATGCGCTGTGCGAGGGGCGGCTGGTCGACGGTTTCACCGCCGATCGTGCCGATCCACTAGCGCTTGCCACCGTCACCATCTTCGTCCCCACGCGCCGTGCCGCGCGCACGCTGCGATCGCTCTTCGTCGACCGGCTCGGCGGTGGTTCGGCGATCCTGCCCGTCATCCGTCCGCTCGGCGAGATCGACGACGATGCCGGCTTCTTCGAAGCGCCGTCGCCGGAGACGCTCGATCTCGATCCGCCGGTCGACCCTGTCGAAAGGCTCCTGGAACTCGCGCGCCTCATCCTCGCCTGGAAAGCCGCACTGCCGCGTGCCGTCGAGGAAGTGCACGGCGAGACACCGTTGATTGCGCCGGCGAACCCGGCCGATGCATTGTGGCTCGCGCGCGGCCTTGCGGATCTGATGGACGAGATGGAAACGGCCGGCAAGGACTGGTCGGCCCTCGAGACGCTGGAAGCGGCCGACCATGCCGCGTGGTGGCAGCTCACGCTCGAATTCCTTCGCATCGCCACGCGCTACTGGCCCGAACGGCTGGGCGAGCTCGCGCGCGCGAATCCGGCCGCCCACCGCAATGCCGCGCTGCGCGCGCAGGCCCGCCGGTTCCGCGAAACGCCACCGGACGGGCCGGTGGTCGTCGCCGGTTCGACGGGTTCGCTGCCGGCCACGCGCGACCTTGTCGCCGCCGTCGCCGAAAGCCCGATGGGCGCAGTCGTGCTGCCCGGCCTCGATCTCGGCATGCGCCCCGAACACTGGTTGCAGGTCGGTGCGACGATCAGGGGCCGCACGGACGATCCGGCGACCCGCGCCCACCCGCAATACGGGCTTTACGCTCTGCTTTCGCATCTGCGCGTCGGTCGCGACGCGGTCGCCGATCTCGCCGAACCCGACGAGATGTACGCCGTGCGCAATCGGCTCGTCTCGCTCGCCATGCTGCCGTCGGAGGCGACCGATGCCTGGGCCGAACCCGAAACCCATGCGCTCGCGGATGCCGCACCGGCCGCCTTCGCAGACGTTTCGCTGATCGAAGCGGCGGGCGAGCGTTCCGAGGCGCAGGCGCTCGCCGTCGCCATGCGGCTTGCGCTGGAAGAGGGCGAGGACCATCAGGTCGCACTCGTCACACCGGACCGGGCGCTCGCCCGACGCGTATCGAACGAGCTTCGCCGCTTCGGCATCGAGGCGGACGATTCCGCGGGTCGACCGCTCGGCGCCACCGGACCGGGCACCATCTTCCGGCTCGCCGTCGAGGTGGCGCTCGCGCCGGGCGATCCGGTCGCGCTGCTTTCCCTCCTCAAGCATCCGCTCGCCCGCTTCGGCCTTTCCGCCGGCAAGGCACGCCATTCCGCCCGCATGATCGAGCTTCTCGCCCTTCGCGGCGGAACGGGCGAGGCCATCGTGGCCGAACTGACGGCCCTTCTCGAACGCCGCATGACGGAAAACGACGACGACGACCATGCGCCGCGCTGGTTTTCACGGATCGGACCGGAGGCGCGCGCGGACGCTCGCGATCTCGCCAAACGGGTCGAAGCAGCCGTCTTCCCGCTGAAGAGCCGGCTCGTGCGCCATCGCGCAGGCGACCCCGCCGAAGGCCTGACGAGCGCGTTTTCCGTCGCCGAATGGGCGCGTGCGACGACGGAGACCCTCGAAGCGATCTGCATCGACGCCGAGGGAAGGCTCGACGGGCTGTGGGCGGGCGAAGCCGGCGAGCGTCTCGCCGAACTGATGGCGAGCACCGTGGAAAGCCGGGCGGGCCTCGAGGTTACGGGCGCCGAATGGGCGGCGATGCTGCCGGCTCTTCTTGCCGGGGAAACGGTCAAGCCGCGTACCGGAGCCCATCCGCGCGTCTTTGTCTGGGGTGCGCTTGAGGCGAGGCTTCAGCCGGTCGACACGCTCCTGCTTGCCGGTCTCAACGAGCAGAGCTGGCCTGCGCAGACCGCCAACGACGCCTTCCTCTCGCGCGCCATGAAGACCGCGATCGGCCTGGAGCCGCCCGAACGGCGCATCGGCCAGGCTGCGCACGACATTCAGATGGGCTTCGGCGCCCGCCGTCTCGTCCTATCGCGCGCCGCACGCGCCGGCGGCGGGCCGACCGTCGCCTCGCGCTGGCTCCAGCGCCTGCTGACGGTCGTCGGCGAGGAAACCGCGACGGCGATGCGAACGCGAGGTACGGCCTTCTGCGACTGGGCGGCAACGCTCGATACGGCCGAAAGCGTGCCGCTCGCTTCGCGCCCGGCGCCGAAGCCGCCACGCGAGCGCCAGCCGAAGCGCTATTCATTCAGCGAGGTCGGGCTCCTGCGCCGTGACCCATACGCGATCTACGCCAGGCGCGTGCTGGCACTCGAACCGATCGCCGAACTCATGCAGGATCCTTCCTTCGCCGCGCGGGGTTCGATCTATCACGAGATCCTGGAGAATTTCGCGCGGTCCGGCGTCGCCGCCTCCGACCCCGAAGCGCTGGGGCTCTTCAAGACGCTGACGGCAAGGCAGTTCGACGCCTGGCAGTTGCCGGCACACATTGCGGCCGTCTGGCGTCCACGCTTCGAACGGGTCGCGAAGCTTTTCCTCGAATGGGAGAGCAGGCGCGAGAAAACGGTCGTCGGACGCCATGTCGAAGCGTATGCGCGCACGCACATTCCGGCCGCCGGCGTCGTTCTTTCCGGCATGGCCGATCGCATCGATCTGATGGCCGACGGTACGGCCGAGATCATCGACTACAAGACCGGTGCGGCGCCTTCGGCCAAGCAGGCGCGCACGCTTCTCGATCCGCAGCTCGCGCTGGAGGCGGGTGTCCTCCAGCATCACGGTTTCCTCGATGTCGCGCCGCTCGTGCCGTCGGCGCTGCGCTATGTGCGCCTGAAGCCGGGGGCGCGGCTCCGTGTGGATCGCGTGGACGACAAGAAGGACGGGAAGGCCGAGACACGCTCGGCGAGCGAACTCGGCGATGCGGCACTGGTTCAATTCTCCGCCTTCGTCCAGGCATTGGCATCGAACGAGCACGGCTTCGCCTCGCGCCTGATTCCCGCGAGCGCACGCGATTTCGGGGGCGAATACGACCATCTCGCCCGTGTTGCGGAATGGTCGACGGCCGAGGAAGGAGACGACGGCGATGACGGATGAGACGATCCCGCTCGTCGATCGCGTCGCGGCCGAACAGGCGCGTGCGTCCGATCCCTTCGTCTCCGCCTGGGTCTCGGCCAATGCGGGTTCCGGCAAGACGCATGTGCTTTCCCAGCGCGTAATCCGGCTCCTGCTCGAAGGGTGCCGGCCGTCGGCGATCCTATGTCTCACATACACCAAGGCTGCGGCGGCCGAGATGGCGAACCGCGTGTTCGCCCGGCTTTCGGAATGGACCCGGCTCGACGACGAGACCCTTGCCGAGCGTATTTCCGCCGTCGAGGGCCGCACGCCCGGGCCGGAACGGCTTCTCGTTGCCCGTCGTCTCTTCGCGCACGCGCTGGAAACGCCGGGCGGCCTCAAGATCCAGACGATCCACGCCTTTTGCGAATCGCTCCTGCACCAGTTCCCGCTCGAAGCGAACGTCGCCGGCCATTTCGAGGTCCTGGACGAACCGGCCGCCGCGGCGCTTCTCGCCGAAGCACGGCGCACGCTTCTGACCGCGGCCGCCGGCGACGAGGACGCGGCGCTGGCCGGCGCGCTCGACACGGTCCTCGAAGCCGGCGAGGAGACGGGGCTCGAAAATCTTCTGACGCTCGTCGTCGCGAACCGCGAGCCGATCCGTCGTTTCCTCGGCTTTGCCGAGCAGCATGGCGGAGCGTCGGCGGTCCTCGGGCACGCCTTCGACCTTGAGCCCGAGGACGATATCGCATCGATCGCCGCCGCAGCATGGCCGCTCGATGGGCTCGCCGGGCAGACGTTGGAAGCCTACCACGCCGCTGCCAACAGCCAGAAGGCCAAGAAGGCGCTGGAGTTTTCCGACGCCCTGCGCGCGGTCGAGCGTGCCGCGCCTTCCGAACGCTGGCGCATGCTCGAGGAGATCCTGCTCACCTCCGTCGGCGAGCCGCGCAAGCTTTCGCAAGTCACGCCGAAGGGCGTGCTGGAAGCCATGCCGGACGCGGAAGAAATGGTGGAACGCGCCCAGGCGCATTTCCTTTTCATCCGCGATCGCCTCGCTCGCCTCGGGACGCTTCGCGTCACCACGGCTGCGCTGACCCTCGCGCATCGCCTCGACCACGAATACGAACGGCTGAAGCGCGAACGGGGCCGGCTCGATTTCGACGACCTCGTCAACCGCACCGGCGCGCTGCTCGACCGTGCGGGCGCCGGCGCGTGGGTGCATTACAAGCTCGATCAGGGCATTGACCACATCCTCGTCGACGAAGCGCAGGATACGAGCCCGGCGCAGTGGCGCGTGATCCGTGCGCTTTCGGACGATTTCTTCTCCGGCGCCGGCGCGCGTGGCAGCCATCGCACGCTCTTCGCCGTCGGCGACGAGAAGCAGTCGATCTACTCCTTCCAGGGCGCCCGGCCCGAGCGTTTCGATGCGGAACGCCGCGACGTCGAGCGGCGCGTCGGCGAGGCCGGCATGCGCTTCGAGCCGGTGCGCCTGCACGTCTCGTTCCGCTCGACGGCCGATGTTCTCGCCACGGTCGATCACGTCTTCGCCCATCAAGACAGCCGTCGCGGGCTCGGCGAAACCGACGCGATCGTCCACGAGACCTCGCGCCAGCGCCATCCGGGCTCGGTCGATGTCTGGGAAATGATCCACAAGGAACCGGCGGAGGAAAAGGAAAGCTGGCTCGTTCCGTTCGACGCGGAACATGCAAGCGCGCCGCCGGCGAAGCTCGCCCGCCGGGTCGCTACGACGCTTGCCGACTGGATCGGCCGGCGCACCATCGTCGATGACGGGAAAACCCGCACGGTCCGACCGGGCGACGTGCTCGTGCTCGTGCGCAAGCGCGACGCGTTCGTCCAGGCACTTTCGCGCGAACTGAAGGAGCGCGTGAACGTGCCGGTCGCCGGCGCCGACCGCTTGAAACTCGCCGAGCACATCGCGGTCCAGGATCTGGCAGCCCTTGCGCGCGTCATGCTCCTGCCGCAGGACGACCTTTCGCTCGCCGCCGTCTTGAAGAGCCCGCTCTTTTCCCTCACCGAAGAAGACCTCTACACGCTTGCCGGCGAGCGCCGCGACGGCGAAAGCGTCTACACAGCCCTCGCGCGCCATGCGGCGGACGAAAGGCCGCCCTTCGCGCAGATCCACGCGCAGCTGGAAGCCTGGCGCGGGCTCGTCGACCGCCTGCCCGTCTTCGAGTTCTTCGCCCGCATCCTTGCCGAAGGCGGTCGTGCGCGCATGCTCGCCCGGCTCGGCAACGAGGCGAGCGACGTGCTCGACGCGTTCCTCTCCTTCGCGCTCGATCACGAGGGTGCGACGGTGCTGCCCGGCATGCAGGCCTTTCTCGCCGTGCTCGAGACGGATTCCCCCGAGATCAAGCGCGAGATGGACAAGGGCCGCGACGAGGTGCGCATCATGACGGTGCACGCGGCCAAGGGGCTCGAGGCGCCGGTCGTTTTCCTCGTCGATTCCGGTGGCGACGCCGTCCATACGAGCCATCTGCCGGCGTTGCGGGCGCTGCCGCTCGAAGACCGCTACGGCGCCGCGGCACCACCGGCCTTCGTCTGGGTGCCGGGCAAGGCATACGAGAACACGCTCACCACTGCGCTTAGGGATGCGATCCGCGCGGCCGGCGAGGAGGAATATCGCCGCCTCCTCTATGTCGCGCTGACGCGTGCGGCCGACCGCCTCGTCGTGTGCGGCTACCAGAACCCCGACGACCCGAAATACCGCTTCTGGCAGGGCATGGTCTGGGAAGCGCTTTCCGGGGAGGCGGTCTCGGCCGAGCCGACGACCTACACGGCCGGTGCGGAAAGCTGGTCGGGCCTGCGGTTCGCTCTTTCCGCCGCACGCGAGGCCGATGCTCCCGAAGCGCCGACGCCGGAACCAGCGCCGCCACCACCGGAGGCGCTCGCAAGGCCGGTTCCCGCGCCGAAGCGCTTGCCGCGCCCGCTCTCCCCATCCGGCGCGAGCGCGTTGATCGACGGCGACGAGCCCGAGCCGCCGCCTGCTTCGCCGCTGACGGCTGCTGCGCCCGTGCCGAGCGCGGGGCTCGAGCGCGGCCGGCTCGTCCACCGCCTGCTTCAGGTTCTGCCGAGCCTTCCAGCCGACGAACGCAGCGAGGCCGCCGAGCGCTACATGGCCCGCGCATGGCCGACACGCACCGCGGAGGAGCGCACGGCGGTGATCGCGCCCGTGCTCGCTATCCTGCGGGATGCGGCCTTCGCCCCCGTCTTCGCGCGCGGCAGCCGGGCCGAAATCTCCATCATGGGCACGCTCAGCCTCGCCGGCCGCGACCATGCGGTTTCGGGTCGGATCGACCGGCTTTCGGTCGATGGCGACCGGGTTCTGATCGTCGACTACAAGACCAACCGCCCGCCCCATACGCACATCGAAACGGTCCCCGAAGCCTACAAGGCGCAGCTCGCGATCTACCGCGAGATCCTGCGTCCGCTCTACCCGGAAAAGCGCATCGAGGCGGCGCTTCTCTTCACGGAGGCGCCGATGCTTCTGCCGCTCGAGGCCGGCGAGATGGACGCCGCCCTTGCCGCTCTCGCGGCGCCGTGACATATCCCGTATTGAAAAGCGCGCGGCGCGCTCACATCTTTTCTCGTAACGAAAAGGCCGGCGTCCCGCGCGCCGTCCGCATCAATCGAAGGAGAGCCGTGATGGCTACCGTGAAAGTCGACAACGCGAACTTTCAGTCCGAAGTGCTCGAAGCGAACGAGCCGGTCGTGGTGGATTTCTGGGCGGAGTGGTGCGGACCCTGCAAGATGATCGCGCCGAGCCTCGAAGAGATCGCGACCGAGATGGACGGCAAGGTGAAGGTCGCCAAGCTGAACATCGACGAGAACCCGGATCTGGCCGCGCAGTACGGCGTTCGCTCCATCCCGACGCTCGCCATGTTCAAGAACGGCGAGCTCGCCGACATCAAGGTCGGCGCTTCGCCGAAGGCTTCCCTTTCTTCCTGGATTTCCAGCGCGGCGTAAGCGCGAGGCAAAGTCCGGCGATATCGACCCGGCGCCGCGAGGCGCCGGGTTTTTTCGTGCATGCGCCGCCCGGCCGTCTCACCCAAACGTTACGTGTCCCGCGCTCCCGCGCACATTGACCGGCCGGCAGTGCCGTGGTGAAGCTCGATCGGCTTCGTTCGGTGCAGGGAAGGGACATCACGTGCATAAGTTGTTCAAGCTGGCGGTTCTCGGGCTTTCGACGGCACTCGCGATCGCCGGTCCGGCACGCGCCGCCGATGCTCCCGACCCGGCGAACTGGCAGGCCGTGCTCGACAGCGCGAAGGGCGAGACCGTCTACTGGAACGCATGGGGCGGCTCCCAGAACGTCAACGACTATATCGACTGGGCGGGACGCCAGGTGAAGGCGCGCTACGGGGTCACCATTCGCGAGGTGAAGGTCGACGATACGGCGAACGCCGTTGCCAAGGTCGTCGCCGAAAAGGCCGCCGGCAAGAACGAGAGCGGTTCGGTCGACCTCGTCTGGATCAACGGCGAGAACTTCGTCGACATGAAGGACAAGGGCCTTTTGATGAGCCCCGGCTGGGCGACGAAGCTGCCCAACTGGAAATACGTCGCCTTTAAGCAGAACCCGACTATCACCACCGACTTCAATACGCCGACGGACGGGCTCGAAAGCCCATGGGGCAACGCCAAGCTCGTCTTCTTCTACGATTCCGCGCGCACGGACGCGAAGGATCTGCCGAAGGATACCGACGGCCTGCTTCGCTGGGCGAAGGCCCATCCCGGCCGTTTCTCCTACCCCGCTCCGCCGGACTTCATCGGTTCGTCCTTCCTGAAACAGGTGCTCTACGAGCATATCGGCGACACGTCCAAGCTCTACAAGCCGGTGAACGACGCCACTTTCGAGCAGGACGTGAAGCCGCTCTTCACCTATCTGGACGCGCTGAAACCGTATCTATGGCGCAAGGGTGCCGACTATCCGGAAAACTACCCGGACATGAAGCGCAAGCTCGCCGACGGCGAACTCGGCATCATCTTCGCCTTCAACCCTTCCGAAGCCTCCTCGGCGATCGAAAACGGCGAACTGCCGGATACGGTGCGCTCCTTCACCTTTCCCGGCGGAACGCTCGGCAACACGCATTTCGTGGCGATCCCCTACAATGCGAACGCCAAGGCGGGCGCGCTGGTCGTCGCCAACTTCCTGATCTCGCCGGAAGCGCAGCTCCACAAGCAGGATCCGCAATACTGGGGCGACCCGACGGTACTCGCCATGGACAAGCTGTCCGAAAAGGAGCGCCGGAAGTTCGCCGATCTCGATCTCGGCGCCGCGACGCTGCCTCCGAGCGAACTCGGCCCGGTCATTCCGGAACCGGATGCCAGCTGGACGACGCGCATCGAGGCGGCGTGGAAGAAGCGCTACGGCACGGCCCGCTAAGCGCGCGCCCCCCGCCGGCCGCAGCCATGCGCTGGACCCGCCTCGCGCCGGGGCTGACGCTTGCCGTCCTCGTCGCGCCGCTCGCCTTCGGCCTGGCGTTCACCGCGCTTCCTGCCTTCGGCTACCTTCCGGCGCTCGGCGGCCACGTCGTCTCGCTGCGTTATTTCGCTGCCTTCTTCACCATGCCCGGCATCGTGCGGTCCATCGCGCTCGCGCTTGGGATCGGCCTTGCCACGGGCGGTATCTCCTTCCTCCTCGTCGTGCTTTTCGTTGCCGGATGGGCCGGCACGCCTGCCTTCGCCCGCCTGCAGCGAGGTCTGTCGCCGCTGCTCGCCGTGCCGCATGCCGCGGCGGCCTTCGGGCTCGCCTTCCTCGTCGCCCCCTCCGGCTTCCTGATGCGGCTCGCCTCGCCCTGGCTGACCGGCCTCACGCGCCCACCGGACTGGCTGATCGTCCACGACCCGCTCGGCATCACCATGACGGTCGGGATGATCGTCAAGGAAGCGCCTTTCCTCTTCCTCGTTTCGCTTGCCGCACTGCCGCAACTCAAACTCGTCGAAACGCGGCGGCTCGCCGCCTCGCTCGGCTACGGGCGGATTGCCGGCTTCGCCTATCTGCTCGCGCCGGCGCTTTACGGCCAGATCCGCCTCGCCGTCTTCGCGGTCATTGCCTATTCGGCTTCGGTAGTGGACGTGGCCGCCATTCTCGGCCCCACGCTGCCCGCGCCGCTACCCGTCCGGCTGCTTTCCTGGATGAACGAAGCGAACCTTTCCATGCGCTTCGTCGCCTCGGCCGGCGCCCTCGTCCAGTTCGCCCTCGTGCTCGCCGCCCTCGCGCTCTGGCTTGCCGGTGAACGCCTGGTCGGTGGCGGCTCGGCGCTCTTGCGCGCATGCGGCGTCCGCTTCCGCCGGGACCGGTGGCTGCGCTTTCTGTCGTTCGGGCTCGTCGTCCTATGCGCTGCGGCCGTCTTCACGGGCCTTGCCCTGCTCGCGCTCTGGTCGCTCGCCGGGCTCTGGCAGTTTCCCGACGCCCTGCCGCAGGTCTTCTGGCTGAAGACCTGGCAGCGTCAGCTCTCGGAGATCGCCGCTCCCTTCGCCACGACCCTCGTCACGGCGCTGGTCGCGACGGCGATCGCGCTCGCGCTGACGGTCGCCTGCCTTGCGCGCGAGGACGAGACGGGCCGAACCGGCGGGCGGCGCGCGCTGCTGCTCGTCTATCTGCCGCTCCTCGTGCCGCAGATTTCCTTCGTCTTCGGCCTTCAGGTGCTTTCGTTGCTGACGGGGATCGATGCGAGCCTCGCCGGTCTCGTTTTCGTCCATCTGATCTTCGTCCTGCCCTACGTCTTCCTTTCCCTCAGCGATCCATGGCGCGCCTTCGATCCTCGCTATGCCGTCGTCGCATCCGGTCTCGGACTTTCGCGCGGCGCGATCTTCCGGCGCGTACGCCTGCCGATGCTCGCCCGCGCGGTCCTCACCGCCGCCGCCGTCGGCTTCGCCGTCTCCGTCGCGCAGTACCTGCCGACGGTGCTCATCGGTGCCGGACGGCTGACGACGATCACCACCGAGGCCGTCGCTCTCGCCTCCGGCGGCAATGCGCGCGTGATCGGCGTCTACGCCTTCCTGCAGGCCATATTGCCGTTTCTCGGCTTCGCGATTGCCTCGCTCGTGCCCGCCTTGTTATTCCGCAACCGCCGTGCCTTGCGCACGTAGAGCCGATGAATGGCGGGCGGAAGACGGGAGATGCGATGACGGCCATGCACAAAGGCCTGTGGCTTCGCGACGTGGCGATCGATCTCGCCGGCGTCCGGCTCATCGCGCTCGATGCCGAGGTCGCACCGGGTGCGGTGCTCACGGTTATGGGTCCGTCGGGTTCGGGAAAGTCCACGCTCCTCGCCTTCATCGGCGGCTTTCTGGATCCGGTCTTTACCGCACGGGGCGAGGCGCGTGTCGACGGTGTCGACCTGACCGCACTGCCGGCGGAAGAGCGCCGCGCCGGCATTCTGTTTCAGGACCCGCTGCTCTTCCCGCATCTTTCCGTCGCGGCCAACGTCGCCTTCGCCATTCCGAGGCACGAAAAGGGTCGCAGCCGCCGCCGCGCGATCGCCGAAGCGGCACTCGGCGAAGTCGGGCTCGCCGATTTCGCAGCCCGCGATCCGGCAACCCTTTCGGGCGGCCAGAAGGCGCGCGTCGCTTTGATGCGCACGCTCGTTTCGCATCCCCGCCTCCTTCTCCTCGACGAGCCGTTCTCGAAGCTCGATGCGACGTTGCGCGGCCACATGCGCAGCCTCGTCTTCGATCGGGCGCGTGCCGCCGGCCTGCCGGTCGTCCTCGTCACCCATGACAAGGCGGATGCCGAAGCCGCAGGCGGAGCGTGTGTCCGGATCGGCGACGATGCCTGAGCCCGATCTTTCCAGTTTGCCGGCCAGTCTAGCAAAAAGTCTGCCGGATCTTCCGGTCGCCTCGATCCTGCCGGCGTTGTGCAGGGCGCTCGACGAGGCCGGCCGGGCCGTGCTTGCCGCTCCGCCCGGCGCCGGCAAGACGACGCTTGTGCCGCTCGCGCTGCTCGAGGCATCGTGGCGCTCGGCAGGTCGCCTCGTCATTGTCGAGCCGCGCCGGCTCGCCGCGCGTGCCGCGGCACGCCGCATGGCTTCGATGCTCGGCGAAGCGGTGGGCGAGACGGTCGGCTATCGCGTCCGCCTCGATTCGCGGGTTTCGGAAAAGACCGTGATCGAGGTCGTAACCCCCGGCGTCTTCACCCGCATGGCCCTCGATGACCCCGAACTCGGCACCGTCGCGGCGGTCGTCTTCGACGAGTTCCACGAACGCGGTCTCGAAACGGATTTCGGCCTGGCGCTCGCCATCGATATCCGCGCCGGCCTGCGCGAGGACCTGCGCATCGTCGTCATGTCCGCGACGCTCGACACGGCCAAGGTGGCAGCGCTTCTCGACGGTGCACCGGTCGTCGAAAGCAGCGGTCGCGCCTTTCCCGTCGAAATCCGTCATCGCGACCGACCGCCGCGCGAACCCATCGACGCCACGATGGCACGCGCGGTCACGGAGGTGCATGCGAGCGAAACGGGCTCCATTCTCGCCTTCCTGCCCGGCCAGGCGGAGATCCGGCGCACGATCGCACGCCTCGAAGGCCGGTTCGGCGACGATACGCGCGTCGTCGCCCTTTACGGCGGTCTCGACGGTGCCGAGCAGGACGCAGCGATCCGGCCGCCGGTGCCTGGCACGCGCAAGATCGTGCTCGCGACGGCGATCGCGGAAACCTCGATCACCATCGACGGCGTGCGCATCGTCGTCGATGGCGGCCTTTCGCGCCAGCCGGTCTTCGAACCGGCGACGGGCATCACCCGGCTCGAGACCGTGCCGGTCTCGCGCGCGGCGGCCGATCAGCGTGCGGGTCGCGCGGGTCGTACGGAACCGGGTATTGCGCTCAGGCTCTGGCGCGAACAGCAGACCGCGGCACTGCCTTCCTTCGCGCCGCCCGAAATGCTCGCCGCGGACCTTTCCGGCCTCGTGCTCGATTGCGCCGCCTGGGGCGTCGGCGATCCGCGAGAGCTGTCCTTCATCGACCCGCCGCCGGAGCGAGCGCTCGACCAGGCGCGCGGCCTCCTCGAAACTCTCGGTGCGTTTCACCCGATCGGCGGTCTCAGCCAAAGGGGCCGGACGATGCGCCGTCTCGGCCTGCCGGTGCGCGATGCGGCCATGATCGTCGCGGCCGCCGAGGCCGGCTCGGGCACCAAGAAAGCCGCACGTCTGGCCGTTCTCCTCGGCGAGCCGGCGCTCGGTGGAACGGCGATCGACCTCGACGAAAGGCTGCGCCGGTTCGCTGCCGATCGCACGCCGCGTGCGGTCGCCGCACGCAAGCTTGCGGGTCGTCTCGCCCGGCAGGCACGCGATGCGCATGGCGGCCCGGAAGGCGAAACGGAGACGAACGCGCCCACCGTCGGCACCCTCCTCTTGCCGGGCTATGCCGATCGGCTGGCGATCGCCCGTGGCGGTCGCGGTCGCTTCCGCATGGCGACCGGCCGGGGCGCCGCCGTGGACGAGGCGCAAGCAATCGCCGGTGCGCAATTCCTCGTCGTTGCCGATTGTACCGGCCGAGCACGCGAGCACCGGGTCCTCGCCGCCGCAGTCCTCACCCGCCCGGAAGTGGAAGCCGGGCTCGACGGGCGGATCGAGACGGTCGACGAATGCACCTTCGACGCCAGGGCGCGGGCGGTTCGCGCCCGGCGTATCCGCCGGTTCGACGCGATCGTCCTTCAGGAAGAACCGCGTGCCCGGCCGGATCCGCAGGCCGTCACCTCGGCGCTGTGCGAAGGGGTCCGCCTTCTTGGCGTCGATGCGCTACCGTTCGGCAAGGCGGGTCGGCAGCTTCGCGAGCGGCTCGGTTTCCTTCACCGCATCCTCGGCGCGCCATGGCCGGATGTGAGCGACACCGCACTCGTCGAACGGCTGGACGAATGGTTCGCACCCTTCCAGCCGGGCGTCGACCGTTTCGACGCGATCGCGCCGGGAAGCCTTGGCGAAGGCCTGCGTTCCCTCGTGCCGCCGGAGCGCCTTCACACGCTCGGCCATCTCGCCCCGACGCATTTCACGACGCCGCTCGGCACGCGCCATCCGATCCGCTACGATGGCGAGGAGCCGGTCCTGCCCGTGCGCGTACAGGAGCTTTTCGGCCTTTGCGAACATCCTTCGATCGCCGGCGACCGCTTCCCACTGGTGCTCGAACTCCTCTCGCCCGCCCATCGCCCGCTCCAGACGACGCGCGACCTTCCGGGTTTCTGGGCGGGCTCGTGGAAGGACGTGCGGGCGGACATGCGCGGGCGGTATCCGAAACACCCGTGGCCGGAAGATCCCCTGCAGGCTGCGCCGACGAACCGCACCCGGTCGCGCGAAAGATGACGCACCGCAAACTGGACTCGACCATGAAACCGGTTCACAGCTTCCTGCCGGGAGGAACGCGCATGCAGCGCTTTTCCATGCATCTCTTCGACGATCGCGTCTCGCGCTACCATCTGCGCCTCGAGACGCTGACCCGGCTTCGCTGGCTGGCCGTCGGCGGCCAGTTCCTCGCCGTGGCGGTGACGTGGCTCTGGATCAGCACGACCTTTCCGGTCGTGCCCTGTCTTCTGCTCATCGGTTGCTCGGCGGGTCTCAACGTCTTCCTGACGTTGCGTTTCCCCGCCACCCACCGGTTGACCCCCGAGGCGGCGCTCGCCGTTCTCGGCTTCGACCTCCTGCAGCTTCTCGGCCTTCTCTTCATGACGGGCGGCATCGCCAATCCCTTCGCGATCCTCGTCTGCGTGCAGGTCATCATCTCGTCTGCTTCGCAGCCCGTGCGCTACACGATCGCGCTCTTCCTCGTCGCCGTCATCGGGGTGACGCTGCTCGCCGCCCTTTCTCTGCCGTTGCCCTGGTACGCGAACACGACCTTCGAGTTGCCGCTACTCCTGCATGCCGGTGTGTGGACGTCGATCCTCTTCACCACGGGCTTTGCGGCATTCTACGTCTATCGCGTTTCCTCGGAGGCCAATCTTCTGGCCGATGCGCTCGCCGCGACGGAGCTGACGCTGCAGCGCGAGCAGCATCTTTCCGCACTCGACGGGCTGGCGGCCGCCGCCGCCCACGAACTCGGCACGCCGCTCGCGACGATCTCCCTCGTCGCTCGCGAAATGCAGCGCGCGCTCGGTGACGACGAACGCTACCGCGAGGACGTCGAACTCATGCGCAGCCAGAGCGAGCGCTGCCGCGACATCCTGAGACGCATCACCAGCCTTTCCACCGACGACGAGGCGCAGATGCGCCGGCTCCCGCTTTCCTCCCTCGTCGAGGAAGTCATCGCACCCCATCGCGAGTTCGGCATCGAGCTGACCAACTCGATCGAGGGAACGGGCGGAGAGCCCGTCGGCACGCGCAATCCCGGCATCCTCTACGGTCTCGGCAACCTCGTCGAGAACGCGGTGGATTTTGCCGAGACGGCGGTCCATGTCGCGGTAAGCTACGATCGTGCCACCGTCACCATGACGATCGGCGACGATGGGCCGGGCTTTCCCGCCGACGTCATCAACCAGATCGGCGAACCCTTCCTGACGCGGCGCACGCGTGCGGAACAGGCAGGAGCCGGCGGCCTCGGCCTCGGCCTCTTCATCGCCAAGACGCTGCTCGAACGTTCGGGCGCCCGGCTTTCCTTCACCAACACGCCCGGTGCCGCCGTCATGATTACCTGGCCTCGCGTGAAGATGGAACGCGTGCAGCCGAAGCCGAACGTCGCGCCCGTGCCGGCGGCGGACGCAGTTCATGGATGAGCGTGCGGATACGAACGGGGCACGCGCGGCTTTGGATTTGCCGCGCTGCAAACCTATATGCAACGGGCGAGTATTCGTTAGGCAAGCGGGCGATCATGCCGGCGACCACGATCGATAAAGAGGACCAGGCATCATGGCGAGCGAGAGCGACGTGGCGGTATCCAGGGGGGCGACGGACGATTCGGGTCCGGGACCCGACGCGACCTTGCTCGTCGTCGACGACGATGGCCCGTTCGTGCGTCGGTTGGCGCGTGCCATGGAGCAGCGCGGCTTTATCGTCACACTGGCCGAATCGGTTGCCGAAGGCCTTGCCGCCGCACGCAACGCACCGCCGAAATACGCCGTCGTCGACATGCGTCTCGGCGACGGAAACGGCCTCGACGTGATCGAGGCGCTTCGCCAGCGCGGTGCGGACACGCGCATGATCGTGCTTACCGGCTACGGCAACATCGCCACGGCCGTGAACGCGGTGAAGCTCGGCGCGGCGGACTACCTCGCCAAGCCCGCCGATGCCGACGAGATCTACGCCGCGCTGATGCAGCGCAAGGGTGAGAAGGTCGATCTGCCGGAAAACCCGATGTCGGCCGACCGGGTCCGCTGGGAGCATATCCAGCGCGTCTACGAGATGTGCGACCGCAACGTGTCCGAAACCGCCCGCCGGCTCAACATGCACCGCCGCACGCTCCAGCGCATCCTCGCCAAGCGCGCCCCGCGCTGACGTTCAGGCGGGAATGGCGGCGATCGCGTGCTCGGCGCGCATCAGGCGATCGGCCGCCGCCTGCGCCACCTGAAGGACGATGGCCTTGCGCCGCGCCGGGGCGATGCGATGCTCCGGTGCCTCGCGCAACAGGTGCGCATCGTAACCGTCGGCAACCATCAACCCGCACTCCGCCGGAAAGATTTCGGCGGGCACGCCCGAATGGGTCGCGAAGAAGAGACGGTCGCAGAACGGGCGGTATTCGGGCCATTTCCCGTCCACCCGCAGGTCCTGCACCGAGGTCTTGATCTCGACGATCCAAACCTCGCCCTTGGGCGAAAGCGCGATCAGATCCGCGCGCCGGCCGTTCGGCAGCGTCAGTTCCGGAAGGACCGAAAGACGCATGGCTGCGAGACGTCCCTGCACGCCCCGGCGCACCATCATCGCACGTTCGGACTGACGCCCGTCGATGAGCGGGCTCGCGGCATGGGGCGAAACAAGAGGCATGCACGGGAACATGCCATGAACGCCGATTCGCGACAAGCTGGTGGAACGGCCCTTTCGGCTCAGGTCGGCGGCGTCCCGTTTTCCGCGAGAACGTGGCCTGCGAGATAGAGCGAGCCACAGATCAGGATGCGCGGAGGCGGACCGCCGGCGCTCGCCTCGCGGATCGCCGCGAAGGCCTCGTCAAGGGTGTCGCGCGGCTCGGCCGAAAGGCCGGCTTCCGCAGCGTCCGTCGCCAGCGCCACCGGATCGACGGCGTTCTCGTTGTCGGGAATGCGCACCGTCACCACGTGGCGGGCCATGCCGGCAAAGGCCGCGAAGTAACCGGGCGCGTCCTTGGTGTCGAGCATCCCGGAGATGAGATGCAGCGGGCGGGCGGTGCGTTCCTCGCGTTCGCCCATCGCCGCGGCGGCGACGGCAGCCGCACCCGGATTATGGCCGCCGTCGAGCCAGATTTCGGCTTCGGGTGGCGCGAGTGCGACGAGCCTGCCTTCCGTGAGGCGCTGCATACGGCCCGGCCAGACTACCGTCGAGAGGCCCTTTTCGAGCGCACCCGCCGGCAGGTCGAAGCCGGCAGCCTTCAATGCGCGGATCGCGGCGGCGGCATTCGCGTGCTGGTAGCGCCCCGCCAGACGCGGCATCGGCAGATCCGCAAGCCCCGTCTCGTCCTGATAGACGAGGCGGCCATGTTCCTCGTAGGCGAAGAAGTCCTGCCCATAGACGCTTGCCGGGGCGCGAAGGCGCGCTGCCGTCGCCGTCAACACGTCGAGTGCCGCGTCCTCCTCCTGACGCGCGATCACCACGGGTCGGCCGGATTTGATGATGCCGGCCTTTTCCGCCGCGATCAGTTCGACGCGATCGCCGAGATAGGCCTGATGGTCGAGGGAGACCGGCATGATGAGCGCGACCGCCGGCTCGGCAAGCACGTTCGTCGCGTCGAACCGGCCGCCGAGCCCGACCTCGACGATCGCCACGTCGGCGGGATGTTCGGCGAAGAGAAGGAAGGTGACCGCCGTCAGCAACTCGAAGATGGTGATCGTCTGCCCCGCATTGACCTTCACGGCGCGGCGCACGGCTTCGAGCAGCGTGGCATCCTCGACGAAGCGCCCGGGCGCGCCTTGGCGCGCGATGCGGAACCGCTCGTGCCAGCGCACCAGATGCGGCGAGGTATGGACGTGGACGGCATACCCGGCCGCCTCCAGCATCGCCCGGCAGAAGGCACTGGCCGAGCCCTTGCCGTTCGTTCCGGCGATATGGATCACCGGCGGCAGCTTTTCCTGCGGATCGCCGAGATCGTGGAGGAGGCGCTCTATCCGATCGAGGGAGAGATCGATGCCTTTCGGAATGCGCGCGAGCAGCGCGTCGATCTCGCGCGATGCCGCGTCCGCGCGATCACCGTCCGAGCCTGTCGCAGGATAGCCGCTTTCCATGACGCATCGATCCCTGGTGCGCATCTTCGATATGCCGAAGCGTTCCCGCCTCGGCTACCGCGCTTCGAGCCTTAGGGGTCGAAGCCGTGCCCGGCCGCTTACGAAGTCGGGGTCTTCGCGGGCTGCGCCTTGGCCGGCGGGGTCTTCGCAGCCGCTTCCTTCGTCGCTCCGGGCGCGGTCGCCTTTGCGGGCTGCTTGACCTCTTCGATCTTCGCCTTCTTCGCCCCGTTCGCGGCCTCCGCCGGTTTCTCCGGCATATCCTTCTTCACCGGCTCGGCGGTCTTCGTCTTCGTCCGTTCGCCGTAATCGGCGGGCTTGCGCATCAGGAGCTTCGAAAGCCGTGCGATCGTTTCGGGAATGTCGTGGCGCTTGACGACCATGTCGATCATGCCGTGATCGAGCAGGTACTCCGCCGTCTGGAAACCTTCCGGCAGCTGCTCGCGGATCGTCTGTTCGATGACGCGCTTGCCGGCGAAGCCGATCTCCGCGCCGGGTTCTGCGAGATGGACGTCGCCGAGCATGGCATAGGACGCCGAAACGCCGCCGGTCGTCGGATTGGTCATGACGACGATATAGGGAAGCCCGGCCTCCTTCAGCATTTCCACCATCACGGTGGTACGCGGCATCTGCATAAGCGAGAGAATGCCCTCCTGCATGCGCGCGCCGCCGGAAGCGGGGAACATGACGAGCGGGCACTTTTCCTTGATGGCGCGCTCGAAGGCCTTCACGATCGCTTCGCCGGCCGCCATGCCGAGCGAGCCGCCGGCGAAGGCGAATTCGTGCACGCAGGCGACGAGCTTGACGCCGTGGACGGTGCCGACGCCCGAAAGGATCGTGTCCTCCTGCCCCGTCTTCGTGCGGTAGTCGCGCAGGCGGTCCGTGTAGCGCTTGGTATCGCGGAACTTTAGGGGGTCCTGCGGCACCTGCGGCTGCGGCAACGCCTCGTACGCGCCATCGTCGAAGAAGTGGTGAAAACGGTCCTTCGCCGAGATCTTCATGTGATGGCCGGAAGCCGGGATCACGTAGAGGTTTTCCTCTAGGTCCTTGTGAAAGACCATTTCGCCGGTCTCGGGACACTTGATCCAGAGATTTTCCGGTACTTCCCGTCCGCCGCCGAACATCGAGTTGATCTTCGGTCGAACATAGCTGGTGATCCAGTTCAACGCTTTACGCTCCCGATTCTGACCGGTCGGCCGATTCCGATCCGAGGATTATGTGGCGCGTCATCCGGCCTGCGCAAGGCGCGCGGCCGCGATGCCGCTCGCAAGTCCCCGCACCATCGTCGCCACGCTTTCCACGGTGTCCGCGCTCGCCCGGCCGTCGGCATCGAGCGAGCCCGCGATCTGGTTGACGAT
Source organism: Pararhizobium mangrovi (assembly GCF_006516965.1). Lineage (GTDB taxonomy): Bacteria > Pseudomonadota > Alphaproteobacteria > Rhizobiales > Rhizobiaceae > Pararhizobium_B > Pararhizobium_B mangrovi. The sequence goes on along the minus strand of NZ_VHLH01000015.1, from coordinate 84,560 downwards.
CGCCGTTCCGACGACCACGCCGTCGGCCGCCCTGCCGATGATGCGCGCGTGCTCGGCCGTCTTGACGCCGAAGCCGACGCAGATCGGCAGGTCCGTATGCCCCTTGATGCGTTTGACGGCGGCCTCGACCTTGTCCGTGTCGACGATGGCCGAGCCGGTAATGCCCGTCATGGAGACGTAGTAGACGAAGCCGGACGTGTTCGCGAGAACCGCCGGCAGGCGCTTGTCGTCCGTGGTCGGGGTCGCGAGGCGGATGAAGTTGATCCCCTTCTCGACGGCGGGGTTGCAGAGCTCCACGTCCATTTCCGGCGGCAGGTCGACGACGATCAGCCCGTCGATCCCGGCATCGAGCGCGGCGTCGAGAAAGCGCTCCACGCCGAAGGAATGGATCGGGTTGTAGTAGCCCATCAGGACGATGGGCGTCTCATCGTCGTTCTCGCGGAAGGCTTTCGCCATCAAAAGCGTCTTTTCGAGCGTCTGGCCGCCGTCGAGCGCACGACGCCCCGCCTTCTGGATCGCCGGGCCGTCGGCCATCGGATCGGAAAACGGCATGCCGAGTTCGATGACGTCGGCGCCGGCGCCCGGTAGCGCCTTCATGATGGCGAGCGCGGTCTCGTAATCGGGATCGCCACCCATGAAATAGGTCACCAGCGCCGGTCGGCCTTCCGCCTTCAGATCGGCGAAACGGGTGTCCATGCGTGCGGTCATACGTCACTCCGTGGCAAACGCGCTGCGAGATATTCCGGGATCGGCCTTCCGGCCATGGCCGTCTCGATCCACGCACGGCGCTCGAAGTCGATGACGCCGAGTTCCCATACGCAAGCCATCACCTTCTCCTCGACCGCATGAAAACGGCTCGACCGCGACGAAAGATCGGCGCGCCACAGGTCTTCGGTCGCAATGCCACCGGAACGCCACCAACTCGACAGCAGCCAGAGCGCTTCCTCGCCCCGGTGCAGGATCGCGAAACCGGCGCCGTAATGATCCGTCGGTTCGCTTCCATCGCCGGATCCACGGATCGTGCGTTCGGCATCATCGATCGTGACGGCATCGAGGGTGTCGATCCCTTCGCACCCGATCCCGTTCAGCTTGATCGTTCCCGATGGGGTATCGATCATACGAAGGAACGAGGCCTCACGCGGTGCGTAGCGATCGCCGGGGTCGACAAGCGCCGTCTCCACGGTCCTCACACCTCCATCCCGAGATAGTTCGCCACGGACTGCACGTCCTTGTCGCCGCGTCCGCACAGGTTCATCACGATGATCTTATCGCGGCCCATCGTCGGCGCGCGCTTGACGACTTCGGCGAGCGCATGGGCGGGTTCCAGTGCCGGGATGATGCCTTCGGTGCGGGTGAGAAGCTGGAAGGCGTCGACCGCCTCGCGGTCGAGGATCGGCACGTATTCGACGCGGCCGGACTCCTTGAGCCAGGAATGCTCCGGCCCGATGCCCGGATAGTCGAGGCCGGCCGAGATCGAGTGGCCCTCCTTGATCTGGCCGTCGTCGTCCTGAAGCAGGTAGGTCCGGTTGCCGTGCAGAACGCCGGGCCGCCCGGCCGTCAGCGAAGCGCAATGCTCCTCGCCTTCGAGGCCCTTGCCGCCTGCCTCGACGCCGACCATCGCGACGTCGGGATCGTCGAGGAAGGGGTGGAAAAGGCCGATCGCGTTCGAGCCGCCGCCGACGGCTGCGACGAGCATGTCCGGGAGCTTCCCCTCGGCCGCCATGATCTGCTCGCGCGCCTCGCGGCCGATGACCGACTGGAATTCGCGCACCAGCTCCGGATAGGGATGGGGGCCGGCCGCCGTACCGATCATGTAATAGGTCGAATCGACGTTCGTCACCCAGTCGCGAAGCGCCTCGTTCATGGCATCCTTCAGCGTGCCGTGGCCGGCGCTGACGGGCTTCACCTCGGCGCCGAGAAGGCGCATGCGGAAGACGTTCGGCGCTTGGCGTTCGACGTCGGTCGCGCCCATGTAGATCACGCAGGGCAGGCCGAAGCGGGCGGCGAGCGTCGCCGAGGCGACGCCGTGCTGGCCCGCCCCCGTCTCGGCGATGATGCGCGTCTTGCCCATCTTGCGCGCAAGCAGGATCTGGCCGAGGCAGTTGTTGATCTTGTGCGAGCCGGTGTGGTTCAGCTCGTCGCGCTTGAAGTAGATCTTCGCGCCGCCGAGTTCTTCCGTCAGTCGCTCGGCGAAATAAAGCGGGCTCGGCCGGCCGGTATAGTGCGCGTTCAGATGTTCCAGCTCGGCGCGGAACCCCGCGTCGCCCTTCGCCCATTCCCACGCTTCCTGCAGCTCCAGGATCAGCGGCATCAGCGTCTCGGCGACGAAGCGTCCGCCGAAGATGCCGAAGAGGCCGTCCTCGTCGGGTCCCGAGCGGAAGGAATTGGGCTTGAGCGGCTCGTTCACGTGGGTCGGGCTCCAGAAAGGGGTTCGCCGCGGGCGGCGCGGACGGCTTCGAAGAAGGCGGCGATCCGGGCGGGATCCTTGGTGCCGGGCGCGCTTTCCACGCCGGATGAAGCGTCGATGCCGCGCGCTCCGGTCAGGCGCAGCGCTTCGCCGACATTGCCGCTGTCGAGGCCACCGGAAAGCATGTAATCGACATCCGCGTCAAGCACGCTCAGAAGCCGCCAATCGAACGAAACGCCGTTTCCGCCGGGCAGTTCGGCGCCCGCCGGCGGCTTGGCGTCGAAGAGCAGGCGGTCGGCGACATCCGCATAGGCTTCGATCGCGGCAAGGTCCGCGGCCGTGCGGATGGAAAAGGACTTCATCACCGGCAGGCCGTAGCGTGTGCGCACGGTATGCACGCGTTCCGGCCGCTCTCGGCCGTGAAGCTGCAGCCAGTCCGGCTCGAGTGCGGCGACGATCCGGTCGAGTTCGTCGTCCTCGGCGTCGACCGTGACCGCCGTCACGAGGGCCCGTCCGCGTGCGGGCGCGGCAAGCGTGCCGGCGCGCTCGGGCGTGACGTGGCGCGGGCTCCTTGCGAAGAAGATGAAGCCGAGATGGCTTGCGCCGCCGCCGAGCACGGCCGTCACGGCGTCTTCGCTGGTCAATCCGCAGATCTTGATGTCGGGTGCGTCTCGCATGGCATCTCGTTCGCACGAAACCGTGGTGAAGTCGAGGAAGCGGCACGTTCGCGTTGCCCGCTCAGGCGAAATCGATCGCCTGCAGCCGGGTTCCGTTCGTCTTCAGCCATGCCTTGGCGTCGGGCGTTTCGGGACAGAGGTCCTCGCACAGACGCCAGAAGCGCGGCCCGTGGTTCATCTCGCGCAGATGAGCCACCTCGTGCGCGGCCAGATAGTCGATCACCATCGGTGGCGCCATGACGATGCGCCACGAAAACGAAAGAACGCCGCCGCTCGTGCACGATCCCCAGCGGCTCTTCGTGTCCTTGATGCGGATGGCGGCCGTGCGGGTGCCGGAAGCTTCCGTGTGCCGCGCCACATGCTCGCCGAGATCCGCGCGCGCCTCACGCTTCAGGAAATCGGCGATGCGACGCCCGAGATGTTCGGGAAGGCCGCCGACGCTGAGCACGGCGCCGCCCACACCGCTCTTCGCCTCGGTCCGCCCGCGGACGGTTCCCGTTCGCGCGATGCGATGTTCGACACCGCGCAGCGCGATCGTGCCGCCATCGAAGAGGCCCGGCGTTTCCGGGTAGACCGCGAGACGCGTGGTCAGCCAGCCCTGCTGACGGCGAAGGAACGCGTCGACCTCGCCGGAAGGCATACCGGGCGGTGCGGTTATCGAAAGGGCCCGCCCGTTCGGCGCGATGCGCAGCGTCAGCCGGCGTGCGTTCGCATGCTCGCGTACCGTCAGCGGCAGGGTGCGACCGGAAACCGTCACGCTATCGGGATGGGATTTGCCGTTGCTGTTCGGCTCGCTCGGCTGGTGCTTGCGCGCAAAGGGCCTCATCCGGTCACCTTACCTGATTCGCCGTCGGTCACACGGGGCGACAAACGGAAAACGGCGCCGCCCGAATAGGCGCCGCCGTCGTTTCATTCATATACCGGAAAACGTCCGTCAGGCGTCGATCTCGGCGCGCGTCGGCGTCGTGCCAGAGCTCGCCCTGTGCTCGCGCATGAAGCGGTTGAATTCTTCCTGGTCCTTCGCACGGTGCAGTTCGCGCACATAGGCATCGAATTCCGCACGCATCGTGTCGAGCTTGCGGCGCTCTTCCTCGAGGCGCTTCATCTCGGCTTCGCGCCATTCGTCGAAGGCGACGTTGCCAGAGCGCGCGAAACCGGCGGAAGCCGCCGTACCGCGCCCGAAGCTCGTCGCGCGCTTGATGCCGCCGAAGAAGTCGTCCGTCGCCCGGTTGACCTCGGTCTTGAAGCCTTCGAGTCGGTCGCCCCAGATGATGTAGGCGAGCATGGCAAGGCCGAGCGGCCAGAACACCATGAAGCCGATCACCATCAAGGCAATGGTCGCCGGCGTCCATGCCGGTCGGATCAAAGCGGAAGTGGTCATCAGTCGGAACCTCGTCGTCTTGTCCTGCGGCCCCATGCCGCTCGGTCATGATTGAGGTGGGGGGTCGTTCTCGCCGATTCAAGCGAAATCGGGCAGTATCGCCGTTTTTCGCCGCCAATTCCGGCTTTCCGGGTCAGGTTTCGCTTGTGGTCTTGCGCTTGCCGGGGGTTCGTTTCCTGCCGTCGCGCGTGTCGTGCGTACGCATGAAGTCGAGAATGCGCGGGGCGATCTCGGCACGGTAGCGCGAGCCGTTGAAGACACCGTAATGGCCGACCTTCGGCTGCAGATAGTGGTGGCGCATGTCTTCGGGAATGCCCGTGCAGAGGTCGTGCGCGGCCTGCGTCTGGCCGACGCCGGAAATATCGTCGTTCTCGCCCTCGATCGTCAGGAGTGCGACGTCGCGGATCGCTTCAGGCCGGACGGGGCGGCCGCGATGCGTCATTTCGCCCTTCGGCAGCGCCTGGCGGATGAACACCGTCTCGACCGTCTGAAGGTAGAATTCTGCCGTCAGGTCCATGACGGCCAGATATTCGTCGTAGAATTCGCGGTGCTTCTCGGCAGGCTCACCGTCGTTCTGGACGAGGTGGAAGAAGAAGTCCTTCTGCGCGCTCATGTGCTTGTCGAGGTTCATCGACATGAAGCCCGAAAGCTGCAGGAAGCCCGGATAGACCTCGCGCATGAAGCCTTCGTGCGGCCACGGCACGGGCATGATGACGTTGTCGTAGAACCAGTCGATCGGGTGTTCCATGGCAAGGTCGTTGACGGCCGTCGGCGTGCGGCGCGTGTCGATCGGCCCGCCCATCAGCGTCATCGATGCGGGCGCGTGCTGGTCGCCGTCCTCTTCCATCAGGGCAACGGCGGCAAGCACCGGGACAGCCGGCTGGCACACGGCCATGACGTGCACGTCCGGTCCGAGAAGCTGGAGCATCTCGATCGTGTAGTCGATGAAATCGTCGAGGTTGAAGGCACCTTCGACGACCGGCACGCGGCGCGCGTCGACCCAGTCGGTGATGTAGACGTCGGCCTTCGGCAGAAGCGCCTCGACCGTGCCGCGCAGGAGCGTGGCGTGATGGCCGGACATCGGCGCGACGACGAGGATCTTCGGACCCGCATGGGCCCCTTCCGGCAGGTCGCGCTTGAAGTGGCGGAGGTCGCAGAACGGGCGCGACCAGACGATCTCTTCCGTTACCGCCACCGGTCCGGAATTGATCTTCGTCTCGGTGAAGCCGAATTCCGGTTTGGCATAACGTCGCGTGGAGCGCTCGAACACTTCGAAGCCGGCCGCGACGGCCCGACCCATGGTGGTGTGGGAAAGCGGGTTGAACGGGTTCTGATAGGCCAGACGCATGGCGTCCGCCGCCGCACGCCAGGGCATGATCGCCGCGTGCGAGAGCTCGTACCACTGATAGAACATGAGGAGGGCCCTTTTCGGTCGTTGCTCGAGGCTTCGCGCGAAAGACGATGCGCAGCCTGCAGTTGTTACCGATATATTTAGCAATATTTTTCGCACAGCAACATTGTCGAAAGGCTTAACGAGCCTCTACGGAGCCCCGGAAAGTCCGCGCATGATGCGCCGATGCCGCAGACTGCGGCTGCTCGAGGAGCGTCGTCGTGACGCAGCCAGGCAAACGTATCGGATGCGAGAAGGCCCCCGCGTGATTACGACCCGCGAACGAGGCTGGCGACGAAGAAGCCGTCGGTCCCCGTCGAAGCCGGGGTCAGCGTGACCGTATGCCCGTCCGAAGACAGCGGCTTCGGTCCGTCGGCCGGAAACGTTTCGGCCCAGCGCTCGGCGAGCGAAGCGAGGGCGAAACCCGGATTGTCCTCCAGAAAGGCCGCGATCTGCGCCTCGTTTTCCTCCGGCAGCAGCGAACAGGTGACGTAGACGAGTTCGCCGCCGGCGCGCACGTGGAGCGAGGCGCGCGACAGTGCCTCTTCCTGCTGGCGCACGCGTTCGGCGAGCTCCGCCCGGTCGAGCGTCCACTTGGTGTCCGGTCGCCGGCGCCACGTACCCGTTCCGGTACAAGGCGCGTCGACGAGTACGCGATCGCACGCGCCTTCGAGCCCGGCGAGATCGCCCGGTTGCCGATGGATCGTGACGGCTTGTGCTCCGGCGCGGCCTGCCCGCTCGGCGAGCGGCGAGAGCCGGCGCAAGTCGGCATCGAAGGCGTGAATGTTTCCCGCCCCACCCATCGCCGAGGCGATCGCCAGCGTCTTGCCGCCGCCGCCGGCGCAGTAGTCGAGAACCGTCTCGCCCGCCATGGCGCCCAAGAGAAGCGCGGCGATCTGCGAACCTTCGTCCTGTACCTCGAACGCACCTTGCGCGTAGGCTCGATTGGTCGTCACGTTCGGCAGGCGCGCCGGGCCTTCGCCCGCGGCAATCCGCATGCCGTCCGGCGCCAGCGCGCAGGGTCGTGCACCCGAAGGCGCCAGCGTTTCGAGGATTTCGGCCTTATCGGCCTTCAGTCGGTTGACCCGCAGGTCGAGCGGCGGCCGCCCCGCCATCGCCCGCATCTCTTCGACCCAGACGTCGGAGAAATTCGCTTCCAATGAAGGGGCAAGCCAGTCCTGAACGTCCGCCTGCACCGGCGCCGGTGCATCGGCGAGGCGGCGTGCGGCGAACGCCGAAAGAACCGCCGGCGACGGAGGGTCCGGTGCGAACCGGTCGGCCTCGTTTTCGCGCGCCAGACGTTCCGGCGTGACGTTCCAGGACGTGAAGAGCGCGCCGTGGGCCAGCACCGAAGGCGTATCGCCGTCCATCAGGAAGGCGATGGACCGGCGGCGGCGCAACGTGTCGTTGACGAGATTGCCGATCGCCGCCCGGTCCCCCGAGCCCGCGAACCGGTGCGCGTAGCCCCAATCCTTCAGGGCCTCCGCCGGCGTGCGGTTTCGGGTTTCGAGGTCGGCAAGGATGTCGATCGCGGCGGCGAGCCGCCCGCCGAGGCGCATGGGCTTTCCCCTCGTGGTGAAGGGGCCTCGTTAAGCCGCCGATCGATGGCGCGCAAGCGTCGGCGTCAGCCGATGATGCGGTAGCACACGTCGGCGATGCCGTCGCCGATGAAGCCGAGCTTGCGCGCGGCACCGCGCGAAAGGTCGAGGACCCGGCCCGAGACGAACGGACCGCGATCGTTGATGCGCACGGTCACGCTGCGACCGTTGTCCTCGTTGACCACCTTGATGTGCGTGCCGAAACCGAGGTGGCGATGTGCTGCGGTGAGCTTCGAGGGCACCATCGTCTCACCCGAGGCGGTGGTGGAGTGCAAGGCATACCAGGATGCCTCGCCGCAATGCTTGGGCTTGGCGGCATTGGCCGGAACGATGGTGGTGAAGGGAGCGGAAAGAAGAAGAGCGGTTGCCATCGTGGCTTGGCACGAGCGTGCCATCACGCGCGATGCTTTCATAGGATAACCTCATTGCCCGACCGTTAACGAAGGTTACCCTGTGGTAAAAGAAGATGGCGAGAACGTGAATGTGTCGAAAAAGGTTCCCTCAAGGCGTCATCAAGGAATGTTTCGAAAGGTAATACGCACTTCTACCACGCGTATTACCATCGGCTTGAATGCCATAACGCTTCGAGGCCCGCGCGATAATCGGGATAGACGAAGCGGTAACCCGCGTTCTTGATGCGATCGTTCGAAACCCGCTTGTTTTCACCATAGAACGAACGCGCCATGGCGCTCAGTTCGGCATCTTCGAAAGCGATCGGCGGCGGCGGTTTTACACCCATCAATCCGGCTGCGAAGGTAACGAGATCCTGTGGCGGCGCGGGCATGTCGTCCGTGACGTTGAAGATGCCGGAAGCCCTCCGTTCGGCGAGCAGCGCGCTCGCGCCGGCAATGTCCTCGACGTGGATGCGGTTGAAGACCTGTCCGGGTTTGACGAGCCGGCGGGCCCGGCCTTCGTTCAGGCTGCGAAAGGTGTTGCGCCCCGGTCCGTAGATGCCGGAAAGGCGGATGATCGCGGTTGCGACGTCATGCCGTTCGCCGAGCCGACTCCATCGCTCTTCCGTTTCCAGACGCGCGATCGAGCGCTTCGAAACCGGTCGCGGCGACGTATCCTCGTCGACCCAGGCACCGTCGTGGTTGCCGTAGACGCCGACGGTGGAAAGATAGCCGATCCAGGCGAGGTCCGGCATGGTTTCGGCCAGCCGGTCCTCGATCAGCGGCAAAACGGGATCTCCGGTCTCCGCCGGCGAAACGGACATGACGAGATGCGTCGTCTTCGACAGGGCGGCCCGGCCTGCGTCGTCCAGCGTCTCGCCGTCGAAGAGAAACGGCGTGATCCCTCTCGCGGTCAGCACGGGAAAATGCGAGCGGTCCCGGGTCGTTCCGGCAACTTCTGCGGCGGCGGAAAGCCGCTCGCCGATCGCCTGGCCCGAAAATCCGGCGCCGAAGATGAAAACACGCAACCGTTGGTCTCCTGAAGCCCGTTTCCCTTTACCACCATCTCAGCCGAGTGCGGCGGCCCATTCCGATCGCACGGACGGGTCGAGCTCTTCAACCGTCGCTTCGAGCGCGGACAGGGAACGGTGATCGAGCAGTTCGCCGAGCGCCCAGACGGCGGCGCCGCGCACGAGCGGTTCCGCATCGTCGAGAAGCGCGCGGCAGGGCTCGACGAGCGACGCGTCGTTCGAATTGCCGGCGGCGATCAGCACATTGCGCATGAAGCGTGTCCGGCCGATGCGCTTGATCGGAGAACCGGAAAAGAGTTGCCGGAAGGCGCCGTCGTCGAGCGCGAGAAGCCGCGCGAGCGGCGGCGCATCGAGGTCGGCGCGCGCCTGCAGCTTCTGTTCGCGCGCCACCTTGGCGAACTTGTTCCATGGGCACACGGCCAGGCAATCGTCGCAGCCATAGATGCGGTTTCCGATCGCCTTGCGGAATTCGTGCGGGATCGGCCCGGCGTGCTCGATGGTGAGGTAGGAGATGCAGCGCCGCGCATCGAGCTGGTAGGGCGCAGGAAAGGCGTCGGTCGGGCAGACGTCGAGGCAGGCGCGGCACGAGCCGCAATGGTCGCTTTCCGCCGCGTCCGGCGTGAGTTCGGCCGAGGTGAAGATCGAGCCGAGGAAGAGCCAGGAGCCGAGTTCGCGACTGACGAGATTGGTGTGCTTGCCCTGCCAGCCGAGACCGGCGGCCTCGGCAAGCGGCTTTTCCATGACCGGCGCGGTATCGACGAAGACCTTCACGTCCGCCCCGCTCGCCGCGGCGAGGCGGGAGGCCATCTCCTTCAGCTTGCCCTTGATGACGTCGTGATAATCCCGGTGGCGGGCATAGACGGAGATTGCCCCATGGGCGGGCTGGTCGAGGATCGCGAGCGGATCGCTTTCGGGCGCGTAGTTCATGGCCAGCATGACGACCGAACGCGCCGCGGGCCATAGCGTCAGCGGCGCGCCGCGGCGATCGGCCGTGTCCGCCATCCAGGCCATCGTGCCGTGCCGGCCTTCGGCGAGGAAATGATCGAGCCGGCCCTTCGCGGCCGGAATGGCGTCGGCGCGCGTGATCCGGACACCGGAAAAGCCGAGGCGTCCGGCATCGGCGATGAGCCGTGCGCGCAATCGCTCTTCCGCTCGTTCGTCCATGCCCGCCATTTAGGCCGATCGGCCGGCTTAGGCCAGAGTTGGCGGACGGATCGGCGAGCCGAGGGCGACGCGGCTGCCCGGAACAATGCGCAAGACGAAGGAATAGAGCGCCGGACCTAATTCGATCAGGTCGCATAGCGCTCTAGAAATCGAGATCCGCGTAGTGCGAGACCGGTGCGAGGCTGCGCACGCGGTCGGCAAGAAGCGGCCGGAAAGCCGGGCGCGACTTCATGCGCTGGTACCAGTCCTTCGCCTGCGGCACGTCCGCCCAGTCGATCTCGCCCAGATAATCCAGAACCGAAAGCGAGGCAGCGCCTGCCAGATCGGCATAGCTCAGCCGGTCGCCACCGAGGAAGTTGCGCGTGGCGGCGAGCCAGGCGACGTATTTCATGTGTTCCCTGATGTTGGCGCGCGCCGTGCGCATCGCCTTGGAATCGGGTGCGCCGCCGCCGCGGCTCGGCGGCATGGTCAGCTTGTGCACCCGTTCGCGCGCCAGCGGCCGCGTCACGTCCTGTTCCAGCCGGAACAAGAACCAGTCGACGAGCCGGCGGATCTCGGCGCGCTCGAACGGATCCTCCGCCGTCAGCCGACGATCGCGCTTCAGCACGCCGTGCGTCTCGTCGACGAATTCGGCGATGACGCCGGCACCGACGATCGCCCGCATGGAATCGTCCATGTAGACCGGAAGCGTGCCGGCGGGATTGATCGCCAGGAACTCCGGCGCGCGGGACCACGGTTCCACCTCGACAAGCTCGGTATCGAAGCCGTATTCGCCAAGGATCAGACGCACGAATCGCGAGGCGGCCGACATGGGGTGGTGATGCAGATGGGGCATGGGCGCCTACCGTGTTCATCGAAAACGAAGGACTTGGCGGCTACGGTCCGCCGAGACCGAATCCGGCGAACCCTATACGGATTCGCACGCGTCGAAACAAGCAATCCATACAGCGCATGATGCCGTCCGCATTGAAACGCGCGTCCGGCATCGATCGAAAGGCATGCATATGGCGGACCACATGATCTTCTCGTCGCTCGTTCTCGGCCTTCTGGAAGGGCTGACGGAATTCATTCCGGTCTCCTCAACGGGCCACCTGCTTCTCGCCGAGCGGGTGATCGGCTTCTCTTCGCCAGGCGACACCTTCGAGGTCCTCATCCAGCTCGGAGCGATCGCGGCGATCGTCACGGTCTATTTTGCCCGGCTGGTCTCGCTTGCCAAGGGCTTCTTCACCGATTCGCGACGGCGGCATTTCGTCATCGCCATCGTCGTCGCCTTCCTGCCCGCCGCGGTCATCGGCGCCATCGCCCACGACTTCATCAAGCAGGTGCTCTTCGAATCGCCGCGCACCATCTGCATCGCGCTCATCCTCGGCGGTATCGTTCTCCTCGTCGTCGACCGGATGAACCTGAAGCCGCGCTACCACGACGTCGTCGACTATCCGATCTGGCTGGCGCTCGCGATCGGCTTCTTCCAGTGCCTGGCGATGATCCCGGGGACGTCGCGCTCCGGCTCGACGATCGTCGGCGCACTGTTGCTCGGTGCGGACAAGCGATCGGCGGCGGAGTTCTCCTTCTTCCTGGCGATGCCGACGATGGCCGGAGCCTTCGCCTTCGATCTCTACAAGAACATCGGCGTGCTCAACGTCGACGCGACGACGAACATCGTCATCGGCTTCGTCGCCGCATTCGTGGCCGGCATCTTCGTGGTGCGTACCCTGCTCGACTTCGTCTCGCGCCACGGCTATGCGCCGTTCGCCTACTGGCGCCTCGTCGTCGGCATCGTCGGCCTCGTGCTCCTCACGTTCGGTTGAGCCGCGCATTACGGTGCGCGTCGAGAGATGACCACCTGCGAAGGGGCGAATGCTTCGGGCATCCGGCACGCATGTGTCGCCGCATGCCCGTGCCTCGGTCGGCGCAATCACGGTGATTGCGGCGATGCACCACGAATCGATCGGATGCCCACGCGCAGACGCGTCACGATCCCTTGCATGTCGAACTCGATCGATTGTCGGTTAGGGCCGGGTGGCGCCGGACCAGAACCCGGATACCAGTTCCTGAGCGCGTTGCGTCCTGATCGGATCAGGTTCTGCGCTCTGCTTCGTCATTGAGCGCATTGGTCGGGACGCCGGACTGGATCGGTCCGGCTCAGAAATGCTCTAGAAGTTCGACGCGCTTGCGGCGGCCTGCGCGACGCAGGTGTTCACGCCGTAGGCCTGCGAGCAGGGGTGCTCGACATTGGCGTTGGAACGGGGTGCGAAGAAGAATGCCGTGAGGATAGCCGCGACCGCGAATGCGAAGGAGGATGCGACTGTCTTGGCCATCAGGATCTACCGTTTGCCGGCTTCGACGCCGGCCCTCTTGCTGGACCGGTCGCGACCGGCCGTGTTGCCTCGATGGGAACGTATCGTTCCGGCACGCCCGGTCGGGGGCGCGGTGGCGATCCGTTCCTCTTGTCTTGTTCGTAGCTCGACAACGCAGGCAGGGCGTATGGGTTCCCCATCGCACGATCCGGGGCCGACTGTCGCCATCATGCAGTTAATTTCTTCATGCCGCGTTAACGCTGGCGCCGCGTCCGGCTGGACGCGGCGTTTCCAAACGCATGATCAGGTGGACCGGGTCCAGCGGCTGAACTGGCCCGCGACGCGGAATCGCACGAGATATTCCGGCAACACGGCTGCCAGCGAAACGGGCTTGATCGACAGGGCCTCGAACGTGCGGCCTTCCCGACGGGCCTCTTCCGAAACCACGTTGTCGTTCTTCAGGAGCTTGACCTGGTCGTCCGTCAGGGGCGGCTCGACCGGCAGCTTCGAGAAGAACGAGCCGAGGCTCGTCGCCATGCCCCAGGGCACGTTCACCATCGCCCGGCGTCGCTGGATGACGGAGAGCATTTCTTCCATGCACTCGCGGAACGTCAGCACCTCGGGCCCGCCGAGCTCCCAGATGCCGGGCGCGATCTTGCCGTCCACGTGCCGTGCGATGACTTCCGCCACGTCCGGTGCGAAGACCGGCTGCAGCCGCGTCTTGCCGCCGCCGATCAGCGGTATGAATGGCGAGAAGCGCGCCATGTTCGCGAATTTGTTGAAGAAATTGTCCTCCGGACCGAACAGGATCGACGGCCTGACGATCACCGTTTCCGGGCCCTCCTCCATGATCGACCTTTCCGCGCGACCCTTGGTCTGCGCGTAGACGGATTCCGATTCCGGATCGGCGCCGATGGCCGAGACGTGCGTCAGGGTCGATCCGTGCTTGCGCGCCGCCTCCGCCACGGTCTTTGCGCCTTCTTCCTGGATGGCCGCAAAGGTGTTCGAGCCACCCTCGAAGAGGATGCCGACGCAGTTGACGACATGGTCGGAACCCTCGACCGCCCGTTCGATCGAGGCACGGTCGCGCAGGTTCGCCTGAACCGCGACGATCTGGCCGACCTGGCCGAGCGGGTTCAGGTGCATGGTAAGCTGCGGGCGACGTGCAGCGACGCGGATGCGATAGCCGCGCTGGGCGAGCAGTTGCACCACATGCCTGCCGAGAAAGCCGGAGCCCCCGAAGATCGTCACCAGTTCCGGCTGTTCGATGGCTTCCATTCTCGTGCGCCCCTTTCGCGCGTGATCCGAGTTCGCTTCGTGCCTCTCGAGCGCGCTTCCGTATCGGTCGGAAGCGCTCTAGCAAATATGGCACACGAGGTGAAGCGGTCCATGCGCGCTGGACGGGCGGTGCGGCGGGTGGTCGCCCTCGACAGACGGAAGGGTTACCGTTTTCAGAACGCCGCATGGCTTCCGGCGATGGGGTGGCGAACGGGCAGGCGGGCCGGCGATCAAGTCCGCCGACCCGCCGGTGGTGATCGTCAACCCTCGAGGAAGTCGGCAAGGTCGGCGTTCAGCTGGTCCTTGTGCGTCTCCGTCAGGCCGTGCGGTGCGCCCTCGTATTCCTTGAGCGTCGCGGAAGCGATCATCTTCGCCGCCGCGCGGCCGGTCGGATCGATCGGCACCGTCTGGTCGCCGGTGCCGTGCACGACGAGCGTTGGAACCTCGAAGGCGGCCATGTCCGGGCGCAGGTCGGTCAGCGCGAAGGCGTTGGCGCATTCGAGGGTCGCGCGCGGGCTCGCCATCATCGCCATGCCCCACGCCCAATGGCGTGTCGCCGCGCTGACGCCGCCGGCCGAAGTGCCGTCGCCGAAGAAATCCTTCAGGAAATTCTCGAAGAAGGCCGGTCGGTCGTTGCGGATTCCGTCGAGGATGCCGCGCAGCACGTCGGCCGGAACGCCGTCGGGGTTGTCGTCGGCCTGGCCCATGAAGGGCGCGATCGAGGAGATGAGCGCGGCCTGCCTGACCCGTTTGCCGCCATGACGCGACATGTAGCGCGAAACCTCGCCGCCGCCCATCGAAAAGCCAACGATCGCGGCATCGCGCAGATCGAGCTCGGCCATGACGCTCGATAGATCGTCCGACATGGTGTCGTAGTCGTAGCCGTTCCAGGGCTTGCCCGAGCGGCCGAACCCGCGCCGGTCGTAGGCGACGACGCGATAGCCGTTTTCGGCCAGATACAGGGCCTGATGCTCCCAGCTGTCGGCCGTCAGCGGCCAACCATGGATGAGCACGACGGGGCGGCCCTCGCCCCAGTCCTTGACGTAGAGATCGGTTCCGTCCTGCGCTTTCACGAACGCCATGACTTTCCTCCTTTGCTCGGATCTTCAAACCGCCAAGCGGGCTCGTCGGCGAGCTGCGCGCTGGCGTAAGACGGCGGGCGGGACCGCATGCGTTTCGGTGATGCGCGGCTCGTCCGTCGGCGGTCAACGCCCGGAAAGGCGACTTGATCCTCAGGCGGAGGGAAAACCGTATTCACGGGCTGTTTATCGGGTCGTTCGGCGCTCTTACGCGACCCGGGCGCTCCAGCTGTCCGCAAAGACCAGCGACGGGGGGCCCGGACGGCCGAGGAAGTACCCCTGGCCTTCCTCGCATGCCTGGCTGCGCAGGAGCGCGAGCTGGGCGTCGGTCTCGATGCCTTCGGCGAGGACCGGGATCGAAAGGCTGCGCCCGAGCGCGAGCACCGCTGCCACGAAGGGCGTGACGGTCTCGTTGCCCGAAAGCTCGTCGACGAAGGAACGGTCGAGCTTGATCCGGTCGATCGGGAACAGGCGCAGCGTCTCCAGCGACGAATAGCCCGTGCCGAAATCGTCGAGCGCGACACGCACGCCGAGCGCCTTGATCTCGCCCATGATGCGCAGCGATCGGGCGCGGTCGCGCACCAGCGCCGTCTCGGTCAGTTCCAGTTCCAGCCTGCGTCCGGCAAGCCCGGTCTCGTGCAGGATCGTCCGGATGAGGCCCGGCAGGTCCGGCTGCGCAAGCTGGACGGCGGAGAGGTTGACGGCGATGCCATGGGGCTCCTCCCATTCGGCGGCTTTCGCGCAGGCGCGGCGGAGCACCCATTCGCCGAGCTCGACGATGAGCCCGTTGGCCTCCGCAAGCGGAATGAAGACGCCGGGCGAGATCGGGCCGAGGGTCGGATGCGTCCAGCGCAAGAGCGCCTCGTAGCCGCGGATGCTGTCGTCGGTAAGCGACTTTTGCACCTGGTAATGCACTTCGAGTTCGTCGTTTTCGATCGCGTGGGCGAGCTGCGTGCACAGCATGCGCTCCTCGCGGACCTCCTCGCCCATTCGGGGGTCGTAATAGCAAAGCGTGCCGCCGGGATCGTTCTTCGCCCGATACATCGCGAGATCGGCATTGCTGACCAGCGTGTCGGGATCCGCGCCGTGCAGCGGCGAGACGGCGATGCCGAGGCTCGCGCCGACCTCGAACTCGATCGTGCCGATGCGCGACGCCAAGTCGATACGCAGGCTTTTCCGGAAGAGATCGGCGAGGAGATGGATCGTCGCGGCGAGTTCTTCCTCGCTTTCAAAGGGAAGGATGGCAGCGAACTCGTCGCCGGCGATCCGCGCGACATGGAAGCGTTCTTCCGCGAAGGTGCGAAGGCGCTCCGCCAGAATGCGCAGGGCTTCGTCGCCGGCGGCATGGCCCCAGCCGTCGTTGATTTCCTTGAAGCGATCGAGATCGATGCCGACGACCGCAAGCCTGGGTTCGTGGTCCGCGGCCAGCATCTCGTCGAGCCGGAGATGAAACGTGGTACGGTTGGCAAGCCCTGTCAGAGGGTCGTGAAGGGCCATATGGCGAAGCTGTTCGTTCGTGTTCGCGCGCAACCGGTTGTCGATCAGGTAGCTCGAAAGACCCGTACCGATGACGAGAAGACCTGCAATGGTGACGGCAAGGGCCATTGGCGTCGCGTTTTCGAGCCCCCCCACGCCGGCCACGACGCCCGGCGCCGGCTCGACGATCATCGCCGACATCGCGACGAAGTGCAGGCCCTTGACGGCGAAGGCGAGGCAAAGTGCCGCGATGTGACGCGCACGTCCCTTCGTCCATCGGCGTGCGGCGAGCATCGCGGCGACGGAGAAGACGAGCGCCAGGGCGAGCGCGAGCATGAGGTAACCCGGCGACCAGAGCATCGTGCCGGCGACGCGATAGGCGCTCATGCCGGCAAAGTGCATGGCGATGATCGCCAGCGCGACGGCGACACCGCCCATCACCGTGAAGACGACACTGCGGCCGACCGTCGAGATCAGGAAGCCGATCCACGTACCGGCGATGGCAAGGAAGATCGAGCCGATGGTGAGCGTCGGTTCGAGATGCACCGATACGCCCGGCCGGTAGCCGAGCATGGCGATGAAATGCGTGGTCCAGATCGCAGCACCGCCGCATACGGCCGCCAGGAAGTGCCAACCGGTCCGCGAAAACCCGTCCGTCTCCACGGCTCTTCGATAGAGACGCACGGTGACCATTGCGCCGACGTTGCAGATGACGACGGCGAGCAGGAGAATCGAGAGGTCGTGCTTGAGAAAGATGCAGTCGAGAATACGCGACACGGTCGGCTCCAAGTTGTCCAACCGTCATTCTACAACGAGAACGTTAATGCACGTTAATCGGCGTGCCCGAATTGGGGCGGAAGCGAAGCAAAATCAGGCGGTAAATGCTCGATGAGCCCGTATTCCGGTCACTTCGGCGTGAGCCGTTCTCATTCCCACTCGATGGTACCGGGCGGCTTCGAGGTCACGTCGTAGACGACGCGGTTGATGCCGCGCACCTCGTTGATGATGCGCGTCGCGGTGCGGCCGAGGAAGTCCATGTCGTAGGGGTAGAAATCGGCTGTCATGCCGTCGACGGATGTGACGGCGCGAAGCGCGCAGACGAATTCGTAGGTACGCCCGTCGCCCATGACGCCGACGGTCTGCACCGGAAGGAGTACGGCGAAGGCCTGCCAGATGGCGTCGTAGAGGCCGGCCTTGCGGATCTCGTCGAGATAGATCGCGTCCGCCTCGCGCAGGATCTCGAGCTTGTCGCGCGTGACGCCGCCGGGACAGCGGATGGCGAGCCCCGGGCCGGGGAAGGGGTGGCGGCCGATGAAGCGCTCCGGCAGTCCGAGTTCGCGGCCGAGTTCGCGCACCTCGTCCTTGAAGAGTTCGCGCAGCGGCTCGACGAGCTGCATGTTCATGCGCTCCGGCAGACCGCCGACATTGTGGTGCGACTTGATGGTCACCGAAGGCCCTCCGGCGAAGGAAACGCTTTCGATCACGTCCGGATAGAGCGTGCCCTGTGCCAGGAATTCGGCGGTCTTGCCGTCGACGGCGAGCTTTTTCGCTTCCGCCTCGAAGACGTCGATGAAGAGCTTGCCGATCGTCTTGCGCTTGACCTCCGGGTCCGCCTCGCCCTCGAGCGCGTCGATGAAGAGATCGGCGACGTCGGCGTGGACGAGAGGAATGTTGTAGTGCTCGCGGAAGAGCTCGAGGACTTCCGTCGCTTCGTTCTTTCGCATCAGCCCGTGGTCGACGAGGATGCAGGTGAGCCGGTCGCCGATCGCCTCGTGCAGGAGCACGGCGGCGACGGAGGAATCGACCCCGCCCGAAAGGCCGCAGATCACGTGGCCGTCGCCGACCTTTTCGCGGATCGCCGCGATCGCCTGGTCGCGATAGGCGGCCATCGTCCAGTCGCCGGCGAGCCCCGCGATCCTGTGGACGAAATTGGAGATGAGCTTGGCGCCGTCCGGCGTGTGGACGACTTCCGGGTGGAACTGCACGGCGTAGAAGCGCCGTTCCTCGTCGGCGATCGCCGCGCAGGGCGCGCCCGACGACGTGCCGATCACCTCGAAACCGTCCGGCAGCGCCGTCACCCGGTCGCCATGGCTCATCCACACCTGATGTCGGGTGCCTTTCGGCCAGACACCCTCGAAGAGCGGGCTTTGCGCCGCGATGTCGAGGAAGGCGCGGCCGAATTCGCGATGGTGCCCGCCTTCCACACCGCCGCCGAGCTGTGCGCACATGACCTGTTGGCCGTAGCAAATGCCGAGCACCGGAATGCCGGCCGCAAAGATCGCATCCGGCGCGCGCGGGCTGCCTTCATCGGCGGCCGAGGCCGGACCACCGGAAAGGATCATCGCCTTCGGTGCGATGCGGCGGAAGCCCTCTTCGGCCTGCTGGAAGGGCACGATCTCGGAATAGACGCCAGCTTCGCGCACGCGCCTCGCGATGAGCTGCGTGACCTGGCTGCCGAAATCGACGATGAGGACGGTGTCGGGATGGGCGCTGTGATCCATGGCAGGCCGATAGAGCAAATGGGCCGTGCGCGCAACGCGGCGCGTCAGGGAAGAAGCGTGCCGTCCTCGATCGCCGAAGCGAGCGCATCCACCGCCGCGGCAAGGTTTTCGTCGACGATATGGAGATATTCGCGCCAGTCGTTGACGTGCGTCAGCGCCCGGGCACCGTCGGAAATGCCGCGCAGGCCGATCATCGGCACGGTAAAACGCCGGCAGGCGCGCCAGACCGCATAGGTTTCCATGTCCACCATGTCCGCATCGATCGCCATGTAGGCGTCGCCGGAGACGATATCGCCGCCGCTCGAAAGCCGGGCTGTCGGAATGCCCGGGACGTAAAGGGGCAGAACGATTTCCGCCGGCTCGTCGAGGAACGGTGTGACCCCACGTGCGAAGCCGAGCGGCGTCGCGTCCATATCGCGATAGCCAATGGAAATGGCCTGATAGACCTTCGTCTGTTCGAGCGTTGCCGAGCCGGCCGAACCGAGCGAGACGACGAGGTCGATAGCCGTGCCGTCCGCCTCGAGGCCAGCGAGCGCCGCCGTCAGCTCGACCGCCGCCTCCACCGGTCCGACGCCGGTGAAGAGCGGAACGAAGCGCCTTTGCAGATGCGGCCCGTATTCCGGCTCCGCCGCCATGGCGAAGAGAACCGATCGGCCGGCGATCATGGTCGGGGCGATGGCCTGGCGTTCGTTCATGAGCGTAGGAATGAACCGGTGCGCTGGAGCATTTTCCGGCCAGACTGATGCAATCCGGCGTCGCGAACAAGACGCAAAACGGGGAGCAAGACGAGGAGATGGCGCGTCGGACCCGGTTCATTCGGGTCTAGGTTACCGCAAGGCGCAGGATGGCTCCGTTCAGGACGGCGGCGAAGGCCGTCCACGCGACGTAGGGAACGAAGAAGAGTGCGCTCAGCCGGTCCGGTCGCCAAGTCAGGACGATGAACAGCGCGTTGGCGAGCGTCAGCGCGACGACGATCGCGAGCGCCGGCGCGATCGCATGCAGCGTGAAGAACACCGGCGACCACGCAAAATTGAGCACCATCTGCACGATCCACGCCGCCATCGCGGGCCCCTTCGGGCGGCGGGCGAAGGTGCGCGCCCCGGCAATGCCGATGAGCACGTAGAGCACCGACCAGACCGGCGCGAAGACCCAGCTCGGCGGATTGAATGCCGGCTTCTTAAGTGCCGCATACCAGGCGTCGGGCGCCGTGAGACCGCCGATCACGAGGCCCGCGAGCACGGTCGAAAGGACGAAGGTGAAGAGGATGCGGTTGCGGGACATGGCTCCTCGGACGAATGTCCGCCGTCGTTCGATGGGATCGCGCAGAGCGTTTCCGACTTACGAGAAAACGCTCCATCTCTCTTGTTCTGCGCAGCGTTCGCGACGTCGGACCGGGTCAGTTCGGCCGGAACACGCGCTAATAGACGAGCTTCACGCGTTCGCCGGCCTTCACGCGCTCGGTGTCGGAAAGCTGGTTGATGAGCCGGAACAGGCCCTCCGGCCGATCGGTTCCCTGCATGCGCCGGGCGAGGTCGGCCACGCTCTCGCCGGGCTTCACGGTGACGATGTGCAGGTGCAGCGGCTTGAGCTGTCGGCGTTCGCGCCAGGTCAGCGCATGGAAGCTCGCTTCGGTCGAGCGCGCGGCCGCCTCGAGCGCCCGGTCGTCCTTCGGCGCGGCGGTGAGGATGCGGTAGATATGGTCGCCCGAGCGGATGACCGTAATGCGGAAATGCCAGTTTTCCGTCGTCGCGTCGCCGGTCGCTGCCGGCAGGCCGTTGATCGTGCGCGAGCGAACGGAACCGTCGTCGAGGCCGACGACCCAGCCGGAGCGCAGGTATCGGCTCATCGAGCCGTTGCCCGTCAGGTCCACCGAATCGAAACGGATCGCCACGCCGTCCGGCCCGGCCGCAAGCACCGCGTCCGAGTTGTTTTCCAGGATGAAGCCCTTCGGCACGGTGAATCCGATGCCGAGTTCGGGATGAAGGAACTGCCGTCCGCGCACGTAGCCGGCTTGCGGGGGATAGCCGAAAAGCATGCCGTCGATGCCGTCGAGATAGGCGTCGCGCCCGCGTTCGCCGACACCGGTCCTGCCGAAGCGCGCGGCGTTGACGCGGATGGCGGCGCTGCGGGCGGGACTGTTGGGATGGTCGGCAAGGAAGTCCGGCTCGGTCTTTTCCGTGGCACCGCGGGTCTCGAAACGGCTGAAGGCCTCCATGGTCGATAGCAGGCGCACCGACGAATAGGGATCGTAGCCGGCCCGTCCCTCGATCGAGACACCCGTCTTGTCGGCCTGCACTTCCTGTTCGCGGGAGAAGGCGGCGACCTTGCGCTGGCTTTCGGCAAGCGCCGAAGCGCGCGCTTCCGGATCGACGAGCGTGCCGGCGGCAGCGCGTAGACGCTCGATCTGGGCCTGCTCGAACCGAGCACGCTTCACGCCGTGATTGGCGATGATATGGCCCATCTCGTGGCCGAGAATACCGGCGAGTTCGGCCGAATCGTCGGCGAGCGCCAGCATGCCGCGCGTCACGAAGATGTAGCCGCCGGGCAGCGCGAAGGCGTTGACGCGCGGCGAGTTCAGGATGGTGAGCGAATAGGTGATGCCGTGGTCGGGGGCGGCGGCCGTCATCCGGCCGACGATGCGCGCGATCATCCGCTCGGCCTTCGCATCGTGATACACGCCGCCGAACGCCGCCTCGATCTCGGGCAATTCGCGTTCCGCCATGCGGCTGTAGCGGGTGTGCTTGCGGACCTTCTCCGCGATCTGCGGGGTCGCCGAGGGCGCGACCGCCTTCGGTACCGTCTGGCAGGCGGAAAGCCATACCGAAATGCCGGCCAGGAAGGCAGAGGCGAGGAAGCGGGAGAAACGCGGGCACGCTGAGAACACTGACACCACCCCGTACTGCGGAAGCCCGAATAGATCGCCGCCCGACCGGCCGATCGCTTCATCGGCGTGCGGGCTCGCCCCGCAGACCCTGGCGTCGCGAAGACGTCCGTATGCCTATGGTCCACCCGCCAGGATGGCAAGACGTCGGAGCCGACACGTCGGGCAAAACTTCGTCATCACCCTGGCGAGGACGGGCGACATCGCCGAACCACGGCAATCTTCAGGCACGAGGGAACCGGACGATCTAGCACTTGTGCGTGCGCGATCGCTCAGGGAAAGCCACGATGACGGCCGCGTACCGCACCTCGCGTGACACGGGGTCGCATGCGAAGCGGGAAGGCCGGCTTGCCGGTCAGATGTCGAGGTTCGCCACGCTCAGCGCATTGTCCTGGATGAACTCGCGGCGCGGTTCCACTTCGTCGCCCATCAGGCGGGAGAAGAGGCCGTCCGCATTGGTCGCGTCGGCAACGCGGACCTGGAGCAGCGAGCGCGCGTTCGGGTCGAGCGTCGTTTCCCAGAGCTGTTCGGCGTTCATCTCGCCGAGGCCCTTGTAGCGCTGCATGGTCAGGCCCTTGCGGCCGGTCGCGAAGATCGCGTCGAGAAGCGCGCGCGGTCCGGTGATGCGCAGCGTATCGTCCCGGCGCCTGAGGGTCGGCGGCTCGTCGTAGACCGCGGCGAGCCGTTCGCTCATCTGGTCGAGATGGCGGGCGTCGGTCGAGCCGATGAGGCCGGCGTCGAGCAGGTAGGATTCGCGCACGCCGCGCACCGTGCGCTCGAAGCGCATGCCGCCGGCTTCGGTGATCGAGGGCTCCCAGCCCTGCTCGGTTTCCTCGGCGATGAGGTCGAGCCGGCGGGCGACGTCGGCGGCGATCGGCTCGGAGCGCTCGTGGTCGTCGACGAGATCCGGATTGAGGGCGCCGGCGATCGTCGCCTGCTCGATCACGGAGCGGTCGTAGCGCGAATGCAGGCCCTCCATCAGCATGCGCAGGCGCAGCGCGTCCTGGATGACCTGGCGCAGGTCCTCGCCGGTGCGCACTTCACCGGTCGAAAGCTCCAGGGACGCCTCTTCGAGACCGAGCGAGACGAGGTAGTCCTCGAGCGCCTTTTCGTCCTTCAGGTACTGTGCCGACTTGCCGCGGCTCACCTTGTAGAGCGGCGGCTGGGCGATATAGAGGTTGCCGCGCTCGATCAACTCCGGCATCTGGCGGAAGAAGAAGGTCAGAAGCAGCGTGCGAATGTGGGCGCCGTCGACGTCGGCATCCGTCATGATGATGATCTTGTGGTAGCGCAGCTTGTCGGCGTTGAACTCGTCCTTGCCGATGCCGGTGCCGAGCGCGGTGATCAGCGTGCCGATCTCCTGGCTCGAAAGCATCTTGTCGAAGCGCGCGCGCTCGACGTTCAGGATCTTGCCCCTGAGCGGCAGGATCGCCTGGTTCTCGCGCGAGCGGCCCTGCTTGGCCGAGCCGCCGGCCGAATCGCCCTCGACGAGGAAGACTTCCGACTTCGCTGGATCGCGCTCGGAACAGTCGGCGAGCTTGCCGGGCAGCGAGGCGATGTCGAGCGCGCCCTTGCGCCGCGTCAGTTCGCGCGCCTTGCGGGCCGCCTCGCGGGCGGCGGCGGCCTCGACCACCTTGCCCACGAGCACCTTCGCCTCGTTCGGATGCTCTTCCAGCCACCGGTTCAGCGCCTCGTTGACGAGGCTTTCGACGACGGGACGCACCTCGGAGGAGACGAGCTTGTCCTTCGTCTGCGAGGAGAACTTCGGATCCGGCACCTTGACCGAGAGAACGGCCGTTAGCCCTTCGCGGCAATCGTCACCCGTCAGCGAGACCTTTTCCTTCTTGGTCAGGCCGGCGCCGTCGGCATAGGAGACGATCTGGCGCGTTAGCGCGCCGCGGAAGCCGGCCATGTGCGTGCCGCCGTCGCGCTGGGGGATGTTGTTGGTGAAGGCGAGCACGTTCTCGTGGTAGCTCTCGTTCCACCACATCGCGACCTCGACCACCGTGCCGTCGCGCTCGCCGGAAATGGCGATCGGCGTGTCGACGAGCGGCTTCTTGTTGCGGTCGAGATAGCGCACATAGGCGGCGAGCCCGCCGTCATAGACCATGTCCGCTTCGCGCTTGTCCGAATGCCGGTTGTCCGTCAGCAGGATGCGAACGCCGGAATTCAGGAAGGCGAGCTCGCGCAGCCGGTTTTCTAGCGTGTCGTAGTCGAACTCGATATGCGTGAAGGTGTCGGGGCTCGGCGTGAAGGTCACGGCCGTGCCGGAATCGCCCTCCGCGTCGCCCGTCTCCTCGAGCGGACCGTCGGAATAGCCCCCGGAAAAGCTCATCTCGTGGACGCGGCCCTTGCGCAGGATCTTCAGGGAAAGCTTGGAGGAGAGCGCGTTGACGACCGAGACGCCGACGCCGTGCAGCCCGCCGGAGACCTTGTAGGAGTTCTGGTCGAACTTTCCGCCGGCGTGCAGCTGGGTCATGATGACCTCGGCCGCGGACATGCCCTCGCCGGTATGCATCTCCGTCGGAATGCCGCGGCCGTTGTCCGTCACGGTCACCGACCCGTCGGCGTTCAGCGTCACCGTCACGAGGTCGGCATGGCCGGCCAGCGCCTCGTCGATGGCGTTGTCGACGACCTCGTAGACCATGTGGTGCAGGCCGGAGCCATCGTCGGTGTCGCCGATATACATGCCCGGGCGCTTGCGAACCGCGTCGAGACCCTTGAGAACCTTGATCGAATCGGCGCCGTACTCGGCGGGAACCACGGGTTCGGCTTCGGGCATATCGCTCATGGACGAAAACACGCTTTCACGGGTGCGGATGCGCCGACTGCGCATGGGGTGCAATGATGCGCCGATTGCGGCTCGAATCGTGCGCGCGACGAGACATTATATATAGACACGCGCACGGCAAATGCCAAATGCAGGCCGGTGCGCCTTCATCCGGCGCACTTTCATCGGTTGCACTGGCAAACGCATGGCGACCACGCCATATCCCGCTTTGAAGCAAGCCGTATGCGTGTTGTCGAAGGACGCCATTTGCGCGTTGTGCGAAGACGCCGCACAGGCGTCGAAGTTGAAGGATGACCGGCAAAGGCCGACCGATGGACATGAAGCCCCAGCCATTCACGCCGCCGGCGCCGATCCCGCGGACCACGCCGCCTACAAGGCTCGAGATCATCCGCACGGTCATGCGCAACCCGCTCGAACTTTGGGGAAAGCCGACCTATACGGCGCGCTGGCTGAAGACCGCCTTCTTCAACGATCGGACCCTCATCGTCAACGATCCGGGCCTGATCCGCCACGTCCTCGTCGACAACGTCAAGAACTACGAACTCGCCGTCGTGCGCCAGCTCGTTCTGCGGCCGATCCTGCGCGACGGGCTCCTGACGGCGGAAGGTCAGGTCTGGAAGCGTTCACGCAAGGCGATGGCGCCGGTCTTTACCCCCCGCCATTCGCGCGGCTTCGCCCTGCAGATGCTCGCCAAATCGCGCGAATACGCTGCGAAGTACGAAGGCGGCGGGCGCTACGACATCTCCGTCGACATGACGGAACTGACCTATGCGATCCTTTCCGAAACGCTCTTTTCCGGCGACATCGTCAGCCAGACGGACGATTTCGCCGGCGACATCGACCGTCTGCTTTCGACAATGGGTCGGGTCGATCCGCTCGACCTCCTGAAGGCGCCGAAATGGCTTCCCCGGCTCGCCCGCATGCGCGGCCAGGGCGTGCTCGAGAAGTTCCGCGACATCGTCCGCCAGACGATGCGGCTTCGCAAGGAGCAGATGGCGCGCGACCCCGAAGGCGTTCCGGAGGATTTCCTGACGCTTCTTCTGCGCCAGGAGGGGCCGGAGGGGCTGAGCGAGTCCGAGATCGCCGACAACATCATCACCTTCATCGGCGCCGGCCACGAGACGACGGCGCGCGCGCTCGGCTGGACGCTCTACTGCCTTGCCAATGCGCCGGCCGAACGCCAGGCGATCGAGGCCGAAATCGACACTGTCACCGCCGACGAGCCCGATCCGGTCAAGTGGCTGGAGCGCATGCCGCTGACGCGTGCCGCCTTCGAGGAGGCGATGCGCCTCTACCCGCCGGCGCCTTCGATCAACCGCCAGGCGATCGCCGCCGATCGCTGGACCGCGCCCGACGGCGAAGTGGTGGAGATCGAGAAGGGCACGACGGTGCTCGTCATGCCCTGGGTGCTGCATCGCCACGAGACGCTGTGGGAAAAGCCGCGTGCGTTCAAGCCCGAGCGTTTCCACCCGGAAAACCGCGACCGGATTGACCGTTTCCAGTACCTGCCCTTCGGCGTCGGCCCGCGGGTGTGCATCGGTGCGACCTTCGCGATGCAGGAGGCGGTCATCGCGCTCGCCGTGCTCATGGGTCGCTTCCGCTTCGACTGTACCGCCGCGACCGATCCCTGGCCCGTCCAGAAGCTGACGACGCAGCCCGCCGGCGGCCTGCCGATGCGCGTCACGCCACGTTTCAACGAACGCGCCGCCGCGGCGTAGCGGCGCGATTGACAGTCCGCCCTCCGCCGGTATTCCTTTCCACGGTTTCACGTCGACGGCCGGGCGCGGCCACCTCGATTTCGGAGATGAACGGATGGGCACGATCGAAAAGCACGGGCTGGTCTACGACGAAGGGCTTCACGATTTCCTCGTGAAGGAGGCGATGCCCGGCACCGGCGTCGAGCCGGAGGCCTTCTTCGAAGGCTTCGCCAGGCTCGTCGGCGAACTCGGACCCCTCAATCGCGAACTCCTCGACACGCGGGACGAGATGCAGGCGGCGATCGACGCCTGGTACCGCGAAAACGGCGCGCCGGAGGATCCGCAAGCCTATACATCTTTCCTGCGCGACATCGGCTACCTCTTGCCCGAGGGCGAGGACTTCACGGTCGAGACGACGAATGTCGATCCCGAGATCGCGACGATCCCTGGCCCGCAGCTCGTCGTGCCGGTCTCCAACGCCCGCTATGCGCTGAACGCCGCCAACGCCCGCCTCGGCTCGCTCTACGATGCGCTCTACGGCACGGACGCGATCCCCGAAAAGGGCGGCGCGAACAAGACTGCCGAGTTCAATCCCAAGCGCGGCGAAAAGGTGATCGCCTGGGCGCGCGACTTCCTCGACCGCTCGGCTCCGCTTTCCAACGGAAGCTGGAGCGAGGCGACGGGCTTTTCCGTCTCGAAGGAGGGTCTGGCGATCGATCTCGATCGCGGGACGACCACTACGCTGCGCGAGCCCACGCAGTTTTCCGGCTACAAGGGCTCCCGCGAGGCGCCGAGCGTGCTGATCCTGACGAAGAACGGCCTGCATGTCGGCATCGTCGTTTCGGCGAACCATGCGATCGGCAAGACCGACAAGGCGCATATCGCCGACGTGGTGCTCGAATCGGCGGTGACGACCATCGTCGACTGTGAGGATTCCGTCGCCGCCGTCGATGCCGCCGACAAGACCGCCGTCTACCGCAACTGGCTCGGCCTGATGAAAGGGGATCTCACGACCCGCTTCGACAAGGGCGATACGGTCGTCACCCGCAAGCTGAACCCCGACCAGACCTACACGGGCGCCGACGGCAGAGAGAAGACGCTGAGGGCGCGCTCGCTGATGCTCGTGCGCAATGTCGGTCACCTGATGACGACGCCGGCCGTGCACGATTCACAGGGCAACGAGGTGCCCGAAGGCATGCTCGACGCGATGGTGACGGGCCTGATCGCGCTGCACGACATCGGCCCGAAGGGGCGCCGGCACAATTCGCCGGCCGGCTCCATGTATCTCGTCAAGCCGAAGATGCACGGCCCGGAAGAGGTCACGTTCGCCTGTCGCATTCTCGACGCCGTCGAGGATACGCTCGGCATGGTGCGTGATACGATCAAGATGGGCATCATGGACGAGGAGCGGCGCACCACCGTCAACCTCAAGGAGTGCATTCGCCGGGCGAAGTCACGCGTCGTCTTCATCAATACCGGCTTTCTCGACCGCACCGGCGACGAGATCCATACCTCGATGGAAGCCGGCCCGATGATCCGCAAGGGCGACATGAAGGCTTCGACCTGGATTGCCGCCTACGAGGACCGCAACGTCGACGTCGGGCTCGAATGCGGGCTTTCCGGCCTTGCGCAGATCGGCAAGGGCATGTGGGCGATGCCCGACCGCATGGCGGCAATGCTGGAAGAAAAGATCGGCCACCCCAAGGCCGGAGCCACCACCGCCTGGGTCCCGTCGCCGACGGCCGCGACGCTGCACGCCACGCACTATCACACGGTCGACGTGCTGAAGGTGCAGGAAGGGCTGAAGACCCGCGAGACGGCAAAGCTCGAGGACGTGCTTTCCGTGCCGGTCGCGTCGCGCCCGAACTGGTCGGAAGCCGATATCCAGGCCGAACTCGACAACAACGCGCAAGGCATCCTCGGCTACGTCGTGCGCTGGGTGGAAGAGGGCATCGGCTGCTCCAAGGTGCCCGACATCAACGACATCGGCCTTATGGAAGACAGGGCGACGCTTCGCATCTCCTCCCAGCACATGGCGAACTGGCTTCACCACGGCGTCGTCACGCAAGAGCAGATCGTCGAGACGATAAAGCGCATGGCCGAGGTGGTCGACCGGCAGAATGCCGGCGATCCGGCCTATCGTGCGATGGCGGAAGACTTCGAGGGGTCGGTCGCCTTCAAGGCCGCGCTGGACCTCGTGCTCAAGGGTCGCGAGCAGCCCTCCGGTTACACGGAGCCGATCCTCCATGCCCGCCGGCGGGAAGCCAAGGGCACGGCGTAACCCGCGCGCCTCGGGATCGCCGCGTTCAAGCGATGGCGACGGCCGGCCTGATCGAGCGACAGCCGGCGGCTGACGTCGCCGGACCGCTACGCGCCGTTACGATGTCCCGGAAGGTTGGGTCCAGCCGATCGACGCCGCGGATCGCCCCGTCGACGGATCAGTCGAAATCCAGCCCGTCGATCGAAACCACGCGCTTTTCGCGTGCGGAGCGTTCGGCGGCAAGGCCGATGGCGACGGCCTTCAGCCCATCTTCGAGCGTGACTTCCACCGAGCCCTCGCCGAGCACGACCTTGCGGAATTTCTGGTGTTCGAAATAGGTCGAGCCATGGTGGCCGCCGGCGCGCAAGACGTCGGGGGGCACCTCGACGGCGTGGCGCTCGACCGGCCGGTCGGTCGCGCGGGGGCTGAATTCGATCTCGGCATCGACATCGTGGTTGCGATGGCCGGGAACGAAGCATTCGAGCCGCGCTTTAGTACCGGTAACGGCGATCTCCTCCTGCCAGTGCGCGCCCTCGGCGAACATGCACAGATCGAGCGAGGCCCGCAGGCCGGAGGCGAAATCGACGACGACGAACGCGTTGTCGATGATCTCGGGGCGCCTGCCGTTCTCGAGCCTCTCGTCGCGATGATTGACGTCGGCATCGCCGGAGGCGAACACGCGCACCGGCTCGTCCTGCGCAATGAAGCGCATGAGATCGAAGAAATGGCAGCACTTCTCGACGAGCGTTCCGCCGGTACGCTCGGCGTAGCGATTCCAGTTCTCCACCTTTCGAAGGAACGGATTGCGGTGTTCGCGCATCGCGATCATGCGCGTGTCGCCGCATTCGCCGGCATGGACCCGCTGGATCAGTTCCGTCACCGGCGGCATGTAGCGGTATTCCATTCCGACCCAGATCGGCGCGCGGTACTGCCTCGCGGCCTCGGAAAGCCAGCGCACCTGCTCGATATCCGTACAGACCGGCTTTTCCAGAAGGATCGGCAGTTCCACGCCGGATTCGAAGATCTCCGCCATGACGGCGCCATGGGTGTCGTTCGGCGTGGCGATGACGAGCGCATCGACGGAATTGCTGGCGAGCAGGCCTTTCAGATCGTCGAAGAAGACCGAATCGTCGGCGGCGAAGGTGGAGGCCTCCCTGCGCGATCCCTCGTCCCGGTCGAACACCGCGGCGATCTTGGACCCATCGACGAGGTCGACGTTGCGCATGTGCTCGCGCCCCATCATGCCGGTCCCGACGAACCCGTAGCGCACGACATTTTCTGGCATCGGTGAACTCCTCCTCGAGTTGTGCGCATCGTTCGGGCTCCGTTCCCGGCGGAGCGCTCCCGAACCATCGATCGGCGATTTCGTAGCGCTATTATTCGACCGAATCAAGTTTGCTCCGATCGAACGCCGAAATTGTCGCGGTCGTTGCGGATGGGGTTTCGAAGAGTAGGTAAGACGGCACTGCGTGATTGCAGCGGTACGAGACGCATCCGGCTATTCGAACCGCACGGACGAACGAGGCATGGCGCGCTTCGGCTTGTCGGGCACGCCGATGTTTCGGCTATTCGAACGTATGGTAGACGTCGCGATAGGTGCCGGGCGCCATGCCCTGGTGCCGGTGGAAGAGCCGGGAGAAATAGCCGACATCGTCCAGTCCGACCGCCGATGCGACCGTTTGCAGATGCAGGCGTTCGCGGCGAAGCAGTTCCGCTGCGAGATCGGTCCGGGCCTTGTTGAGACAGGTCAGCGGCGACATCCCCGTCTGCGCCTTGAAGACCCGGCGGAAATGGGTCGGCGTGCATCCCGCCTGTTCCGCCTCGCCTGCGAAATCCCAGTCGCGCTGCGGGTCGGCGATAACGGCCTCGGCGATCCGGCTTACGGCCTGCGGCACGTTGCTTTCGCGATAAACGGGGGGACGCTGGCGATGCAGCTGAAGCAGCAGGCCTTCCAGCCGATGGACGACTTCGGGATCGTTCCCAGAACGGCTTTTGAGCGCGCTCAACAGGGTCTCGAAGGCACTGCGGAATCGGGTCGGGTCGCGGATCGGACGGATCGCCAGTTCGGGTGCGCCCCTGGGATGCAGTCCGCTTCGCTGCCAAGCGACCGCACGCGGACCGTACCAGGAGACGTAGTAGTGATCCCATCCCTCTTCGGTGGTCGGCCAATAGCGGTAACGCGGGCCGGGCCATGTCCAGAAGGCACTCGGGCCGCGAACGATCTGCGGTTCGTCCTCCTCGACCGCGAAATACAGCGCGCCGGCATGGACGTAGTTCAGCGTCCAGGTCTCGATGCGCCGGTCGATCCGGTTGCAATAGCCGCGGATGTGATTGGCCCGAAAGATCCGGCAACCATCGAAATGGTGCATGTTCGTATCGTCCATACCGGTGTTCGTATCCTGTCTGGCGACGGACGACAACGCGCCGTAAGCTCGACTTCACTTCTTTCCGACGATCGGGATCGCGCGAGGCCACGATGTTCAGAACATCCCTGCAGACCATCACATGGGGCGATCCGCAGCACGAGCGCTTCCACGAAATCTTCGCCCTGGCGCAATCGAGCGGGTTCGAGGGCTTGGAAATCGGCTTCCGCCGGCTCGGCCAGGTCGAGCCGGAGGTGATGATGGCGCTGCTCGCGCGACACGGCATGCGTGTCAACGCCAGCCACATCGGCGGCAATCTCGGCGATCCCGGCCAAGCGGCGAACGAGCGTGTCGCACTCGACGCGACGCTTGCGCACCTTGCCATGCTGAAGGTGCCCTACCTTCTCTATTCCGGCCTGAACGAAAGCGACGATTCCGTTCTGGATGCCGCGATCGATCAGTTGAACGTCTTCGCCGAACGGTGTGCGCAGGACGGGATCGCCCTTCTCTACCACAACCACAACTGGGAGTTCGAAGACGGGGGCCGGATCTGGAACCGGCTGCGGCGCGCCAAGAGCGACGCGCTCGGCCATGCCCTCGATCTCGGCTGGGCGGGCAAGGCCGGAAAGGACATGGGCCAGTTGCTCGACGAACTCGATCGCGAGGTGAAGATCCTGCATTTCAAGGACTTTGTTTCCGAAGAGCCCGGCGAGAACACGTGCCATCTCGGCGAGGGCATCATCGACTTCTCGCCGGCCTGGCGCTGGCTCCAAGGCAAGGCCGACCGCGATATCTGGCTGACGGCGGAGCAGGATCACGCAACGAGTGCCGACGACGCCTGCGTGGCGAACGGCGCCTATCTCGTGGAGAACCTGGAGCGTCTGGAGAAGGCGTCGTGACCCGCGTCGCCATCGTCGGCTGCGGGGATATGGGAACCAAGCACGCTGCCGCCTGGAGCGTGCGCGAGGGAATCGAGATCGCCGCCGTCTGCGATCTGGACCCGGACCGCCGTCGCAGCCTCTCGCAGGCCTATGGCGCGGCGCAATACGAAGCCTACGCCGATGCGGTCCGCCACGAAGGCGTGGACGTGGTGAGCGTGTGCACGCCGGCGAAGTTTCACTGCGAGGTCGCCATTCATGCCGCTTCGGCCGGCCGCCACGTGCTGTGCGAAAAGCCGATGGCGCTGAGCCTGGAAGAGGCCGACCGGATGATCGCCGCCGCCGAGGCGAACGGGGTCGCGCTCGCCATCTGTCATCAGTATCGCGGCGCGTCGCAGTACGTGACGCTGAAGTCGCTCGCCGACGAAGGGGTCTTCGGATCGCCGATCTATTTGCGCTTCAGCGAAATGCGCGAGGTCCGCCCGAAGCTCGCCATGCACGAGCGCAGCCTCAGCGGTGGGCCGATCCACGACATGGCCGGACACCTTTTCGATCTCATGCGGTTCCTGACGCAGAGCGAGGCCGAAAGCGTCGTCGCGACCGGCACCGTGTTCGGCAGCGACAAGGCGCGGCTTGCGTCGATCGGCGCATTCGGCACGGACACGGCCGAGATTCAGGCGCGATTTGCGGGCGGGCACTGCCTGTCGATCGGCATCAGCTGGGGCCTGCCGGAGGGTACGCCGGGGCATTCCAGCGAAACGATCCTCGGGCCGAACGGAATGGCCTTCGTCGAGGATCCGAGCACGCCCGATCGCAATCTCGGTGCACGGTCCGACACGACGCGCGTCGTCGTCAAGAACGCCGGGGGAACGCGCGTGATCGCATGCCGGGAAGGCCCGGACGGTCCCGACATCTGCATCGCGAACCTGCTTCATTCCATCGAGACGGGCCGGGCGAACCCGTTCGAGGGCCGCCAGGGGCGAAAGGCGCTGGAGCTGATCCTCGCAAGCCGTGCCTCGATGGAAAGCGGTCGGATCGTGCGGTTGAACCACGAGAACGTCGGAGCCTCTAAGGTGGCCCCGCCCATGTGAAACCAGGCCGAAAGGCCGGTCAGCTGCTTCCGCGCACAATGATCGATGCGCCGACTTCCACGCGATACCCCTTTTCGATGTCCGGTTCGCCGTTGATACGGGCGAGAACCAGCTCGGTCACGTTCTTGGCGATGAGGTCGGCCGAGGGCCGTATCGTCGTCAGCGAAGGATCGCAGAAGCTGCCGAATTCGAGATCGCCGAAGCCGATCAGGGAAAACGTCCGCGGGATCCGGATGCCGCGACGCTGCGCTTCGAAGACAACGCCGAGCGCGACCGTGTCGTTGGAGCAGGCAAAGCCGTCATAGGCACCCTGCGCCAGTGCACGGGCGAGCAAGATGCCGCCGGCTTCGGTGCTGGCCGGCGCCGAATGCCTGACGACCTGCGGCTCGATACCGGCTTCAACGCAGGCCGACCTGAAACCCTCGCATCGCTGGGCGGCACGCGTGTCCTCTTCCAGACGAGCGCCGAGAAAGGCAAGCCGCGTCCGGCCGCGGGAGATCAGGTGGCGGGCGGCCATGCCACCGACCTCGGCATGCGAAAAGCCGACATTGATGTCGATCGAGGCGTCGCCCGTCTCCCACATTTCGACGACCGGCGTTCGGTTCGCCGCAAGCATGGTGCGGGTCGTGTCGGCATGGTTGAGGCCCGTCAGGACGATGGCGGCCGGTGCCCAGGAAAGGGCCGCGCGGACGAGTTCCTCCTCGCGCTCCAGCGAGTATTCCGTGTGCCCGATCAGGATGTGGAACCCTTGCCGGGCGAGCAGGGCCTCCATCGCCGATACCGTTTCGGCGAAGAACGCATTGCGCAGCGACGGGACGATGATGCTGACGACGCGCGACCCGGCCGCGGCGAGCCCGCCCGCCACCATGTTCGGCACGTAGCCGAGTTCCTTGATCGCGCGCTCGATCGTCGAGCCCGTATGGGGCGCGACCGAAGACGGGCGACGAAGGTAGAGCGATACCGTGGAGGGCGACACGTCGGCCAGGCGCGCCACGTCGACCATGCGCACCGACTGCATCCTTCGCCGGTTGCGACCGGGCACGACCGCCGGCGAACCCTCCTCCACGTCGCTGCTGTCCATAGCGCTGCGGTCCTTTCCGTACGCGACCGGTCGCGTCCTGCGATCGTATGTTCCTATCGGATACACGCCGGAACGCGGTGAATCCAGCGTGCCGGCCATTGCCGATATGTGGTACCGGTCCCGGCGATCCAGCCTTGACAGGGGAAAATCGTAGCGCTACGAAATTGGCGTGAGCGTTGTGGAGGCGATCACTCGGGAGGATACGGCCGATATGGCGACCGTCAGCTTTTGCGATCTCAGAAAGAGCTTCGGTGCGATCGAAGCCGTCAAGGGGCTCGATCTCGAGGTTGCCGATCGGGAGTTCGTGGTCCTGGTCGGGCCGTCCGGTTGCGGCAAGTCGACCACGCTTCGCATGCTTGCCGGCCTGGAAGGCATTTCCGGTGGCGAGATCCGGATCGGCGATACCGTCGTCAACGCTCTTCCACCGCGGGCGCGCGACATCGCGATGGTCTTTCAGGACTACGCGCTCTACCCCCACAAGACCGTCTACGACAACATGGCCTTCAGCCTGCGCGTGCGCGGCATCGCCAAGCCGGAGATCGAAAGCCGGATCCGCGAAGCGGCGACGATGCTCGACATCGACAAGCTGCTCGAACGCAAGCCGGCCCAGCTTTCCGGCGGCCAGCGCCAGCGCGTGGCGATGGGCCGGGCGATCGTCCGCCGGCCGAAGGTGTTTCTCTTCGACGAGCCGCTTTCGAACCTCGACGCGAAGCTGCGCGGGCAGGTGCGCGCGGAAATCAAGAAGCTGCACCAGATGATCGGAACGACGATCATCTACGTCACCCACGATCAGGTGGAGGCGATGACGCTCGCCGACCGCATCGTCATCCTGCGTGGCGGCGTCATCGAGCAGGTGGGTACGCCCGACGAGGTGTACGATACGCCGGCAAGCCTGTTCGTCGGCGGCTTCGTCGGCTCGCCGGCGATGAATTTCGTGCGCGCCAAACGCGACGGCGAGGAACTCGTCCTCGACGGCGGGGAGCGGATGGCCGTTTGCGACCTCGGCCCCCGCGCCGAGCGCGTCGGGCAGGAGATCGTGCTCGGCATCCGGCCTGAGCATTTCGTCTCGTCCGGCGATGCGCCGGCGCGGCTGACCGGCACGGTCAATCTCGTCGAACCGCTCGGCGCCGACACGCTCGTCCATCTGGACGTCGAGGGCGCGACCGTGACCGCGCGCGTCACCCCGCATTTTCGCCCCGCGGTCGGCGAGCGGCTGCCGCTCGGATTCGACCCGGCGCGCATTCACCTTTTCGATCCGGATAGCGAGAAGGCGGTCGCCTGAAATCGTTGCCGCTTATCAAGGGAGGAAGACGATGAAATACGGGAAGACGGTTCTACTGGCGCTTGCGGGCGCCGTTTCGATGCTGCCGTTGCAGAACGCATCGGCGGAAACGCTGCATGTCTTCATGCACAGCTACGACATGAACCTGTGGCAGGCGGTCTTCGACAAGTACGAGGCGAGCCACAAGGGCATCGACATCAAGGTGACGGTCGGCGGCAACACCTCCGAGCAGCAGGCGCAGTACCTGAACACCCAGATGAGCGCCAAGGATTCGACCCTCGACATCATCAATCTCGACGTGGTGCGGCCCGCCCAGTTCGCGGCGGCGAAGTGGATCATGCCGCTGAACGACGATCTGGACGGCGGGACGAAGTATCTGGACCGATACCTTTCGGCCTATTCGAAGGCGAACGTCATCGACGGCGAGGTCGCCGCACTCCCTTCGCGCGCCGACGCCATGATGCTGTTCTACCGCAAGGACCTCCTGAAGAAGTACGATATCGATCCGCCCAAGACCTGGAGCGAGCTTTCCGCCGACGCCAAGAAGATCCAGAAGCAGGAGGGAGGCGACCTGCAGGGCCTGTCCTTCCAGGGCGCGGCGATCGAGGGTGCGGTCTGCACCTTCCTGCTGCCCTACTGGAGCACCGGCCACAC
This sequence comes from Pararhizobium mangrovi, assembly GCF_006516965.1. GTDB lineage: Bacteria > Pseudomonadota > Alphaproteobacteria > Rhizobiales > Rhizobiaceae > Pararhizobium_B > Pararhizobium_B mangrovi. The sequence continues at coordinate 48,911 of NZ_VHLH01000015.1, read as the reverse complement.
CCTCGTCGACAAGGACGGCAAGCTGACCTTCGACATGGACGCGGCGGTCGATTCGCTGAAACTGTGGAAGGGCTTCGTCGACGACGGCGTCGCGCCGAAGAACGTCGCCGAGATCGCCACCGACGACACGCGCCAGGATTTCCAGCGCGGCGCGGCGATCTTCGCGGTCGAATGGCCGTATGCCTGGAACCATTTCCAGAACGACGCCGACACGGCGGTCAAGGACAAGGTCGGCATCGTTGCCCTGCCCGCGGTCGAGGGCGGCAAGTCCGCCACCTGCCTCGGCGGCTGGCAGTGGGGCGTGTCGGCCTATTCCAACCACAAGAAGGACGCCGTCGAACTGACGAAGTATCTCGCGAGCCGCGAGGTCTCGAAATACATCGCGATCCACGGTTCGCTGCTGCCGACCTTCGAAGACCTCTATACCGATGCCGACGTGACGAAGGCGGTGCCGTGGTTCGCGGACCTCCTGCCGGTCGTCCAGTCCGCGCATGCGCGGCCGGTGACGCCGCGCTACAACGAGGTCTCGAACGCCATCCGCACGACGGTGAACGCGGTTCTGGCCGGCCAGACCAGCCCGGAACAGGGTGCGAGCCAGATGCAGGCCCGCCTGCAGCGTATCCTGCGGTGACACGGCATTCCCTTTAACCTGCAAGACCCTCCGCGTCGTCGCGGAGGGTCGTATCGGCAAGGCGGGTCATGAGCCAGGCAGTTGCAGACCGACAGGAGACGGAAGAGCGCCAGACGGTCGGCGGCCGCTTCGCGCGCCTCATGGACATGGGCGACGGGGCGCTCGCCTTCTGGCTCCTGCTTCCCACGGCCGTGCTCCTGCTCGCGATCATCGTCTATCCGGTCTGCCGGCTGATCTATACGAGCTTCCTCAGCCTTTCGCTGACCTCCGGTCTGCCGGCGAGCTTCGCCGGCCTTCAGAACTATCGCGACATGTTCGCAGATCCGGTCTTCTGGTCGTCGTTCTGGAACACGGTCATCATCACGGTCGTCACGGTGCCGGGCGCGCTCGTCGTCGGCATGGCGCTGGCGCTGATCGCCAACATTCCCTTTCGCCAGCGCTGGGCGTTCCGGCTCGCGCTGCTCGTGCCCTGGGCGCTGCCGCTCGCGTTCTGCGGCCTGATCTTCGCGTGGTTCTTCCAGTCGGACTACGGCATCGTCAACGACGTGCTGCGCCGCCTCGGCCTGCCGACGGTAATCTGGTTCAATTCCTACGCCTGGGCGACGGTCGCGATCTGCCTTACCACGATCTGGAAGACCTCGTCCTTCATGGCGCTGATCATCCTGGCCGGATTGCAGACGATCCCGCGCTCGCTCTACGAGGCGGCCGAGATCGACGGTGCGGGGCGGGTCCGGCAGTTCTTCGAGATCACTCTGCCGCTTTTGAGGCCGGCGATCGCCGTCGCGCTGATCTTCCGGACCATCACCGCCCTTCAGACCTTCGACATTCCCTACACCATGACGCGTGGCGGGCCGGGCACCTCGACGGTGACGCTCGCCATGTATATCCGCCAGAACACCGTCGATTTCCTCGACCTCGGCTACGGATCGGCGCTTGCCGTCGCCATGTTCGCGCTCTCGATGATCGTGACGGTCTTCTATCTGCGCATGATCCGGCGGGGAGCGTAAGCCATGCGTTTCGATCTCCTGAGCGGAAAGCCGCTGCGCATCATCGCCGGCGTCATCCTCCTGTTCAACGGCTTCTTTCCGGCGCTGTGGATCGTCTTCACCTCGCTCAAGACCGAGAGCGAGCTTCGGGTTACGCCCATCCACTACCTGCCGACGGATCCGACGCTCGCGAACTACGTCAGGGCCTTCACGAACCAGCCGCTGCTGCTCTACCTCTTCAATTCGCTCTTCATCGCCGTCTGCTCGACCGCTCTGACGCTGTTCGTCGCGACGCTCGCCGCCTACGCGCTCGCGCGGCTTCGGCTGCGGTTTCGCGGGCTCATCCTGTCGGTCATCATCGCGGTCTCGACCTTTCCGCTGGTCACGCTGCTCGTGCCGCTCTTCCAGATGATGCGCTCGCTCGGCCTGTTGAACAGCTACCTGGCGCTGATCCTGCCCTATACGGTGCTCAGCGTTCCGGTCTGCACGCTGGTGCTCGTATCCTTCTTCGACGGCATCCCGCGCGACCTCGAAAGCGCGGCGATGGTCGACGGCTGCACGCGGATCGGCGCGCTGTTCAAGATCGTCGTTCCGCTTTCGGCGCCCGGCGTCTTCACTGCCGGTATCCTCGCCTTCGTCAACGCATGGGACGAGTTCCTGCTGGCGCTGTCGCTGAATTCGAGCCCGACCTTCCGGACGCTGCCGGTCGGCATTACCCTCTATCAGGGCGAGTTCACGTTTCCATGGCCGACCATCTCGGCGGCCCTCGTCGTCGGTATCGTGCCCGTGGCGATCCTGATCATGATCTTCCAGGAAAGGGTGGTCTCCGGCCTGACGACCGGCGGCATCAAGGGATAATGATGAATAACCCCGCAGACCGGCCCCGCAAGCGCCTCGAAGACCTGCGCAGCCGGCGCTGGTACGCTTCTGCCGACATTCGCGGCTTCGCCCATCGCCAGCGCACCCAGCAGATGGGGCTGCGGCGCGAGGAGTTCATGGACAAGCCGGTGATCGGCATCGTCAACACATGGAGCGAGATGAGCCCGTGCCACGCGCACCTGCGCGACCGTGCCGAAGCGGTGAAACGCGGCGTCTGGCAGGCCGGCGGCTATCCCGTCGAACTGCCGGCCCTTTCGGTCGGCGAGGTGATGGTGAAGCCGACGACGATGCTCTACCGCAACCTGCTCGCCATGGAGACGGAAGAGCTCCTGCGCTCGCATCCGATCGACGGCGCGGTCCTGCTCGGCGGTTGCGACAAGTCCACGCCCGGCCTTCTCATGGGCGCGATCAGCATGGGTCTGCCGGCGATCTTCTGCCCCGCCGGGCCGATGGCGAACGGACACTGGCGCGGCACGAAGACGGGTGCGGGCACCCACACCAAGAAATACTGGGAGGAACTGCGCCTCGGCCGCATTACGCCTCAGGACTGGGTCGACCTCGAAAGCCGCATGACGCGTACGGCGGGAACCTGCAACACCATGGGCACGGCCTCGACCATGACGTCGATCGTCGACGCGATGGGCATGACGATCACCGGAGCGTCCTCGATCCCGGCGACCGATTCCGGCCATGCCCGCATGGCATCGCTCGCCGGCGAACGGGCGGTGGCGATGGTCTGGGAAGACCTGAAGCCAGCCGACATCCTCGGTCGCGCCGCGTTCATGAACGGCCTCGCGGTCTACATGGCGCTCGGCGGGTCGAGCAACGCGGCGATCCACCTGCTCGCCCTTGCCGGGCGCGCCGGCGTCGATCTCGACCTCGAGACCATGGCGGAGGTGTCGCGGCGCATTCCCGTTCTCGCCAATCTCTTCCCGTCGGGAAATTGCCTGATGGAAGATTTCTTCTTCGCCGGCGGGCTCAAGGCCCTGCTCGTGAAGCTGCGTGCGCATCTCGATCTCTCCGCGCCGACGGTGGAAGGCCGCTCGCTCGAAGATGCGCTCGCCGGCACCGAATGCTGGGACGACGATGTCGTTCGGTCGATGGACGATCCGGTCGTTCCGCTTTCGAAGGGGCGTACGCTGGTGCTCCTCAAGGGCAACCTCGCGCCGGACGGGGCGATCATGAAGTCCTCCGCGGGCGAACCGGAACTGCTGCGTCACGAAGGCCCGGCCCTCGTCTTCGACGGTCCGCAAGACTTTCGGGCCCGCATCGACGCGCCGGATCTGAAGGTTTCGGCCGATACCGTCCTCGTCCTGCGCGGTGCCGGTCCCGTCGGGGCGCCCGGCATGCCCGAATGGGGCAATCTGCAGATTCCGAAGAAGCTGCAGGAAAGAGGCGTCACCGACATGGTGCGCATCTGCGACGGCCGCATGAGCGGCACGCATTACGGGACCTGCATCCTGCATGTCGCGCCGGAAGCCGCCGTCGGCGGTCCGCTCGCCCTGCTTCGAACCGGCGACACCGTGCGCCTCGACGCGGAGGCGGGAACGCTCGACATGCTGGTCGACGACGACGAGATCGAACGCCGGCGCGCGCAATGGCGCAAGCCCGAACCGCGTTACACGCGGTCGTTCGTCACGCTTTACCAGGCGCACGTCACGCAGGCCGATCGTGGCTGCGACTTCGACTTTCTCATGGGTACCGCGCCGGTGCCGGAACCGGAAATCTTCTGAAGGATCCCAATCGATGAATGCGACCGCCAATCCCTTCAAGGCCTGGTTCGCCGGGCGCGACACCGTCCCGCTCGGCACGTGGCTGATGGCGGCCGCGCCGACGACCGCCGAGGCTCTCGGCCATGCCGGCTTCGATTTCGTCGTCGTCGACATGGAGCATGTGCCCATCGAGGTCGCCGATCTCGCGCACATCCTGCGGGCGGTCGGCACGACGCCGGCCGAGCCCCTCGTCCGTCTCGCCTGGAACGATCAGGTCCTCGTCAAGCGCGTGCTCGATGCCGGCGCGCAGACGATCATGCTGCCTTTCGTGCAGACGGTCGAGGAAGCGCGGGCGGCGGCGAGCTTCGCGAAATATCCCCCCGTCGGCGTTCGCGGCGTGGCGGCGGTCCATCGCGCCTCGCGTTTCGGCGCGGCTGCGGACTATCTCAAGCAGGCCAACGAGGAAACCTGCGTCATCGTCCAGCTCGAGACGCCGGAGGCCGTCGATCTCCTGGAAGAGATCGCCGCGTTGCCGGGGATCGACGCCGTCTTCGTGGGGCCTGGCGATCTCGCCGCCTCGATGGGCCATATCGGCGAGATCGGTCATCCCGACGTCCAGGCCAAGATCGAGGAAGCGGCGAAGCGGGCAGCCGAGGTCGGTACGCCGATCGGCATCGTCGGGCCCAATCCGGAGATGGTCCGCCGTTTCCAGCACTACGGCTACACCTTCACCGCCATCGCCTCGGACGTCGCGATGATGACGGGCCGCGCACGGGAATGGCTCGCCGACCTGCGCGGGAAAGAGGAAGCCCCGAGCGTTTCCGGCGCGGCGTATTGACGAAGTCGATGGCGAACGAAGCGACCTTCTCGCTGGTGCTCGACGCCGGTTGCCGGCTCGGCGAATGTCCGGTCTGGGACGCCGAGGACGAGGCGCTGTGGTTTACCGACATTTCCGGCATGGCGCTCCACCGCTACGAGCCGGAAACCGGTGCGCACCACAGCGTCGAGTGCGACGAGGAGGTCGGATGCTTCGCGCCGACGGCCGATGGGCGTCTGCTTGCCGCGACGCGCTCGGGCCTGTGGTTCATGGACCGGGACGGCCGGAAGCTCGAACGCCTCGCCGAAAATCCGGAGGATCATGCCGCGAGCCGGTTCAACGACGGCGGAACCGATCCGCGCGGACGCTTCTGGCTCGGGACGATCGACGAGCGCCGCCGGGGCAGCGCCCGTCTCTACCGCTACGATTCCCGTGGCCTTTCGATGATCGAGGCCGGGCTGATGACCTCGAACGGCGTTGCCTTCTCGCCGGACGGCAGCCTCATGTATCACGCCGATACGCCGCGCTTCACGATCTACCGCTACGCCTACGATGCCGAAACCGGCACCGCCGGCGACCGGCAGGTCTTCGCCCGCCTCGACAAGGACAGCGACGACCGTGCCAGGCCGGACGGAGCCGCCGTCGACGCCGAGGGATGCTACTGGACGGCGCTCTTCGACGGCGCCCGTGTGCGTCGCTACGCGCCCGACGGCACGGTGCTCGCCGAATATCCGGTCGCCGCCCGGCGGCCGACCATGCCTGCGTTCGGTGGGCCGGACATGAAGACGCTGTTCGTGACGAGCGCGCGCGGTCGCGGTTCGCGCGCCGAGACCGGCGGTCACTCGCAGGCCGGCGGCCTGTTCGCCATGCGTGTCGACGTACCGGGTATCGCGCGTGCCCGCTTCGATCCCGAAATCTGACGGAGGTTTGCCCGTGTCCGGTCCCTTCGAAAGCGTATCCTACGCCTCGCTCGCCGAACGCACGGTCCTCGTCACCGGCGGAGCCTCCGGCATCGGCGCGGAGATCGTGCGCGCCTTCGCCGCCCAGAAATCACGCGTCACCTTTCTCGATATCGACACGGACGCCGGCGAGGCGCTCGCCGCCGAAACGGGCGCGCGCTTCATGCGATGCGACCTGACGGACATCGCCGCGTTGCGTGCCTCGGTCGAAGAGATCGAGGCGCAGACGCAAGGCATCGACGTTCTGATCAACAACGCCGGCAACGACGACCGCCACGACGTATGGCGCGTCGAGCCGGAAAGCTGGCGGCACACGCTCGCGCTCAACCTCGACCATCAGTTCTTCGCGACCCAGGCCGTCGCGCGCTTCATGCGCGAGCGCGGCAGCGGTTCGATCGTGCTTCTCGGTTCGGTCGGCTGGATGCGCGGACGGACGAACCGCGTCGGCTACACGACGGCGAAGGCGGCGATCAACGGGATGAACCGGACGCTCGCCCGCGAGTTCGGCGCCGACGGCATCCGCGTCAACTGCATCGTGCCGGGCGCCATCCGCACCGAGCGGCAGGAACGGCTGTGGCTGACGCCCGAAAGCGAACGGGAGTTCATCGACCTGCAGGCGCTGAAGATCCGCCTCGACGGCACGCACGTCGCCCGCATGGCCCTGTTCCTCGGCTCGGCCGAAAGCGCAGGCTGCACCGGCGCGAACTTCGTCGTCGACGCCGGCCTGACCCAGAACTGACGATCGAAACCCGACGCGACGCCGGACCGGATCAATTCGGCGGGACGGTTCTCTAGAACGGAAGCTTCATGCCGGGCGGGATGGGCAGGCCTTCGGTCAGCTTCTTCGTCTTTTCTTCCATCAGCGCCTCTGCCTTGGCCTTGGCGTCGTTGTGGGCGGCGACGATCAGGTCTTCGAGCACTTCCTGCTCTTCGTCCTTGAAGAGGCTCGGATCGAGCTTCAGGCCGAGCATCTGGCCCTTGCCGGAAAGGCGCACGGTCACGAGGCCGCCGCCGGCCGTTCCCTCGACCTCGGCCGCGGCGATCTCCTCCTGCAGGGTGCCCATCTTCTCCTGCATTTCCTTGAACTTGCCCATCATGCCCATCATGTCGCGCATGCCTGTGTCTCCGCTGGTTGGGATCGTATCGTCGGGTGGCGTCAGTCCGCCTCGTCGGTGTCGTCGGGTGCTTCGGGAAGAATGTTGCCGGCGTCCGGTTCGCTGTCCGTCAGCTCGTCGGCACCGGCGGCGATGCGCACGTCGGTGATCCGCGCGCCGGGAAAGCGCTCGAGGATCGCGGCGATGTCCGGATCGCTCGCCGCGTCGGTAACGCGGGCCTCGCGGTCGGCCGCTTCGGTTTCCATCATCGTCGGCGCGGTGGCTTCGCGGCTGAGCGTGATCATCCAGCGCTCGCCGGTCCACGCCTCGAGCTTCTTCTTCAGGTCGCCGAGGAGCGATTTCGGCGCATCTTCCGTCAGCCCCACTTCCAGGCGCCCATCGCCAATGCGGCCGAGGCGCAGGGACTTGCGGATATGCACCTTGGTGGTGATGTCGCGGTGCTTTTCGGCAAGTGCCGCAAGGTCGGCGAGGCTGCGCAGCGCCGGGCGCTTCGGCTCGGGCGCGGCTTCCGGTGCGCTCGAAGGCTTCGCCGCTTCGGCTTCCGGCTCGGCCGAACCACGTTCCATCGGTTCGGGGGAAAGCGCGCGCGCGGCCTGACTGCCGGTTCCGGATGCGGCCATTCTGGCGGGCGGCGTGTCGATCGCCCGCGGAGCTTGCGGCGACCGAGCGCTCGGCGTCGTCTCCTTCGGCTCGTTCGTTCGACCCGCCAACGCGTCTTCGCGCGTCGCCGGTGCGGACTGGGCCGGCGCCGGTTCACGGGGCTCGCGCGGGGTCGGGGCCGACGCGGCATCCGGTTCCCGGGGCGTCGGCGCAGGTGCGCTCGCCGGATCGTCGGCGAGTTCGCCGACGCGGCGCGCGACGGCTTCCGGCGAGGGCAGGCTTGCGGCATGGGCCAGCCGGATCAGCACCATCTCGCCGGCGCCGAGCGGCCGGCTCGCCGTCTCCGTCTCGTCGATCCCCTTGAGCAGCATCTGCCACATGCGTGAAAGGGCGGAGGTCGAAAGGCGCTCGGCCATGTCGACTGCCCCGGTGCGCTCGGCTTCGCTGAGGGCGGGATCCTCGACGGCGGAAGCCACGAACTTCAGGCGCGTGACGAGGTGGGTGAAGTCGGCGAGGTCCGTCAGGATCGCCGTCGGTGCCGCGCCTCCGTCATACTGCTCGCGGAACTCGGCAAGGGCTGCCGAAACGTCGCCGCCGGCAAGCTTCGCGAAGAGGTCGACGATACGCGAGCGGTCGGCGACACCGAGCATGCCGCGCACGCTCGCGGCCTCGATCGCGCTGCCTTCGTGGGCGATCGCCTGGTCGAGCAACGAGAGCGCGTCGCGTGCCGAGCCTTCCGCGGCACGCGCGATCATCGTCAGCGACTCCTCGTCGATGCCGACATGCTCCTTCGCCGCCACCGCGCGCAGATGCGAGACGAGGAGCCCGGCATCGATGCGCCGAAGGTCGAAGCGCTGACAGCGCGAGAGCACCGTGATCGGCACCTTGCGGATCTCGGTGGTCGCGAAGATGAACTTGACGTGTTCCGGGGGCTCCTCGAGCGTCTTCAACAGGCCGTTGAAGGCCTGGTTGGAGAGCATGTGGACCTCGTCGATGATGTAGACCTTGTAGCGCGCGGAAACCGGCCGGTAGCGCACCTGCTCGATGATCTCGCGGATGTCGTCGATGCCCGTGTGGGACGCCGCGTCCATCTCGATGACGTCGACATGGCGGCCCTCCATGATCGCGCGGCAATGCTCGCCGGGCTCGCCGAGATCGATCGTCGGACGGTCGACCGTCGCCGTCTCGTAGTTCAGCGCGCGGGCGAGAATGCGCGCGGTGGTCGTCTTGCCGACACCACGCACGCCCGTCAGCATGTAGGCCTGGGCAAGGCGGCCGGTCTCGAAAGCGTTGGTGAGGGTGCGCACCATCGGCGCCTGGCCGATGAGGTCGGTGAAGTCGCGCGGGCGATACTTGCGGGCGAGCACGCGGTGGCCGGTCCCGCCGTCCTCCGGCCGTCCCGGGGCGATCCCGTCCGGCTGATCTTCGCCGCTTCTGTCTGCCTGCATTTCGTCCATGTTCGCCGCCGTCGCCATATCCTGCCGATGAACGCTCCGGGTGAACGCTTCCGGCGACGAGAATGGGCCGGCGGCGCGGGCCGCGTCAACGCGCGGATGATGCCGGCTTCGCGATTCCGGTCCTGTCGATCCCTGGCCGTAGCGGCTTCGGCGCCTTAGCGCCGGGTGGGAGGCTGGCACAGTGACCCGTGCCGAAACTCGTTGGGGCTGCTTCCTTCCGGACCTGACCCGGTTGGCGAGTGGCCCGTCCACCGCCAACCTCCCGACCGCTCGATATCGGAACTTGCCCGGCGAATGCAAGCCGGCGTCTTCAAAAACTGCTATGGCGAAGGTGGGACACGACGGAGGAGATGGCCATGAGCGACGATTTCATTCTCGATACCCGGCTCGCAGGCGATACCTTTCCGATCAAGGGCCTCGGCCTGAGTGCGGTGCGGCTGATGGACGATGCGCGCTGGCCGTGGCTCGTTCTCGTGCCGCAGCGGGCGGGGATCGGCGAACTCTTCGAGCTGCCGCCGCTCGACCAGACGTCGCTGACCTACGAGATCGCCGCCGTTTCCGCCGCGCTGAAGCGGCTCACCGCCTGTACGAAGATCAATGTCGGTGCGCTCGGCAACGTCGTTCGCCAGCTCCACGTGCATGTGGTCGCCCGAAACGAGGGCGATCCGGCCTGGCCTGGCCCGGTCTGGGGCGTCGGCACGGCGCGTCGCTACGACGACGAGGCACGTCGGGCCTTGATCGCCGCGCTGCGCGATGCTTTGTGAGCGTATGGTCCGATCGATCTTCGATTCTCCCGCTTCCCATGGCGAAGCCAGTACGCGCGTCGCCTTCGCGCACAACCGTCTCGACCGCCAATCGGAAGACCGTCCGGACGACGCTGCCGAACGGGCGCTTTCGCATCCCGGGGCGCGTGCCTTCGCGATCGGCCGTGCCTGCGCCGTCCTTGCCGACGAGGGCGAACCGAAAGCGCTCTTCTCACTGGCGGAACTGGCGCCGCTCTCGGCCGAACCCGGCGAGGCCGTGCTGCTCGGCTACGAGGCGGACGGCGCTCCGAGGCTGGCCGTACCCGTACCCTTCGAGCGCGACGGCGCACCCGACGCTTTCGAGGCGATCGATCTCCGCACGATCTACACCACCGGCCGGTTGTCCGGCGAACGTCTCGGAGAGCTCGCGCAGGCGACCAGCCTCGTGACCTGGAACCGTTCGGCCCGCTTCTGCGGCCATTGCGGCGCGCCGACGCACAAGCGGGCCGGCGGCTATCGCCGCGAATGCTCGGCCTGTGGCACGAGCGTCTTCCCGCGTACCGATCCGGTCGTCATCATGCTCGTCGTGGACGAGGCGCGCGACCGTTGCCTGCTTGGTCGTTCGCCGCATTTCCGGCCCGGCATGTATTCCTGCCTCGCCGGCTTCCTCGAACCCGGCGAGACCGTCGAGGATGCCGTACGCCGCGAAACGATGGAGGAATCGGGCATCGCGGTCGCGCGCGTGCGCTACCATGCCAGCCAGCCCTGGCCGATGCCGCATACGCTGATGATCGGCCTTTACGGCGAAGCCGCAAGCGGCGAGATAAGCCATGCGACGAGCGAACTCGAGGATTGTCGCTGGTTCGCGCGCGAGGAAACGGCCGCGATGCTCGATCGCGCCGTCGACGAGGGAACGGCCGGCCCGCCGGACGGCGCCATCGCCAACCGGCTGATGCGCGACTGGATCGACTGGCCGCATGGCTGAAACGCTTTCTTTCCGGAGCTCGATCACCGCTTCGCGCGTTCCGAAAAGCTGAAGTCTCGCTTCCGTATAGGCCGCTTGCGGGTGGCTTGCGGGAACGATCGGCGGACCCCATATATCCGAATGGTCGGGTGCCTCTTCTTCGGGCCCGGCACGTAGGGTCGCTGGAACAGGACTTGACGCGGATGAACCGTATGGCGCCGTTTTCGAGCCCGCTGCTGCTGGGTTTCGATACGATGGAAAAGACGCTCGAGCGCATTGCCAAGAGCAATGATGGCTATCCGCCCTACAACATCGAGCGGATCCGGCCTCGGGCAGACGGCGTTTCGGAAGACAGGCTGAGGATCACGCTCGCGGTCGCCGGTTTCGGCGAGGACGATCTCGAAGTGACCGCCGAGGAAGGCCAGCTCGTCATTCGAGGGCGCCGGAGCGAGCCGGACGAGCGCGAATATCTCCATCGGGGGATTGCCGCGCGTCAGTTCCAGCGTAGTTTCGTTCTAGCGGAAGGCATGCAGGTGAAGGGTGCAAGTCTGAAGAACGGCCTGTTATCGGTCGATCTCGTCCGTCCCGAACCGCAACGCATGATCAAGAAAATTAACATTTCCGTCCGAGACTGAGACTTTCGATCCGGACTCGACGTATTCCTGCCTTGAAAGGAGGGAACTCGACATGATGATCCTGGCCAACGATACGAAGACGGACGTCAGCGAAAGCGAACTCGCCCACCTCGGCGAAGGCGAAGTCGGCTACATCCGCCAGATGCGCTCGGAAGACATCACGGAACGTTTCCCCGGCGCGCCCGAGCTCGATCCAGGACAGGAACTGTGGGCGCTCTTCAGTGCCGACGGCACGCCCATCCTCGTCAGCGACGACCGCACCAGCGCGTTCCACAAGGCGCAGGAGAACGACCTTTACACGGTCAGCCTTCACTGAGGTATCGGCGTTCGAGCGGGTGACACGACGCACCTGAAAGTCCGGCACGATCGCCCGCCGGAGATAGGATCCTTACGGGAATCCCACCGGCTTCGTGTGAGAAACCCTCGAACTTTCCTTCACCATGACGCCATCCCGACGCGACGCCGTCTTCCGTGGAACACGCTCGAGAAGAACGCAGGTCAAGGTCCTCGTGCGTGTCGATCTCGATGCCGCGTGAGCGCGGCGTCGCCAGCGCTTCCGTATGAACCTGAAAGGCTCTACGCGGCGTTCGACGAGGGCGAGCCGGCGAGGATCGTGTAGATCGCCGAGGCCGAGGTCGAAGCTCTCAGCTTCTCCACCACATCCGCGTCCCGTAGGACCCGCGCGATACGTGAGAGCGCCTTCAGGTGGTCCGCCCCCGCCCCTTCCGGTGCGAGCAGCAGGAACACGAGATCGACCGGCATGTCGTCGAGCGATTCGAAGTCGACCGGGTTTTCGAGCCGGGCGAACACGCCGACGATGGTGTCGAGGCTCGAAAGCTTGCCATGGGGGATGGCGATGCCGTTGCCGACCCCCGTCGAGCCGAGCCGTTCGCGCTGCAGGATGACGTCGAAGATCTCGCGCTCGGGCAGCTCGGTCACCTTCGCGGCCCGCTCGGCGATCTCCTGCAGGAGTTGCTTCTTCGAATTGGCTTTCAGCGCGGGCATGACCGCGTCCTGGGCAAGCAGATCCGCCAGAGCCATGGTTGATCGTCCTCGTATGGGCTTTCGGTGCACGGGCTGGGTGAGCGAAATCGCTCGCGGCTTTCGGGAAGGCAGGCTCAGGATGCGAGCCCGGCCGTGTCGATCCAGCCGATGTGGCCGTCGGCGCGGCGGTAGACGATGTTCAGCGTCTTCGTGCCGGCATTGGTGAAGACCGTGAGCGGCTCGTCCGTCAGGTCGAGCGCCATGACCGCGCCGGCCACCGTCATCGTGCGAACCTGAAGCGCCTGCTCGGCGACGACCGTCGGCGCGTAGTCGACGGGGACCTCTTCGTCCTCGCCCGGCGCCGTTTCCATCGTGCGGTCGGCGAGTTGCGCGAACGCCACGCCTTCGCCCTCGTGCAGGTGATGGTCCTTCAGCCGGCGCTTGTAGCGCCGCAGGCGCTTCTCGATGCGTTCGGCGGCCATGTCGAAGGAGGCCTGCGGGTCCTGCGCCTTGCCGGTGGCGTGCAGGGTGACGCCCGTATCGAGGTGCAGGCGGCAATCCGCGTCGAAGCGCGAGCCTTCCTTCTCGACGGTCACCTGACCGCCATAGCCACCGTCGAAGTACTTGCCGATCGCGCCGGCGATGGCATCCTCGATCCGGTTACGGAACGCCTCGCCGATTTCCATGTGTTTCCCCGAAACGCGGACGCTCATGGAGGATCCCTCTTTCCCTGCGAAACGCACCGTTTCAATCTACATGCGGGTCTGCGACCCGTTCAAGGATTTCGCGACGCACATCCGGCCGATGCCGGGGCCATATCACGTCTTCTCGCGCCCGGCGCTACCGGCGCGGCCCGGTTGACGGCGGCTTCTACGCGCCGTTTGGCACCCTGTCAACGCGCGGCCCGAACGCCGAGGCGGTCGGCCGGCTCGTGCCCGTCCGTCGCGCGCTCATCGTTCGGCGGCACGCGCGAGCGCCTTCTTCTCGCGCCGGCGCGTCACGGAGGAGGGAATATTCATCGCCTCCCGGTACTTGGCGACGGTGCGCCTGGCGATGTCGATGCCTTCCGCGCGCAGCGTTTGCACGATCGCGTCGTCGGAAAGGACGCCGTCGGGCGTTTCCGCCCCGGTCATGGCGCGGATGCGGTGGCGCACGGTTTCGGCGGAATGGCCGTCGCCCCCGTCGGAAGCGGGAATCGAGACCGTGAAGAAATATTTGAGCTCGAACACCCCGCGCGGGGTCATCATGTACTTGTTCGCGGTCACGCGGCTGACGGTCGATTCGTGCATGCCGATCGCCTGTGCCACAGTGCGCAGATTGAGTGGACGCAGATGGGCGACGCCGTCGAGCAGGAAGCGGTCCTGCAGGCGGACGATCTCGCGCGCGACCTTGAGGATGGTGCGGGCGCGCTGGTCGAGGCTGCGGGTGAGCCATGTCGCGTTCTGCATGCATTCGTCGAGGAACGCCCGGCCCTCGCATCCGCGGGGAACGGCGTCAGCGACACGGGTGTAGTAGATCTGGTCGACCAGCACGGCGGGCAGCGTCTCGGGGTTGAGTTCCACGTGCCAGCCGCCGTCGGGCGCCGGCGAAACGTCGACGTCCGGCACGATCGAGGGCGACGCGCCGCCGTCGAAGCGGCTGCCGGGCTTGGGATCGAGCGCACGAATCTCGGCGTGCATGTCGACGAGATCGGCTTCGTCGACGCCGCAAAGCCGTCGCAAGGCGGCGAAATCGCGCCTGGCGAGCAGCGCGAGATTGGCAAGCAGGGTACGCATCGCCGGATCGAGCCGGTTGCGCTGGGCGAGCTGAAGCGACAGGCATTCGCCGAGCGAGCGCGCGAAGACGCCGGCCGGTTCGAGATCCTGAAGCCGGGCGAGCACGCTGTCGACCATGGTCGTCGTTACGCCGAGCCGCTCGGCGAGATCTTCCGCCTCCGCTCCGACATAGCCGTTCGCGTCGAGCGATCCGAGAAGCTCGCCGGCCACGATACGCTCTTCGCGGGCGAAGGCGCACATGGCGATCTGGCGAGCGAGATGGTCGTGCAGGCTTTCCGCGCGGGCGCCGAACGCTTCGATGTCGCCGCCCTGGTCGCCACGCTCGCCGATGCGCTGGCGAAGCGTTCCAGATCCTCCGCCGCCGGTCGGATGCGACTTAATGGACGGTGCATCCGCGCCGGGCCCGGGCACGGCCGTCGCCGTCTCCTCGTCGTGTCGCTCGCCGGCGCCGTCGCCCGGTCTGGGCGCGTCGCACAGCAGCGGATTACGCTCGACCTCTTCCTCGACGAAACGCAGGAGATCGCCGTGCGGCAGCTGCAGGAGCCGGATGGACTGCATAAGCTGCGGCGTCATGACCAGGGACTGGCTCTGACGCAGCTGTAGCCGCGCTCCTAAGGCCATAACCGACGCAAAACTCCTGTTCGCCCCCGAGCGGAGCAGCACGAACGTTCCGGCTGCCGACCCGTCGCATACGCTGGCGCGACGAGTTGGCCCGAAAATTGCCTTTTTTCACGAAACGGTCAAGCGCGAGCGTCGCGCGCATGGAAATACCCTTAAAGGGTGAACTGTTCGCCGAGATAGAGCCGGCGGACGTCCGGATTGGCGACGACTTCGTCCGCGCGTCCATGCGTCAGCACCTGGCCGGCGTGGATGATGTAGGCCCGGTCGATGAGGCCGAGCGTCTCGCGCACGTTGTGATCGGTGATGAGCACGCCGATGCCGCGGCGCGTCAGATGGCGAACGAGGTTCTGGATGTCCGATACGGCGATCGGATCGACGCCGGCGAAGGGTTCGTCGAGCAGCATGAAGGTCGGATCGCTGGCAAGCGCACGGGCGATCTCGAGCCGACGCCGCTCGCCGCCCGAAAGCGAGATCGCCGCCGCCTTGCGCAGATGCGCGATGTGGAACTCCTCGAGCAACTCGTTGAGCGTCTCCTCGCGCTTCTTGCGGTTCTTTTCCACGACTTCGAGCACGGCGCGGATATTGGCCTCGACGCTCAGGCCCCGGAAGATCGAGGCTTCCTGCGGCAGGTAGCCGACACCGAGGCGCGCACGGCGATACATCGGCAGCGATGTGACATCGTGCCCGTCGATGTCGATGGAGCCCTCGTCGACGGGCACGAGCCCGGTGATCATGTAGAAGCAGGTCGTCTTGCCGGCGCCGTTCGGACCGAGAAGGCCGACGGCCTCGCCCCGGCGCACGCCGAGCGACACTCCGTCGACGACGCGCCGCGACTTGAAGCTCTTCACGAGGCCGCGCGCGATCAGCGTGCCCTCGAAGCGGGATTCACCGGTCGCCGCGCCGCCAGCCTGCATGTTCGGCTGGGCAGCGGACCGGGAAGGGGTGTCGAGCGTATCGTTCAAGCCGTCGTGTCCCCTCGGGCCTACTTGCTCGACTTCTGCGACTTGGGATCGAGCTTGATCATCACCCGCTTGCCGCAACTGTCGAGGTTCGCCTCGTTCGTGTCCGTGTGTACGGTCAGCTTGCAGCCGATGAACACGTTCTTGCCCTGCGTCAGCACCACGCGGTCGCCCGAAAGCACCAGCAGCTTGTTCGGCAGGTTGTAGGTGCCCTGATCGGCCGTCGCCTGCTGGTCGTCGGACTTCACGAAGACCTTGTCGGAAACGTCGATCTGCTGGATCTGGCTGTTGCCGCCGGCGATGCTGCCGTCTCCGGCGTAATGCACGAGCATCTTGCCGGCGCGAAGCTGGGTCGTGCCCTGATCGACCTGCACGTTGCCGGTGAAGGTGGCGATCTTGTTCTGCTCGCTGATCTGCAGGGCGTCGCTCTCGATCTGGATCGGCTTGTCGTTGGAGATCGAAAGGCCCTTCATCTCGCCGGGCTTGGCCGATTGAGCGGAGGTCTGCGCCGACCCTTGCGAGGCCCCCCGGGACGTGCCCTGAGACGCCCCCGTCGATTGAGCGTATGCGGGAACGGCGGCAAAAAGGCCGACGGCGGCTGCGACCGATACCAGCCGCGCGAGGCGCACGACGTCGCGTGCGGAAAGCATCTCGTTGGTCATTTCGTCTCTTCGGTCTTCGTAGGGGCTTTTTCCGGTCCGGCTTCGACGGCGGAAGGATTGACGGTCATCTTCACGTGATCGTTGAATTCCATGGTCTTGCCGTTATCGCGCATTCGCAGGGAGCGCGCAACGATATCGCCGTTGACCGTGGTGATCTGGACGTCGTCGTCGCTCGTCAGCTGTCCCGCGCCGACGTCGAAGCGCGCGCTCTTCAAGGTGGCGCTGGTTCCGCTGTCCGTGCTCACCTGGAACGGATTGTCGAAGACGATGACGTTGTTCTTGCGGTCGTAGATGGCGCTCTTGGCGTTGATATCGGCGAACTTGCCGTTGCCGAGCGGAAGGGAGGCCTTGATCGCCTCCAGGCGCACATGGCTCGTATCCTTGAGATCCTGAATGGCGCGCCGTGCCGTCAGCTTGTACATGGCGCCGTCCTTGTTCTCGCCGGTCAGCACCGGGTCGTTCATGACGAGCTTGCCGTTTTCGAGCGTCGTTCGATCGACGGAGAAGCCGTCCGGCAGGGCGGCATTGAAGATCGATGCCCAGAAGAAGCCGGCTAGAACCATGACCGACAGCAGCGGACAGGTGAACTTCAGCATGCGGACGAAGCGCGAATGGCGCACGGCACGCCGGTATTCCCGGCGCGAGCGCTGCACGTACTGACTGCCGCCGATGCGGCTGGACGATGACGGCATGCCGTTTCCCGCTGCTTCGCGTTCCGCGTGTGTTCAAAACTGCGTGTCATGCAAATAAGACGCGACGGTGGCGTTGGAAAGAGCCTTGTGCGAACCGGTCGCCCCGCGCGATAGTGCCGCACTGTCAAAGCGGCGAAAAACCGGGCCACGGGGGACCGTGCGCGACGGGAACGCGCGAAGGGGAGATTCGGCTTTTGGATCCGCTTGCCATCGCGAACCGGCGCCGACTGCGGCGCAAGCTCGCCTTCTGGCGCGTCGTCGCGCTCGTGGCCGTCGCACTCGTCGTGGTGGCGATCGACTACTCGCTCCGCCCGGCCGATCCGGGCTTCGACCGGCCCCATGTCGCCTCGGTCTCGCTGAGCGGCGTGGTGACCGACGACGAGGACCTCGTCGCACGGCTGGACCGCATCGCCGACGATCCGCATGTCGCGGCGCTCGTGCTCGAGGTCAACTCGCCGGGCGGGACGACCTATGGGGGCCAGGCGATCTATCAGGCGGTGCGCCGCGTGGCGGTCAAGAAGCCGGTCGTCTCCGACATCCGCTCGCTCGGCGCCTCGGCGGCCTACATGGTGGCCGTCGCCGGCGATCACGTCGTCGCCGAGCGCACCTCCATCGTCGGCTCGATCGGCGTGCTCTTCCAGTATCCGCAGGTCTCCGGCCTACTCGATACGCTCGGCGTCGACGTCGAGGAGATCAAGTCGGCACCGCTCAAGGCCGAGCCTTCGCCCTTTCATCCGGCGAGCGACGACGCGAAGGCGATGATCCGTTCGATGATCGACGATACCTACGCCTGGTTCGTCGACCTCGTCGCCGAGCGCCGCGGCATGTCGCACGACAAGGCGAAGGCGCTTGCCGACGGCAGCGTCTTCACGGGCGGCCAGGCGGTGAAGAACGGCCTCGTCGACGAACTCGGCGGCGAACGCGCTGCCCGCGCGTGGCTGACAACGAAGGGGGTCGACGCCAGCCTGCCCACGCTCGAATGGAAGGCCAGGGACCGCGGCGGCTGGGGACTCTTCGGCCGTGCCGGGCTCGGCCTTGCCAAAACGTTTGCGAGCCAGCTTTCGGGTCCGGCGAGCGAGCTGGCGGCTTCCCTCTTCGACCGGCCGCCCTTTCTTGACGGTATGGTTTCCCTTTGGCAGTTTGACGGCCGAGCATCCCTGACCCGATAGGAAGAAGCCCGTGATCAAGTCGGAACTCGTGCAGATCGTCGGGGCGCGCAATCCGCACCTCTACCACCGCGACGTGGAAAACATCGTCAACGCCATTCTCGACGAGATCAGCGATGCGCTGGCCGAGGGCAATCGCGTGGAACTGCGCGGTTTCGGCGCCTTTTCGGTCAAGAACCGTCCTTCGCGGTCGGGGCGCAACCCGCGCACCGGCGAGACCGTCTTCGTCGACGAGAAGTGGGTGCCCTTCTTCAAGACCGGCAAGGAACTGCGCGAGCGCCTCAATCCCGATCAGCGCGTCGAGTAGAGCATTTCCAAAGCCGGACTGATCCGCTCCGGCGTCGGCGCATCGCCGTACCCGCGGCCGATCGACCTGTCTCTTCCGACGAGGGCGTCCGTGCCTTTTCAAATGCCGGCCGGCGCGGTAGATGCCTCTGGCGCACAAGTAGCATTGGAATGCCGCAAGCGCTTTCGAGGCCGAGCGAGCCGGCTGGAAGAAACGGGCTGCGAAGGAGCATAGGAAGGCATGCGCAAGACCATCAAGACCGTGATCTTCGTGCCGGTGGCCATCATTCTCATCGTGCTTTCGGTGGCCAACCGAAACGACGTGACGCTGGCGCTGAACCCGTTCAATCCGCACGATCGCGTGCTCTCGCTGACCGGCCCCTTCTTCCTCTTTCTCTTCGCTGCGCTCCTGATCGGCATCATCTGCGGCTCCTTCGCGACATGGCTTCGCCAGGGCAAGTACCGCAAGAAGGCGCGCACGGAGACGCTGGAGGCCACGCGCTGGCAGGCCGAGGCGGAAAAGCAAAAGCGCGAGCGTTCTTCGCAAGACGGCCGCGACAAGCCGCAGACCGGCGAAGGTCGCAGCGTCGCGACGCTGCACCACTGACGAAAAGGCTCGCCGAGCCTGGAGCGCTCCGCGACCTCGATCGGCTCGGTTCCTGCGCTCCGTCTCCCGGTTTGCGCATCGTTCGCGACGCCGGGCTGGATCAGCCCGGCCGGGCTCTAGGAAGCTGCGGCTTCCTTCTTGCCGGTCACGACATCGTTGAAGTTCGAGAAGAACTGGCCGGCGAGTTTCTTCGAGGTCGAATCGATCAGCCGCGAACCCATCTGGGCGAGCTTGCCGCCGACCTGCGCCTTCACCGCGTAGGACAGCAGCGTATGGTCGCCGTCGGGCGTGAGCGTCACGTCGGCGCTGCCCTTGGCAAAACCCGCGATGCCGCCATTCCCCTCGCCGACGATCGTGTAGCTTTCCGGCGGGTTGATGTTCTGGAGCGTGACGTTGCCGTTGAAGGTCGCGTTCACCGGCCCGATCTTCACCTTCACCTTGGCGGCAAAGGCATTGTCGTCGGTCTTTTCCAGCGACTGGCATCCGGGGATCGACTGGCGCAGGACGTCCGGATCGTTCAGCGCTTCCCACACGGTATCACGCGGCGCCTCGATGCGCTCTTCACCGTTCATGTCCATGGCCGTCCTCCCTCGTTGGAATGGTTGCGCGGACTATCGCAATCGCGAATGCCTTTGCCAAGGCCGTCAAATGTTCTATTGCCTCGCCCATCGGCGAAATGCGCATGAAGGCGGTGCTTTGATCGTGCCGGACAAGCGACGAAAATTCCGCTCCCGGCACGAGCAGCCGCAGCGTGCGAAGGCATCGCACGGCGGCCGTCCGGCAACGGCGCGTGCGCCGCGGGCCGGCAACGGTACGGGCACGGCGACGGCACCGGCGGAGATACCCCCGCAGCCGGCAAAGCGTTCGGGGGCGAGGCCGGAGGAGCGTGTACCGCTCGTGCTCGAAACGGCGAACGAGGCCGGCTATGCGCTGATCGACAGCGGCGCCGGCGAAAAGCTCGAACGCTACGGCGATCTGCGGGTCGTGCGCCCGGAGGCGCAGGCGCTTTGGCCGAAGGCGCTCGGCGAGGATGCCTGGGCTTCGGCCGATGCCGTCTTCACCGGCGATACGGAAGAGGAAGGCATGGGCCGCTGGCGCTTTCCGAAGGGCGCGCTCGGCGAAACCTGGCCGATGCGTCTTCTCGACGTCGACTTCAACGGCCGTTTCACCGCCTTTCGCCATGTCGGCGTCTTTCCCGAGCAGGCCGTGCACTGGGCCTTCATGCGCGAAGCGATCCGCAACGCCGGTCGGCCGGTCAAGGTGCTGAACCTCTTCGGCTATACCGGCGTCGCATCGCTGGTCGCTGCGGCAGCGGGCGCGCAGGTGACCCATATCGACGCCTCGAAGAAGGCGATCGGATGGGCGCGTGAAAACCAGGCGCTTGCCGGCCTTCAGGAACGGCCGATCCGCTGGATCTGCGAGGACGCCATGAAGTTCATCGCCCGTGAGCGGCGCCGCGGCAGCCGCTACGACATCGTGCTGACCGACCCGCCGAAATTCGGCCGCGGACCGGGCGGCGAGGTCTGGCAGCTCTTCGACCATCTGCCGACGATGCTCGATACCGCCCGCGACCTCCTCAGCGAAAGTCCGCTCGCCCTCGTTCTGACTGCCTATTCGATCCGCGCCTCCTTCTATTCCATGCACGAACTCATGCGCGAGACGATGCGCGGGGCCGGCGGCTGCGTCGAATCGGGCGAACTCATCATCCGCGAGACGGGGGAGGCCGGTGAAACCGGCGATACGCCGGGGCGCGCGCTTTCCACTTCCCTCTTTTCGCGCTGGGTGCCGGCATGAGCCGCGAACCGCGCGAACGACAGCCCCGCGTCGGCCAGGTCAAGGAGGTGACGAGCCTCGCCAACCCCATCGTCAAGGACATTCGCGCGCTCGCCCAGAAGAAGCACCGCGACGCGTCCGGCACGTTCCTCGCCGAAGGGCTGAAACTCGTCATCGAGGCGCTGGAACTCGGATGGCGGCTCAAGACGCTCGTCTACGCCAAGGCGGTGCGCGGCCGCCCCGAGGTCGAAAAGGTCGCCGCGCGCGCCGTCGCACATGGCGGGCTCGTTCTCGAGGCGAGCGAGAAGGTTGTCGCCGCCATCGCCCGGCGCGACAATCCGCAGATGGTCATGGGCGTCTTCGAACAGCGTCTGACGTCGCTTGCCGAAATCCGTCCGGCGAAGGACGAGACATGGCTTGCCCTCGACCGGGTGCGCGATCCGGGCAATCTCGGCACGATCGTGCGCACGGCGGATGCGGCAGGCGTTCGCGGCGTCATCCTCGTCGGCGAGTGCACCGATCCCTTTTCGCTGGAGACGGTGCGCGCCACCATGGGCTCGATCTTCGTCGTGCCGCTCGTGCGCACGACGCCCGAGGCGTTTGTCGCATGGCAGCGCACGAGCGGGGCAGCGCTCGTGGGCACCCATCTCGAAGGCGCGATCGACTATCGCACGATCGCCTATTCGGACCGTCCCGTCGTCCTCCTGATGGGCAACGAACAGGCCGGCCTTCCCGAAGAGCTCGCAAAAGCATGCGACCGGCTCGCACGGATCCCGCAGGCCGGCCGGGCCGATTCGCTCAATCTCGCGGTCGCGACCGGCGTCATGGTCTACGAGGCGCGCCGCCATCTGCTCGCTCTCGGGGAGGGTTCGTGAGAAGGTCCGTTCTTTCGAGACCCGCTCCGCTTGCCGGCGTGATCGTGCTCGCCGTCGCGCTCGACCAGCTCGTCAAATGGCTCGTCGAAACGCATCTGCCCTTCCATCGCCCCGTCGATGTGCTGCCGATGCTGAGCCTCTTTCGCACCTACAACAGCGGCATCGCCTTTTCCTTCCTGTCGGGTGCCGGCATCGGCGTACTGTTGGTCCTGACCTTCTGCGTCATCGCCTTCGTGCTCTATCTCTGGCGGCGCACGGAAAGCCGGCGCTGGCTTTCCCATCTCGGCTATGCCCTCATTGTCGGCGGCGCGATCGGCAATCTGATCGACCGGGCCCTGCTCGGCCACGTGGTCGACTACGTGCTCGTCCATACCGAAAACTACGCCTTCGCCGTCTTCAACCTCGCCGACAGCTTCATCACCGTCGGCGCATGCGCCGTCCTCATCGACGAGCTTCTCGGCATGCGCCGCGATCGCCGGGCGCAAGCCGAAGATCCGCACGATTGACGTAGAGGGTCGACCGGTACGATCGCGGGGTTCATTGACGGGCGCATGGGCGCCGGTGCAGCCTGAGGGCAAGGGTTCGACGAAACGCCGGCGTCAAGCCGCCATCTGGAGAGATTTCATGCAGGAGCCGTTCAGGGCGATCTGGATTACGCGCGACGAAGACAAGAAGCAGTCCGTCGAGGTTCGCGAGGTCGCACTCGACGACCTCATGGAAGGCGACACCGTCGTCGAGGTCGAGGCGACGACCGTCAACTACAAGGACGGGCTGGCGATCACCGGCGCCTCGCCGGTCGTGCGCCGCTTTCCCATGGTGCCGGGCATCGATTGCGCCGGCACCGTCGTTGCATGCGAAAGCGACCGGTTCCAGCCGGGCGACCGCGTCATCCTCAACGGCTTCGGCGTCGGCGAGACGCATACCGGCGCGTTCGCACGCTACGCGCGCTTGAAGAGCGACTGGCTGATCGCACTGCCCGAAGCGCTTTCGCCGCTCCAGGCGATGGCGGTCGGTACGGCCGGCTACACCGCGATGCTGTGCGTCATGGCGCTCGAAAACCACGGGATCACGCCCGAGCGCGGACCCGTCGTCGTCACCGGTGCCAATGGCGGCGTCGGCACCGTCGCGATCGCGCTCCTCGCCAGGCTCGGCTACGAGGTCGTGGCTTCGACGGGGCGCACGAACGAAGCCGATTTCCTGAAAGGTCTCGGCGCGGCCGAGATCATCCACCGCGACGAGCTTTCCGGTCCCGCACGTCCGCTCGCCAAGGAGCGCTTCGCCGGCGGCGTCGACGCGGCCGGCAGCCACACGCTCGCCAACATCCTTTCCATGACGCAATACGGCGGCGCCGTCGCCGCCTGCGGTCTGGCGCAGGGCATGGACCTGCCGGGAAGCGTCGCGCCGTTCATCCTGCGCGGCGTCTCGCTGCTCGGCGTCGATTCCGTCAATGCCCCGCTCGCCCTTCGCCGTCAGGCATGGGCACGCATCGTGCGCGACCTCGACATCAAGAAGCTCGACGCGCTTTCGACGACGATCGGCTTCGACGGCATCCTCGATACGGCACGCTCCATCCTCGCCGGTGAGGTGCGCGGTCGCGTCGTCGTCGACATGAACCGGTAGGCGACCCGAAACGGGACGTTCCTTCGCCGGTCGATCGGTGCGTGGAAGGGATTTCGAAACCCGCTGTGGGGTAAGAGGGCGGCATGCAACGATCGCGCCGCGAAGCCCCTTCGACCGTCGAGCCCATCCGGCCGGACGCCGACGCGCTCGGCGATCTTCTGGCCGCGTTCGGCGACCTCGTCGTCGTGCGCACCATCGAAGGTGCGATCCGCCATGCCAACGACGCCTTCTGCCGGACGACGGGCTGTGTCGAGCCGCTTGGCCGGATGCTGCTCGACTTCGCAGCCGAAGATCAGGAAGCCGGCGGCAGCGAGGACCGGCTGGTTCTGACGACCCCTGCCGGTCCTCGCGTCTTCGAATGGCGCGAGGCGATGACCCGCGATCGCGCCACGGGCCGCCCGCTCGTCCACGCGATCGGCCGTCCGGTCGCCGCACCGAACGATCTCGGTGACAGTGGTGGCGAAGCGGCACCGGGCGTCGTCCTTGCCAGGTCGCGGTTCATGGCGATGGTCAGCCACGAACTCAGGACGCCGCTCAACGGTATCCTCGGCATGAGCGAGCTTCTCGCGCATACGACGCTGACGCGCGAGCAGGAAAGCTACCTCGACGCCGTACGCCACTCCGGCAATCTGATGATGGCGCTCGTCGGCGACCTCCTCGACTTTTCCGGCATGGAGAACGGCCATTTCGAGCTCGACCCGCAACCGGGCGAGGTGCGTGGCCTTGTCGAGCGCGTCGTCGAACTTTCCGCGGCCGCCGCGCACGAAAAGGGCATCGAGCTTGCCGCCCATGTCGCGCCGGACGTGCCCGCCTCGATCGTCGTCGATCACACGCGGCTTCGCCAGATCGTCTTCAATCTCGTCGGCAACGCGGTAAAGTTCACCGAAGAGGGCGGCGTCCTCGTGGAAGTCGCGGTCGAAGGCGCACGGATGCGCCTTTCGGTGAGCGACACGGGTCCCGGCATCGCCGAAGCCGACCGCCGGCGCATCTTCGCCGAGTTCGAACAGCTCGGCGGGCCGGGCGGGAGGCGCGGCGGCGTCGGTCTCGGGCTTGCGATTTCCGCGCGCCTCGTCGCGGCGATGGACGGCACGCTCGACGTCGTCGACAACGCCGGCGGCGGAAGCCGGTTCATCGTCGATCTGCCCCTTCGACCGGCAGCCGGCACGCAGCCGCCGATCGCGAGGCGCCTGCCGGAAAGCCATGTCCTCATCCTCGCGCCGGCAGGCGCGACCGCGACGGTGCTCGCGCGGCTGATCACCGAGGCCGGAGGCCGCGCGGAAAGGGAGAGTGATCCCGCAGAGGCGCACGGCGCGCTCGCTCGGCTCGGCGGCGGGGCGACGCTGACCGACGTGATCGTCGACAACCGCATGAGCGATGCCGCGCGCGCCCTTTCCGCCGAACTGGATGCGGGGCTCGATCCCGTCTGGACGCTGATGGTGACGCCGAACGAGCGCGACATGCTGCGCGCGGTCGGGCGAACGGACTATTCCGCCTGGCTCATCCGGCCGATCCGCCCGATCTCGCTCGCCCGCGTGCTGGCGCGCGAGACCGGCGGGCATGTGCCCTGGCACGACGAGCCTACCCGAACCCGGGAAGACGGATTTACGATCGAGCGCCCCTCGGGCCGGGCGCTTTCGGTTCTTCTCGCCGAGGACAACCCGGTCAACACGCTTCTCGTGCGCTCGGTCCTCGAGCAGGCCGGGCATGTCGTGACCTGCGTGACGAACGGCGAGGCGCTGGTGGAGACGGTCTTCGACGGCGGCGATTTCGACGTCGTCCTGACCGACCTCGCCATGCCCGTCCTCGACGGGGAAGGGGCGATCCGCGTGATTCGCGAGGTCGAGACGGAAGCGGGCCAGGCCGGCGTGCCGGTCTACGTTCTATCGGCCGACGGACAGGCCGGCGCGCGCCGGCGCGCGCTTGCGGCGGGGGCCGACGGTTACGTGGAAAAGCCGGTCGATCCGCGCGCTTTGTTGCAAACCGTCGCCCAAGCCGCTATCCAAAGGTGAAGGAACGTCGGCCCGGCCGTATTTTCGGCGTGTTCATGCCTGCCGGCGGCGTTCCCGGCCTGTCACGATAATGTCGCGGTGTCATGCATGATGACATCCGGCGAGAGGGGACGGTGACGGTATGGCTGTTGGCCCGCCCAACCGGTATGCGGAACAGGACAGGGTGCGGGACGTATTGCTTCAGACCTGCTCGGAGAAACCGGAAACGGATGCTGAGGCGTCGCGCCCATTGGGACGCATCGGTACGCTCGAAACGCGGCTTGCGACGACGGCAGCCGAAGTGGCCGCCGCGCAGGGCGTGCGCTTCCGCGTCTTTGCCGAAGAGATGGGTGCGACGATGTCGCCGGCCAATACGCGGTTGAAGCGCGACATCGACCCCTATGATTCGGTGTGCGACCATTTGCTCGTCTTCGACACGGCGATCGAAGGCGACCGCGAAGACCAGATCGTCGGCACCTACCGGCTCTTACGCGGTTCGGTCGCGCGAACCGACGGCGGCTTCTATTCGGAATCCGAATTCACCATCACCGATCTGCTCGAACGCCATCCCGGCAAGCATTTCATGGAACTCGGCCGCTCCTGTGTGCTGCCGGGATATCGCACCCGGCGCACGCTCGAACTTCTGTGGCAGGGCAACTGGGCCTATTCGCTGCAGCATGGGATCGACGTCATGTTCGGCTGCGCGTCGTTTGCCGGCACGCGGCCGGAAGACCACGCGCTGGCGCTGTCCTACCTCACCCATTGCCACGCCGCGACACGGGAATGGGCGGTGTCGGCGCTACCCGGCCTCTATCAGCCGATGGACTTGGTGCCGAAGGAGGAAATCGAGCCGCGGCGCGCGCTTTCCGCTCTGCCGCCGCTCGTCAAAGGCTATCTGCGTCTCGGTGCCATGGTCGGCGACGGTGCCTTCGTCGATCACGATTTCCGCACGACGGACGTCATGATCGTCCTGCCGATCGCACGCATCAGCGAGCGCTACATCAATTACTACGGCGCGGACGCCGCACGCTTTTCCTGAACGTCAGAGATCGCGCGCCGCCGCCAGCGGACGGGCGTATGTGATCTTCTTCGCGCCGGCCTTCGCACCGCGAATGCATTGCGGCGGGATGTAGGGCCACGTCGCGTGGCGGCATGCCGGCGTGTCGGCCCGATCGACCACGCTGCGATCCCGGCCGATCGCCGGACCGGTCGCGATCGCCAATGCGACCAGCGCCGCGCAGATGCCGGCGGCGAGCGTGCTCGCGAGAAGGATCAGGGTGGTGCGGTTGCTTGTCATCATGGCAGCGCAATGATTAGCGGTTGGAAATGTTCCTGACATGCGGGAACCGACGCGAAACGAAGGTTAACTGATGCAGGAATGCACCGGTTTTCCGTCGTCGGTGCGAAGAGAACTGTGAGGTCTCTTGCCGCCGTTCCTTCGGCGTGTTGTCGCGGCCACCCGCTCGCCGCTAGAGTGCGGACGCGAAAGAGGCCGGGGCATCGTCCTCGCAAGAACGGCAGGGCCGGATTCCAGACGTGACGGACCAGACCCCATTGTCCGAGGCGACACTCGGCGCGGCGGCGCTCGCGACGGCCGAAAGCCGCGCGGCTGCGACGCCGATGATGGAACAGTATATCGAGATCAAGGCGGCCAATCCCGACCTTCTCCTGTTCTATCGCATGGGCGATTTCTACGAGCTCTTCTTCGACGACGCGGTGCAGGCGGCCCGCGCCCTCGGCATCACGCTGACGAAGCGCGGCCAGCACATGGGGCGCGACATCGCCATGTGCGGCGTTCCAGTGCACGCGGCCGACGATTACCTCGAAAAGCTGATCGCGCTCGGTTTTCGCGTCGCCGTGTGCGAACAGACCGAGGATCCGGCGGAAGCGAGGAAGCGCGGCGGCAAGTCCGTGGTGCGCCGCGACGTCGTGCGGCTCGTGACGCCGGGCACGCTGACGGAAGAAAAGCTGCTTTCGCCGAGCGAACCGAACTATCTGATGGCGCTTGCCCGCGTGCGCGGCGAGAACGGCTACGCGCTCGCCTGGATCGACATTTCGACCGGCGTCTTTCGCATCGTCGAAACCGCCGCCGACCGTCTGCTCGCAGACGTACTGCGCGTCGATCCGCGCGAGATGATCGTTTCGGATACGCTTTTCGCCGATCCCGAACTGCGCGGCGTCTTCGACGTTCTCGGCCGCACCGCCGTGCCGCAACCCGCGCCCTTCTTCGACAGCGCGACCGCCGAACATCGGCTGGCGCGTTTCTTTTCCGTCGCGACGCTGGACGGCTTCGGCCGTTTCTCGCGCGCCGAGATGGCCGCCGCTGCGGCGGCGATCGCCTATGTGGAAAAGACGCAGATCGACGCCCGCCCGCCGATCGCAAGGCCGGAGCGCGATGCGGCGGGGACGAGCCTCTTCATCGATCCGGCGACGCGCGCCAACCTGGAACTCCTGCGCACGCTTTCGGGCGAGCGGCGCGGCAGCCTGCTCACCGCGATCGACCGCACGGTGACGGGCGGCGGCGCGCGGCTTCTCTCCGAACGCCTGATGGCACCGCTGACCGATCCCGCGTCGATCGATATCCGGCTCGATTCGCTCGCCTGGCTGATGCGCGATTCGGCACGTATCGATCGCCTGCAGGATACGCTGAAAACCCTGCCCGACATGCCGCGCGCGCTGTCGCGTCTGGCGCTCGGTCGTGGCGGCCCGCGCGACCTTGCGGCGATCAGTGCGGGCATGGCCGCGGCGGTCCGGCTGACCGGGCATTTCGAAGGCGGCGAACCGCCAGCCGAGCTTACCCGCGCGCTCGACGCGATCCATGCCCTGCCCGCCGAACTCGCCGGGCGGCTTTCCGCGACGCTTGCCGACGAGGTTGCGCTTCTCGCCCGCGACGGCGGCTTCGTACGCGACGGGCACGACGGCGAACTCGACGAGATGCGGGCGCTGCGCGACGAATCGCGCCGTGTCGTCGCCGGGCTGCAGGCGCGATACGCCGAGGAGACCGGCGTTCGCTCGCTGAAGATCCGGCACAACAACGTGCTCGGCTACTTCATCGAGGTGACGAGCGCGAATGCCGGCGCGCTGATGGAAGGCGAGGCGGCGAAGGCGCGCTTCATCCATCGCCAGACGACGGCGAACGCCATGCGCTTCACGACGAACGAGCTCGCCGATCTCGAAACGCGCATCGCCAACGCCGCCGAGCGGGCGCTTTCGATCGAGCTTTCGATCTTCTCCGAGCTGGTCGCAGCCGTGACGGAAGAAGCCGGGGCGATCCATGCGGCCGCGGCGGCACTCGCGGTCGTCGACGTTTCGGCCGGTCTCGCGACGCTTGCCGAAGAGCAGGGCTATTGCCGTCCGACGGTCGACGGCTCGCATGCGCTGGCGATCGTCGCCGGGCGCCATCCGGTGGTCGAACAGGTGCTCAGACGCAACGCCGAAGGTCCGTTCGTCGCCAACGACTGCGATCTTTCCGGCCAGGGTGAGGACGGCGGCGCGCTCTGGCTGCTCACCGGGCCGAACATGGGCGGCAAGTCGACCTTCCTGCGCCAGAACGCGCTGATCGCGATCATGGCGCAGATGGGCTCCTTTGTGCCGGCCGGCTCGGCGCATATCGGTGTCGTCGACCGTTTGTTCTCGCGCGTCGGCGCGTCCGACGATCTCGCACGCGGGCGTTCGACATTCATGGTCGAGATGGTGGAGACGGCGGCGATCCTCAATCAGGCCGGCCCGCGCTCGCTCGTCATCCTCGACGAGATCGGCCGCGGCACCGCCACCTTCGACGGCCTGTCGATCGCCTGGGCGGCGGTCGAGCATCTCCACGAGGTCAATCGCTGCCGGGGCCTCTTTGCAACCCATTTCCACGAGTTGACCGCGCTTTCGGAAAAGCTGCACCGCCTCGTCAACGCGACGATGCGGGTGAAGGAGTGGGACGGGGAGGTAATCTTCCTGCACGAGGTGGCGCCCGGCGTCAGCGACGGTTCCTACGGCATCCAGGTCGCCCGTCTCGCCGGCCTTCCCGATGTCGTCATCGAGCGCGCCCGCGCCGTGCTGGCACAGCTCGAGGAGGGCGAACGGCAAAACCCCGCGCAGGCGCTAGTGGACGATCTTCCGCTCTTCGCCGTCCAGAACCGCGCCGAACGGAAGGCGAAGGCCGAACCGGCGGGCGAGGGCCATCTCGCAAGCCTGCTCGAGACGCTCGATCCCGACGACATGACCCCGCGCCAGGCGCTCGAAGCCGTCTACGCGCTGAAGAAGGCGCAGGCGCGTCCCTGAACGTGAACGATCCGCGCCTGCCGGAGCGGCGTAACCATGCGGTGTCGGTCCGTCTGTCTGTATCTCGGCCGACAAAGCCGCTATAGCGGGCCGATCGCAGTTCGAGACGAATCCGAGGCATGACCGCGCGCACCGTACCCCCCGAAACGAGCGAGACCCGTGTCGTCGACCCGCAGGGCCTCGAAGCGCGTCTCGACGCGCTCGCCGCGAAGGCCGATGGCGACATCGCCGCCGTCCGTTTGGAAGTGCTGGCACTCTTGAAGCATGCCGATGCCGAGGGTCGCAGGCATGCCCGCGAGATCCTCGATACGGACGGAAGCGGCTGGGGCTGCGTGCGGCGCATCGGCGATCTCGAGGACGAACTGATCACGGCGATCTTCCGCTTCGCGTGCCGGCACGTCTTTCCCGTTGGCGCGCCCTCGAATTCCGAACGCATCGCGGTCGCCGCCGTCGGCGGCTACGGCCGGGGCACGCTCGCGCCCGGCTCGGACGTCGATCTTCTCTTCCTGCTGCCCTACAAGACGACGCCGTGGACCGAGAAGGTCTGCGAATGGGTGCTCTACATGCTGTGGGACATGGGCCAGAAGGTCGGCCACGCCACGCGCAGCGTCGATGAATGCATCCGGCAGGCACGGGCCGACATTTCCATCCGCACCGCCGTGCTCGAAGCACGCCTGATCTGCGGCGAGACGAGCCTTTTCACGGAACTGTCCGAACGCTACGAAGCCGAGGTGGTCGACGGCAGCGCGCGCGAGTTCATCGCGGCCAAGCTCGCCGAGCGCGACGCCCGTCATCAAAAGGACGGCGATACGCGATACCTCGTCGAGCCGAACGTGAAGGAGGGCAAGGGGGGCCTGCGCGACCTCAACACGCTCTTCTGGATCGCCAAGTATTTCTACCGCGTCAGGGCCGCCCACGACCTCGTCGGCCTCGGCGTCCTTTCGGGGCGCGAATACAATCTTCTCGTCAAGGCGGAGGACTTTCTGTGGGCGGTGCGCTGCCAGATGCACTTCCTCTCCGGCAAGGCGGAGGAGCGGCTTTCCTTCGATATCCAGCGCGAGATCGCCGAGAGCCTCGGCTATCGCGAGCATCCGGGTCTTTCCGGCGTCGAACGCTTCATGAAGCACTATTTCCTCGTCGCGAAGGACGTCGGCGACCTGACGCGCATCCTGTGCGCCGCGCTCGAGGACCAGCAGGCGAAGGAGGCGCCGGGAAGCATCTCGGCGGTGATCGGCCGGTTCACCCGGCGCGTGCGCAAGATACCCGGAACGCTGGACTTCCTGAACGATCGCGGCCGCATCACCGTCGCTGACGAGACCGTCTTCGAGCGCGATCCCGTCAACCTGATCCGCCTCTTCCACATCGCCGATATCCACGACCTGGAGTTTCACCCCGACGCGCTGAAGCTCGCCACGCGCGCACTCAAGCTGATCGATGGGGACGTGCGCGCGGGCGCCGAGGCGAACCGTCTCTTCATGGCGATCCTCACCTCGCCACGCCAGCCCGCTCTCATGCTCCGGCGCATGAACGAGGCCGGCGTGCTCGGCCGGTTCATTCCCGAGTTCGGCCGGATCGTCGCGATGATGCAGTTCAGCATGTATCATCACTATACGGTCGACGAGCATTTGCTGCGTTCCGTCGAGGTGCTCTCGCGCGTCGAAAAGGGCGAGGAGGACGACGTCCATCCGCTCATCGCCCGCCTCCTGCCGGACATCGCCGAACGCGACGCGCTCTATGTCGCGGTCCTGCTCCACGACGTCGCCAAGGGGCGGCCGGAGGACCATTCCGTCGCCGGCGCGAAGGTCGCGCGCAAGCTTTGCCCCCGTTTGGGCCTTTCGGCGAGCCAGACGGACCTCGTCGCCTGGCTGATCGAGGAGCATCTGACGATGTCCATGGTCGCCCAGACGCGCGACCTCAACGACCGCAAGACGATCGACGACTTCGCCGCGCGCATCCAGTCGCTCGACCGGCTGAAGATGCTGCTGGTGCTGACGTGCTGCGATATCCGCGCGGTCGGGCCGGGCGTGTGGAACGGGTGGAAGGGCCAGCTCCTGCGCACGCTCTATTTCGAGACGGAAGTGGTCCTTTCGGGCGGATTTTCCGCCGTCTCGCGCCGCCAGCGCGCCGAACGCACGCTGGAAGCGCTCGCGGAGGCGCTTTCCGACTGGGACGAGGCCGAACGCGCGGCCTATCTCGACCTGCACTACGAGCCCTACCTGCTTGCCGTTCAGCACGAGGACCAGTTGCGCCACGCCGCCTTCATCCGGGAGAGCGACCGCGAAGGGAAGAAACTCGCGACGATGGTGGAAACGCACGCCTTCCACGCCATCACCGAGATCACGGTGCTGGCGCCCGACCATCCGCGGCTCCTGTCGATCATCGCCGGAGCGTGCGCTGCCACCGGCGCCAACATCGCCGACGCGCAGATCTTTACGACCTCCGACGGCCGCGCCCTCGATACCATCCTCATCAATCGCGAATTCGACGAGGACGAGGACGAGCTGAGGCGCGCCGGCCAGGTCGGGCGGATGATCGAGGACGTGCTTTCCGGCCGCAAGCGCCTGCCCGACGTGATCGCCAGCAAGACGCGCATCCGCAAGCGCGAGCGGCCCTTCACCGTGACGCCCTCGGTGACGCTCTCGAACGCCCTTTCGAACAAGCTGACCGTCATCGAGATCACCTGCCTCGATCGCCCCGGCCTTCTGTCGGAGATCACCGCGGTGCTCTCGGATCTTTCGCTCGACATCGCCTCGGCGCACATCACGACGTTCGGCGAGAAGGTGGTCGACACCTTCTACGTGACCGATCTCGTCGGCCACAAGATCACCAACGAGAACCGCCAGGCGACCATCGCCGCCCAGTTGAAGACGGTCATGGCCGGCAAGAGCGACGCGGCGCGCGAGAAGATGCCTTCGGGCATCATCGCGCCGACGCAGGCGAACGCGCGCGGCGGCAATACGAGAAACCGTCAGAAGACCGGCGGGGCGTGAGGGAAATCCGATGAGCCTCGTGCGAAAGTTCGCCACCGTCGGCTCGGCGACGCTCGGAAGCCGCGCGCTCGGCTTCGTCCGCGAGACGCTGATGGCGGCAGCCCTCGGCGCAGGCCCGATGGCCGACGCCTTCTACGCCGCGTTCCGCTTTCCCAACCTTTTCCGCCGGCTCTTCGCCGAGGGCGCCTTCAACGCTGCCTTCGTGCCGCTCTTCTCCCGCGAGATCGAAAACGGCGGCGAGGAGGGCGCGCGCGACTTCGCCGAAGAAGTCTTCGGTTTTCTCTTCACGGTGCTGATCGCCATCACCATCGTCATGGAACTGGCGATGCCGATCCTCGTGCGCACCATCATCGCGCCGGGCTTCGACGATCCGCAGAAGATCTCGCTGACGGTGCGGCTCGCCATCGTCATGTTTCCCTATCTCGGCTGCATGTCGCTCGCCTCGATGATGGCCGGCATCCTGAATTCCCTGCAGCGCTACTTCGCCGCGGCGATCGCGCCGGTCTTCCTCAACCTCATCCTCATCGCGGTGCTCGGCTTTTCGGTCGGCGCGGACATCGCCTCGCCGGCCACGGCACGCATGATGGCCTGGGGCGTGCTCGTCGCCGGGCTCGTGCAGCTTTCGATCGTCACCTTCGCCGCTCGGCGCGCCGGCATCCATATCGGGTTTCGCCGGCCACGCATGACGCCGCGCGTCAAGCGCCTGCTGTGGCTCGCCCTGCCGGCGGCGATCACCGGCGGCATCACGCAGATCAACCTCGTCATCGGCCAGATGATCGCCTCGGCCAAACCCGGCGCGATCGCCGTCCTGCAATATGCCGACCGGGTCTACCAGCTTCCGCTCGGCGTCGTCGGCATCGCCGTCGGGGTGGTGCTTCTGCCGGAGCTTTCGCGCGCGCTGAAGGGCGGCTACATGCGCGAGGCGGGCACCATCCAGAACCGCTCGCTGGAATTCGCGCTCTTTCTGACGCTACCGGCCGCCGGCGCGCTGCTCGTCATGGCGCCGGAGATCGTGCGCGTGCTCTACGAGCGCGGCGCCTTCGAGCCGCAGACGACGCGCGCCGTCGCCTCCGCGCTGGCGATCTTCGGGCTCGGCCTGCCGGCCTTCGTCATGATCAAGGTCTTCACGCCGGGTTTCTTCGCGCGCGAGGATACGCGCACGCCGATGATCTTCGCCGGCATATCGGTCGCCGTGAACGTCACGCTCGCGCTTACCCTCTTCCCGCGCATTGCCGAATCCGGCATCGCGACGGCCGAAACGGCGGCCGGCTGGACGAACGCCGCGCTGCTCGCGACGACGCTCGTGCGCCGCGGCCACTGGGCCGGCGACCGGCCGTTCATGCGGCGCATTCCCCGCCTGCTCGTCGCCACCTTCGTCATGATGGGCGTGCTCTATCTCGCTACCGGCTATGCGGACCAGTGGCTGAGACCCTCGACCACCGTCGTCGTCCAGATCCCGGCCCTGCTCGGCCTCGTTGCACTCGCCATGGCCGTCTATTTCGGGCTCGCCTTTTCGATCGGCGGCGCGGATGCCGGCATGATCCGGCGCAATCTCGGCCGGGGGCGGGTCCGGGAGGCGGGCGTCGACTAGTTCGCCCGTCCGGCCTGTCGATGTCGAAGCCGCGCGAATTTTGCGAAAGCCGGTTCCCACCGCGCCGATCGCGCTTTATATCGCCGCAGCCTGTTACGAGGAAGCGGACCCTCCACCAGTCCGCGCGGGGAAAACCATGTCCGACATTCAAGAACGCGTCTTTTCCGGCATCCAGCCGACCGGTCATCTGCATCTCGGCAATTATCTGGGCGCGCTCAAGCGCTTCGTGGAGCTGCAGGAAAGCCATGATTGCCTCTATTGCGTGGTCGACCTCCACGCGCTGACGGCACAGCTCGTCCATGACGACCTGAAGGGGCAGACGCGGTCGATCACCGCGGCGTTCCTCGCCTGCGGCATCGACCCGAAGGAACAGATCGTCTTCAACCAGTCGGCCGTCGCCGCGCATGCCGAGCTTGCCTGGGTGTTCAATTGCGTGGCGCGCATCGGCTGGATGAACCGCATGACGCAGTTCAAGGATAAGGCCGGCAAGGACCGCGAGAACGCCTCGCTGGGTCTGCTCGCCTATCCTTCGCTGATGGCCGCCGACATCCTGCTCTACCGCGCGACGCACGTGCCGGTCGGCGAGGACCAGAAGCAGCATCTCGAGCTTGCCCGCAACATCGCCGCCAAGTTCAACGTGGATTTCGCCGAGCGCATCGAAAAGGCCGGCTGCGGCGTGGCGATGACGATGGGCGAGGAGCGGACCACCGGCTATTTTCCGATGACCGAGCCGCTGATCGAGGGCGAGGCGACGCGCGTCATGAGCCTGCGCGACGGGACGAAGAAAATGTCGAAGTCGGACGCTTCCGACAATGCGCGCATCAACATGACGGACGATGCCGAGACGATCGCCCGGAAGATCCGCAAGGCCAAGACCGATCCCGAGCCGCTGCCTTCCGATGTAGACGGGCTCGCCGAGCGGGCGGAAGCCAACAATCTCGTCGGTATCTACGCAGCGCTTTCGGACACCACGCGCCAGGGCGTGCTTCGCGATTATGGCGGCCGGCCGTTCTCGGAGTTCAAGCCGGCTCTCGCCGAGCTTGCCGTCGACCGGCTCTCGCCGATCAATGCGGAAATGCGCCGCCTTCTCGCCGATCCGGCCGAGATCGACGCGGTGCTGAAGGACGGTGCCGAGCGAGCGGGCGAACTCGCGGAGAAGACGATGCGCGACGTGAAGGACATCGTCGGCTTCATCTGAGGCGCGAGAATTCCATATCTTGACGTGCCTCTCGCAAGCCGGATTATCCGTCTTCACCGTCGTTCAACGCAAATGGCAGGTCTTTTCGATGGTTTCACAGCGCCAGTCCCGCCAGGAGGGGCACCGCCGCAAGTTCCTCGTCATCATCGACGGGACGCCCGAAAACGGCCGCGCGATCCGCTATGCGGCGATGCGCGCGAAGAATTCGAACGGCGGCCTCGTCTTCCTCTACGTCATCCCCGAAGGCGAGTTCCAGCATTGGCTCGGCGTCGAGGAGATCATGCAGGCCGAGGCGATGGAAGAGGCCGAGGCGACGCTCGCCAAGGAGGCGCAGGCCGTGCGCGAATCGATCGGCGTCGACCCTGAGACCGTCGTGCGGGTGGGCAACACGGCCGAGCAGATCCACGCGCTCATCGACGAGGATCGCGACATCGCCATTCTGGCGCTCGCCGCGGGAAACGCCAAGGAGGGACCGGGTCCGCTCGTCTCCTCGATCGCCGGGCGCGGCATGGGGTTCGCGGTGCCCGTCACCGTCATTCCGGCCGGCCTCGAAGACGCCGAGATCGACGCGCTGTGCTGACGGCTGCTGCCGGCGCGCCTTGATTGCGCTCGCCCGCAGGCTTACGTTCGTGGTCGAAGAATTCCAATTTGCAGGGCCGGCGGCATTCGCCGTCACGGCCGCACGGAGCGATCGATGTTCATTCAGACCGAGACGACGCCGAACCCGGCGACGCTGAAATTCCTGCCCGGCCAGGTCGTCTTCGAGCGCGGAACGGCCGATTTCCGCGACGCCGACGAAGCGGCCGTCTCGCCCCTCGCCACCCGCCTCTTCGAGGTACCGGGCGTCACCGGCGTGTTCTACGGCTACGACTTCATCACCGTCAGCAAGGACGGCCCGGAGTGGCAGCACCTGAAGCCGGCCATTCTCGGCACCATCATGGAGCATTTCATGTCCGGTGCGCCGATCATGGCGGACGATGCCCATGACGATGCGACGGAAGCCGAGGGGGAGTTCTACGACGAGACGGACGAGACCGTCGTCGCGACGATCAAGGAACTGCTCGAGACCCGCGTGCGCCCCGCCGTCGCGCAGGACGGCGGCGACATCACCTTCAAGGGCTATCGCGACGGCCGGGTCTATCTCAACATGAAGGGTGCGTGTTCGGGTTGCCCGTCCTCGACCGCCACGCTCCAGCACGGCATCCAGAACCTCTTGCATCACTTCGTGCCGGAAGTCCGCGAAGTCCAGCCGGTGTGAACCATAGGGCGCGGTAATCGCCCGGCCGCGCTGGACTCCGGCGCAACCGGCGTTTATGCGCCTGACGCATGCTTACGCTCGCCCTCGATACCGCATCCGGCGCCTGTCAGGCCTGCGTCTTCGATGGTACCGGCGGTACCCTCGAAGGGCTCCGCCGCGAGGAGATCGGCCGCGGCCATGCCGAGCGGCTGATGCCCGTCATCGATGCCGCGCTCGCCGAAGCCGGGGTTTCGCTGGATTCGATCGGCCGGGTCGCCGTGACGATCGGCCCGGGTTCGTTCACCGGCATCCGCGTCGGGGTCGCGACGGCACGCGGCCTGGCGCTCGCGCTTGGCTGCGAGGGTGTCGGCGTGAGTTGCCTCGAGGCGATCGCCGCGGACCATGCGAAGAACGCGCCGCTGATGGCCGTCCTCGATGCGCGTCGCGGCGAGGTCTATTGCCAGCTCTTCGGCGCCGGCGATACCTGGGCGAGCCGACCGGCCGCGCGCGCGCCGGGCAACGCCGCCCGTCTCGCGCTCGAGGCGAACGCGACCCTGACCGGTCCGGCCGCAGGGCTCGTCGCCGAAGCCGGTGCCGAGGCTTTAGCGCTTATCCCCATGCCCGAAGGTCCGTCGATCGCGACGATCGCCCGGCTCGCCGCGGCGATGACACCGCCCTTCGAACGGCCCGCGCCGCTTTATCTGCGCGGGGCCGACGCCAAGCCGCAGACGGGGTTCGCCCTTGCCCGCGCGGGGGCCGCGACATGATCACGCGCTTCTTTTCCGCTCGCCAGATCGAGTTCGAGATCTTCCCGATGTCCGGGCAGGACGAAAGCGAGGCGGCAGCGATCCATTTCGCGCGCTTTCGCCGGTCCTGGGACGAGGACGAGATCCATTCGCTCCTCGTCCAGAAACCGGTTTTCGGCTTCGTCGCGCGCCGTTCGGACGGCATGCGCCCGCTGGTCGGTTTCGTGCTGGCACGCGCGATGGCGGGAGAATCGGAGATCCTGACGATCGCCGTGCACGAGCGATATCCCCGCCTCGGTCTCGGCTGGCGGCTGATGCGTGCAGCGATGGGCGAGGCGCGCAATCGCGGCAGCGAGACGATGTTTCTCGAGGTCGACGCGTCGAACGCTTCGGCGATCGCGCTTTACCGGACGCTCGCGTTCCGGCAGGTCGGCGAAAGGGCCGCCTATTACGATCACGGCTCGGGTCGCCGTTCGGCGGCACTCGTCATGCGCTGCGACCGACTCTAGGGCGCTTCGAACCAGTGAGAGGCGCGCCCTGAATGGCGAACAGGCTTGCAAACGCGCTGATCTGGATACGGATCGGCCTCGTCGTCCTCGTGCTCGCGACGACGACGCTCGTGCTGTTGCCGATCCAGCTCGTCGCCATCCGCTTCGAACTGCCGGTGCGCCGGCGCCTGCCGCGCTGGTGGCACCGTGTGGCGCGCCGGGCGATCGGCGTGCGCGTGCATCTCCACGGGCTGCCGGCAAAGGGGCGCCCGCTGCTGCTTGCCTCGAACCATGTTTCCTGGCTCGACATCACGGTGCTCGGTTCCGTGGCGGACGTCGCCTACATCGCCAAGTCGGAAGTGCGCAACTGGCCGATCTTCGGCCTCTTCGCCCGCCTCCAGCGCTCCGTCTTCATCGAGCGGTCGGACAAGCGCGGGACCGGCCGGCAGATCAGCGACGTCGCGCAGCGGCTGAAGGCGGGAGAGATCGTCGTCCTCTTCGCCGAGGGCACGACCTCGGACGGCAACGCCGTCCTCGA
Organism: Pararhizobium mangrovi; assembly: GCF_006516965.1. Lineage (GTDB taxonomy): Bacteria > Pseudomonadota > Alphaproteobacteria > Rhizobiales > Rhizobiaceae > Pararhizobium_B > Pararhizobium_B mangrovi. Next base: position 10,346 of record NZ_VHLH01000015.1, on the reverse strand, counting down.
CTTCAAGTCCTCGCTCTTCGGTGCCGCGTCGGCCACCCTGCCGTTTGCCGAAGAAGGCGTCGTCCTCGTCCAGCCCGTCGCGATCGCCTATACGCGCGTCCATGGCATGGCGATGGGGCGCTATCACCGCACGCTCGCCGCCTGGCCGGGCGATGTCGAGATGATCCCCTCGCTCCTCGGCGTCCTGAGAGAAGGGGCGATCGACGTCGACGTCTCGTTCGGCGCCCCCGTGCGCTTCACCGAGGAAAGCCGCCGCAAGACGGTGGCACGGGAGGCCGAAACCGCCGTGCGCCGGATGATGGCGGCGCGGCTTCGCGGTCGGTAGGTCGAAAACGCGGCCATACGGGCACGAATCCGGCTTGAATGGGCATTTCCTCGCGTCGCGATTGACGTTAAAAGACGGGCCATGACTTTCGACCTCCTCACGCGTCCCCACGCCGAAACGCAAACCGCCGATGCCGAAATGGCGCCGCGCAAGGTCTTCGTGAAGACCTATGGCTGCCAGATGAACGTCTACGATTCCGAGCGGATGACGGATTCGCTGGCGCGTGAGGGCTATACGCCGACGGATCGGCCGGACGATGCGGATCTGGTGCTCATCAACACCTGCCACATCCGCGAGCGGGCCGCGGAAAAGGTCTATTCCGAACTCGGCCGGCTGCGCGACATGAAGGCCGAGCGCGCCGCCGAAGGCCGGACGATGGCGATCGGCGTGGCGGGCTGCGTCGCACAGGCCGAAGGCGAGGAAATCGTGCGCCGCGCACCGGCCGTCGACTTCGTCATCGGTCCGCAGACCTATCACCGGCTGCCGCAGGCGCTGAAGCGCGTTTCCGCCGGCGAGCGCGTGGTGGAGACGGAGTACGCCGTCGAGGACAAGTTCGCCCATCTTCCGGCACCCGCCAAGGATGCGCCCAAACGCGGCGTGTCCGCGTTCCTCACCGTTCAGGAGGGTTGCGACAAGTTCTGCACCTTCTGCGTGGTGCCCTATACGCGCGGCTCGGAGGTCTCGCGGCCTGTCGGCCAGATCGTCGCCGAAGCCGAGCGCCTCGTCGAACGCGGCGTGCGCGAGATCACGCTTCTCGGCCAGAACGTCAACGCCTGGCACGGAAAGGGCGCGGACGGGCGCGAATGGGGCCTCGGCGAACTCTGCCATCGGCTGGCCAATATCGACGGCCTCGAGCGCATCCGCTACACGACCTCGCATCCGCGCGACATGGACGACAGCCTGATCGCCGCGCATCGTGATCTGCCCGAACTCATGCCCTATCTGCATCTGCCGGTGCAGTCGGGATCCGACCGTATCCTGAAGGCGATGAACCGGCATCATACGGCACGGGAATATCTGGATCTGATCGAGCGCATCCGTACCGCGCGACCCGATATCGCCATGTCGGGCGATTTCATCGTCGGCTTTCCCGGCGAGAGCGAGGCGGATTTCGAAGCAACGCTCGGAATGGTCGACGCCGTCGGCTACGCTTCGGCCTTCTCGTTCAAGTATTCGACGCGGCCCGGCACGCCCGGCGCGGAACTCGCCGATCAGGTGCCCGAGGCGGTGAAGAGCGAACGCCTCCAGCGCCTTCAGACGAAGCTTGCCGAACATCAGCGCCGGTTCGCCGAAGGCTGCGTCGGCAAGCGGATCGATCTCCTGCTCGAAAAGCCGGGCCGGCACGAAGGCCAGATCGTCGGCCGATCGCCCTGGCTGCAGCCGGTCGTCGTCGAAGCGAGGTCTTCACGGATCGGTGACACGATCCCGGTCGAAATCGTACGGGCCGTGTCGAACAGTCTTTTCGCAGAAGCGTTGTGACGCAGGATCTGGAAGAGGAGCCGGAACGCTTGAACGCACACGATCGGGATACGGGGTCGAACAAGGCGCCCTCGGGCGCTTCCGGAACCACCAGCATCGTGCTGACATTCGAGGACAACCGGCTCGCCAGCGAACTTTTCGGACAGTTCGACCAGCACCTTGCCCTGATCGAGCAGAAGTTCGGCGTCGATGCGCGCGCGCGCGGCAACACGGTGTCGATCCGCGGCGGCGAGGGCGCGACCTCGCAGGCGCGGCGCGCCCTCGACTATCTCTACGAACGGCTCCAGGCGGGCGCCAGTATCGAGCCCTCGGACGTCGAAGGCGCGATCCGGGTCGTCCAGGCGGCCGACGACCAGTTGACGCTGCCGACGCTCGAACGCAGAAGCAAGCTTTCGCTGGCCCAGATCGCCACCCGCAAGAAGACGATCGCCGCACGTTCGCAGATGCAGGACGCCTATATCCGCGCGATGGACCGTTCCTCGCTCGTCTTCGGCGTCGGCCCGGCCGGCACCGGCAAGACCTATCTCGCGGTCGCCCACGCCGCACAGCGGCTGGAACGCGGCGAGGTGGAGCGCATCGTCCTTTCGCGCCCGGCGGTCGAAGCCGGCGAACGGCTCGGCTTCCTGCCCGGCGACATGAAGGAGAAGATCGACCCCTATCTGCGCCCGCTCTACGACGCGCTCTACGACATGATCCCGGGCGACAAGGTCGAGCGCGCGCTGACGGCCGGCGTCATCGAGATCGCCCCGCTCGCCTTCATGCGCGGGCGCACGCTTTCCAATGCGGTGGTGATCCTCGACGAGGCGCAGAACACGACCTCGATCCAGATGAAGATGTTCCTGACGCGGCTCGGCGAGAACGCCAGCATGGTGGTAACCGGCGACCCGAGCCAGGTCGACCTGCCGCGCGGCATGCGTTCCGGCCTGATCGAGGCGCTCAAGGTGCTGCACGGCGTGGAAGGCGTGACGACCTGCCGGTTCCGCGAGGGCGACGTCGTGCGCCATCCGCTCGTCGCGCGCATCGTCGCCGCCTACGAAGCCGGCGAGACGCCGGACGGAGACCGTGGCGACACCGAACCGTCCTGAGACGCCACCGGCGAGCGAGCCGGGCCGGGCGGCCGATATCGCGATCGACATCGCGCGCGAAGCGGACGGGTGGGCCGACGAGAACGAACTCGAGGCGTTCGCCGGACACGTCGTCGCCGTCACCGCGCGGCATCTCGCGACCTGCGAGCGCCAGCCCTTTCCCAATCCGGCACCGGAGCTTTCGATCCTCTTTGCCGACGATGCGCGCGTGCGATCGCTGAATGCCGAGTGGCGCGGCAAGGATACGGCGACGAACGTGCTTTCCTTTCCCGCCTTCGAGATCGCGCCCGGAACGATGCCGGGTCCGATGCTGGGCGACCTGGTTCTGGCGCGCGAGACGATCGAGCGCGAGGCCGAGGAGATGGCCCGCCCGTTGAAGGCGCATATCAGCCATCTTCTCGTCCATGGTTTCCTGCATCTTCTCGGTTACGACCACGTCGACGAGAGGGAAGCGGAAGAAATGGAAGCGCTGGAGACTCGCATTCTCGCGGCACTCGACCTACCTGACCCCTATCGCGACAGCGACCCCGCATGACTGCCTGAAGGATGATGACCGACCAATCGACGTCACCGGAACGACCGGATTCCGCACCGCCTCGCGAAAGCAGCGAAACCGACGGCGAGGACGAAAGTCGCGCCGAAGCGCAGGAGCGGCTCAAGGAGCGCGCCCATCCGTCCTTCATCGGCCGGCTTCTCAAGGGGCTGAGACCGAACGCCCATGGCAGCCTGCGCGAGGATCTGGCCGACGCGCTGCGCACCGACGAGAACCTGAACGCCGCCTTCTCGCCCGAAGAGCGCGCGATGCTGCACAACATCCTGCGCCTGCGGGAGGTGCGCGTCGAAGACGTCATGGTGCCGCGCGCCGACGTCGATGCTGCCGACGAGACGACGTCGATCGGCGACCTGATGGTGTTTTTCGAGGAGACCGGTCGCTCGCGCATGCCGGTCTATCGCGAGAACCTCGACGATCCGCGCGGCATGGTCCACATCCGCGACACGCTCTCCTTCGTCACGCGGCAGGCGCGCTCCGGCGCGGCCGCCGATGCCGGCGGGGCCGAAGCGGCAGGCGACGGGGCGAGCGCGAAGGAAGAGCACGTCCATCCGGCAGGCGCGCGTACCAACGGCAATGGCGGGCGGCGCAAGACGGGGCCCTTCGATTTTTCCCGCGTGCCTTTCGACGCCTCGATCCACGAGGCGGGGATCGTGCGCGACGTGCTTTTCGTGCCGCCTTCCATGCTGGCTGCCGACCTCATGGAGCGCATGCAGGCCAATCGCACGCAGATGGCGCTCGTCATCGACGAATATGGCGGAACGGACGGTCTCGTCTCGCTCGAGGACATCGTCGAGATGGTGGTCGGCGACATCGAGGACGAGCACGACCAGGAACCGACCTACATCACCCGAACCTCCGACGACGTCTTCCTCGCCGATGCGCGGGTCGACCTCGCCGAACTCGCGGAGATCGTCGGTGACGATTTCGACATCAGCGAACCCTACGCCGAAGTCGATACGCTCGGCGGTCTCCTCTTTTCCGAGCTCGGCCGGGTGCCTGCGCGCGGCGAGGTGGTCCAGGCCATTCCCGGCTTCGAGTTCCACGTGCTCGACGCAGACCCGCGCCGCGTCAAGCGCGTGCGCATCGTCCGCGGCCGCCTGCTCGCACGCCGTCGGCCGGCGTCCAGAAGAGAAGGCGGCGAGCCCAATTCCGACAAGGCGTGAGAAGCCGGCTTTCGCTTGCCCGCGATGCTCGACCGGCCGGATTTCGTGCGATGACAGCCGACACGGCGTTTCTTTTTTGAAAGGATGCGGCGAGTGATTCGTCGGCTACTGCCGGCAGGCGAAGGCGCGTCCGCGATCGGGCGTCGGGGATAAAAGGGGCGACGATGGAGGGACTGGCCGGGCGGATCATGCTGCTTTCCGGCTTCGGCCGCATCCTCGCCGCCATGCTCGCCGGCGCCTTTGCGGTCTTCGCGCTCGCCCCCTTCGACTTTCCGGCCGCCCCCTTCGTCTCCTTCGCCGTGCTCGTCTGGCTGATCGACGGGGCGAGCGGGCGGGACGGCGCGGGGCCGATCGGCCGCCTAGTGCCGTCCTTCTGGATCGGCTGGTGGTTCGGCTTCGGTTATTTCCTCGCCGGGCTGTGGTGGGTCGGATCGGCCCTTCTGGTGGAGGCCGACCAGTTCGCCTGGGCGCTGCCGATCGCCGTGCTCGGCCTGCCGGCGCTGCTCGCCTTCTTCTACGCCTTCGCGACGCTTCTCGCCCGGTGCTTCTGGTCCGACGGGCTGGGACGGGTTGCGGCCCTCGCCTTCGCCTTCGGCCTTGCCGAATGGCTGCGCACCTTCGTGCTTACCGGTTTCCCCTGGAACGCGATCGGCTATGCCGCGATGCCCGTGCCGACGATGATGCAGTCGGCGCATCTCGTCGGACTGCTTACGTTGAATGCGCTCGCCGTCTTCGTCTATGCGGTACCGGCCTCGATCGCGACGCGACGTGGCGCCGTGCCGGCCCTGGCGCTCGCAGGCATCCTCGTCGTCGCCCATATCGGCTACGGCGCGTGGGTGCTCGCCGATGCACCCGCGGTCGAGCGAAGCGGACCACGGTCCCGTCCGGTCTTTCGGATCGTCCAGCCCTCGGTGAACCAGGCCGCGCGCATGACGAACGACGAGAGCCGGCGCATCTTCGAGACCTATCTCAGGCTTTCGGCACTACCGCCCGAAAAGGGCCGGCCGCGCCCCGACTACATCGTCTGGCCGGAAACGGCGCTTCCCTTCCTGCTCTCGCGTGCGCCCGGCGCGCTCGATCGGATCGGCGACATGCTGAAGGACGGCCAGACGCTGATCACCGGCGCCGTGCGCGAGGCGGGGCCGGACGCCTACGGCCAGCCGCGCTATGCCAACACGATCGACGTGATCGACGACACGGGCAAGCTCGTCGCCCATGCCGACAAGGTGCATCTGGTGCCCTTCGGGGAATACATGCCGTTCGAGCACACGCTGGAACGCCTCGGCGTGTCGCCCGTGGCGATGCCGGGCGGCTTTACCGCCGGAAAACACCGCACGACACTCAGGCTTTCCGACACGCTCGTGGCGCTGCCGCTCGTTTGCTACGAGATCATCTTTCCCGGTCCCATCCGTGCGACGGGTCCCGCGCCCGATTTCCTGCTCAACGTGACGAACGACGCCTGGTACGGCGATACGACCGGCCCTCCGCAGCATCTGCGCCAGGCGCGGCTGCGCGCCGTCGAAACCGGACTGCCATTGGTGCGCGCCGGCAACAACGGCATCTCCGTCGTCACCGACGGCTACGGTCGTGTCGTCGCCGGCATGCGGCTCGATGCGACCGGTATTCTGGATGCGACCCTTCCGGCTCCCGAACCCGGACCGATGTCCTTTCCCGGACGGCGCCTGATCTTCTATTTCGTGCTAGCGATACTTCTCATTACCGCCATATTTCTACGTAAAGACATGCGCACGCTACGCGATTGACATTGAAACCCCTAAAATTGCATAGTCTACCTGTTCTCCATACGGAGGTTTCAATCCGGTTCGGGTAAATGCCTACGCTGGCGCGGCATTCCTCTCGCTTCCGGCCTGCTGCGCCGCCAGCCGGGCCCTTGCGCCCCAAGGATGTCATTGATGAGCGATAACAAGAAAAAGCCCAACCCGATCGACATTCACGTAGGTAGCCGCATACGCCTCCGACGCACCATGCTCGGAATGAGCCAGGAAAAGCTCGGCGACCAGCTCGGCATCACGTTTCAGCAAATCCAGAAATACGAGAAGGGGACGAACCGGGTCGGGGCCAGTCGCCTTCAGAACATTTCCGGCATCCTCGATGTGCCCGTCGCCTTCTTCTTCGAGAACGCGCCCGGCGATTCAGGCGAGAGCCGACCCGGCCTCGCGGAGGCTTCGGGTTCCACCTACGTCGTCGATTTCCTTTCTTCCGCCGAGGGCCTGCAGCTCAACCGCGCCTTCGTGAACATCAAGGATGCCGCCGTGCGCCGGCGCATCGTCGAGCTCGTCAAGACGCTGGCGCGCGAGCCGCAGCCGGAGTGATCACCGTCCATCGGGACGAGCAAGCAAAGAGCGGCCTCCGAGCCGCTTTTTTTATGTCCGGAAACCGGCGGGTATCGCGCAAGGCGTCATATCAAGATATATTTATGTCGTTGTACGGTTGTCTTCGCGGGTGGGTTTCAGTATGACCGCCTGCGAACTTTCCATCTCAGAGAGGGTCGTCGATGGCACGTCATCACTACTATTTCACGAGTGAGTCCGTTTCCGAGGGACACCCGGACAAGGTTTGCGATCGTATCTCCGACGAGGTCGTGGATCTCGTCTACAAGGAAGCGCGCAAGACCGGAGTCGATCCGTGGTCCGTGCGCGTCGCCTGCGAGGTCCTGGCGACGACGAACCGCGTGCTGATCGCCGGCGAGGTGCGCCTTCCCGAGACGCTGATGAAGACGAACAAGCAGGGCGAGAAGGTCATCAACCCCACCCGCTTCCGTTCGCTCGCCCGTCGCGCCATCCGCGACATCGGCTACGAGCAGGACGGCTTCCACTGGAAGACGGCGAAGATCGACGTGCTGCTCCACTCCCAGTCCGCCGACATCGCGCAGGGCGTCGACTCCAAGAACAAGCAGGCGAACGCCGAGGACGAGGGCGCCGGCGATCAGGGCATCATGTTCGGCTACGCCTGCAGGGAGACGCCGGAATACATGCCGGCGCCGATCTACTATTCGCACAAGATCCTCGAACTGCTCGCCAGCGCGCGCAAGAAGGGCGAGGGCGAGATCGCCAAGCTCGGGCCGGACGCCAAGAGCCAGGTGACGGTGCATTACGTCGACGGCAAGCCTTCGGAGGTCACGCAGATCGTGCTCTCCACGCAGCATGTCGACGAGAGCTGGAACCCGGAAAAGGTGCGTCAGGTCGTCGAGCCCTATATCCGCGAGGCGCTTTCCGACATCCCGATCGCCGAGGGCTGCACTTGGTACGTCAACCCGACCGGCAAGTTCGTCATCGGCGGCCCGGACGGCGACGCCGGGCTCACCGGCCGCAAGATCATCGTCGACACCTATGGCGGTTCGGCGCCCCACGGCGGCGGCGCCTTTTCCGGCAAGGACACCACCAAGGTCGACCGTTCGGCCGCCTATGCCGCGCGCTACCTCGCCAAGAACGTGGTCGCCGCCGATCTCGCCGAGCGCTGCACGATCCAGCTCTCCTACGCGATCGGCGTCGCGCAGCCGCTGTCGATCTATGTCGACCTGCACGGCACCGGCAAGGTTTCCGAGGAGGAGGTCGAGCACGCCATCCGCGCGACGATGGACCTTTCGCCCTCCGGCATCCGACGGCATCTCGACCTCAACCGGCCGATCTACGCCAAGACGGCGGCCTATGGCCATTTCGGCCGCAAGGCCGGACGCGACGGCTCCTTCGCCTGGGAGAAGATCGATCTGGTCAAGGCTCTCAAGCAGGAAGTGAAGAAGAAGGAAGCCGCATAGGCGGCTTGCCTTTATCGACGGATACCGACCGGGCCGCGATCCGCACAGGGTCGCGGCCCGTTCCTTTTCGTGCATACGTCTTCGTGCATACGCCGGGCGAACGGAGGACGAGGCGAAGGGGCCGGCCACCGCCCGGCCGCTCCGCTTTACTTCGAAAACCGCTTTATTGCGCGTCGGAGCGCTTCCGTATGAACCCAAAAAGCTCTAGAAGCGCGACCGCCATGAGTCAGTCCGAGACCAGATCGCGCGCCTTCTTCGGGCGCCGCCGCGGCAAGGCGCTGCGCGACGCGCAGGCCGAGCGGCTGGCGAGCCAACTCCCGCAGCTTCGCCTCGACCCCGGTTCGCCGCTGCCGGAAGACGGCGTCGCCGGACTTTTCGACATGCCGGTCGACGGCACGGTCCTCGAAATCGGGTTCGGCGGCGGCGAGCATCTGCTGCATCGCATCAACGAGGCGCCGCGAACGGGCTTTATCGGCGTCGAGCCCTTCGTCAATTCGATGACGAAGTTCCTCGGCGGCATCGAACCAGCCGACGAGAAGCGCGTACGCCTCTACGACGACGACGCGGTGCATATCCTCGACTGGCTGCCCGATGCGTGCCTCGAACGCATCGACCTTCTCTACCCCGATCCCTGGCCGAAGCGGAAGCACTGGAAGCGGCGCTTCGTTTCACCCGACAATCTCGACCGTTTCGCCCGTCTGCTCGTGCCCGGCGGGCGGTTCCGTTTCGCCTCCGACATCGACAGCTACGTCAACTGGACGCTCGCCATGGTGCGGGCTCACGCAGCCTTCGATTGGCCGGCGCGCCATCCCGATGCCTGGAACGAGCCTTTCGCGGGATGGCCTGGAACCCGCTACGAGGCGAAAGCCTTTCGCGAGGGGCGACGCCCGGCCTATCTGGAATTCATCCGCCGCTGACGACGTTCGCCCGGTCCGCGGGCGCCGACGGGTTTTGCCGAAAAGGGGTGCCGATGGCCTATCGCATCGATCCGAGTGCCGCGCTCGACGGCGAAGTCCGGCGTATCGCGCGCCGACAGCTCGAATATGCGGTCGAAGCGCTCGCCAGCCAGACGGAAGACGAGAACGAGGCGATCCACACCGCGCGCAAGCGCATCAAGAAGGTGCGCGGGCTCTACCGCCTCGTGCGCAAGGCCGCCCCGAAAGCCTATGGCCGTGAGAACGCGCGGCTGCGCGAGGCGGCGCGCGACCTTTCGCGAATACGCGACGCCGCCGCGCTGGTGGAAAGCGTCGACGATCTGCGGGCGCATCTTTCCCTCGAGAACGCGCCGGGAGAACTGGCGAGCGTGCGGGAAAATCTCGCACGCCGGCGCGACGCGCTCGCAACCGGTGCGCGCGAACGCCGGGACCGCATGGACCGCGCGCTCAAGGCCTGCCGGGCAGCCATCGATTCGCTCGACGACTTCACCTTCGGCGCACGGGGACGGCACCCCGCGCGGATCGTCTCGCGCGGTTTCAAACGGACGGTGATGCGGGCCCGTTCGGCCCTCGATGCGGCCGAGACCCGCGGCTCGGGCGACGATTTCCACGACCTTCGGAAACGGGCCAAGTATCACTGGATGCATGTGCGCCTTCTCGAGGACGCATGGCCGGCGGCCATGCACCTGCGCCGCCGCGAGGCCAAGGCGCTCGCCGACGATGCCGGCGACGAGCACAATCTGACGGTCCTGACCGAACTGATGGCCGAAGAGCCGGAGACGATCGGCGGAAGCGGTGAGCGCGAGCTTCTGCACCGGCTGGTCGGCGACCACCAGGCGGAACTGCGCGCGATCGTCCTTCGACGCGCGCACCGCCTGTTCCGCGAGCCGGCCAAGCGCGATGCGGCGCGCCTCGAAACGATGTGGCGCCACGAGGGCGACTAGATGTGAGCTTTCATTAGGTTGTCCATCCGGTCCGGACCGGGGATGCTGAGGTTGTGAGACTTCAGAGTCCAGGGAGGGACCGGATGA
>NZ_VHLH01000014.1 GCF_006516965.1 Pararhizobium mangrovi | reverse complement strand
GGCACCGTCCCCATGGCGGGATAAACGACACCGTGCCCATCAGCCGCCTCGGTCTCGATCAGGACAACCTGTTGAGGCTCCACATCTAGACCCTTCGATTGCATCCCTCGCCGAGCGGGGCTAACCCGGTCCGCGACGAGAACGCGATCCGTGCCGTGAACCCGCTCGCCTTGCGGAAGGGTTTGCCCGACGGCTCGATCGGCAGAAGGGAAGACGCGCCATGAACCGAGCGACCAGACGCCGCCAGGAAGCCGAGCGCAAGCGGTCCGGTGCGACGACCGGGCGAGGTGGCAAGCAGGCGCCCGCGGTCGATCCGCACGCAGAAGTGATCCAGCGTGCCCTGCGCGCGCAACAGGCCGGACGGCGCGACGAGGCGGTGACGCTCTACCGCTCGGTGCTCGAGCGCGACCGGGACCATGCGGCCGCGAACCATTTCCTCGGCCTCCTGCACCATCAGGCGGGAAACATCGAGGAAGGCGGGCCGCTCATCGCCCGTTCGCTGGAACTGGCGCCGGACAATCCGGAATTCCACAACAATGCCGGCATCGTGCTCAGCCAGATCGGCCAGTTCGAACGCGCGGTCGAACGGCTCCGGCGCGCCGTCGAACTCAAGCCCGACTATGCGGTCGCCTGGAACAATCTGGCGAGCGCGCAAGCCAAGCTCGAACGCTTCGACGAAGCCATCGAAAGTGGCGAACGGGCGCTCGCGTTGCAGGCGAGCTACACGGCCGCGCGCTGGACACTCGCCAACACGCTGAAGGCGGCGGGACGCATGGAGGCGGCGGCCGACGCCTATCGCCGCGTGCTCGAACGCGAGCCGAACGCGGCGGAGGTGCACTATCAGCTCGCCATGACGGAGATGGAGGCCGGGCGCATCGCCGAGGCGAGTGAGAGCTTTCGCCGGACGACCGTGCTGAAACCACGCCATGCCGATGCGCATCTGATGCTGGCGCTCGTGCGCAAGCCGCATGAGATGGATGACGAGATGGCGGCGATGGAGCGGCTCTACGCGCGTGCCGACGCGACGCGTGCCGAGCGCATGCTGCTCGCCTTCGCGCTCGCCAAGTCGCTGGAAGACATCGGCCGATACGACGAGGCCTTCGACTATCTGCTCGCCGGCAACGCGGCGCGTCGCGAGACGATCGACTACGATCCGGCAGCGACGCGGCGCGACTTCAAGGAGGTGCGCCGCGTCTTCTCGGCGGAGTTCTTCGCCTCGCTCGGCGACGGGCACGGCGATCCGGACACCACACCGGTCTTCGTCATGGGCATGCCGCGCTCGGGCACCTCGCTCGTCGAGCAGATCGTGGCCGCCCATCCCCAGATTGCCGGGCGCGGCGAGATCCTGGCCTTGCAGCAGACGGCGAGCCGCTTCTTCGCGCAGGAAAACGCGATGTTTCCGGAAAACCTCGGCAGCATCGCGCCCGAAACCTTCCGCGCGGCGGGCGAGGCCTACGTGGCGAGCCTTCGCGCCAATGTCGGCCCGGCGCTTCGCGTCAGCGACAAGATGCCGGGCAATTTCCTCTTCGTCGGGCTGATCCGCGCGATCCTTCCGAACGCGACGCTTTTGCACTGCGTGCGCGAGGCACCGGCGACCTGCCTTTCGATCTTCAAGACCTATTTTCGCTCGACCGGGCACAAATACGCCTACAATCTCGACGAGTTGGCGGAATTCTACGTGCTCTACGCGCAGCTGATGGCGCACTGGCAGGCCGTGCTTCCGGGCTTCGTGACCGACGTGCGCTACGAGGAACTGGTCGCCGATCAGGAGGCGCAGTCGCGTCGGTTGATTGCGGCGACCGGTCTCGAATGGGACGAGCGCTGCCTCGCCTTCCAGGACGCGAAGCATCCGGTGCGCACGGCGAGTGCTGCGCAGGTGCGACAGCCGATCTATTCGTCCTCGGTCAAGCTCTGGCAGCGCTACGAAAAGGGCCTCGCGCCGCTGATCGGGCGGCTTGCGGAGAACGACGTCGCGTAACCGGCGGGTTCAGCCCGCGCCGGGCCACGGTTCGACGACGATCTCCGGCCAGCAGGCCTTCGCGCGTTGTGCCTTCTCGGCGAAGGTTTCGGCGTTTGCGAGTGCCGGGTTCGGCACGAGGCGCAGGCCGAAGATCGCGTCGAGGCCGAAAGGTGCGACGATCGCGAGCGTATCGTCGGCACGAAGGCGAACGCCGACCGCATGGGTCTTCGCGGCAAAGAAGGAAAGCGAGTCCGCGCTTGCCGCGTAAGCCGGGCAATCGATGCCGAAATGGTCGCGGTACCATAGATGCACGCGCGCCTGGTTGCGGATCTCGACGGGTACGGGAAGTGCGGCGAAGCGATCGGCGGCCCGGCGGATGGCCGCGTCCTCGGCCTCGTAGGAACGATCGGCGGCGTCGAAATAGAAAAGATCGATATCCTTGATGCCGTGGCCGGAAGGCCTGCCCGTGAGTGCGTTCCAGACGGTGTTGTAGATGGCACCGGAGACGATCAACCAGTCGGGCAGGTCGAGCGTGCGGGCGGCTTGAAGGGCCGTTCGGGTCAGCGGATCGCCAAGCAGGATCGTTGCGAGAGCGGCTTCCTGTTCCGCGCGAGAACGGGTGGCGAGGTGGAGATCGAGGTCTGTGCGGCGCGTCGATACGCCCTCGCCGACGCTCAAGGCAGGATGTCCTGCCATTCGGCTTCGTGGCTGCCTTCGTGATTTTCCATGCCGGGACGGGTGAGGATGCCCCGCGGGGTGACGAAGCTCGAGATTTCACGCCGCGGCCGCTCGTGCCAAGTGATGTTGAAGGCGAAGCACCGCGGGAAGAATTCGAGCGCGGAATAGGGCAGATGGTCGTGGATCCACCAGGCAAGGCGGCGCCAGTCGCCTTCCGCCTGGAACCGGTCCCAGAAGGACGGCACGACGATGCAGGCCGTGGCGCCCATGCAGCCGTCGGCGTCGCGCCGGTCCCAGATGTGGCCGGCGAAATTGTCCTCGTTCTTCGCGCAATTGTAGGCGCTCTTGCCTTCCGCCTGCATGGCGTTGCCGAGCGCGTTCACCTCGCTCGAGCGATAGGCCGAGCGGATGGCGATGCGCCCGAACGCCTGCTGCAGCGGTTCGAGCAGGTCTTCGCAAAGCCGCGTGCCGGCGGCGATCGCGAGGTCCGGATCGTCGGGCGCGTTCGTCTGGCCATGGATCGCGGCGATGTCGGAAAACAGGAAGTCGCGCATGAAGAAGCTCGCCGACAGGCGCGTGCGGCCGAACTCCGTCAGGCTCGCGACGCTCTGCGGTTTCCTCCTCATGCCAACCCCTCCGGGACGGCGGCGCTATCCGCGAAGCGTGCCGCCGGTCGTCTTTTCCACGTTGGCGACGATCGTCGCGGAAAGGGTTTCCAAATCCTCTTCCGTTAGCGTGCGCTCGCTCGGCCGGATCGCGACCTCGATGGCGACCGACTTCTTGTCCTCGCCGAGCGATGCGCCTTCGAAGACGTCGAAGACTTCGACGTTGGTGATCAGCTTCTTGTCGGCTCCCGCCGCCGCGCGAAGGATCGACGCAGCTTCGATCGTCTGATCGACGACGAAGGCGAAGTCTCGCGTGACGGTCTGGAAGGGCGAGAGGGCGAGCGGCGGCTTGGTCTTCGTCGGCTTGCGCTTCGGCTCCGGCACGGCGTCGAGAACAATCTCGAAGCCGGCGATCGGACCCTTTGTGTCGAGCGCTTCCAGTGTCGTCGGGTGGAACTCGCCGAAATGGCCGAGTACGATTTTGGGGCCGAGCTTGATCGTGCCGGAACGGCCCGGGTGGTACCAGTCCGGCCCGCCTTTTTCGATCTGAACCTTCGTCGGATCCATGCCGCAGGCGGCGAGAACGGCGAGCGCATCGGCCTTCACGTCGAAGACACCGACGGGCGCAGCCGCACCCTGCCAATGGCGTCCCCCGCCTTCGAGACCGGCCGTGCCGCGACGGATGCCGCCGGCGACGCGTCGCTGCGTTTCGGGCGTGTCGCCTTGGTAGATGCCCGAGACTTCGAAGAGGGCCGTATCGGCGAAGCCGCGATCGGCGTTGCGCTTGGCGGCGGCAATGAGGCCGGGCAGCAGCGAGGGACGCATGTCCGACATGTCGGCGGCGATCGGGTTGGCGAGCTTGAGCGCGGCCTGCCCACCGCCGAAGGCTTCCGCCTGCGCGGCCGGAATGAACGACCAGGTGACGGCTTCGAGCATGCCGCGCGCGGCGAGCGCCCGGCGGGCATCGCGCGTGCGGTTCTGCAGCGTGGTGAGGATGCGCGTCGGCACGCCGCCGTCGCGTTCGAGCGGAACCGGCGCGATGCGGTTCACGCCGTGGATGCGCATGATCTCCTCGACGAGATCGGCCTTGCCGTCGACATCCGGCCGCCATGAAGGCACGGTGACGGGCACGCTCTCGCCTTCGCCCCTGTCGCCTTTCTGCGGTTCGAAACCGAGGCGGGAGAGGATCGCGAGCGCTTCCGTCAGCGCGACGGCGATGCCCGTCAGCCGCTCGACTTCGGCGACGGGGAAATCAACGGTCTTCGTCTCGTCGTCGCGATGGTCGACGATCGTGGCCTCGCTCGGCGTGCCGCCGCAGATCTCCGTGACGAGCCGGGTCGCGAGATCGAGGCCGCCTTCCATGAAGGCCGGATCGACGCCGCGCTCGAAACGGTAGCGCGCATCGGTGATGATGCCGAGCGTGCGTCCCGTGGTGGCGATGTTCGTCGGTTCCCAGAGGGCGGACTCGATCAGCACCTCGGTGGTGTTCTCGTCGCAGCCCGTGCGCTCGCCACCCATGACGCCGGCGAGCGACTCGACGCCGTTGTCGTCGGCGATGACGCACATGGCGGGCGTCAGCGTATAGGTGCGCTCGTCCAGCGCCTCGATCGTTTCGCCGTCGGCCGCGCGGCGCACCGTCAGATTGCCGACGACCTTGGCGGCGTCGAAGACGTGGAGCGGGCGGCCGCGATCGAAGGTGATGTAGTTCGTGATGTCGACGAGCGCGTTGATCGGGCGCAGACCGATCGCAAGCAGGCGCTGCTGCATCCAGCGCGGGCTCTCGGCGTTCTTGACGCCGGAAACCTTGCAGAGCGCGAAGCCGGGGCAGAGCTCGGGCGCCTCGACAGCGACGGAAACCGGGCAGGCGCCTTCGCCCGCGACAGGCGTAGAAGCGGCCGTCTTCACCGTGCCGAGGCCGGCGGCGGCGAGATCGCGCGCGATGCCGGAAACGCCGGTGCAATCCGGCCGGTTCGGCGTCAGGCCGATGTCGATCACGGGATCGTCGAGGCCGGCATAGTCGGCGAAGGACGCGCCGACGGGGGCGTCTTCCGGTAGGTCGATGATGCCGTCGTGGTCGTCGGAGATCTGGAGTTCGCGCTCCGAGCACATCATGCCGCGGCTTTCGACGCCCCGGATCGTGCCGACTTCCAGATCGACGCCGATGCCCGGAATATGCGTGCCGGGTGCCGCAAAGGCGCCGATCAAGCCTTCGCGCGCGTTCGGCGCACCGCAGACGACCTGCACCGGATCGCCCGTGCCGGTATCGACGGTGAGCACCTGCAGCTTGTCGGCGTTCGGATGCTTTTGCGCCGAGACGACGCGCGCGACGGTGAAGGGCCGGAAGGCCGCCTTGTCGTCGACCTCCTCGACCTCGAGCCCGATCATGGTGAGCGTCTCGACGATCGTGTCGAGCGAGGCGTCGGTTTCGAGGTGGTCCTTGAGCCAGGAAAGGGTGAATTTCATGGGAAACAATGCGTCCTTGCGGAAGGGTCAGCGCTCGATCGAGAAACGGTCGTGGCGCGGCAAATCGTCGGCGATGTGCAGGAAGGAAAGCCGCTGGCTCTCGAAGGCGTGGAGGGTCGGGGGGAAGGCTTCGGGGTCGTCCATCACGCCGAGATAGACGTAGATCTCACCGGGCAGACGATCGTCGCGATAGGAAAGCGGCGAGCCGCATTCCCCGCAGAAGGAACGTTCGATCGGGCCTTCGCGGAACGTGCGAGCGGCCTCGCCCTCGAAGCGCATGTCCTCGGCGCGGAAGCCGACGAAGGCCGAAGCGGGCGCACCGGTCGTCTTGCGGCAGTCGACGCAGTGGCACCACGAGCGCCAGAGGGCTTCTCCCTCGGCCGCGAGACGAACGGCACCGCACCGGCAACCGCCTTCGTGACGCGCGCTCATTCCGCAGCCACCGTGGGTTCGACGGCGTTCGGGTATTTCCAGCCGCGCAGCATGCCACGCACGGAAAGATCCTCATCGACGATCGGCCAGTGCACCCCGTCGAGCATGAGCTCGACCGTGTTGCGTTCGGCATGCGTCGCCGAAGCGAGGCGTGGATACCACCACAGCGGCGTCACGACCTCGCGGCCGTCGGTCAGGGTCACATGCAGGTGGCTCGGATCGCACCATGCCTGGACCGGCTTTTCATTTTCCGGATAGGGAACGGAAGAAGTCATCCCAGGCCTCCAGAAAGCTCTGTTTCTCTTCGCTCGCAACCGAAAGAATACGCTTCAAATCCGAAGCCTTGAAGCCCTTCTCTTCGGCAAGCACGATCGGTTCGAGCCAGATCTTGGCCTGCGCGCCATGACCCGAGACGTGGATATGCGGCGGTTCGTTCATGTCCGAACCGTAGAAATGGAAGCGGTATCCGTATCGGCGCAGGACCGTCGGCATCGATCACCCGCTCAACCCCGAAAACAGCGTCGGCACGTCGAGGGGGCGGAAGCCGTAGTGTTCGATCCAGCGCACGTCGGCGTCGAAAAAGGCGCGCAAGTCCGGCATGCCGTATTTCAGCATGGCGAGGCGGTCAATGCCCATGCCCCAGGCGAAGCCCTGGTAGAAGTCCGGGTCGAGGCCGCCGGCGCGAAGCACGTTCGGGTGGACCATGCCGCAGCCGAGGATCTCCATCCAGTCCGTGCCTTCGCCGAACTTCACTTCCGAGCCCGAACGGTCGCACTGGATGTCGACCTCGAGGCTCGGCTCGGTGAAGGGAAAGAAGGATGGGCGGAAGCGCATCGTCACCTGATCGACCTCAAAGAAGGCCTTGCAGAACTCCTCGTGCACCCACTTCATGTTGGCGACGTTCGCCTTGGTGTCGACGACGAGGCCTTCGACCTGATGGAACATCGGCGAGTGTGTCGCGTCGGAATCCTGCCGGTAGGTCTTGCCGGGGATGACGATGCGGATCGGCGGCTTTTGCTTCTCCATCGTGCGGATCTGCACGGGCGAGGTATGCGTGCGTAAGACCTTGCGCTCGCCGGCGTCGTTTTCCGGCAGGAAGAACGTGTCGTGCATCTCGCGGGCGGGATGGCCCTCGGGAAAGTTCAGCGCCGTGAAATTGTAGTAGTCCGTCTCGATGTCCGGGCCTTCGGCGATCGCGAAGCCCATGTCGGCGTAGATCGCGGTCAGCTCGTCGATCACCTGGCTGATCGGATGGATGCGACCGCGCTCGGCGGGCGAGGGGCGAACGGGCAGCGTGACGTCGACGCTTTCGGCCGCAAGCCGCTCGGCGATCGCCGCTTCTCGCAGCTCGCTCTTCCGCGCGGCGATCGCGTCGGTGACTTCCTGCTTGAGCCCGTTGATCGCGGGGCCCGCCGTCTGCCGCTCCTCCGGCGTCATCCGGCCGAGCGTCTTCAGCTTTTCCGAGACCGAGCCCTTCTTGCCGATCGCGCCGACGCGCACGGCCTCGATTTCCCTCTCGTCGCTCGCTGCAGCGACATCGGCGAGGATCGTTTCCTTCAGTGCGGCCAGATCGTCGGACATTCCATTCCTCATGCGTGGAGCTTTTGTCGCCCGGTTACGAGCGCCAGCGCAGCGTCTGCGGTTTCAGCGGGTTGGCGAAGGAGCGGCCTTCGGCGAGCGCTTCCTGCCATTCGGACTTGATGCGCGCCCACCAGCGCGCCTGCGTGTCGGCGTCGTTGATCATCATCAGGCGCGGCTCCCAGACGAGACCTTCGCGCTGGCGCACGACGGCCTCGCGATCCTGCCCGAGGAAGACGTTCATCAGATATTCGGCGAGCGGGCGGCCGTATTTCACGAGGCCCATCGTCGAATAGAAGAACTGGTAGACTTCCGTGCGCTGGCCGTCGATCGGCGTCAGCGCCGTCACGGCGACGACGGAATGCTTCGAGCCGGCGACGTCCTCGATGCGGTAGCCGGGAAGCCGGTAGGCGATCTCGGTCGTGACGTCATCTCCGAGCAGCTTGTAGACGAGGTTTTGCGGCGGCAGCGCGTGGCGCACCATGCGCCAGCCGAAGGGCGCCGGCTCGAAGGACTTCTCCTTCGGGCGCAGCGTCCGGCCGTTCTTCTTGAACCACCAGGAGGTGTGAATATAGGCGGCGTGCGTCGGGTCCATCAGGCCGAAGGCGGCGTGATCCACCGAGCAGTCGAATTCCTGCATGATGGCGGCGGCCGGCGGCGTTTCGGGCGCGATGTGCGGGAAGATCTCGACGTCGGGCATCGGGCCGTCTTCCGGCGCCTCGCCGTTCGCGGCGAAATAGACCCAGACGAGCCCGTAGCGCTCGACGCAGGGATAGGCGCCGCAATTGATCTTCGCGACGTCGATCTTCTGGCCTTCGGCGAGGCTTGGGATCTCGACGCAGGTGCCGTTCTCGTCGAAGCGCCAGCCATGGTAGCAGCAACGCAGCGAGCAGCCTTCGACCATGCCGTAGGAAAGCGGGATGCCGCGATGCGGGCAGAGATCGCGCAGCGCGAAGGCCGTGCCGTCCTCGCCGCGTGCGAGCACGACCGGCTCGCCGAGCAGCGTCTTCGCCTTCGTCTTTCCGCGCTTGAGCGAGCGCGAGGTGGCTGCCACGTACCAGCAGCCGCGCAACATTTCGCTCTTCAAGCCCTGCATTGCCTTCATGGTCGTCGAAACCCCGTCGGGATGCGTCCTCGCCCATGCGGTTAACGCCTCGCGGGACGTCCTGCAATGCGAAAACCCGCACGGGGCGCGGCTGTGCGGGTCGGAAGGTCGGCGAGGTTGCGCCGTGGACTGCCGTCGTACCCGGGTCCGGGCCGAGGCGTCACCCGACTTTCGCCGATCCGAACGACGCCGGATCCTCGGCTCGGATCCACGGCGTTTTTCCGGGGGATCCGGATCGGCGTCTTTGCTCTTTCGCACGAAGGGAAAAGCGGTAGACTTCCGTACGACGACCGCGGGGAAACCTTACTCCTCGTCCAGCGGCTCGGTGCCCTGCGGTTTGCCGCTGCGGTCGAGGCGGATCTTTTCGATGCGGTTTTCCGCGGCGTTGAGCAGCGTTTCGCAGTGCCGCTTCAGCGCTTCGCCGCGCTCGTAGATCTCGATCGACTTGTCGAGGGCGACGTCGCCCTTTTCCAGATGGTCGACGATGCGCTCGAGCTGTTCGACGGCGTGTTCGAACGTCATTTCGGCGATATCGGCGTTCTTTTCCGGCGTTTGCGGCGTCGGATCGGACATGATTACCCCTTCATCAGGCGCAGGATGTGCACGGCTGCCGATTCGGCGAGCCCGGCGAGGTCGTAGCCGCCCTCGAGCACGCTGACCAGCCGGTGGTCGCACAGCCGTCCGGCGATATCCATGAGTTTGCCCGTCGCCCAGTCGAAGTCTCCGTCGAGGAGGTTGAGTTGGCCGAGCGGATCGCGGTGGTGCGCGTCGAAGCCGGCCGAAACGACGATGAGATCCGGCCGGAACGCCTCGACCGCCGGCAGGACGCGGCTCGTGAAGGCCTCGTGGAAATGCTCGCTGCCCGCATGGGCCGAAAGCGGCGCGTTGACGATGGTGCCGTGCGCGCCGGTCTCGGAGCGCGCGCCGGTCCCGGGATAGTGCGGGAACTGGTGCGTCGAGCAGTAGAGGACGGAAGTGTCGGACCAGAAGATGTCCTGCGTGCCGTTGCCGTGATGGACGTCCCAATCGACGATGGCGACGCGTTCGAGCCCGTGTGTGCGCTGGGCATGGCGCGCGGCGATTGCCGCCTGGTTGAAGAGGCAGAAGCCCATGGCCTTGTCGTGCTCGGCATGGTGGCCGGGCGGGCGCGTTGCGACGAAACCGTTGTCGATCTCGCCGGCCATCACGGCGTCGATCGCCAGACATGCGCCGCCGACGCCCGCAAGCGCCGCGTCGAGGCTCTTCGGCGTCATCACCGTGTCGGGATCGAGCGAGACCGTGCCTTCTTCCGGCAGCATGCGGACGAGCTTCGCCAGATGCGCCTCGTCGTGGCATGACAGCACGCTTTCGCGCTCGGCGACCGGCGCCTCGACGCGCTCGAGCCGCGCGAAGTTCTCGTGTTCGAGCGCGACATCGATGGCGCGCAGGCGGTCGGCGCGTTCGGGGTGTCCGTCGGGCGTATGGTGCTCGAGGCAGACGGGATTGGCGTAAAAGCGCGTGGTCATTGCGTTAACATAGATTTAAGCGTTCGCCCGGTCCATCGCAGCGCGCAGACGCGAACCGGTTATCCCCCGGCTTGGGCGCCGGCAGTGACGGGAAAGCCTCACATCTAGGCGTTGAGCGCCGCCGTCGCGGCCTCTTCCTTTTCCCTCCCACGCACGGCCGCCGGTCTTTCGAGACAGCGTTGCATGTAGAAACGAAGCACGGGCGAGGGTGCGAGAACCTTCATGGTTTCCATGAAGCTCAGCGTGCCGGAGATCATGAAGTCGGCCATGGTGAAGCGGTCCGCCGCGACCCACTCGCGTTCGGCGAGCCGGGTTTCGAGCGCCGACATCATCCGGTCGAAGCTGCCCCACGGGTAGGCTGCGGGATTGGCCGGCAGGTCCACGAACTTTTCCGTCATCGCCGGCTCCATCGCCGAGGGCGTGTAGAAGAGCCAGAACAGGAACTCGCCGCGTGCCGGGTCGTCGATGCGCGGAGCGAGATCGCCGGGCGCATAGCGGTCCGCCAGATAGAGCGCGATCGCCGCCGAATCGGCCATTCGGACGTCGCCGTCGACGATCGCCGGCAGCTTGCCGAGCGGGCTCGCGGCCTTGAAGGCGGCTGGATCTTCGCGATCCTTGGCCCTGAAATCGATGAATGCCAGCTCGTAGGGCTGGCCGACCTCTTCCAACGCCCAGAACATGCGGACGGCTCTCGTCTTCGGAGCCCAGTAAAGCGTGATCATGGCATGCTTCCTCGAGGGTTAACGATCGACGACGCGCTCTCCGTTCTGCCCGCGGTCGCGCAGGTAGTGGTCGGCGAGGATGCAGGCGAGCATCGCCTCGCCGATCGGCACGGCGCGGATGCCGACGCATGGGTCGTGCCGGCCCTTGGTGCGGACCGAGACGGCGTTGCCGTCGCGATCGACACTCGGGCGTTCGGTAAGGATGGAAGATGTCGGCTTGACGGCGAAGCGGGCGACGATCGGCATGCCCGTCGAGATTCCGCCGAGGATGCCGCCGGCGTGGTTGGAGGAAAAGGAAGGCGTGCCGTTCTCGCCGGGGTGCATCGCGTCGGCGTTTTCCTCGCCGGTGAGCGCTGCGGCGGCGAAGCCCTCGCCGATCTCCACACCCTTCACGGCATTGATCGACATCAGGCCGCTCGCGATGTCCTGGTCGAGCTTGCCGTAGATCGGGGCGCCGAGCCCGGCCGGCACGCCTTCGGCCACCACCTCGACGATGGCGCCGACGGACGAGCCGCGCTTGCGAATGTCGTCGAGATAGTCTTCCCAGACCGGCACGATCGCCGGGTCGGGCGCGAAGAACGGGTTCTGGTCGGCCGAATCCCAGTTCCAGTTCGCCCGGTCGATCGGCTTGTCGCCGATCTGCACGAGGGCTGCGCGCACGCGCATGCCGGGGACGACCTTGCGTGCAAGCCCGCCGGCTGCGACACGGGCTGCGGTCTCGCGGGCCGAGGAACGCCCGCCGCCGCGATAGTCGCGCAGGCCGTATTTCACGTCGTAGGTATAGTCGGCATGGCCCGGCCGGTATTGCCGGGCGATCTCGGAATAGTCCTTGGAGCGCTGGTCGGTGTTCTCGATCATCATCGAGACGGGCGTGCCGGTGGTTGTCAGATACTCGCCGCCGGCCTCGTCCGGCAGCACGCCGGAGAGAATCTTTACCGCGTCGGCCTCGCGGCGCTGCGTGACGAAGCGCGACTGGCCGGGCTTGCGCCGGTCGAGAAAGTGCTGGATCTCGGCCGGCGTGAAGCGGATGCCGGGCGGGCAGCCGTCGACGACGCAGCCGAGCGCCGGCCCGTGGCTCTCGCCCCAGGTCGTCACGCGGAAAAGATGACCGAAGGTGTTGTGCGACATGAGGGTTCGCCTGCGCTCGATCGATCGGAGCCGAAACTGCGCCGGCCCGTTTGTTCGCCCCGATATCTACGCCAAAGCGTGGCGCGCGCAAACGGGGCGCTTCCGAACGAGACGGAACGGGTGCAGACCTACTGCGGGAGGTGCTCGACATGCGTTTCGGCGGACCTGCCGAAATAGACGGCGCGGCGACCGCTGAACGAAACGATGTAGCCTGCGCAACCGGCTTCCATGATCGTCTTGCAGAACCCCGCATAGCTGTATCCCGGCACGAGCTGCTGCGCTTCGCGGATGGCGCCCTGGATGATTGTCGTGTCGAAATTGGCAGCTACCGATACGGCCGGCCGGTGCGTCGACACGGCGACGCTGTCGCCATCGGGGCGGTAATAGACGGCGCTCGCGCGACGGAAATCGATCGCGTAGCTCTCGAAGCCCTCCTGCATGAGCGTTCCGACGATCTCGGGGAACGTCATCGAATTGTCCTCCGCTCCGCGCAGGCACTTCTCGGCGGCGTCCTTCTGGCTCTGGTCCATCGTCATTCTCCGGGATGAAAAGGGTCGGCTACTCCATCAATACGGCGGCAATGCCGAGCCGTGCGACGGTTTCCTTCAGGATGCGCTCCAGCGCCTTGCGGTCCTCGTCGGGCATGGGCGCGAAGCACTCCGCCTCGTTCCGGTCGGCGAGCACCGCGAGTTCGGGAACGAACCCGTTCCCCTTCGCCGTCAGTTCCAGGGTCTGGGCGCGCCCGTCGTCGGCGCTTGCGCGTCTGGCGACCAGACCCTTGCCGATCAGGCGGTCCGCCAATTTGGTGACGGCACCGCGCGTCAGGCCCATCCGTTCGGCCAGGCGGCTCGGCGGCGTCGGTGGGTGGTCGTAAAGGACGCGCATCACCGCCCATTCCGCGACCGTCACGTCCTTTGCCTCCAGCTTGCGGGCAAAGCTATGCGAGACGTGATTGGAGACCTGACGCAACCAGTAGCCGAGATGGGTCGTAAGATCGGGAATTTCCGCCAGCACGGTTCTCCTTTGTTGAGTAGGAAACTACTTCCGTTTTGTTTCCTAGTCAACAGAGAGAGATAACTTGCCGCCGATCGTCTGTGCGCTAAACGAGGGGGATTCGAACGGAAGAACGGTGGAACCGGGCTCAGAGCCAGTCGAGCGTGGTTCCGTCGTATTTCAGGATACGATCCTGCGGGGTTTCGGCGTGGGCCGCTTCGTCGCCGGGGAGACCGCCGACCAGGAAGAAGATCGCCCGCATGATGCCGCCATGGCACACGCACACGGTATCCTTTTCGACCGAGCGCAGCCACGGCTCGACGCGTTCGGCGAGCATGGCATAGCTTTCCGCGCTTTCGCCGGGCGGCACGAAGCCCCATTTGTCGGCCTCGCGCGCTTCCACCGGGCCGGGTTCAGTCTCGGCGACGGTTTCGAGCGTGCGTCCTTCCCATTCGCCGAAGGAAAGTTCGACGATCCGTTCCTCGGTGCGGAAATCTTCCGGCGGCAGGCCGAGTTCGCCGCGGATGATGCGCATCGTCTCGCGCGTGCGGTCCATCGGGCTCGCGACGTAGTCGAACGTCGCCGCCCGATCGCCGAGGATTTCCGCGAGGTGCTTGCCGTTGCCGTGCGCCTGGGCGCGACCCGTGTCGTTCAGCGGAATGTCGTGGCTGCCCTGAAGCTGCTCCGAGACGTTCCAGTCCGTCTGGCCGTGGCGAATGAAGTAGATGAGCACGCGGCGTGTCCTTGGTCGCGACCGTCTTCGCAAACGGCGGGATTGAGCGGCGTCAGTCCTTGACGACGGAAATGTCGGGGGCGTCGACCGCCTTCATGCCGACCGTGTGGTAGCCGGCGTCGACGTGATGGACCTCGCCGGTGACGCCGCGCGAGAGATCGGAAAGCAGGTAGAGCGCGGAATCGCCGACCTCCTCGATGGTTGTCGCCTTCTTCAGCGGCGCGTTGTACTCGTTCCACTTCAGGATGTAGCGGAAATCGCCGATCGCCGACGCTGCGAGCGTGCGGATCGGCCCCGCCGAGAGCGCGTTCACGCGGATCTTCTTCACGCCGAGATCGACGGCGAGGTAGCGCACGCTCGCCTCGAGCGCCGCCTTCGCGACACCCATGACGTTGTAGTGCGGCATCACCTTTTCGGCGCCGTAATAGGTGAGCGTCAGCACCGATCCGCCGTCGTTCATCAGGCTTTCGGCGCGCTGCATCACCGAGGTGAGCGAATAGACGGAAATGTCCATCGTGCGCTGGAAGTTGTCGCGCGAGGTGTCGATGTAGCGCCCCGTCAGCTCGTCGCGGTCGGAAAAGGCGATGGCGTGCACGAGAAAGTCGATCGAGCCCCATTCCTCGCGGAGGTTCTCGAAGGCCTGATCGATGGAAGCCGGGTCGTTCACGTCGCACTGGCCGGCGGCGATGCCGCCGAGCTCTGCCGCGAGCGGCTCGACACGCTTCTTCACCGCGTCGTTCTGGTAGGTCAGCGCGACTTCGGCCCCGGCATCGGCGCAGGCCTTGGCGATGCCCCACGCGATGGAACGGTTGTTCGCGACGCCCATGACGACGCCGCGCTTCCCGTTCATCAGACCCGTCGCCTGGACCATGTCCTTCTCCTTGAGCTTAAATGACAAATCTGGCTATGGCACAGCCGCTTCGAGCGTTCAAGCTGGCACGCGCCGCCGGGACACCGCGTGCACAGGCGTCGCCGGAAGGCAACAGCTACGCATCCCGGCCACGCTGAACGCGCACGAAATCGGCGATTGCGGCATCGCGCCGGGCATCGACGACGACGCGCAGATGGACGACGAGGTCGCCGCGCGCGCCTTGCGCGTCACGTAGCCCGCGGCCGGAAAGGCGAAGCGTGCGGTCGGAGCCCGACCATGCGGGAACGACGATCGCAAGCGCGCCGTCCGGCAGGTCGATCCTGTGCGTCGCCCCGAGCAGCGCCGTGGCGAGATCGATCGCGAGCACGGTGTGCAGTGTCGTGCCGCTCGACCAGAAACCGTCATGGGCGCACAGGCGGACGACGGCGTCGTACGGACCGGCCGAACCGGCGGTCGAGACGGGAATGCGCTGGCCCTCGCGGAGGTCTCCCGGCAGATCGAGGCGTCGTGTCGCTCCGTTCGGCAGCCGCGCCGTCACCGGCCCGCCGGTCAGCGCCAGCGTGACGGGTACGGCGAGATCGAAGCCGCGTCCGGTCTCGGCGGCGGGGGCGTGCCCGGCGGCACCGCTCGTCCGCTCGCGCCTTCGAAAGAGCGTCGCCAGCGCACGCGAAACGGTGACGCTGCCCTGTCGATCGGGGCGTTGCGCGGTCTGCCGGTCGTCGTGGTCGGGCAGCTCGGGAACGATCTCCGGCGCGAGCTCCGGCGTTTCGGCGAGCTTCGTGCGCGTATCGGGGCCGACGCCGAAAATGCGTTCCATCATTCTTTCGGCGCTGTCGGGTTCGTCCGTTTGGCCGGTGTCGCGTCCGGCCGGTACGCCTGCGCGCGTCGCGGCTTCGCGTGCGCCGGGCATGCGCTCGTCGTCGCTCCGGTATTTTAGAAGAGCTTGGTAGGCCTCGCCGATTTCCTGAAAGCGGCGATGCGCCCGTTCGGCGCCGGCGTGCCGGTCCGGGTGCCAGCGCTTGGCGAGCGCGCGGTAGGCCGCCTTGATGGCATACCGGTCGGCGGATCCGGGCAGGCCGAGGACCGCATAGGGATCACGCATGACACATCCTCTCGCGCCGCTCACTCCGCCCGGCGATGTCGGCTTCGCCGTTCCCGAACGCGGCGAGCGTAAGGCGGCCGGCCTAAGGAAGGGTTTAGCCTCCAAGGTTCGCGAAATGGAAGAAGCCCGTCAGCCGGGCGGCGCGGGAAGGGGCTGGACGTCCGGATCCTTCGGGGCGAAGACGACGAGGTTCCAGGTTTCGCCGTCGCGCGAACAGGTTCGTCCCTCGTAGAGCGCGATGCCGCGATAGCTGTGGCGCGTGGTCGTGAAGGCGCGGCAGACTTCGTCGCCGTTGCGTGTCGTGCGGATCTGCGAGACGATACCGGTCGTCCCGCTCGCGCCGTCCGTCCAGGCAAGCGGTGTCGACGCGTCGCCCTCTTTTACGGCCGCGACGGCGGCGCCGGCGGCTTCGCCATCGCCTTGCGCATCGCTATCGGTCGTCCGGTCCTTCTCAGTGGATGGCGGGGCGATCGAGCCGGTCACGAGCGAACGGTCGGGCTGCGTGCCGCCGGCGAAAAGGTGCGGCTGACGTGCGCAGGCCGAAAGCGCGAGGAGGGCGAGAACGCCGGCTGCCGCGCGAAAGCCAGCCGGCTTGCACACAAGCCTCGACTTTGCCGCATCGTGCACGAAGTAAACCTTCCGAACGGATGAACGCGAAACCCTTCAAGCGAGACACCATGCCCGAACCATCCTTAACAGGCGATGACTTCACCCAGGCCGACGAGCCGGTGGCCCTCTTCGAGCGCTGGCTGAAGGACGCCGAGGAGAGCGAGCCCAACGACCCTTCGGCCGTCGCGCTCTCGACCGTCGACGCCGACGGGCTGCCGGACGTGCGCATGGTTCTCCTGAAGGCCTACGACCAGCGCGGCTTCGTCTTTTATACCAATTTCGAGAGTGCCAAGGGGCTGCAGCTTCTTTCCACCGGCAAGGCGGCGATGTGCTTCCACTGGAAATCGCGACGCCGGCAGGTGCGCCTGCGCGGACGCGTCGAGGAAGTGACGAAGGCCGAGGCGGACGCCTATTTCGCCTCGCGGGCCCGCGGCAGCCGCATCGGCGCGTGGGCGTCGGCCCAGTCGCGTCCGCTCGAAAAGCGCTCCGTGCTGGAAGACGCCGTCGCCGAGCTCGAAAAGCAGTATCCGGAAGGCGAGGTGCCGCGCCCGCCGCACTGGTCGGGCTTTCGCATCGTGCCGGTGCAGATCGAGTTCTGGCAGGACGGCGCCTATCGGCTGCACGACCGGATCGTCTTTTCGCGCGGCGACGAAAACGAGGAATGGACGAAGCAGCGGCTCTATCCGTGATCCCGCATTGCGCCTGCGCGTGCCGGCCTGCTGGAACCGGAACGCGGGTAGGATCGTCTAGCGGGTAACGAACGGAACGCCGGGTCTTCGTCTCGACGACCCGGCCGGCGTCCTGATGGAAAGGGACACGGCACGCCATGCGCACGCTACAGGATCGGATGTGGGCCGAGGCGCTCGGCATGCTGGCACGAGCCGACCGCGCCCAGCGCCAGCTCTACCAGCCGGGGGACGGCCCGGCGCAGCAGGCGGCCTGGGAGCCGCCGGTCGACATCCTCGATACCGGCGGCGACGTGCTGATCGTCGCCGCGCTGCCGGGCGTCGCGCGCGAGGACGTGAAGGTGACGCTCGACGGTGCGGACGTGGTGCTGACGGGCGCGCGCGTGCCGCCGGCCGCCCTTCGCACGGCCGACATCCACCGCATGGAACTTCCGCAGGGACGCTTCCACCGCCGCGTGCCGCTGCCACCGGGACGCTACGATCAGGTGAGCCTCGAAATGCAGGCCGGTTGCCTCTACGTGGCGCTGCGCAAGACGCCGTGAAGCCTTCCGGATGACGCGATGAACGACGAAAACCCGACAGAAGCCGTTTCCTCGGTCGAGATGCGGTCCGCAGGCGAAAGCGCCGTGCCGCAGGTCGACAACGGCCCCTTCATCGTGCTGCCGATGCGCAGCGTCGTGCTCTTTCCCGAGATCGTGGCGCCGCTGACGATCGGCCGGCCGGGCTCCATCGCCGCGGTCCAGCAGGCCGTGCGCGAGCAGCGCCCGATCCTCGTCGTCCTGCAGAAGAATCCCGAGACGGCCGAACCCGACGCCGACGACCTCCATCCCGTCGGCACGCTCGCCAACATTCTGCGCTACGTCACCGGGCAGAACGGCGAGCACCATCTGATCTGCCAGGGCGTGCGTCGTTGTCGGCTCGCATCCGTTTCGCGCACCGGCGGCTATCTGACGGCCGAAGGCGAGACGCTGACGGAGCCGGACGGTTCGGCGCCGGAGGTCGAGGCGCGCTTCATGAACGTCAAGCAGCAGGCGCTGGAGGCGCTGGACCTGCTTGCCAACGCGCCGGACGAACTGCGCCAGACCGTGCGCTCCATCACCGAACCGGCGACGCTTGCCGACATGACGGCGGCCTATCTCGACGCGCAGCCGGCCGAAAAGCAGACGATCCTTGAGACGCTCGACCTCAAGGACCGGCTCGACAGGGTCGGCGACCTGCTCGCCCGCCGGCTGCAGGTGCTCAGGCTCTCCGCCGAGATCGGCCGGCAGACGCAGGAGGCCTTCGGCGAGCGCCAGCGCAAGGCGGTGCTTCGCGAGCAGATGGCCGCGATCCAGCGCGAGCTCGGCGAGGAGGAAGGGACCGGCCAGGAGATCGCCGACCTCGAAGCGGCGATCGACACCGCCGCGATGCCGGAAGAGGTCGACGTGCAGGCACGCAAGGAACTGCGCCGGCTCGCCCGCACGCCGGACGCCTCCACCGAATACGGCATGATCCGCAGCTATCTCGACTGGCTGATCGAGCTGCCATGGGCCGCACCCAGCCCGCCGGCGATCGACATCGCAGAGGCGCGCCGCGTGCTCGACGCCGATCATTTCGGGCTGGAGCGCATCAAGACGCGCATCGTCGAATACCTCGCCGTGCGCAAGCTGGCGCCGGAGGGCCGCGCGCCGATCCTGTGCTTCGTCGGCCCGCCGGGCGTCGGCAAGACCTCGCTCGGCCAGTCGATCGCGCGTGCCATGGGCCGGCAGTTCGCACGCATCTCCCTCGGCGGCACGCACGATGAATCCGAGATCCGCGGCCACCGACGCACCTATGTCGGTGCGATGCCCGGCAACATCATCCAGGCGATCCGCAAGGCCGGCACGCGCGACTGCGTGATGATGCTGGACGAGATCGACAAGATGGGCGCGAGCGCGCACGGCGACCCGTCCGCCGCGATGCTCGAAGTGCTCGACCCGGCGCAGAACGAGACCTTCCGCGACAACTATCTCGGCGTGCCGTTCGACCTGTCGCGCATCGTCTTCATCGCGACGGCGAACATGCTCGACACGATCCCCGGGCCGCTCCGCGACCGCATGGAGATCATCTCGCTCGCCGGCTACACGGCGGGCGAGAAGCTGGAGATCGCCAAGCGCTATCTGGTCGCGCGCCAGAGCGCCGCGAACGGGCTTCGCGACGATCAGGTGACGGTGGACGAAGGGGCGCTGCAGGCGATCATCGCGCGCTACACGCGCGAGGCCGGCGTGCGCAATCTCGAACGCGAGATCGGCCGCGTGATGCGCCATGCGGCCGTCACCGTGGCGGAAGGCAAGACCGACACCGTGCACATTACCGAAGAAGGTCTCGCCGAAGCGCTGGGGCAGCCCCGCTTCGAGAACGAGGTGGCGATGCGCACGAGCGTGCCGGGTGTGGCGACGGGCCTCGCCTGGACGCCGGTCGGCGGCGACATCCTCTTCATCGAGGCGGCCGGCACGCCGGGCAACGGACGGCTGGTGCTGACCGGCCAGCTCGGCGAGGTGATGCGCGAGAGCGCGCAGGCAGCCCTCAGCCTCGTGAAGACGCAGGCCGCCACGTTCGGCCTTTCGCAGGAGCGCCTCGACCGGACCGACATCCACGTCCACGTGCCGGCGGGCGCGACGCCGAAGGACGGACCGAGCGCAGGCGTCGCCATGTTCATGGCGCTCGCCTCGCTGCTGACCGGCCGCACGGTGCGATCCGACACGGCGATGACAGGCGAGATCAGCCTGCGCGGCCTCGTGCTTCCCGTCGGCGGCATCAAGGAAAAGGTCGTCGCGGCCGCCGCCGCGGGCATCACACGGGTGATGCTGCCAGCTCGAAACCGCCGCGACTACGACGAGATCCCGAGGGAAGCGAAGGAGAAGCTGGAATTCGTCTGGCTGGAGCGGGTGGAGGATGCCGTGGCAGCGGGGTTGGAGATGCAGAATTCGACGGGAAGCTAAGGTCCGGGCAAGGCAGGTTTCGTGCGGGTCTGAAGGTCGCGACCGAATGCTCGAGTGTCGAGGACGGGCGATCGCCTGCGGTTATGCGCTGCCCGGCGCCAACCGACGGTGTTTCTATCCGATAGTGCGGAATGGCCTCACTCGACGAGGGCGACGGTGTGCAGCCCGGTCTTTACGGTGACGGGGCATTTGATGATCAACCGAATATCGTTCCAGTCGGCTTCACCGTCGGCAATATGGTCGGGACGATCTTCCCATCCATAGTATGTATAGGTTTTGGAGCAGAACTCGTCGTCCTTCCCATCCTGATCAGCCGATCCGTTCTGGACACTTCCATCTTTGCCCTGGTTCCGATCGCAGTCTTCGACGGTGGCGCAGCTGTACGAATCGAGCAGATCGTACGGCATATTGTAGACTTCCCTGTGATCTCTGATCGTCGTGTCCGTGTAGTAATCGTGAATCCGACCCGCGTGCGATTCCGGGTCGTCCTTGACGGTCTGATAGTCTCCGCCGTTCAAACCGTTCCAAATGTTCATCAGATGATAACTGAGCGTTTCGTCCGCGTCGCATTCCGGCATGGCGGCGCCCTGATAGTCGTCCCCCTCCCTGTCGGTGTTGTCGTAGATCGGGGTTTCTCTGCCCCGCGTATCGGTTACGGGGTTGTAGCAGTACGCGGAAACCTCGTTGTAATCCCATGCGTCCGACGTGAGTTTGAGGGGTATGGGCGGCTCGTACTGTTTCTTGATGCCATTGTAGCGGGCCGTAGCGCTGGTTCTGATCGCGAGTGCCGTCGTCACACCCGGAATGAAGCGCGCGAGCGTAAGTGGCAACGACGCGCTGGCCGTCACCTGATAGTCGCCCACATTGATCCACGAGCCCTCAAAATCCAGCTGGGTCCAGGTTTCCCCGCTGCGGGCTTTCTGCACCATCGCATCGAGAAGTGCCGCGTCCGTATTGTCTGGTCCCCGGGACGCCATCGCCAGTGCAATGGCATCGCTCTTGTCCTGCATATAGGCCCGCGTATCGGTCGCACGCGCGTAGTCGATCGCAAGGCCGGAAAGGCCGAAGAGGGGGATGATCATCAAGGCCGTGAGGACCGCAAAGTTGCCCCTACGATCCTGTCTCAAACGCCGTAGTGCCGCTCGCAGGTCGGCTGCGACGGTCGGGTCCTTCATCTCGTGCATCCGGTACACTCCAGATCTGTTGTCAGACGGGCCCGTGTGACGTTCAGGCTTTTCATTTCGAGTGGTTTGCCGAAGAGGAAGCGCGTCATCGGTTGGTAGTCGTAGAAGGTTCGGGCAACCACGAGGAAATTGCCGTTCGTCCTGCTCAACGCCGGACCGAGCGTATCTGCGTCGAGCCCGGGCATGTTGTCGTCGCTGTCGTGGTGCCATTGCCTCGTGAAATGTCCCTCGTCGTTCATCCTGAGGCCGGCTACCTGGATCCTCAAGGATCGAACCGAATAGGGATACATCGTCGCCGTGGCGATATCGAAAAGGTCGTCGATGCCGTCATCACTCAGTTCCGTGTCCTGCGCGATAAGGTCTCCGATCGTCGATGCCGTTTCCTCGGTCTTCTGGTGCGCAACGATTGCGAAGCTTGCTTCGACAAGGCCCAGATAGAGTACGACGAGGACAGGAAGAACGAAGGCGAATTCGATCGCAGCCGCGCCGCCGCGATCCTTCCACAACCGGGATAATATGTTTTTTGGTCGATGTAGCATGAGCGTTTACCCACGAATAGACGCGGAACATTTACAGGGAAGATGGTTAGCGCAATCAAACGAGTTAAATACGGATTTCATCATTTAATAAGTCTTACTCGGTTTCTTCGCTCATGTATTTAGCCTTCGGCTCGTTACGAAAGAACGTGACCCATGAAATCAGATAATTACCGTCATCGATATTCGAATAATAACGATGTACGAGGTCGGCGACGAGAGGCCAAGCGTAGTAGACCCGCATCTCCATGATCGTACCGGGAGCACCCGGATCGAACTGGAAACCAGTCGTATTGATCTTGCCCTCCCGTACCGGCGGCGACGGTTCGAAGGAGGCGAAGCTTGGAGCGCGATGAAGGTCGATTTGAAGCTTGCTACAGGTGATGGGGACGATGGACGCGTTGCAGATCATCCGGCGGAACGCCTGCTCGCTCATCCCGTCGTTGGCAACTTTGTTGATGCGAACGATCCGGGCAGCTTCCTTTGCAGCTTGGTCGATGCCGAGTTGACCGAGCAGTAAAAGACCGGTTTCGAGAATCGCGAATGTCAGAAGAAAGAAGATCGGACCTAGGATCGCGAATTCGATGGCGGTCGCGCCGCGACGGTCTCCGGTAAAACCTCGAAAAATCATTTTGATATTGCCATAAGTGCGATGACGGAAAGGCCGCATTGCCTCACTGCAAGTATCGATGAGCGAGCGTTTAGAAAGGCTTAAAAGCTTTATCTAATTAAGGAATGATGTTTTCGCACTTCGGAAAGTGCACCGTGTGGACGCGGCATTTGCAGGGAGACGGTCCGGCTCCGGATCGCCGCCTACAACCGCACCGGCGAAGCCTCCGGGTAGGTGACCTTGCCGTCCAGCCAGGCGAGTGCCGCTTCGGCTTCCTCCTGAATGGGGGCGAGGTCGGTGTCGTTTCTGGCCTGGTCGGTTGCGTGGCGGCGGATGCGTTCGACTTCTTCGCGCAGCGCCGGTCGGGCTTCTTCGGGGGCCAGCGCGGCGGCGTTGCGGACGAGCTGGAGGAGGCGCACGACGACGGACGGCTCCGCGCCGCCGTAGCGGGCGGGCTGTTCGACGGCGAGCTGCACGTAGCCGGCGAGGTCGAGGCCGGGCGGGGCGACGAGGAGCGCGCCGTCCTCGTCGCGCACGATGCCGCCGGGCACGCCGTCGCGGGCGAGCCGGCAGACGATCTCCGTCATGTGGTCGATCGCCTGGATCGCCGTATAGGGGTCGTTGAGCGAAGGCGACATGGCGCGCACGGCGACGTCGACGAACTGGCGCAGGCCGTAGGAGACGTCGGTGTCTTCCGTACGGTCCGGACCGATGTCGATCGTCTTTCCAAGGGCGTGTCGGACGGTCTCGGCATCTAGGTCGGCGCCGTTTCGCGACCAGACCCAGGCGAGCGGCGTGCCGGCGACGACATAGTCGCCGATCATCGGGCGGATGCGGACCGAGGCGGCGGTCTTGCGTGCGAAGGCGGCGAGCCGCTCGACGTCTACCTCGCGCACGTAGCCGTTTCGCCAGATGTCGACGACGAGCGCGCCGGCCGGCGGATGCGGCAGTGCCTCGCGTGTGACGGCGCGCGGGTGTTGCGCCGTCATGCCCTGCGCGAGGTCGATCGCGTAGTGCGTATCGCCCATGACGCGGTTCATGGCGCGCTGCACGCGGATCGAGTTCGTGATGTGCTGGGCGAAATAGGCGACGATGCCGACGCAGGCGAGGAAGAGGAACATGCCGAAGAAGATCGCCAGCCGCGGCGGCTCTTCCGCGCTATCGGAGCCGGGCAGGGAGCGCAGCACGGCGAGCATGTAGGAGACCGTACCGGCGAAGACGCCGAGCGTGATCTTCGTCGCGCCGTCGCGCATGAAGTTGCGCAGGAGCCGCGGCGAATATTGCTGGTGGACGGTCTGCAGGCCGGTGATCGTCAGCGAAAAGATGACGCTGAGCGCGGTGACCAGGCCGCCGACGAGCGCCGTCAGCACGGTGCGCGCGCCGGAAGGGCCAGCGCGGAAGAGGACGCTGTCGAAGCCTGTCGGCCCCCACGGTACGGCGCTGAGCACGATGCCCACCACATAGGATATGGCAACTGCGACGAGCGGCCAGATCCACAGCGAGGCGTTTACCTTGCGAAGGGCCGCGGAGGCGCCACGTCTGCGGTTCATGGGCGTCGCTCCGCTCTCACATCGTCGTGAGCAAACGGGGCGAGGGCGT
The DNA here is from genome assembly GCF_006516965.1 of Pararhizobium mangrovi. GTDB lineage: Bacteria > Pseudomonadota > Alphaproteobacteria > Rhizobiales > Rhizobiaceae > Pararhizobium_B > Pararhizobium_B mangrovi. The sequence goes on along the minus strand of NZ_VHLH01000014.1, from coordinate 96,103 downwards.
CGCGGTTCCACGAATGGTAGCAATGAGAGGGCGAGGTGATCGACGAACGCTTCGGTGCTGGTCGCGCACGATCGCATTCTTCTTGCATACCGACTCAAACGAAGCGGCGCATAGGCCTATTTGCCAGAACGGCGATCCTGCGGACGGGAAACCGGCATGAGACGCCGTTCGAGGAGAATGCCGCCTGTGCCGACGATCGGAACCAAGAGCAGGAGCCGATTACAGATTGCGATCGCTCGATCTCGAAAAGAAGGCAGTGTGCGAAGCAAACGGTGGCCGTCGCGATTGCGAGCGGAATCCTCCCCGCCCTCAAGCACTTTATTCCTGTTGGAAGCGCCGGCGATGTCGCTTCAGCGTAGCATTGTCGGCAAGGCCCGCCGAAGGGACGCCTCATCCTATCCTTGCGTCATCCTCGGGCTCGACCCGAGGATCCAACCACCTCACCATACGATCAAGGTGTCGGGTGCCCACTGTAAAGCTCGATCCGTGCTCGAGCCGGTACGCCGTTCGTATTGCGACGGGGTTGGATCCTCGGGTCGAGCCCGAGGATGACGTCCTGCGTTGGGTGATGTCGTCGGAGGAGGGGAGCGCCGGCGAGTCCCTTCGCGGCGTTCGCGTGCGTTTCAAATGAAGAACGAGCGGTTCAAGATAAAAACCCTTGTACAGAACGATGACCCAAGTCGGCAGTATCAACACGCAAGCTGTGGAGGTTCCGACAGCGAGACTGTGTATTCGGTTGGCGCGTAATCTGGATGCGTTCGATCTTGCGGTCGGTGAAAATCGCTTCGGTTTTCCGGTGTCTTGGACCGACGATAGTTCAAACTTCAAAGGCCGGATATCCTCGCGCCCGTTCGGCAGACCACATCCAAAACGACGCTATAAACGAGCTTCGTCCGCAATGCTGGAAGTGCCGCTTATCGCGCCATCACGCCTCACGTCTGCGTGCCGCCGACCGTCACGCGGTCCATCCTGAGGTGCGGCTGGCCGACGCCGACGGGGACGCCCTGGCCGGCTTTGCCGCACATGCCGATGCCGGTGTCGAGCTTGGGGTCGTTGCCGACCATCGAGACGCGCTTCATCGCTTCCGGGCCGTTGCCGATCAGCATGGCGCCCTTGACCGGCCGGCCGATCTTGCCGTCCTCGATCATGTAGGCTTCCGTGCAGCCGAAGACGAACTTGCCCGACGTGATGTCGACCTGGCCGCCGCCGAAGGAGACGGCGTAGAGGCCGCGCTTCACAGACGAGATGATCTCGTCCGGCGTCTTGTCGCCGCCGAGCATGTAGGTGTTCGTCATGCGGGGCATCGGCGAATGGGCGTAGCTTTGGCGCCGGCCGTTGCCGGTCGCTTCCATGCCCATCAGGCGCGCGTTCTGCCGGTCCTGCATGTAGCCGACCAGCTTGCCGTCCTCGATCAGCACGTTGTAGCCGGACGGCGTTCCCTCGTCGTCGACCGTCAGCGAGCCGCGGCGCGCCTCGATCGTTCCGTCGTCGACGACCGTCACGCCTTTCGCCGCGACCTGTTCGCCGAGAAGGCCGGCGAAGGCGGAGGTCTTCTTGCGGTTGAAGTCGCCTTCGAGCCCGTGGCCGACCGCCTCGTGCAGCATGACGCCGGGCCAGCCGGAGCCGAGCACGATGTCCATCGTGCCGGCCGGCGCGTCGACGGCTTCAAGGTTGACGAGCGCCTGGCGCAGCGCTTCGTCGGCGGCGAATTTCCAGCTTTCCTCGGCGACGAACTCGCCGAAGGCGCGGCGACCGCCCATTCCGTAGGAGCCCGTCTCCTGCCGGTCTCCGTCGCCGGCGACGACCGAGACGTTGACGCGGGTCAGTGGACGCACGTCGCGCACGCGATGGCCGTCGGCGCGCAGGATGTCGACGATCTGGTAGCTCGCGGCCAGCGAGGCCGTGACCTGGCGCACCTTCGGATCCTTGCCGCGCAGATAGGCGTCGATCTCCTGCAGGAGCTTGACCTTCGCCTCGAAGCTCGGCTCGCCGATCGGATTGTCCTCGCCGTAGAGCTTGCGGTTCGTGCCCTGCGGCGGGGCGGCGTAGGTGCCGGAATAGCCGCGCGTGACGGCACCGACGGCGTCGCCGGCGCGCTTCAGCGCCGCCATGGAGAGTTCGCCCGCATGCGCGAACCCGATCGCCTCGCCAGCGACGGCGCGCAGGCCGAAGCCCTGGTCGGTGTCGAAGGAGCCCGAGCGCAGCCGGCCATTGTCGAAGAGCAGCGATTCGGCCTGCTTGTGCTCGACGAAGAGCTCGCCGTCGTCGGCGTCGGCGAGGGTGTCGGCGACGTGGCGGCGAAGCGTGTCCTCGTCGCAATCGAAGAGGGTTAGGAGATCACTCGACATCGGGCTCGATCCTTTCGGCTGATCGGTGCGATGTAAGGCCTTGGGCGATCACCGGCAAGGAAACGGGCGTCGATGTCGCGATCCGGGGTCGCGATCCGGGGCCGTGATTGGCGGACGCGATCGGGAACCACGATCGGGGGCCGAGATCCGGCGGCTTTCAGGGCAGGGCGTCGAAGCCCTCGCCGAAACCGGTAAGGTCGACGGGAATGCCGATGCCTTCTTCCTGCGTCTTGTAGAGGGTGAAGACGGCCTGCTTGCCGCTCTTCAACGTCTTCAGGAGCTGGTCGTCGATCGTCACCTCCACCTGGCAGCCTTCCTCCCTGCAGACGAGGAAATAGGCCCGGCCGATGCTCTTGCCGTCGATGAAGAGGCCGAGGCCCTTCGGCAGGAGAACGCCGAGCGGCGTCAGGATCTTGAGGATACGCGCCTCGCCGTCCGCCGTCTTCAGCGCGACCACGGAAATCGCCACGTTCGGCTGGTCCTTGGCGACGACGAGCTGCATCAGCGCGCATTGCCTGCCCGGCGCGCCGGGCGGCGTTCCGCATACGGTCGACCAGGCGCCGTGTTTGGCCTCGACGGTGCCCCCCGGTGCCACGCCCTGCGCAAGGACCGGTGCCGCCGCGCTCGCCAGGAAGGCGGCGGCGGCAAGCGCCGTCGCCACCTGCACGAAAGTGCGCCCGGTGCGTTCGCCCCGCGCACACGAGCTTTTGATACGGGCATTCACGTCGGACGGGGAAAGCATGATGGTTGCGATGGCCTTCGCTCGTTGATCCTTTGCCACGCGCTTCTAGAGCCTTTCGCGGCCGTACGAAAGCGCGTGCGTCCCCGCGTGCCGGGCAATGCGAACCGCAGCGTCCGCATCGCGGGCGAAAATGCCGTCGATCGGCGTACGCCTGGCACGCCACCTGCGACGCGTGCGCCCGTGAAGATATGCCGCACCTGCTTCGTGTACGCCAGTTGCGAAGAAGGATAAACTATGGTTTCAAGCGTTGAGGCGGGAGAGGGTCTTTGGCGTCGTGTCGGTTCAACGGTACGCGCGAAACGCGAGAGGGGCTGGAATGCGAGAGGGAGTGAGCCTTTTGAAAGCGATGCGATTCGTCGTTCTCGCCGGGGCAACCGTTCCGGCCTGCGCCACCGGAGCGTTCGCGGCGAAGCCGACGGACTGGGAGACCCAGTTCCAGCCGGCGGCGACCGACATCATGGCGCAGATCCAGTGGTTCGCGAACTACACCATGTGGTTCGTGGTGCCGATCGTGGTGCTCGTCATGGCGCTTCTCGGCATCGTCATGTTCCGCTTTCGCGCAAGCGCCAACCCGACGCCCTCCGGCACCAGCCACAACACGCTGATCGAGGTGGCCTGGACGGTGCTGCCGGTGCTCGTGCTCCTGTTCATCGCGATCCCTTCCTTCCAGTTGCTGACCGCGCAGTATTCGCCGCCGGCGCCGCCGGCCGTGACGGTCAAGGCGACGGGCCACCAGTGGTACTGGAGCTACGACTATCAGGGCGGAGGCAAGCAGGACGTCTCGTTCGATTCGCTGATGCTCGACGCCGACGGCCGCAAGGACGCCGACAAGACCGACATGGCGCAGTACCCGCGGCTTCTCGCCGTCGACAACGAGATGGTGGTGCCGGTCGGCAAGGTCGTTCGCGTGCTGGTGACGTCCGGCGACGTCATCCATTCCTTCGCCATGCCGTCGTTCGGCGTGAAGATGGACGCCATTCCCGGACGCATCAACGAGGCCTGGTTCAAGGTCGAAAAGCCCGGCATCTACTACGGCCAGTGCTCGGAGCTGTGCGGGCAGAACCACGCCTTCATGCCGATCGCCGTCAGGGCGGTCACGCCCGAGCAGTACAGGAACTGGGCCGCTTCGGCAGCCAAGGATCTGGGCTCGGCCAACAAGCAGTTGCGCGCTTCGATCGCCGCCGGGCGGAAGAACGACGATGTGGCTTCGGGCGAACGCGCAGGCACGGTACGCCTTGCCGATGCCGCCGCACACGAGCCTCCATACGGGTCCCAAGGCGCGACGCAGAACACGACGCCCGGTACGTCCACGGGCAGGGAGTGACGAGGAATGGCTGACGCAGCTCTTCACGAGAGCCACGACCACCGCCCGAAGGGCTTCGTGCAGCGGTGGCTCTATTCGACGAACCACAAGGACATCGGCACGATGTACCTGATCTTCGCGATCGTCGCGGGGATCATCGGCGGCCTGCTTTCCGTCGCCATGCGCGCCGAGCTGCAGGAGCCGGGCATCCAGATCTTCACCGGTCTCGCCCAGATGGTCTACGGCTACGCCGACGCGGCGGCCGTCGACGGCGGCAAGAACATGTACAACGCCTTCGTCACCGCCCACGGCCTGATCATGATCTTCTTCATGGTCATGCCGGCGATGATCGGCGGCTTCGGCAACTGGATGGTACCGATCATGATCGGCGCGCCGGACATGGCGTTCCCGCGCATGAACAACATCTCGTTCTGGCTGCTGCCGCCGGCCTTCCTGCTGTTGCTCATGTCGTTCTTCGTGCCCGGAGCGCCGGGGGCCTACGGCGTCAGCGGGGGGTGGACGATGTATCCGCCGTTCTCGACGGTGGGCCAGCCGGGGCCGGCCGTCGACATGGCGATCCTGGCGCTGCACATCGCAGGCGCCTCGTCGATCCTCGGCGCGATCAACTTCATCACGACGATCTTCAACATGCGCGCCCCGGGCATGACGCTGCACAAGATGCCGCTCTTCGCCTGGTCGGTGCTGGTGACGGCGTTCCTGCTGCTTCTCTCGCTGCCGGTGCTGGCCGGCGCGATCACCATGCTTTTGACGGACCGCAACTTCGGCACGACCTTCTTCGAGCCGTCGGGCGGCGGCGACCCGATCCTCTTCCAGCACCTCTTCTGGTTCTTCGGGCACCCGGAAGTCTACATCCTGATCCTGCCCGGCTTCGGCATGATCAGCCACATCGTGTCGACCTTCTCCAAGAAGCCGGTCTTCGGCTATCTCGGCATGGCCTACGCCATGGTGGCGATCGGCGCGGTCGGCTTCGTCGTGTGGGCGCACCACATGTACACGACCGGCATCTCGCTCAACACGCAGCGCTACTTCGTCTTCGCGACGATGGTGATCGCCGTGCCGACGGGCGTGAAGGTGTTCTCCTGGATCGCGACGATGTGGGGAGGGTCGATCGAGTTCCGCACGCCGATGCTGTGGGCGATCGGCTTCATCTTCCTCTTCACCATCGGCGGCGTCACCGGCGTCCAGCTCGCCAACGCCGGCCTCGACCGGCCGCTGCAGGACACCTATTTCGTGGTGGCGCACTTCCACTACGTGCTCTCGCTCGGCGCCGTCTTCGCCATCTTCGGCGGCTGGTACTACTGGTTCCCGAAGATGTTCGGCTACATGTACAACGAGCGCATGGCGAACGTGCACTTCTGGGTGACGTTCATCGGCGTGAACCTCATCTTCTTCCCGATGCACTTCCTCGGGCTCGCCGGCATGCCGCGCCGCTACATCGACTATCCCGATGCGTTCGCCGGCTGGAACTTCGTGTCTTCGATCGGCTCCTACATATCGGCGATCGGCGTGGTCATCTTCCTCTACGTCGTTTGGGAAGCCTTCTCGAAGAAGCGGGTGGCGGCAGACAATCCCTGGGGCGAGGGTGCGACAACGCTGGAATGGCAACTTTCCTCGCCGCCGCCCTATCATCAGTGGGAACAGCTGCCGCGCATCCGGTGATCGGCAGGGAACGAAAACGGAAAGCCGCCGTTCGAGCGGCTTTCCCGATTGAAGGAAAGGCCTTTCCGGCGCGGCGTATCGAGGCTGCGCGGTGGGCTGCGTTCATGGGCAGGCAATGACGGTATTCGACGAGCAGGACGGTCTTCCCTTCGCTTCCGACCTCTCGGAAGGCAGCGCACGCGATTTTATGCGCCTGCTCAAGCCGCGCGTCATGCAGCTCGTGGTCTTCACCGCGATCACCGGGATGGTGCTTGCGCCGGGCACGATCCACCCGCTGATCGGCCTCGTGGCGATCGTGTGCATCGCCGTCGGTGCCGGTGCTGCCGGCGCGCTCAACATGTGGTACGACGCCGACATCGACGGCGTGATGACGCGCACCGCCGGCCGGCCCGTGCCTTCCGGGCGCATACGACCCGGCGAGGCGCTGGCCTTCGGCCTCGTGCTCGCCTTCTTCTCGGTGATGACGCTCGGGCTTGCGGTCAACTGGTTCTCGGCCGCCTTCCTCGCCTTCACCATCGTCTTCTACGTCGTCGTCTACACGGCGTGGCTGAAGCGCCTGACGCCGCAGAACATCGTCATCGGCGGGGCGGCCGGCGCCTTTCCTCCGATGATCGGCTGGGCATGCGTGACCGGCTCGGTCTCGCTCGACAGCTTCGTGCTCTTTCTGATCGTGTTCCTGTGGACGCCGCCGCACTTCTGGGCGCTGGCTCTCTTCAAGCTGCGCGACTACGGCAGCGCCGGCGTGCCGATGCTGCCCAACGTCGCCGGGGAGGCGGCGACCAAGCGGCAGATCCTCGGCTATTCGGTCGTCATGGCGGCGAGCGCCGTCGCGCCGGCCGTTCTCGGTTTCGCAAGCCCGGTCTACGGGCTCGTGGCCGTCGTCGCCGGCGCCGTCTTCGTCCACCGCGCATGGCAGGTGTTCCGCATGCCCGAGGGCGACCGCGCAATGGTTCCGGCCAAACGCCTCTTCGGCTACTCGCTCGTCTACCTCGCCATCATCTTCGGCGCGTTGCTGCTCGACCATCTCGGCGTCGCCGTGCTGCGGGCGTCCGGCGTGCTTTGATGAAGGATCGCGTCAACCTGACGGAGGGGCAGAAGCGGGCGCGACGAAGCCGATCCGTCGCGATCGGGCTGGCGTTGGCGGCCCTTGTCGTGATCTTCTACGTGGTGACGATCATCAAGATGACGTCGGCCTGACGCCGTCGCGGCCGAACCGGAAGGCAGGCGACACGAAAGGCCTGCCGCCCGGTGCGGAAGGAAAGAACAGAGGGAAGAGGGTTCGAGACCGCCATGGCCAACGTCGAGAAACAGCACGACTACCACATCGTCAATCCGAGCCCCTGGCCGATCACGGGATCGATCGGCGCGCTCGTCATGGCGATCGGCGGCATCGGCTACATGAAATATGCCCAGGGCAAGGATTTCTCGCTCTTCGGCATCGACCTGGCGAGCCCGTGGCTCTTCTTCATCGGCCTCGCCATCATCCTCTTCACCATGTTCTCGTGGTGGTCGGACACGATCCGCGAAGGGCGGGAGGGTTACCACACCGGCGTCGTCTCGCTGCATCTGCGCTACGGCATGATCATGTTCATCGCCTCGGAGGTGATGTTCTTCGTCGCGTGGTTCTGGGCCTATTTCGATGCGAGCCTCTTTCCGAACTCGGTCGAGCAGGTCGCGCGGGCGCAGTTCCTCGGCGGGCAGTGGCCGCCCGAGGGCACGCTGTTCATGGATCCGCTGCATCTGCCGCTCTACAACACCATCATCCTGCTTCTCTCCGGAACGACGGTGACATGGGCGCACCACGCGCTGCTCCATCGCGACCGCAAGGGCATGATCATGGGGCTGGTGCTGACCGTGGCGCTCGGCGCGCTCTTTTCCATGGTCCAGGCCTACGAGTACATTCACGCGCCGTTCGCCTTCAAGAACTCCATTTTCGGCGCGACGTTCTTCATGGCGACCGGCTTCCACGGTTTCCATGTGATGATCGGCACGATCTTCCTGCTCGTGTGCCTCATCCGCGCGATCAAGGGGCAGTTCACGCCGGAGAAGCATTTCGGCTTCGAGGCGGCGGCCTGGTACTGGCATTTCGTCGACGTGGTCTGGCTCTTCCTCTTCTTCTGCATCTATGTTTGGGGAAGCTGGGGCGCTCCGATGCTTGCCGAATAGCCGGGTGACGGCGCACGCGAGACGTCCATGACGCATGACGAGACGTCCTACCTGCCTGCGGATGCGATACGGGCCGGCCTTTCCGGCCGGTGCCCGCGTTGCGGCAAGGGCGCGCTCTTCGACGGGTTCGTCGCGCCGCGGGTGCGGTGCGAGCGCTGCGGCCTTGACTACGGCTTCGCCGACGCCGGCGACGGGCCGGCGGTCTTCGTCATCATGGCGATCGGCTTCTTCGTGGTCGGCCTCGCTCTCTGGTCGGAGGTGCGCTTCGCGCCGCCGCTCTGGCTCCATTTCGTGCTGTGGATTCCGCTTGCGGCCGTCCTGTGCCTTGCGGCGCTGCGCCCCTTCAAGGGCGTGATGATCGCGCTCCAGTATCGAAACAGCGCCCGCCAGGGCGAGATCGATTCCCGGTGAGCCGTCCGTGAGCCGCAGCACGGATCACGATGCCCGGCCGTCTTCGAGACCGCGCGGCGGCCGGGTGCGAACGGTCGTCGCCCTCGTGCTCGCGGCGGTCGTCTTCTGCATCCTGATCGCGCTCGGCACCTGGCAGGTTCAGCGCCTGCACTGGAAGGAAGGGCTGCTTGCGACGATCCACGAACGGATGCGCGAGCCGCCGGTCCCGCTGAAGCGCATCGAGGCGATGCATTCGGCCGGCAAGCCGATCGAGTACCGTCCCGTCACCGTCCGCGGCACTTTCGACAAGACGAAGGAACGCCATTTCCTCGCGACGCACGAAGGGGCACCGGGCTTCTTCGTCTATACGCCGCTTTCGACAGAGGACGGCGAGACGCTCTTCGTCAATCGCGGCTTCGTGCCCGACGGGCGCCAGGATCCGGCAAGCCGGCCCGACAGTCTGTCGAAGGGACCCGTCACGGTGACGGGCCTTGCCCGCGAAGCGCCGGCGCAAAAGCCTTCCTGGGTCGTGCCGGCGAACGAACCGAAGCGGAATATCTTCTACTGGAAGGATTTGCAGGCGATGGCCGCCTCCACGGGGTTGACGGATGCGCGCCTCGTCCCCTTCTTCGTCGATGCCGCGCGCAAGCCCGGCTCGAACGCGCTGCCGATCGGCGGGGTGACGGTGATCGACCTGCCGAACAATCACCTGCAGTACGCCGTCACATGGTACGGGCTGGCGCTGGTGCTCCTCGCCGTGCTTGCCGGCTCGTGGTATCGCCGGCGCGACACGGGCGGGAACGAACGTCGCTAAGACTTGACACGACCCCGCCCCGACCGGTTCATGCGGGCCGGATCGAAGGCTCGAACGGAAAGGCCGTGACGATGGACAAAGCGCCGCTCACCATCCGGCTATGCGGCCCGCGCGGCTTTTGCGCGGGCGTCGATCGCGCCATCCAGATCGTCGTGCTGGCGCTGAAGAAATACGGTGCGCCGGTCTATGTGCGCCACGAGATCGTGCACAACCGGTTCGTCGTCGAGGCGCTCGAAAGCCAGGGTGCCGTGTTCATCGAGGAACTGAGCGAGATTCCGGACGCCCATCGCGCGCAACCGGTCGTCTTCTCCGCGCACGGCGTGCCGAAGGCGGTGCCGGCCGATGCGCGCGAACGCGAGCTGTTCTATCTCGACGCGACCTGCCCGCTCGTCTCCAAGGTACACAAGCAGGCGATCCGCCACCATCGCAAGGGCCGCCATGTCGTGCTCATCGGCCATGCCGGCCACCCGGAGGTCGTCGGCACCATGGGCCAGCTGCCCGAAGGTGCGGTTTCGCTGGTCGAAACCGTCGACGATGCGCAGACCTATCGGCCGGCCGATACCGAAAATCTGGGTTTCGTAACGCAGACGACGCTCTCGCTCGACGATACGGCGGGCATCGTCGACGTGCTGAAGAGCCGGTTCCCGGCGCTCACGCCACCTTCGGCGGACTCCATCTGCTACGCCACGACCAACCGGCAGGAGGCGGTGCGCGCCGTCGCGCCGGAGTGCGACATGGTGCTGATCGTCGGCGCACCGAACTCCTCCAATTCACGCCGCCTCGTCGAGGTGGCCGAACGCGCGGGTTCGGGCGACGCGGCGCTCGTCCAGCGCGCCGACGAGATCGACTGGTCCAAGTCGCATGCGTGGCGCACGCTCGGCCTTTCCGCCGGTGCCTCGGCGCCGGAAGTGGTGGTCGAGGAGATCATCGACGCCTTCCGCGCCCGCTTCGACGTCACGCTGACGCTCGCCGAAACCGCTCAGGAGACCGAGCATTTCCCGGTCAATCGCGAACTGCGCGAGGTCGCCCTGACGCCGGCCGACATGGCCTTCGTCAACGGCGGCCGCTGACGCTCGCGTGGCCGTCTACACCGACATTACCGAGGCAGAGCTCGCTGCCTTCCTCGCCGATTACCCGGTCGGGCGAATGCACGCCTACAAGGGCATCGCGGAGGGGGTGGAGAATTCCAACTTCCTGCTGCATCTCGACGACGCGAGCTACATCCTGACGCTCTACGAAAAGCGCGTGGCGCGGGAGGACCTGCCGTTCTTCCTCGGCCTGATGGAGCATCTGGCGGAAAAGGGGCTATCCTGTCCGCTGCCGATCCACCGCAACGACGGGGCGCTGATCGGCGAGCTTGCCGGCCGGCCGGCCGCAGTCATCTCCTTCCTCGAAGGCATGTGGCCACGCGATCCCGCGCCACGGCACTGTTATGCCGTCGGGGCGGAGATGGCGGCCATGCACCGCGCCGGCGCCGACTTCGGGCTGACCCGTGCGAACGCGCTTTCCCTTGCCGACTGGCGCCCGCTCTGGAACGCTTCGCGCGACGATGCGCGGACGCTGCGTCCGGGCCTCGGTGACGACATCAAGGGCGAACTCGCGTTCCTGGAGGCGAACTGGCCTCGAGACCTGCCGAGCGGGGTCATCCATGCGGACCTCTTTCCAGACAACGTCTTCTTTCTCGACGACCGGCTTTCCGGGCTGATCGACTTTTATTTCGCCTGCAACGATCTTCTCGCCTACGACGTCGCGGTGTGCCTGAACGCCTGGTGCTTTTCGCGGGACGGCGCGTTCGACCGGGCCAGCGGGCGGGCACTTCTTGAGGGCTACGAGAGCGAACGCACGCTCACGGCCGGCGAGCGGGCCGCCCTTCCGACGCTTGCCCGCGGTGCCGCGCTCCGCTTCTTCCTGACGCGCCTTTATGACTGGCTGGCGACGCCCGAAGGCGCGTTCGTCGTCAAGAAGGATCCGTTCGAATATCTGCGGCGGCTGCATTTCCATCGCACGGTCGGGACCATCGCCGACTACGGGATCGACGACGAAGGAGACGAGGCATCGTGAAAAGCGTGGAGATCTTCACCGACGGCGCGTGCTCGGGCAATCCGGGACCGGGCGGCTGGGGCGCGATCCTGCGCTACAACGGCACGCAGAAGGAGCTTTCCGGCGGCGAGGCGGCGACGACCAACAACCGCATGGAACTGATGGCGGCGATCTCCGCGCTCGAAGCGCTGAAGACGCCGTGCGAGGTCGCGCTCTATACCGACTCGAACTATCTGCGCGACGGCATTCGCAGCTGGATCGACAACTGGAAGAAGAACGGCTGGAAGACGGCGGCGAAGAAGCCGGTCAAGAACGCCGAACTCTGGCAGGCGCTCGATGCGGCGCGCGAACGCCATACGATTTCCTGGCACTGGGTGAAGGGCCATGCCGGCCACGCCGAGAACGAGCGCGCCGACGAACTGGCCCGCGAAGGCATGGCGCCCTTCAAGCGACGCCGCGGCGCCGCCTGAAGGGCCGAGTGCTCAAAGCTGCTCGAGAATTGCCGCGGCGCCTGATTTTTCGGCCGTGCCCGGCGTTTCCTCGATGTTGAGCGTCTTCACCACGCCGTCCTCGACGATCATCGCGTAGCGCTTCGAGCGCAGGCCGAGCGTGCCGCCGGAAAGATCCGTTTCCATGCCGATCGCCTTCGTAAAGGAAGCGTCCCAGTCGGAAAGGAAGCGCACCTTGTCCTTGCCGCCGGAATGTTCCGCCCAGGCACCCATGACGAAGGCGTCGTTCACCGCGACGACGGCGATCTCGTCGACGCCCTTGGCGCGGATGGCGCCGTTGTGCTCGATGTAGCCCGGCAGATGGTTGAGGTCGCAGGTCGGCGTGAAGGCGCCGGGAACCGCGAAGAGCACGACCTTGCGCCCGGCGAAGATCTCTTCCGTCGTCGTCTCGCGCATTCCCTCGCTCGTGCGTTCCTTGAAAGCGGCCTCGGGCAGTCGATCGCCGGACGAAATCGTCATGGTGTTTTCCTTTATCTGTGCGAACACGGTTCGAACGCGTGGAGATAGGGTCGCTTCGTCGAGGCTCAATCGGCGCGAACGGTCGTTTCCATACTACGGCCGGCGGCGGTCACGACGGCGGTCAGGTCCGTGCCGGCAAGTCTCACGCCGTCGGGTCGGTTGAGAACGGGAACGCCGAAGCGCACCCTGCCGCCGGACATCGAGCCAGGCGCGCCGGCGAGGCCGAATTGCCAGCCTTCCGGCCCGGCGAGGAAGAGGCGCGCTGCCTTCGCGTCGCCGCCTTCGGGCAGGCGCGCTTCGACGACGACGCTCTTCCCGTCGTCGCCGGCGCGTATCTTCTCGACGGCGAAATCGGCGGAAGCCTCCTCCGGCAGTGCCGCGCGGGCCTTCGCGATCGCCAGCGCCTGCCGGCTGCTGCCTGCGCGTGCGGCCGGCTCGACGTTCAGGTGCGCCGTGCCCGAGACCGGAACGCAGACATCGCGGCACATGCCGAGGAGAAAACGCACGGCGAGAACGCTCACCCCGCCCGGCGTGCGCTGTCTGATGGTGAGCGGAAGCGTCACCGGACTGTCGTAGCCGATCGCCGCGACCCCGTTCTCCTCGATCCGGCGAGGTGCCGGAAAGGCGAGGGAAGCGGCTGCGACATTGATGCTGCCGTCCGTTTCGACCTCAGGCGGTATGCCGGCCTCGCCGGGATTGCGCCAATAGGTGATCCAGCCCGGCTTCAAGGCGATTTCGACGGCCGCATGGATGGTGCCGTTCGTTGCCGGCGTCGCGATCACGCGCACCCTCCCGCCGGCGCTTTCCGTCCATGCGCTCGCGCCGGGATCGTCGGAAGCGGCATATGCGGACGCCGAAAGGAAGAGGCAGGCGAGGGCGCCCAATGCCGCGTGATACGAAGCCGTCTTCCGAAAAATCGAGCACATCGCCGGGCGTCACCTCTTTCATGATCGAAGGACCGCGGTCGCTTTAGGCCAGGCACCGTTCGGTGGCCAGAGCGGCGGGGTACACGGATGCTCATTTCGCCGTGACGCGGCTGCGGATGGCGGCGGCACGTTGCTCGCCCTTTTTGCTTTTTCATCCCCCTGCGACTTGCTAGGCTCGCACGATGAAAGGTTTCGACACGGCAGAAACGGACACCAGGCGCGGCTATCTCGATGGCCAGCTTCTGCTTGCCATGCCGGGGATCGACAGCGACGAGTTCGAGCGCACGGTCATCTATGTCTGCGCGCATTCCGAAGACGGCGCGATGGGCTTCGTGCTCAACCGCGCGCGGGACATGAGCTTTTCCGACCTGCTCGTCCAGCTCGAGCTGATCGAGGCCGAGGATACGATCCGTCTGCCTTCGCACATGCGCAAGCTCCAGGTGCAGGCGGGCGGTCCGGTCGATACCGGCCGCGGCTTCGTCCTGCATTCGCACGACTATCTCGCGGATTCGACGATCCCGGTCAGCGACGAACTCTGCCTGACGGCGACGACGGACATCCTGCGCGCCATCTCGGGCGGCAAGGGGCCGTCGCGCGCGACGATGATGCTCGGCTACGCGAGTTGGGCGCCCGGACAGCTCGAGGACGAGATCGCCCGCAATGGCTGGCTTACCTGTCCGGCACGCGACGAACTGGTCTTCGATCGCGATCTGGAATCGAAATACGACAAGGTGCTGACCCTGATGGGCATCAACCCTGCCATGCTTTCCACCGCGGCCGGCCACGCCTGAGCGTTTCACCTCTTTACGCCGCGCTTCCACCTAAGGCGCGGTGGACGATGCGGTGACCTGCGACGTCATCTCCTCCTCGTGCGGCCTGGCGAAGCGTCCGAGCGTGTCGCGCCCGGCGTAAAGCACGGCGATCGCCAGCAGGCAGGAAGCGGCGGCGATGAGGAAGCTCACCGCGGGTGTCGTCAGTTCGGCGATCTTGGGGGCGGCGAAGGGCGCGACCACGCCCGCGAACCAGCGCACGAAATTGTAGCCGGCCGAGGCGACGGGCCGCTGCGCGTTCGATACTTCGAGCGCCATCTCCGTATAGATCGTGTTGTTCACGCCCATCACCGCCCCGGCAAGGACGACGGCGGCGATCACCATGCCGCGCGATCCGAGCGCGATCGCCACGAGCAGGAGGCAGAGCACGACGAGCATCGAGGAGACGAGGCCGAGCCCGGGAAACCGGCTTTGCAGGCGCGGTGCGAGGACGACGGAAAAGAGCGCCAGCAGCAGGCCCCAGCCGAAGAAGATGCCGCCGACCGTATAGGCCGACATGTTCAGGACGAAGGGGACGAAGGCGAGCACGGTGAAGAAGGCGTAGTTGTAGAAGAAGGCGCTGACGGCCGTCGTGCGCAGGCCGCCATGCTTGAGCGCGACCAGCGGGTCGGTAAGCGAGATCTTCTTTTCCGGCGTCGGCGTCTTGCCGAGGAAGAGCGCGATGGCGACGAAGCCGATCGCCATCAGCGTCGCGGTGCCGAAGAAGGGGTAGCGCCACGACATGTTGCCGAGCACGGCGCCGAGAAGCGGGCCGGCGGAAATGCCGAGGCCGAGGGCGGATTCGTACATCAGGATCGCCGCCATCGTGCCGCCGCGGCCGGCCGCGACGATGACCGAAAGCGCGGTGACGACGAAGAACGCGTTTCCAAGCCCCCAGCCGGCGCGGTAGGCGACGAGTTCGGGAACCGAGTTCGAGGTGCCGGCGAGCCCTGCGAAGACGACGATGAGCGCTGCGCCGAGGAGGAGCGTCGCGCGCCCGCCGAGCCGGCTCGCGACGAAGCCGGTGACAAGCATCATGATCGACGTCACCGCGAAGTAGCTCGTGAAGAGCAGCGAGACCTGCGAGGCGCTCGCGTGCAGGCCCCTGGCGATCGAAACGAGGATCGGATCGACGAGGCCGATGCTCATGAAGCCGACGACCGCAGCGAACGCCGTTGCCCACACGGCCTTCGGCTGGTCGAAAAAACTCGGCGCCTTTCCGGATGTCGTCTCGGCCTGCATGGGAGCGCTCCCGCTTCGTTCTTGCATTTTGCTGTACCATACAGCTAAATCCGTCGCGTCGGTCGCGCAACCCCTTGCGTCGGGGAAAGCGACCGGGTGAAAGCCCAGCATCGGCATCGGCATCGGCATCGGCAGGACGGAGATCTAGACTTGGCCCGATCGCGAAGCGACGCGCATACGAGTGCGGAGACGATCGAGGATCTGGAGGAGACGCTCGCCTTCCTCGTCCGCGGCCTGGAAGCGGCGCAGCGCATGCGGACCTACCCGATGGAGCGTGCGCACTACCTGCTGATCCGCTTGATCGAACGGGAAGGGCCGCAGACCGTGGTGGCGGCGGCGCAGCATCTGCTCCTCGACGGCTCGACGGTCACGCGGCAGGTGGCCGTCATGGAACGGCGCGGCCTCGTCGAAAAGACAAGCCATCCCGGCGATGCGCGTGCCACGGTGCTTACCGTCACGCCGGCGGGCTTCGCCGCCGCCCGCCGCATGCGCGAGGAACGGCTGAAACGCATCGAGAACCTGTTCCGCGACTGGCCGGCGGACGATCGGGCGAACGCCGACGCCGTCCTGAAACGGCTAAACCGTTCCCTCGCCGAAATCGTCCGCACCGCGGCCGGGTAGCGGCTTCCAACGGAAAATCGGCTGGATACGGAACTACGCGAGCGGTCGAAGCGTCCCGCAAATGGCCGGCGGGTTCGTCGCCGGACCGCAGATCATCCTGTGCAAGGGAGAAGACCCATGAAATTTCACATCTTCAAGGACAACAAGGGCGAATATCGCTGGCACCTGAAAGCCGACAACGGAGAGATCGTCGCCGACTCCGCCGAGGGCTATTCGACCAAGCAGAGCGCGCAGCACGGTATCGACCTCGCCAAGTCGGCATCGAACGCGCAGGTTCAGGACGATAGTTAGCCGCACCGCTCAGGGCCGGAGAACGTCATCGGGCGGCGTCGACGTTTCGCGTGGCTGTCCTTAGCCCGTCGCCGCGAGCGGCGGATGCTCGGCGAGCAGGGCAGCCGTGTGCTCGGCGTCGGCCGGTGCACCGTAGACGTAGCTCTGGGCCCAGGTGCAGCCGAGATCGGCGAGGTGTTCGGCGTCGACATGCGATTCGACGCCTTCGGCGACGATGCGCATGTCGAGGTCGCTCGCCATGGCGATGATCGACCTCATCAGCGCTTCTCGCTTGTCGCTGGTATCGCGAACCAGCGCCTTGTCGATCTTCAGCGTGTCGAAGGGGAAGCTCGTCAGATAGGCGAGCGAGGAATGCCCCGTGCCGAAATCGTCGAGCGCGAGCCCCATGCCCATCGCCTTCAGTCGTTCCAATACGACGGCGGCCTGCTGCGGGTTCTGCATGACGAGCGTTTCGGTCAGTTCGAGCTTGAACTGCGACGGGCTGCAGCCGCCCTCCTCGAGGATCGCCCGGATATCGGCGTCGAGATCCTGGCGCAGGAGCTGCGCGCTCGAAAGATTGACCGAGACGAAGACGGGGCGTTCGCCATGCGTCGCCTGCCATCGCTTGAGGTCTTCGACGGCACGGGTGAAGGCGAAGCGGCCGAGCTGGTGGATCAGGTCGCACTCTTCCGCAACCTGGATGAAGTCGGCGGCCGGCATCGCGCCGCGGCGGGGATGTTCCCAGCGCATCAGCGCCTCGAAGCCAGCGATCGTGCCCTTTCGGATATCGACGATCGGCTGGTAGGCCATCGTCAGTTCGTCCCGCTCGATCGCCCGGCGGAGATCGGTCTCGAGCTGCAGGCGATCGGTGCTGATCGCGCGGAAGGCGGGACGGAAAGGCTCGATGCGGTTGCCGCCCTGGCGCTTGGCCTGCGCCACGGCGAGTTCGGCATCCTTGGCGAGCTCTGCGGCCGAGGCCTTGCGTTCGACCCACGTCAGGAGGCCGACCGAGGCGGTGAGGATGATCTCGCGCTTGGCGTAGGCGATCGGCTGACGGACCGCCCGGGTGATCGATTCGGCGAACTCGGCCACGCGTCCGGGCTCGGTGCGCGAAAGCAGGATGATCGCGAAGCGGTCACCGCCGAAACGCGCCAGCATGTCGTGCGGCTTCAAGAGCTTCTGCAACCGGCGTCCGAGCGTCAGCAGGATGGTGTCTCCAGCCGCCATGCCGAGCGAATCGTTGACCTGCTTGAAGCGGTCGATGTCGACCATGAGGATCGTCGGGCGCACCCGCGCCTCCGCCTCGGCGAGCGAACCGACGGCGTTCAGCCGGTCGAGGAAGAGTTCGCGGTTGGGCAGGCCGGTCAGGTTGTCGTGCACGGCATCGTGCAGCAGGCGCTCCTCGGCGGTCTTGTGCTCGGTGATGTCGATCAGCGTGCCGACGCAGCGGATGACCTCGCCGTTGGCGCCGAGCACCGGCCGCGCACGCAGCGCGAACCAGCGATAATGGGCGTCGTGGCTGCGCAGGCGGAACTGGTGGACGAGCCTGCCCTTGCGATGTTCGAGCGCGAGATCCAGCGCGCCGCGGAAGCTGTCGCGGTCCTCTTCGTGCATGTGCGGCAGCCAGCTGCGCGCGGGGCCCTCGAAGGTGCCGGGGGTAAGGCCGAGCGCCAGCGAGACGTCGGGGATCGTCGTGATGCGGTCGCGCGAGACGTCCCAGTCGAAGACGGTGTCGCCCGCGCCCGTCAACGCCAGGGAATGGCGTTCGAGGTCGGAGAAGAGGCCCTGGTGGATGGCGCCGCCCGCGAATGCGTGCTGCATCACCGTGAAGCCCATCAGAAGCACGATCAGGACGAGGCCGCCGCCGAGCGCCGGCTGGACGATGTCGTTGGAAAGCCGGCCCGACATGACGAACCAGGCGCCGACGCACCAGCACACGAGCAGCGTCCATGTCGGCACGAGCATGATCGCGCGGTCGTAGCGGCGCATGCCGAGATAGGCGATGAGGGCGATGCCGGCGACGACCGTCGCGGCGAAGGAAGCGCGCGCCAGCCCGGCCGCGAGCGACGGATCGTAGAAGACGGTCGCGAAGATGCAGCCGAGTGCGGCGAGCCAGGTGAAGGCGACGTAGGTGAGCGGCGTGTGCCAGCGGTTGAGTCTCAGATAGGTGAAGAGGAAGACGAGCAGGCCCGTCGCCATGAACACCTCGTTGCCGGCTCGCCACATGCGCTCGTCGAGCGGCGTCACCACGACGAGCTTGGACAGGAAGCCGAAATCGATGCACACATAGGCGAGCACCGCCCAGGCGAGCGCGGCTGCCGCCGGCAGCATCGACGTTCCCTTCACGACGAAGAGCATGGTCAGGAAGACGGCGAGGACGCCGGCGATGCCGAGCACGATGCCGTGGTAGAGGGTGAAGGCGTTCTGCGTGTCCTTGTAGGCCTCCGGCGACCACAGATAGAGCTGCGGCAGGCGCGGCGAATCCAGTTCGGCGACGAAGGTGACGACCGCGCCCGGATTGAGCGTGAGATGGAAGATGTCGGTGTCGGCACTTTGCTGGCGGTCGAGCGCGAAGCCTTCCGAAGGGGTGATCGTCTCGATGCGCTCGGAACCGAGATCGGGATCGAACACGCGCGAACCGGCAAGCCTGAAGTGCGGCGCAACGATCAGCCGGTCGATCTGCTGGTCGGAGGTGTTGGCGAGCGCGAAGACCGCCCAGTCGCCGGAATGGTGGTCGTCGTCGGCGCGCACCTCGATGCGCCGGACGATGCCGTCGCGACCGGGTGCCGTCGAGGTCTGGAAGGCGCTGCCGCGATCGTGCTCGACATGGGTGAAGGGCCTGAGATCGAGCGCGGTCTCGTTGCCGGTGATGCGTACGGGCTCGAGCGCGAGCGCAGGCCGGACGAAGAGGCCGAGAAGGACGATCGCGAGGGTGAGCGCCGCGGCGGGAACGGTAAGGCGGAAGAGGCGGTCCGTCCGTGTCATCCGGCGATCGTCTTGCGGTGTTCGTTCACGGAAGACGCTTTCCTCGCGGTTCGTTGCTCTTCGGCGAGGCGGGCGAACAGGACGTGATCGCGCCATGCGCCGTTGATCTTCAGATAGCTACGCAGATAGCCTTCGCGCCCGAATCCGACCTTTTCGAGAAGACCGATGCTTCGCGCATTGTCGGGGATACAGGCGGCCTCGATGCGGTGCAAGCGCATGGTGTCGAAGGCGTAGGGGATAACCAGTTCGAGGGTCGCGCGCATGAAGCCGTGGCCGGCATGCGGGGCGCCCATCCAGTACCCGATCATCGTCGATTGCGCCGGGCCGCGCCGGATATGGCCGAGCGTGATGCCGCCCAGAAGCGCGTGATCGTCGGCACGGAAGATGAACAGCGGAAGCGCCGTTCCCTGCACGTGGTCCCGGTGGTGGCGGCGCACGCGAAGCCGGAAGGCCGAACGCGTGAGGTCGTCGGTACGCCAGGTCGGCTCCCAGGGTTCCAGAAAGCTCCGGCTCGATTCCCGCAGATCGCGCCAGACGGGGTAATCCGCCATGAGGGGCACGCGCAGATACACCTGTCGATCCTGGAGCACGACATCGTCTGCCGGCCGGGATAGGAAGCGGAGCATCGATTTCGTCATGTCGTCGTCGTTTCGGGCCCGAAGCATTTTCCAGCCAGACTGATCCAGTCTGGCGCCGCGAACAATGCGCAAAACGAAGGAATAGAGCGCCAGGCGTAATTCAATAAGGTTGCGAAGCGCGCTAGCCGGCGGCCGCGGTAGCCGTCGTTCCGGTCGAGAGCGTACCCGAGACGGCGTCGAAGTCCATCAATCCTTCGAGAGGCCCGATCGAGGCGAAGGTGGGCGTCGTGTCGAAGAAGAGCCTGCCGGCGAGATCGGTCAGCCGCCCGGGCGTAATGTTTTCGAGACGGTCCATCAGTTCATCGTTGGAGATCGGCCGGCCGTAGAGCAGCATCTGGCGCGCCACCTGGCCGGCGCGCGCCGCGGGGCTTTCCTGCGACATGAGGAGAGCGGCACGGATCTGCGCGCGCGAACGCTCGATCTCGCTCTGGTCGATGTCGCCGGTGGCCTTGCGCAACTCGTCCAGAATGACGGGAACGAGGATCGGCAGGTCCTTCGAGCCGGTGGCGGCGTGAATGCCGAAAATGCCGCTGTCTGAAAAGCCCCAGTGGAAGGCGTAGATCGAATAGCACAGCCCGCGCAGTTCGCGAACTTCCTGGAAGAGGCGGGACGACATGCCGCCGCCGAGGATGTTGGCGAGCACCTGCGAGGCGTAGAAGTCGCGCGCGTGGTAGGGCCGGCCCTCGAAGCCGATGAGGACCTGCGCGTCCATCAATTCGCGCTCGTGGCGGAAATCGCCGCCGGTATAGACGGCCGGCGTCAGGTCCGGCGTGTTGGCCGGCATCGGCGCGAGCGAGCGGAAGCGCTGCTCGACCTGCTCGACGAGATCGTCGTGGTCGACCGCACCGGCGGCGACGACGATCAGCCGATCGGCCGTGTAGTGCGTCTCGAGATACCGGCGAAGCTGTGCCGGCGTAAACGAAAGCACGGTTTCCGGCGTGCCGAGGATCGGCCGGCCGATCGTCTGGCCGCGGAAAGCGGTCTCGGCGAAATGGTCGTAGACGATGTCGTCGGGCGTATCGCTCGCCGCGCCGATTTCCTGCAGGATGACGTTCTGCTCGCGCGCGAGTTCCTCTTCGTCGAAAAGCGATTCGGTGAGGATATCGGCGAGGATGTCGACGGCGAGCGGCACGTCGTCCTTCAGGACGCGGGCGTAATAGGCGGTCGTCTCCGTCGAGGTCGAGGCGTTCATCTCGCCGCCGACGTTCTCGATCTCCTCGGCGATGCGCCGGGCGGTACGCTTGCGCGTGCCCTTGAAGGCCATGTGTTCGAGGAGGTGGGCGACGCCGTGCTCGGCCTCGCCCTCGTTGCGCGAGCCGGACCGGACCCATACGCCGATCGCGACGCTCTCGATGCCGGGCATGGTGTCGGTGACGACCGTCAGGCCGTTCGCGAGGCGGGTACTCTCTACGTTCATCGCATCATCGGGCATTCGCGTCGCCAGCGCGGGCGGTCTTGCGGATCAGCGCCTGAACCGCGTCGAGATCGTTCGCCAGGACGTCGAACTGCTCCTCCCTGTTCATCAGATCACAAAGCCATGGCGGCAGCGCGGGGTCAATGCCGCACGCCGCCTTCACGGCATCGGGGAACTTCGCCGGATGGGCCGTGGAAAGCACCACCATCGGCGTTCGGCTTGCAGGCATATCACGTGCGACCGTCAGTGCCACGGCCGTGTGCGGATCGAGGACCGCGCCGGTGCGTGTCGCGACGTCGCGGATCACGGCGTCCGCCTCGCACATGCCGGCGCGCCCGGCCGAGAAGTCGCGACGGATTTCGCGCAGCGCCGCCGGATCGATCGTGAAGGCGCCGGCCTGCGCGAGCCCGTCCATCGCCGTGCGCACGGCGGCGGGATCCTCGCCGCCGGCGCAAAACAGCAGGCGCTCGAAATTCGACGAGACCTGGATATCCATCGACGGCGAGGTGGTCGTGACGACGCCCTGTCTTTCGTAACGCCCGGACGCGAGCGCGCGGGCGAGGATGTCGTTCTCGTTGGTGGCGATGACGAGGCGTTCGATCCCGAGGCCCATGCGCTTTGCGGCGTAGCCGGCGAAGATGTCGCCGAAATTGCCGGTCGGCACGGTGAAGGAGACGGTACGTTCCGGGGCGCCGAGGGTGACGGCGGCGGTGAAGTAGTAGACGATCTGGGCCATGATGCGGGCCCAGTTGATCGAGTTGACGCCGGAAAGGCCGACCTCGCCGCGAAAGGCGCGGTCGTTGAACATCGCCTTCACGAGGCTCTGGCAGTCGTCGAAATCGCCTTTCACGGCGATCGCGTGGACGTTGTCGCGCCCATGCGTCGTCATCTGGCGACGCTGGACGGGCGAAACCTTGCCTTCGGGAAAGAGGATGTAGACGTCGGTACGGTTCGAGCCGGCGAAGGCGTCGATGGCCGCACCTCCGGTATCGCCCGACGTCGCGCCGACGATCGTCGCGCGTTCGCCGCGTTCGGCGAGCACATGATCCATCAGCCGAGCGAGGAGCTGCATCGCCACGTCCTTGAAGGCGAGCGTCGGCCCGTGGAAGAGTTCCATGAGGAACGTGTTCGCACCCGACTGGGCGAGCGGTGCGATCGCCGGGTGACGGAACGTGGCGTAGGCCTCGCGAATCATCGCGCGCAGCGTTTCCGGGTCGATCGTGTCGCCGACGAAGGGGGCGATCACGCGTTCGGCGATCGTCTCGTAGGAGGCGCCGCGCATCTCACGGATGTCGTCGGGCGAAAATTGCGGCCAGCTTTCGGGTACGTAGAGCCCGCCGTCCGGCGCGAGACCCGCGAGGATCACATCGTCGAAGCCGGCTTTCGGCGCTTCGCCGCGGGTGGATACGTAATGCACGTCGCTGAACTCCCGGTAGGGCGCGGGATCGAATCGGACCCGGTTCGTGTTCGACGTTCGCACCGGGCAATCGATTTTTCGCGCGGGCGCTGGTATAGACCACGCGAAAGGGTCGGGAAAGGCCCGGCTTCCACCGCCGGACGGAGGGTCCGGCCAGATGCAACCGGTCGAGCGGCCGGGATCTCTCGGAACGGGATCCGCCGGAATGGGATGTGCTGGAATGGGGTATGCTGGAATGCAGTCCAATACGGTGAGGATCGCCGCGGCGCTGTCGGTGCTGACGGTCGTGGCAGGCTGTTCGACCTTCGGTGGGTCCGCGGGCACGAACACGGTGGCCTCGGCGGGCGACACGGGCGGCCAGGCGATCGTGCGCGGCACCTGCCCGAAGGTCGAATTGCGCGAGGGGACGTCCTCCTACCGCACCTACAAGGGCGGTGCGAAGAAGGGGCCGGACTCGGCGGTCGTCCGCCAGGCTTCGATCGACCAGGCCTCGCGCGAGTGCCGCGTGAACGGCAATCAGGTGACGATGAAGGTCGGTGCCGCCGGCCGCGTGATCGCCGGTCCCGCAGGCGGTTCGGGCCCGGTGACGATGCCGATCCGCGTGGCGGTCATCGGCGACAACGGCAACGTGCTCTATTCCAAGCTGACGCAGTACAAGACGACGGTGCCGACGAGTTCCGCCAAACAGTTCCTGTTCACGCACGACGTGCCGCTGACGCTCGCCGAGACGACGTCCGCGCAGGTCTTCGTCGGCTTCGACACGGGCCCCTACGATACGCCGTAGGGCCGGCTCACACCGGCTCCGACCACGCGGAAAGGGCTTCGACCGTCGGCGGCAGGTCGCGCATGCGGTTGATGACCGTTTCGGCGCCTGCCTCCGTCAGCACGTCGGCATGCGAGGGCCAGGTGTGGGCGCCGCCGGTAAAGCCGACCACGCGCATGCCCGCCGCCCGCGCGGCCTGCACCCCGTGCGCCGAATCCTCGACCACGACGGTCGCCGCGGCGTCCTTGTCCATTTGCCGCGCGGCATGGAGGTAGACGTCCGGCGCAGGCTTGGGCTCGACGCCTTCGAGGTCCTTGGCCGAAAAGATGTCCGGCTCGAAGACGGGCAGCAGCCGGGTGCGCTTGAGCATCGCCTCGATGCGGTGCTGGGCCGAGTTCGAGCAGATGCAGCGCGGCAGGTCGATGCGCGCGATCGCCTGGCCGACGCCTTCGATCGCACGGACCTCGCGGGCGAGCTTTTCGTCGAGGATGCGCTCGGAATCCTTGAGGAGCGTGGCGGGAAGGGGATGGTCCGCCTCCTTCTCAATGGCGAGCAGCACGTCCTTCCACGTCATGCCGGCGTAGCGCTGCATCACGGTCTCCGCCTCGATCGGGTGTCCGGCATCGGTCAGAAGCTTGGCCTCGACCTTTGCGGCGATGATCTCGGAATCCACGAGCACGCCGTCGCAATCGAAGATGATGAGGTCGAATCCGGCCATGATGGTTCGGGCCCCTTGTTGCATCGAAAGGCCGAACGCCTACAGGATCGGCGCCGGCGAGACAACGCCGCAGGGGTGGTTCGCACCCGGAAGAGCGTAAACGCAAGGAGCAGCGATGATCGTCGTCACGGGTGCCAGCGGTTTCGTCGGCCGCCATCTCGTCGCAAGGTTGGGGGCGGAGCACCGTTCCGTGCGGGCGGTTTCGCGTTCGGGTGGGGGGCTGGCGACGCGCGCCGATCTCGAACGGGCCGCCGACTGGCCGGCCGTGCTCGAAGGCGCGCAGGCGCTCGTCCACCTCGCCGCCCACAACCCGCCGCCGGGTGCTTTCCGTGCGCGGCGCGACGCGGCCGCGTTCCGGCGCGTCAACGTGGAGGCGAGCGCGCGCCTTGCCGCCCGGGCCGCCGCCGCGGGGGTTAAGCGCATCGTCTTTACAAGCTCCATCCGCGCCTATGCGACGGGCGGCATCGGCCGGTTCGCCGAAAGCGATCCGTTGCGCGCGGCGGATCCCTACGGCGCTTCGAAGGCCGAGGCCGAAGCGGCCATCGCTGCGGCACTCGAAGGCTCCGGCACCCGGCTCACTGTCTTGAGGCCGCCAATGATCTACGGTGTCGAGCGCACGGGTCTGCTCGGGCTTCTCGCGCGGGCCGTGCGCACCGGCGTGCCCGTTCCGGTCGTGAGAGAGCCCGCCGAGCGAAGCGTGCTCGCGGTCGGAAACATGGTCGATGCCGTCCTCGCCTGCCTCGACGACGAAAGTCCGAGCGACCGGGTCTTCAACGTCGCCGACGGGCGCGCGACGAGCGTGCGTGCGCTTGCCGAACTGATCGGCAAGGCGCAGGGACGCGCTCCCCGATTCGCCGTCGTGCCGTCCGCGCTCGCCGTGGCGAGCCGTTCCATACCCGGCGCGGGCGCGCTCGCCGCGCGGCTTCTCCAACCGAGCGCGGTGCAGATCGACCGCATCCGCGAAACGCTCGGCTGGACGCCGCCGTCGACCACGGCAGAGGCGGTGCGAGTGACGTTCGGCGATGAAGCCGGGGGGCGGTAGGGGCGACGAAGGCTTATCAAGCTTCCGTCCGTGTCAGCCCGAGACCGCGAGGCCGCAGCGTGCGAGTACGCGGTCGCTGTCGTTTCGGGCGGCATCGCGGATCCACAGGGCGACGGCACGGCCGCGCGTGTCGGACGGCGTGGCGACGTGCAGCCAATAGCCCCAGTCGCGACGGAAGAAGACCGGGCCGGCGGTCACCAGCCGTTCGGCGTCGAGCATCGGCTCGACGATGCCGCGCCAGCAAAGCGCGATGCCCTTGCCTTCGGCTGCGGCCTGCTCGATCAGCGGATAGTTGTTGTAGAAGAGCCGTGGCGTCGCATGGAAATCGCCGACGCCGTTGGCAGCGAACCAGGCCGGCCAGTTGCACCAGCGCGGATCCTCCTCGTCGAGATGGAGGAGCGGGAGGTCTGCGAGGCGGCGAGCCGGCGTCGCGGTGCCGGAAAGCGCGTGACGGGTCGCGAAGTCCGGGCTGCAGACCGGCTGGGCAACCTCGTGCATGAGGAAATAGGCGCTCGCGGCCGGCCCCGTCATCTCGCCGAAGCGCACGTCGAGGTCCGGCTTGCGCTGGCCCGCGGCATGCGGCGCGTCCTCCGCACGCGCGACGATGTCGATCTGCGGAAAGGCGGTCTCGAGCCGTGGCAGGAGGGGTGCGAGCCACAGATGGGTGAACCCGAAAGGCGCCGAGATGACGAGCGGCGCCCTCGCGCGGACCGTACCCTTCGCCGTTTCGCTGGCCGCCGCGATCGCCTCCAGCGCCTCGGCGATCTCGCTCGCGTAGCGCCGCGCGGCGTCGCTCGCCTTCAGCGAACGGCCGGCACGATGGAAGAGCGTCGTGCCGAGCGCTTCCTCGAGCGTCCGCAGGCGCTGCGAGACGGCCGGCTGGCTCGTGCCGAGTTCGCGCGCCGCGGCTGTCACGGTACCCGTGCGCATCACCGCTTCGAAGGCGACGAGCGCGTTCAGCGGCGGCAGACGTTTGTTCAGTGTTTTCATAAGCCAAGCTTATATGCTGCATAAGCCGTTGTCAGCTTTTTCGTACGCAGCATCGGCGTCATTTTCGTCCTCGACCGCAATCGATCGACCGAGGACGACGATGATTTCCGCGAACGATTTCGAACTTGCCGACGCGACCGTGACGGTCGCGACCGCCAACGGCCGGCAGGTGCTTCCCGCCCTCTGGCTGCGCGAACGCACGCTGGACGAGGCGGCACGCGACGCCACCACCGGACAGCGCTTCTTCAACCCGCACGAATTGCCGGCGGATCTTTCCCTGACGGACGTCGCGGCGAAGGCCGACGGGTTTACGGCGACGTTCAGCGACGGCTTCACGAGCGATTTCCGCTTCGCCGACCTCGCGCTCGGCATCGACGGCGACGCGAGCCCCGTCGAACGGCGTTCCTGGCTCGCCGAAGAGGGGCCGGGCGAGATCCACGACTGGCAGCGCCTCGAAGCGTCCGCCGCCGAGACGCGCCGGTGTCTCGGCCAGTTTCTCGAGCGCGGCTTCGTGATCCTGCGGAACACGCCGACCGAGCGCAATTCGATCCTTTCGGTCGCGCGTCATTTCGGCTTCGTGCGCGAGACGAATTTCGGCTCGTATTTCGAGGTCTATTCGCGACCGGTCTCCAACGATCTGGCCTATCGCCCGGTGCCGCTCGCCCCGCACACCGACAATCCTTATCGTGATCCGGTTCCCGGCATCCAGCTCCTGCACTGCCTCGTCAACGAGACGACGGGCGGGCAGTCGACGCTGGTCGACAGCCTTTCGGTTTGCGAACGGATGCGAAAGGAGGATCCGGACGGCTACCGGCTGCTGACCGAGATCCCCGTCGGCTTCCGCTTCCGCGATCCCGACACGCATCTTTACGATCGCCATCCGATGATCGAGACCGATCACGACGGTTGCCCGACGGGCATCCACTACAGCCCGCGCCTTGACGAGACGCCGCTGCTCGATGCGGAAACGATGGTCGCCTTCCATCGCGCGCGCCAGCGCCTCGGCCAGCTTCTCGGCGACGCCCGCTTCGAGCTGCGCTTCACGCTGAAGCCCGGCGAACTGATGATGTTCGACAACAACCGCGTCCTGCACGGTAGAACGGGCTACGACCCGAGCGAGGGTATGCGCCATCTGCAGGGATGCTATATCGACCGCGATGCGCCGGAGAGCCTCTATCGCATGCTGTCCGCCACGAAAACCGAACGAACGGAGGCCGCCTGATGGAAACCGTCAGCTTTACCCGCATGGAAAACGGCACCACCGAGGACTACGCGCTTCTCGACCGGCTCGAGCGCAAGCATGTAGCCGAACTGCCCGATCGCATCATGGATCACCTGCGCGCGCTCGAACACTCGCTCGAGGGGTACAAGGTTTCGCGGCTCGAGCACTCGTTGCAGGCGGCGACCCGTGCCGAGGAAGACGGCGCCGACAAGGAACTGGTCGCGGCCGCACTGATCCACGATCTCGGCGACGATCTCTCGCCCTACAACCACGCCCAGCTCGCCGCCAGCATCATCCGGCCTTACGTGCGCGAAGAGGTGACCTGGGCGGTCGAGATGCACGGTCTGTTCCAGATGCAGTTCTATGGCGACAAGATCGGCGAGCCGACGGACATGCACGAGAGCCACAAGGACAATCCGTACTACGAGACGTGCATGCGCTTTTGCCGCGATTGGGACCAGGCGGCCTTCGATCCGGACTACCCGTCGAAGCCGCTGGAGCATTTCGAGCCGCTGCTGCGCGAGATCTTCACGCGGCCGGCCTTCGATCCGGCGATCCTGAAGGAGCGTGCTGCCGCCTGACGCGGTGCCCCGCATGCCGTTGATTTCGCTTTCGGCCTGCCCCGGTTTCGTGCGGGGGCGGGCCGAAACGTGTCGGGCGGAAGGGCAGGCGACGTTCGTTTTCGTGGCACGATCGTGGCGGAAGCGTTCCCGCCTTCAGGGAATGGTAACCACCATGGGTAACCATGGGTCGAGATTTTTGTTCTGCGTATCTCGCCCGAGGTTTTCATGTCCCGCATCGCGTCGCCTGCCGAGCTCTCCCCGGAACGCGAAACCGTGGACACCATCATCCGCGGCGATTGCGTCGCGGCGCTGGAGGCGCTGCCGGACCGGTCCGTCGACGTCGTCTTCGCCGATCCGCCCTACAATCTGCAACTGAGCGGCGGCCTGCAGCGGCCCGACCAGTCGCATGTCGACGCCGTCGACGACGAATGGGACCGCTTCGCCTCGTTCGAGGCTTACGACGCCTTCACCCGCGCGTGGCTGCTCGCCTGCCGGCGCGTGCTCAAGCCGACGGGAACGATCTGGGTGATCGGCTCCTACCACAACATCTTCCGCGTCGGCGCGACGCTGCAGGATCTCGGCTTCTGGATCCTCAACGACGTGGTGTGGCGCAAGACCAATCCGATGCCGAACTTTCGCGGCCGTCGCTTCCAGAACGCGCACGAGACGATGATCTGGGCGACGCGCGACCGCGATGCGCGCGGCTACACCTTCAACTACGAAGCGTTGAAGGCGGGCAACGACGACGTGCAGATGCGCTCGGACTGGCTTTTCCCGATCTGCACGGGCGGGGAGCGGCTGAAGGACGAGAACGGCCGCAAGGTGCATTCGACGCAAAAGCCCGAAGCCCTGCTCGCCCGCGTGCTCATGGCGTCTTCCAAGCCGGGCGACCTCGTGCTCGACCCCTTCTTCGGATCGGGCACGACGGGCGCCGTCGCCAAGCGGCTCGGCCGGCATTACGTCGGCATCGAACGCGAACAGGCCTATGTCGATGCGGCCGCCGCACGCATCGCCGCCGTCGAGCCGCTCGGCAAGGCGGAACTGCAGGTGATGCCCGGCAAGCGGAGCGCACCGCGCGTCGCCTTTACGGTTCTTCTGGAATCCGGACTGGTCGCGCCCGGCACCGTTCTCCACGATGCGCGGGAGCGCTATGCCGCAGTCGTGCGCGCCGACGGGACGCTCGTCGCCAACGGCGAAGCGGGCTCGATCCACAAGACCGGCGCGCGTGTACAGGGTCTCGACGCCTGCAACGGCTGGACGTTCTGGCACTTTCGCACACCCGAAGGCCGGCTTGCGCCGATCGACGAACTGCGCGAGGTCGTGCGACGCGAGATGGCGAAAGCCGGCTGACCGCGAGCGGCGTCGACCTTCGCAGATCGCCTACAGCAGGCCGTTTTCCACGAGATCGCGGTGCAGCGTCCCGGAATCGGTGAAGTGCACGGCCTGCCACCCGGCCTCGCGCGCACCCCTTACGTTGGGCATGCTGTCGTCGATGAACAGCGTTGCGGCGGGATCGAGGCCGAAGGCTTCGGCATGACGGTCGTAGATTGCGCGATCGGGCTTGATGAGCCCGACCTCGGCGGAAACGGTCACGCCGCGCGACTCGTTCAGGAACGCGAAACGCTGCTGCGCCTCGCGGAACGTGTCCGAGGCGAAGTTCGTCAGCATGGTCACGTCGTGACCGGCGGCAAGAAGCGCGCGAAGCTCGACGACCGAACCGTCATAGGCGTGCGGCACCATCTCGTGCCAGTGCTTGCGGAACGCGCGGATCTCGTCCGTATGGTCGGGATGGCGGGCGATCGCTTCGGCCTCCGCGTCCGCCCAGGCGCGCCCGCGATCCTGTTCGAGGTTCCATTCGTGCGTGCACACGTTCTCGAAGAAGAAGCGGCGTGCCTCGTCGTCGGGAATGATGCGCGAGAACGGAATATCCGGGTCGTAGTGAATGAGGACCTTGCCGATGTCGAAGACGACGTGGCGGACGGGTTCGGGCATGGATGGCACCTATCGGCGGAAGGTATCGGGGAAGGCGGCGGCGATCGCCTTCTTCATCACGGTCGGCAGGGCCTCGTCGCCGACGCGCTCGGGCGGGGACCACCATCCTTCGGCGGTTTCCGGTCGCCGCACGAGTTCAGCGCCGAATATGTCGAGGCGTAACGAAAAGTGCGTGAAGACGTGCTCGATCGTTCCGGACCGGTGCCAGGCCGCCTCGAAGGGGGCTGCCGCAACCGTCGTGTCGCCATCGAGACGCGAGGTCCAGCCGGTCGTCGGCACCTGCGCCATGCCGGCAAGCAGGCCCTTGTCGGGACGCCGCGTAAGGTAGACGGCACCCGTCCCGTCGATGGCGACGAAGGCCGCGCCGCGCCGCGCCGGCTTTTCCTTCTTCGGCGCCTTTCGGGGCAGGGTCTCGGGGTCCATCGTGGCGAGCGCCGCGCAATCCGCGTTGAGCGGGCAGATGGCGCATGCCGGCCGCCGCGGCGTGCAGATGGTGGCGCCAAGGTCCATCATGGCCTGCGCGAAATCCCCTGGACGCGCGTCGGGCGTCAGTTCGGCCACGCGCTCGCCGATTTCCGGTTTCGCCCGCGGCAGCGGCGTCTCGATTGCAAAGAGGCGCGTCGTCACGCGTTC
This sequence comes from Pararhizobium mangrovi, assembly GCF_006516965.1. Taxonomy (GTDB): domain Bacteria; phylum Pseudomonadota; class Alphaproteobacteria; order Rhizobiales; family Rhizobiaceae; genus Pararhizobium_B; species Pararhizobium_B mangrovi. The sequence goes on along the minus strand of NZ_VHLH01000014.1, from coordinate 65,407 downwards.
GACATTGCCGTCGACGACCGGTTCCGGCCGGTCGAACGCGATCGCGGCGATCGCCGCCGCGGTATAGGCGCCGATGCCGGGCAGGGCGCGCAGCCCCGCCGCCGTGTCGGGAAAGATGCCGCCATGGGCAACCGCGATGGTCTCCGCGCACCGCTTCAGGTTGCGGGCGCGCGAATAGTAGCCGAGCCCGGCCCAGGCGCCGAGAACCTCCGTTTCGTCCGCCGAGGCGAGGTCGCCGACCCGCGGCCACCTCTGGACAAAGGCCGCGAAGTAAGGTTTCACGGCACGTACGCTCGTCTGTTGAAGCATGATCTCCGACAGCCAGACGCGGTAGGGGTCCGGCATGATGCCGGCACGGCGGTCGCGCGGCGCGACGCGCCATGGAAGGTCTCGGTGATGACGGTCGTACCACGCGACAAGGCGATCAGCGGGAGTAAGGGTTCCGGGCATCACGACGTCGAAGCCGTCGAAGTCCGGGAGGTGACGGCTACGACCGCGGGAGGCGAACCGAAGACGCCGCGCCGGCGCATGCGGCTGCCGACGATCGCCGAGAACAACCGCATATTCGTCCAGCTTTTGGCTGCACTGCCGGCGGCGGGCGGCTCGACGATTTCGGTGATGCTCGTCATCAGCGACGTATGGGCGCTCATCTCGCTCGGCATGGGCCGGTTTCGCATGCGCTACGCGCCGACCGACCGCTGGGTCGTGGTTCCGGCGGTGTTGTATACGGTGGTCATGCTGGCGTCGATAGCCGGCCATGCCGAAAGCCTGGCCGGGCTCGGGCCGGCGACGAAGCCGCTGATGTACCTCTCGCCGCTGCTCGTCATACCGCGGCTGCGCGCGGCGGCGAAGGTGGACTACTTCATGCTTTTCGTGCGCGCGGCACCCCTATGCGGGCTCCTCGCGCTGCCGATCATGGGCGTTCAGTACTTCACGGGCGCCTCGCGCATCGCCGCGGGAGCGGGCAACGCCTTTCCCTTCGCCATGATCTGCGTCTTCGTCGGTTTCGTCGGCCTTCTCAACCTGCGCGGTGCCAGCGTGCGCATGGCGGCCTACGCCGTGGCCGGGTTCTTCGCCTGCAGCCTCGGTCTGGCGCTTTCCGGCACGCGCACCGTGTGGCCGGTCTTCTTCGTCAATCTCGTCTTCGCCATCTGGTTCCTCGTCTCCTCGCGCAGCGGACGTCTTCGCAAGCGGTTGGTCGTGTGTTCGGGCGTCCTCCTCGCCGTCTTCGTGATCTTCGGCTACGCGCACGAGCGCGACCGCATATCGATGCTCGTCAACGACGTGCATGCCGTGTTCCAGGGCACCGTGCCGGAGGACTCCCTCTCGATCCGCATGGCGCTGTGGAGCGCGGGCGCGCAGGCGTTTTCCGAACGGCCGGTCTTCGGCTTCGGCGCCAACCATCGCCACGACATCATCGACCGGGTGCGCATTCCCGTGAAAACGCCGGCCGGCGAGCCCCAGCGCTACGCGAAGACGCGCGTCACCCATTTTCACAACGGCTTCCTGACCGCCGGTATCGACGCGGGCATCCTCGGCGTCATCGTCACGGCGATGCTGCTCTTCTCGCCGCTTGCGATCGCCTTCGCCGCCCCGCGCGACGAACGCTTCCGCATGCGCATCACCTTTGCGCTGTTCCTGTTCTTCACCTACGCGATCACCGGTTCCTTCAACATCATGTTCGGCCAGGACTTGATCGACGCGCTCTTCGTCTCCGGTCTTCTGATGCTGGCGACGAGCATCGCCACCGGTCCCGCCGCGCCGATCCCGCCCGGCGAGCGCACGAGCGCGAACGCGCCATGAACCAGCATCGTCAGCGTGCCGGAAGCGGGCGTCGCGGCGGCGTGCGGCAGATCAGCGAGATCGCCAACGCGATGATCGACCCGGTGCTCGCCAAGCGCGCCGGCATCAACACCGTGCTTCTCGGCGCGTGGGATGAGATCGCCGGCGCCGATTTCGCCGATTGCACGCGGCCCGAACGCATCCGGTGGGACCGGCGCCGCCGCGAGATCGATCCCGGCGAGGGCGGCGGCGAACCTGGCGTGCTGACGGTCGCCTGCGAGAGTGCCCGCGCGCTCTACCTCGCCCATGCCACGGACGATCTGATCCGGCGGGTGAACGTCTTTTTCGGCTTTCCGGCGATCGATCGGGTCCGCATCGTCCAGAAGCCCGTTTCGGCCGCACCCGGCGCCGCGCTTCGCCGCGCTCGGGTGCGCCCCCTCGCCGAAAGGGAAAAGGTGCGTCTCGACGCCATGCTGGAAGGCGTGGAGGACGATGGGCTGAGGGCTTCGCTGGAGCGTCTCGGCCGCGGCGTGATCGGCGAGCGCGGCACCGGCGACTGACACCCTGCGAATGGCGGCAGAGATGACGCCCTGCGAACGGCACCTTCGAACGGCAGGTGCGAATAACACCGATGTGAGGCTGCGACCACCTGCCGGCCTTGTTCTCGGCCGGCACGCGGGCTATCCGTGAACGACTTCGATCGGCAAGGAAAAAACGAACGATGCCAAAGTCCACCCGCTTCCTCGCGCGTACCGCCACCGGCCTCTTCGCCGCGCTCTTCGGCCTGACGACGTTTGCCGGAGCCGCCTTCGCCGCCGGCACCGACCACACGCCTTCCGGCGTCGACCCGATCGTCACCGCCGCGACCGAGGATGCCGGGCAGGCGCCGAAGCCCGCCGGCAACGTCGACATGGACAAGGTCGTCTCGACCCATACGCTCGATGACCGGGTGATGGGGTCCAAGGACGCGCCGATCACGATGGTCGAGTATTTCTCGATGACGTGCCCGCACTGCCGCGACTTCGAGAACAAGACCCTCGACGGCATCAAGAAGAAATACATCGACACCGGCAAGGTGAAGTATATCGGCCGGCTGTTCCCGCTCTTCTCGCCGAAGCAGGACCCGCGCGGTGCCGCGGCCAGCGCGTTGGCGCGCTGCGTGCCGGCGGACCAGTACTACCCGATGATTTCCGTGCTCTACGAGCAGTGGGACCAGTGGGCGCTGCCTTCGGCCAAGGAGCCCAAGCAGACGCTGATGCGTATTTCCAAGCTCGCCGGACTTTCTGAGGACAAGTTTCGCGATTGCTTGACGAACCAGAAGCTCGTCAGCGATATATTCGACGAACGCAACAACGCGGCGCAGGAATTCGATGTCTCCGCGACGCCGACCTTCTTCATCGACGGCAAGAAGTACGAAGGGTTCATGACCGTTGATCAGATGTCGTCGATCCTCGACAAGGCCAAGTAAGGGTTCCGACATTCCCGTACGAACGGCCGGGCGCGTGCGTCCGGCCGTTTGCGTTCGTGGCGCGTCGCCTCCGGAGTGGCGGCGATGAAGTTCACGAAGCTGCGCCTTCTCGGCTTCAAGTCCTTCGTCGACGCGACCGATTTCCAGATCGAGCGCGGGTTGACCGGCGTCGTCGGGCCGAACGGCTGCGGCAAGTCGAACCTCGTCGAGGCGATGCGCTGGGTGATGGGGGAGAACTCCTACAAGAACATGCGCGCGTCCGGCATGGACGACGTCATCTTCAACGGATCGGGCAACCGGGCGAAGCGCAACACGGCCGAGGTCGGCCTCTTCCTCGACAATTCCACGCGCAATGCGCCGGCCGCCTTCAACGATGCCGACGAGATCCAGGTCACCCGCCGCATCGAACGCGAGGCGGGTTCGGTCTACCGCATCAACGGCCGCGAGGCGCGCGCACGGGACGTGCAGCTTCTCTTCGCCGACGCGGCGACGGGCGCCCGCTCGCCCTCGATGGTCGGTCAGGGCCGCATCGGCGAACTGATCCAGGCGAAGCCTTCCGCGCGGCGCCAGCTTCTGGAGGAGGCCGCCGGCATTTCCGGCCTGCACAGCCGGCGCCACGAGGCGGAACTCCGCCTGAAGGCGGCCGAGGGCAATCTTTCGCGCCTCGACGACGTCACGGGCGAACTGGAAAGCCAGATCGACAGCCTGAAGCGACAGGCGCGTCAGGCCAACCGCTTCAAAGCACTGTCGGCGGAGATCCGCAAGGCGGACGCGACGCTGCTTCACGTGCGCTGGCACGAGGCGACGACGGCGACCGCGCAGGCCGAGACCGCCCTGACGCAGGCGACGGGAAGCGTCGCCGAGGCCGCGCAGCGCCAGATCGCGGCGGCGAAGGAACAGGCGATCGCCGCGCGCGAGGTGCCCGAAAGACGCGAGCGGGACGCCGAAGCGGCCGCCGCCCTGCAGCGCCTGACGATCGCCCGCCAGCATCTCGACGAGGAGACGGAGCGGCTCGCCGCGCGCAAGGCCGAATGCGAACGGCGACTAAAACATACGGGCGAGGACGTCGCGCGCGAGGAACGCCTCGTCGCCGACAATGGCGAAGCCCTTGCCAAGCTCGACGACGAAGAGCGGCATCTGCAACGCAGGCTCGAAGGCGCGGACGAACGGCTCGCCGAGGCGAAGCGCGCCTACGATGCGGCCGGCGAACGGGTGAGCGAAAGCGAGCGAGGACACGCTGCGTTGACGGCAGAACGCGCCGAGGCGGCGGCCAATCGCAGCCGCCATGCCGAAACGCTGCGTGAGCGCGAGGGGCGTCTCGCGAAGCTTCGCGCGCGTCACGACGAGGCGAGCGGCGAGCGCGATGCGCTTTCCGGCAAGATGGAAAGCCTGCCGGATCCCGGGGAAAAGCAGCGTGCCGTCGAAGCGGGCGAAAGCGAACTTGCGGCTGCCGAAACGCGCGTCGGCGATGCGGATGCCGCGCTCGAGGCCGCACGCACGGAGGAGGCCGCCCGGCGCAGTCCGCTCGAGCAGGCGCGCACCGCGCAGAAGGAAATCGAGACCGAGGCGCGCACGATCACCCGCATGCTGAATGCCGGCGGGAGCCATGCGAACGGTCCGCCGGTGGTCGATCGCATCCGGGTGGAGCCGGGTTTCGAGGCTGCGCTCGGTGCCGCCCTCGGCGACGATCTCGACCTGCCGGCGGACGAACGTGCGCCGGCGCACTGGCGCGATCTCGGTGTCGCCGATGGCGATCCGAACTTGCCGGAGGGGGTCCGGGCGCTTGCCGAATGCGTCGAGGCGCCGCCGGAACTCGCCCGCCGGCTGGCGCAGGTCGGCGTCGTCGAGGATGGCGCCGGGATGCAGGCGGCGTTGAAGACGGGGCAATGCCTCGTTTCGCGCGCCGGTGCGCTCTGGCGGTGGGACGGCTACGTTGCCGGAGCCCACGCGAAGACGGCCGCCGCCCTGCGGCTCGAACAGAAGAACCGGCTCGCCGATCTCGAACGGGCGGGCGAGCAGGCTGTCGGCGCGGTAAACCGGGCCGAAGGCGAACTGGCCGAAGCGCAACGTGCCGCGACGGCAGCCGAGGAGGAGCGCCGGAACGCGCGCGAGCGGATGCGGCAGGCGAGCGCGGCGCTCGCCACGGCACGCGAAGCTTATGCCGCGGCCGAACGCGCCGCCGGAGAGATCGCCAGCCGCCGTGCCGTCGTCGACGAGGCGCTGGCGCAGCTTTCCGGCCAGATCGCGGATGCCGAGGCCGAGCGCATCGCGGCGGGGAAAGCGCTCGATGCCTGTCCCGAAATCGGCACGCTCGACGAACGCCTGGCCGCGGCGAGCAGGCACCTCGCCGAAGAGCGAAGCGCGCTTTCCGAAGCGCGGGCTGCGCGCGACGGGCAGGAGCGCGAGATCGCCGGTCGGCGCAACCGCCTGCAGGCGATCGCTCGCGAACGCACGACCTGGCGCGATCGGGCCGCCGGGGCCGAAAAGCATATCGCCTCGCTGCGCGCCCGAGAAAAGGAGGCGCGCGAGGAACTGGCGGCGATGGAAGACGCGCCGGCCGAAATCGACGCCCGCCGCCGGCGTCTCCTTCGCGAGATCGAGGAAGCGGAGAAGGCCCGCAAGCAGGCGGCGGATACGCTGGCGACCGTGGAAGAGCGCCAGCGCGCCGGCGACAAAGCGGCGAGCGAGGCACTGGCGGCCCTTTCGAGCGCACGGGAGGAACGCGGGCGGATCGAGGAGCGGCTCCTCGGTGCGCGCGACCGCCGCGCGCAAGCCGAGACGCGCATCCGCGAGGTGCTGAACTGCGCCCCCCACGAAGCCATCCGGCAGGCCGGCCTCGATCCCGACGCCGCCCTTCCCGATCCCGCACGCATCGAGCGCGACCTCGAACGTCTCAAGCTCGATCGCGAACGGCTCGGCGCGGTGAACCTGCGCGCGGAAGAGGAGCAGGCGGAGCTTGCCGAACGTCTTTCCGGCATCGTCGCCGAGCGCGAGGACGTGATCGCCGCGACCCGCAAGCTGCGCGGCGCGATCCAGGAATTGAACCGCGAGGGCCGCGAGCGCCTCCTTTCGGCCTTCACGGTGGTCGATCGCGAGTTCCGCCGGCTCTTCGAGCACCTCTTCGGCGGTGGCACCGCCGAGCTGCAGCTCGTCGAATCCGACGATCCGCTGGAGGCCGGGCTCGAAATCCTCGCGCGGCCGCCCGGCAAGAAGCCGCAGACGATGACCCTGCTTTCGGGCGGCGAGCAGGCGCTGACGGCGATGGCGCTGATCTTCGCGGTCTTCCTGACGAACCCGGCGCCGATCTGCGTGCTCGACGAGGTGGACGCGCCGCTCGACGACTACAATGTTGAGCGCTACTGCAATTTGATGGACGAAATGGCCCGCTCCACCGAGACGCGTTTCGTCATCATCACCCACAACCCGATCACCATGGCGCGCATGAACCGCCTCTTCGGCGTGACCATGGCCGAGCAGGGCGTCTCCCAGCTCGTTTCCGTCGACCTGCAGGCAGCGGAGGAAATGCGCGAGGCGAGTTGAAGGCTTCCGGTGCGAGCGGCTTCATCGACCCGCCTAACCGCAGTCCCGTCCCAAAACGACGAGGAAGCTGTGGATGGCGGGCACGCGCGCTTCGCCGGCCTCGCGCTTCGACTGCACGGATGATTAGAGTCTTTCAGGTTTATACGGAAGCGCTCTGTTCGATCGTGCCAGTTTCCCACGCGAAGGCGATCGCAGCGCGATGTGGTTCATCGGGCAAGATCGCCGACAGTGAGGCGGAAAAGCAAACGAGCCAGTGACTCGTTTGCCCGCCGAACGGGAGAGCGGCACGGTCGAACCCTTCGCAGAGCGTTTCCGTATAAACCTGAAAGGCTCTAGATTCACCGGATGAGCGTGCGTCTCCTGCACAGTGCCGATCTGCATCTCGACGCGCCCCTGCGCGCGCTGGCGATGCGCGATCCCGAACTTCGCGAACGGGTGGCGACAGCCTCGCGCGGCGCGCTGGAGCGGCTCGTGCGCCACTGCATCGACCATGACGTGAAGGCGCTGCTTCTGGCCGGCGACACGTTCGACCGGACGGTGCAGAGCGTGAACACGCTCGCCCATTTCGCACGCCAGATGGAACGGCTCGACGAAGCGGGCGTCGCCGTCTTCATGATCTACGGCAACCACGACCACGCCAACCCGGCGACCGGTCGATTGCCGCTGCCGGCAAACGTCACGATCTTCGGGCCGGAAGGCGGGAGCGCCGAGATCAAGGGGCTGGGTGCGCAAGGGCCGATCCACGTCCACGGCCTGAGCTACGAGGGGCGCGACGCGCCGGGCTCGCTCGTCGGCCGTTATCCCGCGCCGGCGAGAAGCGCACTCAATATCGGCCTTCTTCATACGTCGCTCGCCGGTTCGGCCGCGCACGATCCATACGCGCCGTGCACGCCGGAAGAACTCGTCGCGCACGGCTACGACTACTGGGCGCTCGGCCACATCCACGGACGCACGATCCATGCGCGTGGGCCGTGGGTCGTCATGCCCGGTGCGCCGCAGGGCCGGCACATCAACGAAACCGGCATGAAATCGGTAAGCGAGATCGTCATTCGTGACGGCGCGATCGACGAGGTCAATGCGGTGCCGACGGCTGAAGTGGTCTTCGAGACGGTGGAGGTCGCGATCGGCGCGGACGACGTCGTGGATTTCGCACGGCTCGCGCGTCGGGCGGTCGAGGCGTGCGGGGAGGCGGCGCTGCACCTGGACCAGGTGCTGGTCGTGCGCATTCGTGTCACCGGCGAGGCGGCGACGCTGCGCGCGCTGCGCCACCACGAGGAACTGTGGCGCGAGCGCATCCACGAAGGGGTGCGCGAACTCGAATGGGCATGGGTCGAAGGGCTGGAATTCGTGACGACGGCACGCGCGTCCGGCCCGATGGACGAAGGCCCCGTCGGCGAGATCGTCGGGGCGATGCGCGCGGCGGCACCGCGGGAAGCGACGCACCATCGCCTGCGCGCGATCCTGGAGGAGAGCCTCGATCTGCTTGCCCCTTCGGAACGCCGTGCGCTGGTGCCCGACGAGGCGGCGCTCGACGCCATGGTGGAGGCGATGGCGCACGAGGCGATCGAAGCGGTTTCCGCCACGCTTGCCGGCACGCCGGAGGCGGAGGGATGAGGCTGCGCCGGCTGCATCTCACGCGCTTCGGCCATTTTACGGACCACGTCGTGGATTTCGGTGAGAAACCGCCCGAAGGCGAGCCGGATTTCCACGTGGTCTACGGCCTCAACGAGGCGGGCAAGACGACCTTTCTCAATGCCGTGCTGCGACTTCTCTTCCGCTTTCCACGCCAGGACGTGGAAACCTACGCCTTCCTGCATGGGTCCGATCTCGAGATCGGCGCGGAAATCGAGGATCTGCCGGGCCGGCCCAATACGGTCGTACGGCGCATCAAGGCGGGCAACGCGCTTCTCGACGCCCATGGCGAACGCCTGCCGGACGACTTCTTCGCCGGCGCGCTGGCCGGTCTGGACGAGGCGGAGTACCGGACGATCTTCTCGCTCGACCGGCACAGCGTGATCGAGGGGGCGGACGACATCCGCCGCGCCGGCGGCGAGGCCGGTCGGCTGCTTTTCGCGGCCCATGCCGGACTTTCGCACCTTTCCTCCTCGCTCGACGCGGAGGACGAGGCGGCGCGTGCGCTTTTCCTGCCGGGCGGTAAGAACCAGCGCGTGCCGCAGATCAAGCGCGCGCTGAAGACGGTCGAGGGGCAGATCCGCGCCGCGGAGGTGACGCCGCGCGACTACGACCGGCTGAAGCGCGAGCACGACGAGGCCGCCTCCGCCCGCAAGGCCTGCGAAGACGAGCTGCGCCGGCTCGAAGCGGATGACCGCGAGACGCGCCGACGCATCGAGATCCGCGATCTCGGCCGGACGATCGTCGCGCTTTCGACGCGGCTCGAACGCGATTTCGCGGGGTATCCGGACTGGCCGGAAGAGCCGGACGCACCGCTGCTTTCGACGCTCGCCGGCAAGGTGGCCGCCGCCGACAGCGCGATCGCCGGAAGGCATGAAGAGATCGAGCGTGCGGGGGCCGAACGCGCGGGTCTCCTGCTCGACGAGCCGGTGGTCGAACACGCCGAACGGATCGCCGCGCTCGAACCCTTGCGCAGCACCGCCGAAGGTACGGTGAACCATTACCAGCGCCGCTTCGAACGTGAGCGAGAACTCGAAGCCGACATGGCGCGCCGGCTTGCGACGATCGTGTCTCAGCCGGATGGCCGGCTCGACGACCGTCTGGTGCTGACCGGCGAGGATATCGAAAGCCTTCGCGCGGCGCAGGGACAGCTTGGCGAGGCGGAAACGCGTCTGACCACCGCACAGGAGGAGGAAGGGCTCGCGACTGCGCGCCTCGATCGGCTGGGCGAAGAGCGTTCGCGGGACCCGACCCTCGCCGAACTGGAGGAGGCGACGGTCGATCGGCTGCGTCTGCTCGGGCTTGCGGACATCGCAGCCGCCGCGGAGCGGGCCGAAACGGCGATCGCGCATCGGCGGGCGGCGGCCGAGGAAGCGCTTGCCGGGCTCGCGCTCGCCGGCCGTGCGGTGACGATGGTGCCGGAGACCGACTGGACGCCGTCAGCGGTACGCGCGGCGGCGGAGCGCCATGCCGAATGCATCGGTGAGCAGCGCAACGCCGAGACGGCCTTGCGCGAGATCGATGCTGCGATCGTCGAGCGCGAGCACGCGCTTGCGACGCTCGAAGCGGGAATCGGTCACGAGGCCGTCGACGCCGAGGCGAGCGGGACGCGGCGCGACGTGGCATGGCGGCACCATCGCGAAACGCTCGATGCGACGAGCGCCGATGCCTTTGCCGAAGAGATGAGGCGGCACGACGGGGTCGAGGCCGTGCGTTTCGAACGGGCCGCCGATCTGGGTTCGGTGAAGGCGATGCGCCGCGACCTCGAGGAAAGGCGCGAATTGAGGAAGGCCGCGGCCGAGCGGGCGGAGAGCGCGCTTGCGAACGTCGAGCGCGCGCAAACGGACCATCTCGAAACGCTCGAAGGGCTCGGCCTTCCTGCCGGGACGCGACGCGAGGACCTCGTCTCGTGGTTGCAGCAGGCAGAGACCGCACGGCGCGAGGAGCTGCGCCTTTTCCATGAGCGTGAAGCGCAGGCTGCGCTTCTCGATCGGCGGGAGGAAGCCGGGGAGGAGGTTCGCCGGCTGATGCCGGATCTTCAGGGCCTGCCGGATGCCCGGACGCTCGCCGTCGCGGCCGAACGGCTGGAAGCGCACGGCCGGGCGACGGAACGCCGCCGGGATGCCGAGCGGGCCCTCGAAGAGGCAGGCCGCGAACGGGACCGGCGCGCGAACGAACGCGAAAGCGCGGCGGCGGAGCTCGCCGATGCACAGGCGCTCTGGACGGAAACGATGCGGCGCCGCCTTCCCGAAGACCATGGCATCGCCGATCCCCGTGCCGCGCTCGGCGTCCTTGCCGAGATCTCTCGCAAGGGGCAGGACTGGCGCGAGGTCGGCCACCGCGTGCGGGAGATGCACCGCGACGGGCACGCCTTCGTCGAGGCGCTGCAGCGACTCGCCGGCCGCCTTTCGTTTCCCACCGCCCCCTTCGACGAGCCGACCGGGGATGACGGGCCGCAGGCCTTCGTCGGCCGGGTGCAGGCAGCGCTCGACGTGGAACGGACGCTGCGGCAACGCCTGGCCGATGCGCACCATGCGCAAAAGCGCGACGCGGAGCTCGTGAAGACCATCGCGTCGCTTCGCGATCAGATCGGGAAGACGGAGACCGAACGCGCCGAGGCCGCCGCGACGATCGAACGCCTTCGCGAGCGCTTTCCCGAGACGATCGCGACGGAAGGCATGGCCGAACTCGAAAGGGTCGTTTCGACGGCGCGCGAGGCGACGGCGCTGCGCACCGAAAAGGCCGGCAAGGAACGCGCACTGCACGAAAAGCTCGCAGGCGAGGAGAGCGCTCCGCTCGACGTCGCGGCGACGTTCTTCGAGATGGATCTCGAAGGCGCGCTGGCCCGGCTCGAAGGCGAGATCGCCGAGACCCGCGAGCGCCGCAACGCAGCCTCGGAAGCCTTCGGCGCCGCCCGGCGCAATCTCGAATCCGTCAGTGGCGACGATACCGTCGCGAAGCTCGAGGCCGAGCGGGCGGCCCTTTCGAGCGACCTGACGGAAACCGTTCTCGACTATGCCCGCAGGCGCATGGGACTTTCCCTCGCGCGCAACGCCATCGACGCCTATCGCCGCGAAAACCGCAGCGAGATGATGCGTGTGGCGGGCGAAGCCTTCGCACGGCTTACCCGCGGACGCTACGTCGACCTGACCTCGCGCGCGCGTGACGGCAAGGATGTGCTCGTCGCCCGCCGCGTGGAGGACGATGCCGTGCGTCGCGCGGAGGAAATGTCCGAGGGCACCCGCATGCAGCTTTATTTCGCGCTGAGGATTGCCGCCTACCGCGCCCGCGTGGCAAGCCTGCCGGCCTGCCCGTTTCTTGCCGACGACATCTTCGAGAGCTTCGACGACTACCGCACCGAAGCCGCCTGCGGTGAAATGCGCACGCTCGGCCTTTCCGGCCAGTCGATCTACCTCACGCACCACGCCGATGTCGGCGTCAAGGCGCTTGCGGCAAGCGGGGGACGCGACGTCGTGCGCTTCCTTCCCGGCGTGCCGGAAGCCGATCGCGAGCGCCTGCGCCCGACGGGTTGACGGCGGCGATCTCCGCTTTTCCCATCACAGGAGCGTCAGCGGTCGATCGCGCATGGATCGTTCCGGGGTGCCGGCGCGTTGCTGGGGCCCGTACTTCAGAGAACGAAAAGCGCCATGCTCAAGACCGCTACCCTCGACTCAGCCAAGGAAACGGCGGAGGAACTCTCTCCGCTGCAGCCGGTCGGCGCCGTCGCCGCGATGATCGCACGGCACATGCGCGCGGAAGAGTCCGGGCCGCTGGTCTATGTGGCGTCCACCGGCAGGCGACGCCGGGAGATCGCCGGGATGCTGGACGTGCTGCTCGGCGGGGGCGAGGTTGCCCAGTTTCCCGCGGTCGAAGGCTACCCGGGCGACGGCATCGAGCCCGGTGCCGCGGCGATGGGCGGGCGCACGGCGACGCTGCGCTGGCTGATGGATGCCGACCACCGGCCCTCCGTCGTGGTGACCACGCCGGCCGCGCTGATCCGGCGCGTGCCGCCGCGCGAAGCCCTTCGCGGGACGCATCTCGAAATCCGGGTCGGCGAGGCGATCGACCTCGAAGAGACGAAGACGGCGCTGCTGAAGCTCGGATATCGCCTCGACGAGCGCGTCGACGAACCGGGCGAGGCGGCGATCCGCGGCCGTGTGATCGAGGTGTTTCCCGCCGCCGCACCGCGGCCCTGCCGCGTCGAGCACGAGGACGGGACGGTTACGGCGATCCGCTCCTACGACGACGCCACCCAGCGCTCGGTCGCCGAGAGCGAACTGCTCATCATCGACCCGGCGAGCGAGTTCCTTCCGGCCGGCGACGAAGACGAGGAGGGCGATGCCCCGTCGTTCCTTTGCCGGTACTACGCCGAGCCCGCGTCTTTCTTCGACCATCTGCCCGACGGCGAGATCATCCTCGAGGAACGCGCCGACATCCGCGCGAGCGAAGTCTTCGCCATCCTCGACGACCTGCCCGTCGACGAAACCCATGCAAAGGCCATCCGCGAGGATCACCTCGACGGCGAGACGTGGTCGCGCGAAGTCGGCGCGCGGCTTTCCGCGACCGTCACGTCCGGCAAGCGTTCTTCGAACGTCCCGGTCTTCGCGCTCGAAAAGCACCCCTACCGTGCGTTCGCAGACTTTGCGGAGCCGCTTGCCGGGAAGGGCTACCGGGTCGTCGTCGCCGGAAGCGATCGCCGCGAGCTTCGCACGGCCGCCGGCCGTGCGGCGCGGATGCTGAAGCGCGAGACCCGCGCGGTCGCGAGTTGGGCGGAGGTGCTCGATGCAGAGCCGGGCGATCTTCTCGTCCTCGAAGCGCCGGTGACGGAAGGCTTCTTGGCGCACGACGATCGGATCGCGATCGTCTGCCTGCGCGATCTCGCCGGGCAGCGTGCCGACGGCGGCGCCAGTGCGGAACCGGAGCTCTTCGCCGAAGGCGACGAGGTGTTCGCGATCGGCGACGTCGTCGTCCACCTCGACCACGGCCTCGGTATCCTCGATGGGCTCGAGACCATCGACGACGGCGAGGCGCTCAGCCTGCGCTATGCCGATGACGATACGCTGCTCGTGCCGATGTCCGACATCGCCGCGCTCTGGCGCTACGGCGGTCCCGCCTCGCAGGTCAAGCTCGACCGGCTGAAAGGCAAGCAATGGTTGAAGCGGCGCGACGAGATCATGACGGCGATCTCCGATACCGCGGAGCGCATGGTCGAGCTGCTGAAGGCGCGGCAGGAGGCGAAGGCGAGCCGGCTCGAGCCTGACCGGGCGCGCTACGAGCGGTTCTGTGCGCGCTTTGCCTTCGAGATGACCAAGGATCAGGCGAGCGCGACGGCGGCCGTCCTCGACGATCTCGCATCCGGCCGGCCGATGGACCGGCTGGTGTGCGGCGACGTCGGCTACGGCAAGACGGAAGTTGCGCTGCGCGCGGCGGCCGCGGCGGTCTTCGCGGGCAAGCAGGTCGCGGTCGTCGCACCGACGACCGTGCTCGCGCAGCAGCATTTCCGCACGTTTTCCGAACGGTTCGCGCCGCAGGGCGTATCCGTCGCCAGGCTTTCCAGGCTTGCGGACAAGGAGGAGGCCGAGGAGGCGAAGGCGGGGCTGGCCGACGGGAGCGTGCAGATCGTCGTCGGCTCCCATGCGGTCCTTTCCGACGATGTCTCCTTCACCGATCTCGCTCTCGTCGTCATCGACGAGGAGCAGCGCTTCGGCGCCGAGCAGAAGCAGCGCATGCGCTCGCTCGCCGACGAGCTTCACGTGCTGACGATGACGGCGACGCCCATTCCCCGCACGCTTCAGGCGGGGTTCGTCGGCCTGCACGACGTCAGCATCGTCGCGACGGCGCCGGTGAGCCGGCGACCGGTGAAGACGATGGTCGGGCCGTTCGATGCGGAAAAGGTCGGCGAGGCACTGCGCACGGAGCGCAAGCGCGGCGGCCAGAGCTTCGTCGTCTGCCCGCGCATCGAGGATCTCGATGCGATGGAGGACCGGCTGCAGGCGATCGCGCCGGAACTCGAAGTGCGCGCGTTGCACGGCAAGATGGAGCCCGACGCCATCGACGAGGCGATGCTCGCCTTTTCGCGAGGCGAGGGCGACGTGCTGCTTGCCACCGGCATCCTCGAAAGCGGTCTCGACGTGCCGCGCGCCAACACGATGATCGTCTGGCGACCCGACCGGTTCGGCCTGTCTCAGCTCCATCAGCTTCGCGGTCGCGTCGGCCGTGCGACGCGGCGCGGGACCGTCGTCTTCGCGACCGACCCGGACGAGGAACTGAGCGAAGGCGCGAAGAAGCGGCTGATCGCGATCGAGGAACTCTCCTCGCTCGGTGCCGGCTTCGACATTGCCGGGCGCGATCTCGATCTGCGCGGAACCGGCGAGCTTCTGGGCGACGAACAGGCCGGCCATCTCCAGACCATCGGCATCGGGCTCTACCGGCGCACGCTGGAGCGCGCGCTGGCGCTTGCCCGCGACGACCGCACCGCTCCGGACGAATGGCGCCCGACCGTCGATCTCGGCGCTCGCGCGTCGATCCCGGCGGACTACGTGCCGGAACCGGATCTTCGCATCGAGCTCGCGATCCTCCTCGAACGCATCGAGGACCTGTCGGGGCTGAAGGCGCTGCGCTCGGAGATCGAGGATCGCTTCGGCGCGATGCCGCAGGCGCTGGAGACGCAGTTCGCGCTCGCCACGATGCGCCTTCGCTGCCAATCGCTCGCCGTGCGCGCGCTGGACGGTGGGCCGAAGGCGGTGGCGGCAAGCTTCGGTGGCAAGGATGCCGAACGCGTGCAGAAGCGTCTCGGCAAGCCCGGCCGCGGCCTGCGCTGGTCGGGAACGCGGCTCGTACGCGAATGCAAGAGCGAGACGGCCGAAGAGCGCCTGAAGGAAGCCGAAGCGCTCCTCGACGCCATCGAGGGTTGAGCCGGCCAGTGGGCGGTCGAGCTCCAGCCTGAAGGCTGCCGCCGTACGGATCGTATGACGAGGGGGCCGGCGGGCGGATCTTCGATACGTCGCTGTTACGATCGCGCCGTTCCGATCCGGCTGTGCTGCGAAGGCCTTCGGTCCGGCGCAGTCGTTGACATCCTGAACCGGCATGCCATTCTGGGTTGTGTTCATCCGGCCGGGGGGCTTCGGACATGCACTATGCCCATTCGGTCGAGGGCGCGAGCGAGGACGGTTGGCAGACGCTGCCCGGTCATCTGCGTGCGGTCGGCGATCTGGCATCGAGCTTCGCCGCCGCGTTCGGGTTCGAACATGCCGGCAATCTCGTCGGTCGCCTGCACGACCTCGGCAAATACACGCCGGCTTTCCAGGCAAGGCTTCGCGGAAGTACGGCGCTGGTCGATCATTCGACGGCCGGCGCGGCGGTGCTGCGTGACCGGACACCGGGCAGTACGTTTGCCGATCGGCTGATCCTCGATCTTCTGGCCTACGCGGTCGCAGGCCATCACGCGGGACTGCCCGACCGTTCCAACGCTGTCGGCGCGCTGAACGACCGCGTGGCGGAGCACGATCCCTCGACGCTCGATCCCGTCTGGCGCGACGAGGTGCCCGTGTCGTGGGAAAACCTGTGGCCGTCGTCGTTCAAGGGCGATCGACGTGGTGGCGTGGCACCGGCGTTCCAGCTCGCGTTTCTGGGCCGGATGCTCTTTTCCTGTCTCGTCGACGCCGACTTCAAGGACACCGAGCGCTTCTACGCCGCGGTGGAAAGGGTGATCGTCGACCGCGACTGGCCGGCGCTTTCGGACGTCCTGCCGCGGCTGCTCCGCCAGTTCGACGCCCATATGGAAGGCGGTGGCGGAAGCGCCAGCGACGTCAACCGTCGCCGCAGCGAGATCCTCGCCCATGTCCGCGAGCAGGCTGCATTATCACCCGGCCTCTTCACTCTGACGGTTCCGACCGGCGGCGGCAAGACGCTGACATCGCTCGCTTTCGCCCTGGAACACGCGAAGCACCACGGCCATCGTCGCATCATCTACGCAATTCCGTTCACGGGGGCGTGGATAGAAACTCGTTCATTTTGCGCGGGTTGCGCTGCTATAATCCGTCGCCCCCCACGCGGGGGCGTGGATAGAAACGCCGGCTTGGCGACGTCGAGATAGTGTCGCATCGTCGCCCCCCACGCGGGGGCGTGGATAGAAACTGGCAGTTGCCACGTACCAGCGAGCGCCGATCCAGCGGGTCGCCCCCCACGCGGGGGCGTGGATAGAAACGGCGGTGTAGGCGAACGACATGAGGCCCCGCATGGTCGCCCCCCACGCGGGGGCGTGGATAGAAACACACTTGTCCCGCGCGCTCGTGTCTATTGAAAAGGGTCGCCCCCCACGCGGGGGCGTGGATAGAAACTCCGGGCCTGGGAAAGCGTTGGCATCCGTGTAAAGTCGCCCCCCACGCGGGGGCGTGGATAGAAACAGCCACTCCATGACCTCCATGGCACCACGGACCTGTCGCCCCCCACGCGGGGGCGTGGATAGAAACATCGCCGGAGGAGGCTCCATGAGCACGACACTCCAGGTCGCCCCCCACGCGGGGGCGTAGATAGAAACTGCCGATAGCGGATGTTGAGCAGGTACTGCGCGAGTCGCCCCCCACGCGGGGGCGTGGATAGAAACGAAGACATGCAGTGGACGCCGTGGTCCGAGGAGGGTCGCCCCCCACGCGGGGGCGTGGATAGAAACATTGCGATGGCGCACCGCTAGCGAATGACCTTGACGTCGCCCCCCACGCGGGGGCGTGGATAGAAACGGCGCGAACCCGATCGGGTCGAGCGAGGTGCGCGAGTCGCCCCCCACGCGGGGGCGTGGATAGAAACAGCGGGGCAGAGGCGATCCCGGTTTCCGAGATCGTCGCCCCCCACGCGGGGGCGTGGATAGAAACCATGCGGCGATGGCAGTTCTTTGCGGGCTGTAAGGTCGCCCCCCACGCGGGGGCGTGGATAGAAACAAGTCGATCCTGTCGATCGCGCTCGCGGTAGCCGGTCGCCCCCCACGCGGGGGCGTGGATAGAAACATCCGCGTGCCGGCAAGGCGCATGGCGTAGCAGTGGTCGCCCCCCACGCGGGGGGCGTGGATAGAAACCGCCCACCGTTCGGAACTTCTTGCCGCGCTGACGTCGCCCCCCACGCGGGGGCGTGGATAGAAATTACTACCAGGTCGATCCGGACGATGGCGGCGACGTCGCCCCCCATGCGGGGGCGTGGATAGAAACCCGAGGAATGGGGGCAGCACAGTGGCTAAGTCCGTCGCCCCCCCCATGCGGGGGCGTGGATAGAAACGTCAGCCTTGGCAAGTCGTCCTCCGACCTTTCCGTCGCCCCCCACGCGGGGGCGTGGATAGAAACATGACGAGAGCCGACGAGAGCACGCGGGCGCAGGCCGTCGCCCCCCATGCGGGGGAGTGGAAAGAAACGATGGACAGACCGGTCAGGTCGTCGCGCAGGCGCCGTCGCCCCCATGCGGGGGCGTGGATAGAAACTAGGCCTCGAATCTTGCCGCGGTCGCGCCGCCCCCCATGGGGGGCGTGGATAGAAGCCGCCGCATCCCCCGCTCCGCAAATGGGCGCGGAGGGGTCGCCCCCCCACGCGGGGGCGTAGATAGAAACTGGGCGAACCACGCCGAGGACCCGGAGAACGGGGTCGTCCCCCATGCGGGGGCGTGGATAGAAACGTTACGAAGCTGATGATGCCGGTCCCAATAGCCCGTCGCCCCAACGCGAAGGCGTGGATTTGGTCATTGCGGATGGCTTGCCGTTCCTGTCGAGTACGGTTTCCGGCGTCGGGATTGCGTATTGTCGTCGAGCGCATGGGCATTGAGACGGTGACGGTTGGGTCGCGTCGGCTTTCGGGAAGCAGGCATCCGTTTGGGGGTGAAACGCAAGGGAGCCGATGCCGGTGCGT
Source organism: Pararhizobium mangrovi (assembly GCF_006516965.1). Classification (GTDB taxonomy): domain Bacteria; phylum Pseudomonadota; class Alphaproteobacteria; order Rhizobiales; family Rhizobiaceae; genus Pararhizobium_B; species Pararhizobium_B mangrovi. The sequence goes on along the minus strand of NZ_VHLH01000014.1, from coordinate 47,098 downwards.
TCGCCGGATTTGCTTCGCATGACTTGCGATTGCGGGGGTTCCCTGCCGATTGAATCTCCAATGAGGACAATATCTCCGGTTCAAGGTGCCGTTATATTCGGCAGAACGGCGAATATTTGCGCTTGCGCCATTCGGGAGGGCGTGCCTAACTGAACCAAGTACAGATTGGTCCGGTGCCTTCTTCCACGGGTGACGCATGGACGCGACTGGCAGGCCTGGCGACAATTCTCCGACGGCGCTCGAGCGCATCAGGGCGCTGCTTCATCCCGAAACGCTGCCTTCCGATCGGCGCCTGCCGACGGAACGGCAGTTGAGCGAGGATCTCGGCGTCAGCCGGCGTTCGGTGCGGCGTGCGCTCGACGTGCTCGAAGCGGAAGGGCGCATCTCGCGCAGACGCGGAGCGGGCACCTTCGCCGGTCCCTGTCCGCCTCTCAATGCCAGCGCGATGAGCGAACGGCTTGCCGAGAGCGACTTCATGGGCGTGATGGAGGTGCGGCTCAGCATCGAGCCGCCGCTTGCCGAACTGGCCGCGCTGCGTGCCGACGCGCGGGACGCCGAGCGGTTGGACCGCATGACGAAGAATGCGCATCATAGCCAGGATGCCGACGGACGCGAGCTCTGGGACAGTGCGTTTCATCGCACCATCGCCGAATGTGCCGGCAACGAACTCTACCTCGCCGTCTTCGATCTCGTCGATCGCGTGCGCCAGAATGCCGAATGGCGCCAGCTGCGCGAGCGGGCGCGCACGCATTCCGCGCTGTCGCTCTATGCGGGCCAGCACGACGCGATCGTCGAAAGCATCCGGCGGCGCGATCCCGAACGGGCGCGAGAGGCGATGCGCACCCATCTGTCGGCGCTGCGCGAAAGCGTCGTCCGGATGATGGAGACGGGAGCAGACGATGTCGGTTGAAACGGTCGAGGCTGGCGGGCGCGCGAACGGGCCGGCCAATGCGGGAAGCGGCGACGGCGCTACGGTTCTTCGCGTAAGCGATCTTTCGGTCCGTTTCGCCGGCCAGCCAGTCGACACGATCGACGGCGTCTCCTTCACGCTTTCGGCCGGGCGCACGCTCTGCCTCGTCGGCGAGAGCGGCTGCGGCAAGTCGGTAACGTCGCTCGCGACGATGCGTCTGCTTCCCGAAAAGGCGGCGCGCATCACGAGCGGCGAAGCGCGCTTCGAGGATCGCGACATGCTGCGTTTGTCGCGCCGCGAGATCGAGCGGGTACGCGGCGACCGCATGGCGATGATCTTCCAGGAGCCGATGACCTCGCTGAACCCCGTCTTCAAGGTCGGCGATCAGGTGGCGGAGGCGGTGGCGCGCCATCGCAAGGTCGGCCGGCGCGAGGCACGCGAACGCGCGCTGGAGATGTTCCGACGGGTGCAGATCCCGGCGCCCGAACGCCGGCTCGACGACTATCCGCACCAGCTTTCAGGCGGCATGCGCCAGCGCGTCATGATCGCCATGGCGCTCGCCAACGATCCGAAGCTGCTGATCGCCGACGAGCCGACGACCGCGCTCGACGTCACCATCCAGGCGCAGATCCTTCGCCTGATGCGCACGCTTCAGGACGAAAGCGGCGCGGCGATGCTTCTCATCACGCACGATCTCGGCGTGGTGGCGGACATCGCCGACGAGGTGGCCGTCATGTATGCCGGCCGGATCGTCGAAAGCGGGCCGGTGGAGACGATCTTCAACGACCCGCAGCACCCCTACACGATCGGGCTCATGAGTTCGATGCCGACGCTCGGTGCACCGAAGGGACGGCTCGCGACCATTCCCGGTTCGGTGCCCTCGCCGTTCGAATTTCCGCCCGGATGCCGGTTCGCCACGCGCTGCCCGTTCGCGCAAACGCGGTGCTTTTCCGAGGTGCCGCCCTTCGAGCGCAACGACGACGGCCATGGCTGGGCATGCTGGCGCACACCGATCGAGACGATCGCCGAAGCCGGAGGGCACGCATGAGCGACCGGCGGCGCGACATCGTGATCGAGACGCAGGACCTCGTTCGTCATTTCTCGTCCGGCGGATCGGGACGTACGGTCAGGGCCGTCGACGGCGTATCGCTTTCCGTCGAACGCGGAGAAACCTTCGCGATCGTCAGAGAATCGGGTTGCGGCAAGTCCACGCTCGCCCGTCTCCTGCTTCGCCTCATCGAGCCGACTGCGGGAACCGTCGTCTATGAAGGCCGTGATCTTTCTTCGTTGTCGCCCAGGCAGATGCGCGCGGCGCGCGCCAGGCTGCAGTTCGTTTTCCAGGACCCGTTCTCCTCTCTCAATCCACGCATGACGGTCGGTACGCTCGTCGGCGAACCGCTCATCGTCCATACCGGGCTTTCGCGCTCCGAACGGCGCACGCGCGTCGGCGAACTGCTCGAACGCGTCGGCCTTCGTGCCGAGCATGCCGAGCGCTATCCGCACGAGTTTTCAGGCGGCCAGCGCCAGCGCGTGGCGATCGCCCGTGCGCTGGCAAGCGAGCCGACGGTCCTCGTCGGCGACGAACCGGTTTCGGCGCTCGACGTCTCGGTCCAGGCGCAGATCATCAATCTGATGGAAGAGCTGAAGAGCGATTTCGGCCTGACCCTCGTGGTCATCGCGCATGATCTGGCCGTCATCCGGCACATGAGCGACCGTGTCGCGGTCATGTATCTCGGCGAGATCGTTGAACTCGCACCGGCGGACGCGCTCTTCGACGCGCCGGGCCATCCCTATACCGAGGCGCTGATTGCCGCCATTCCCGTGCCGCGGCCGGGACGCGAGGAACATGGGGAAGCGCTCGGCGGCGACATCCCTTCGCCACTCGCGCCGCCTTCGGGCTGCCGGTTCCATCCGCGCTGCCCCTATGCCGTCGATCGGTGCACACGGGAAAAGCCGATGCTCGAGACCGCCGGCCGGGGCCGCCTCGTCGCCTGTCATCGCCAGAAGGAGCTTTCACTCGCGGGCGTCGGCGCGGCGGTGGCTGCCGGGGCCAACGAGAAGGCTTTGCGCCGCTTCGAACTCTACCGCCAGCATGCCGAAGGAAACGCGGCGGGGAGTGGATAACCCGGCTCGTCCCTTCGGTCCGACAAAGACTTCCAGAGGAGAATGAGATGAAACTCGCACGACTCTCGCTACTGCTGCTCGCCACCGTCGCGACGGCCCTGCCGGCCGCGGCCGCCACGCTCAAGATCGGCCTTGCCGACGACGCGGACGTTCTCGATCCCGATCAGGCCCGCACTTTCGTCGGTCGCATCGTCTTCACGGCACTGTGCGACAAGCTCGTCGACGTCACGCCGGAGCTCAAGATCGTTCCGCAGCTCGCGACGAAGTGGAGCTGGTCCGACGATCAGAAGACGTTGACGATGCAACTGCGCAAGGGGGTCAAGTTCCAGGACGGGACGACCTTCGATGCCGCCGCCGTCAAGGCCAACATCGAGCGCTCCAAGACGCTGAAGGAATCGCGCCGCAAGAGCGAGCTCACCTCGATCGATTCCGTCGAGGTGGCGGGTGACCATACCGTCAAGTTCCATCTGAAGCAGCCGGATGCGACGCTGCTCGCCCAGTTCGCCGATCGATCCGGCATGATGATGTCGCCGACCGCCTTCAAGAAGGAAGGCGAGAAGTTCTCGTCCGATCCGGTGTGTTCCGGGCCCTTCCAGTTCGTGAACCGCGTTCAGCAGGACCGCATCGAACTGAAGAAGTTCGACGGCTACTGGAACGCCGACAAGATCAAGGTCGACGCGGTGACCTACCTGCCGATCCCGGATGCGACCGTGCGCCTTTCCAACCTTCGCTCGGGTGATCTCGACATCGTCGACCGCGTCGCGCCGACGGACGTCAAGCAGGTCGAGCAGGCACCCGACATCCATATCGAAAAGGCGGTCAGCCTCGGCTACCAGGGCATTACCATCAATATCGACAATACCAAGAGGGGCGACACGCCGATCGGCAACGAGAAGCTCCTGCGTCAGGCGCTTTCCCTTTCGATCGATCGCAACGCGCTGAACCAGGTCGTCTTCAACGGCGTCTATAAGGCCGGCAACCAGCCCTTCCCGCCGACGAGCCCGTGGTACGACAAGTCGGCATCGATGAGCGGACGCGACATCGACAAGGCGAAGGCGCTGATGAAGAAGGCGGGCCAGGAAAAGGTCTCGCTGACGATGAACGCGCCGAACAGCCCGCAGGAGCTTCAGGTCGCCCAAGTGCTGCAATCGATGATCAAGCCGGCGGGCTTCGATCTGAAGATCCAGCCGATGGAATTCGCCTCGCTCCTTTCGGCCGATACGGCGGGCAATTTCGAGCTCAGCCAGATCGGATGGTCGGGGCGCATCGATCCGGACGGCAACATCGACCAGTTCGTGCGCTGCGGCGCCGGCCTGAACGACTCGCACTACTGCAACAAGAAGGTCGACACGCTGCTGCAGGACGCGCGCGAAACGCAGGACAATGCCGAGCGCAAGCAGAAATACGATGCCGCCAACGAGATCCTGATGAAGGATCTGCCGATCATCTACCTCTACCATCAGACCTGGCTGTTCGGCGTCCGTAAGGACATCAATGGCTTCAAGGCCTATCCGGACGGCATGATCCGCCTGGAAGGCGTGACGAAGGGCTGATCGAAACCCGTACCGGACGGCGCGCGATCGCGCCGTCCGCACCCCGTTTGCTTTCCGGCAGGGCCGCCCATGCTGCGCTACATTGCAAAACGCTTCGCCGTCGCGATCCCGACGCTGGTGATCGTATCGATCTTCGTCTTCTCGCTGCAGAAGATGATGCCGGGCGACCCTGCCGTCATCATGGCGGGCGAGCAGCGCGATCCGCAGGTCATCGCCTATCTGCGCGAAAAGTACCATCTGAACGATCCGGTGCCCGAGCAGTATGCGTTCTGGGCAGGCCGCGCCGTCCGGGGCGATCTCGGCCAGTCGCTGCGCTCAGACGTGCCCGTGCTCGACCTCATCGGCGACAAGCTGCCGGTAACGATCCAGCTCGCGGTCATGGCGATGATCATCGCGTTCGCGATCGGCATCCCCGCGGGGATCGTTTCCGCCGTCAAGAAGGGCACGATCACCGATTACGTCGCGAACTTTGTCGCGCTTTCCGGCCTTTCGATCCCGAATTTCTGGCTCGGCATCATGCTGATCCTGCTCGTCTCGGTGCATCTCGGCTGGCTGCCCGCTTCGGGCTACGTGCCGTTGACCGAAGCGCCGCTGCGCTCGATCGAGACGATGCTGATGCCGGCCTTCGTGCTCGGCACGGCGCTGGCCGCGACGCTGATGCGGCATACGCGCTCGGCCATGCTCGGCGTGCTTCAGGCCGATTACGTGCGCACCGCGCGGGCGAAAGGGCTCGGCGAGCGGGTCGTCATTCTCAAGCATACCTTCCGCAACGCCGTCCTGCCGATCGTCACCCTGAGCGCGCTGCTCTTCGGCGAGCTTCTCGCCGGCGCCGTGCTCACCGAACAGATCTTCACCATACCGGGCTTCGGCAAGCTGATCGTCGATGCCGTCTTCAACCGCGACTATCCGGTCGTGCAAGGCGTCGTGCTGTGCACGGCGATCGGCTTCATCCTGATGAACTTCTTCGCCGACATCCTCTACGTCGTCCTCAATCCGCGCATGAGGGAAAGCCTGTGAGCGCGGTCGCCGCCGAGCCTGCGAAGGGCGGAAGGAAGCTGCGGATGCGCAGCCGCAGCCTCACCAAGCTGCTGGCCAATCCGAGCGCGCTCTTCGGGCTCGCCCTCGTCTGCTTCTTCATCGCCGTCGCGATCCTCGCGCCGATCCTGCCGCTCGACGGACCGGCGGCGACCGATTGGGGCGCGATACGCAAGGCGCCTTCGGCGGCCCACTGGCTCGGCACGGACGATCTCGGTCGCGATCTCCTGTCGCGCATGGTCTGGGGCGCGCGCGCCTCGCTGATGGCCGGCGTCGTCTCCGTCTTCATCGCCGTCGTGGTCGGCGTGCCCTTCGGCCTCGTCGCGGGCTATTTCGGCGGATGGGTGGACCAGATCATCTCGCGTATCGTCGACGCGTTGCTTTCGACACCCTTCCTCATCCTCGCGATCGCGCTCGCAGCCTTTCTCGGCCCGAGCCTCACCAACGCGATGATCGCGATCGGCCTTTCGGCCATGCCCGTCTTCGTGCGCCTGACGCGCGGGCAGGTGCTCGCGGTTAAGACCGAAGACTATGTCGAGGGTGCACGCGCGATCGGGCTCGGCCACGGCCGCATTCTCGCGCGCTACATCCTGCCGAACGTCTTCGCCCCCATTCTCGTGCAGGCGACGCTGACGGTCGCGACCGCGATCATCGCCGAGGCCAGCCTTTCCTTCCTCGGCCTCGGCCAGCAGCCGCCCGCGCCGAGCTGGGGATCGATGCTGAACACGGCCAAGAACTTTCTCGATCAGGCGCCCTGGATGGCGCTTTGGCCGGGCATCGCGATCTTCCTCGTCGTCATCGGCTTCAACCTTCTGGGTGACGGCCTGCGCGACGCGCTCGATCCGCGCGAAATCTGACAAACCGAAAAAGACACGCCAGCGAGGAGAAAACGCGATGCAGGCCTTCACGACCCGACCGGAAATCAAGGGAACCTTCGGCGTCGTCGCCTCGACGCACTGGATCGCCTCGGCCGTCGGCATGAGCATCCTCGAAAAGGGAGGCAACGCCTTCGACGCCGCCGTCGCGACCGGCCTTGTCCTCCAGATTCTCGAGCCGCATCTGAACGGGCCGGCCGGCGACATGCCGGCGATCATCCGGTCCGCCGCCAGCGGGCGCACCGAGGTCATCTGCGGCCAGGGTCCGGCGCCGGCCGGTGCGACGATCGCCCATTACCGCAACGAGGGCCTAGACATGATCCCGGGCGACGGTCTGCTCGCCACCGTCGTGCCAGGCGCATTCGGCGCCTGGATGCTGATGCTTCGCGACTACGGGCGCCTGTCGCTTCGCGCCGTCATGGAACCGGCGATCCACTACGCCGAAAAGGGCCACCCCGCCCTGCCGCGCGTGGCGGCGACGATCGAGGGGCTCGGTGAATTCTTCGAGAGGGAATGGCCGACCTCCCACGAGACCTGGCTGCCCGGCGGCCGCGCGCCGGAAGCCCACGGCATCATGACCAACCCCGTCCTTGCGAAGACGCTGACGCGGCTTTTGAAGGAAGGCGAGGCCGCGAGCGGGCGCGAAGGCCAGATCGAAGCGGCGAAGGACGCCTTCTACAAGGGTTTCGTCGCTGAGGAGATCGACCGCTTCGTCCGCGACACCGTGGCGATGGACGCGAGCGGTACCGCCCATCGCGGCGTTCTGACCGGCGAGGACATGGCCCGCTGGGAGCCGACGGTCGAGACGCCGGCGAGCGTCGACTATCACGGATGGAGCGTTTCGAAGACGCAGAGCTGGGGGCAGGGGCCGGTGCTCCTGCAGGCGCTGAAGCTTCTCGAAGGCTACGACCTTGCGGCGATGGATCCAGCCGGCGCCGATTTCGTGCACACGGTCGTGGAAGCCGAAAAGCTCGCCTTCGCCGACCGCGAGGCCTATTACGGCGATCCGGCTTTCGTGGACGTACCGCTCGAACGCCTGCTTTCGCACGACTATGCCGAAGCGCGGCGCGCCCTGATCGGCGGCGAAGCCTCCTTCGACCTGCGTCCGGGCATCGTCGAGGGGTATGAGGAGCAGGTCCAACGTACCCTCGCCATGCTCGATCATGCGAGCGCGACCGGGGCGGTCTACGAGCCGACGATGGCGCACCTTTCGGAAAAGCGGGGCGATACCGTGCATATCGACATCGTCGACGCCGAGGGCAACATGGTGTCGACCACGCCGTCCGGTGGCTGGCTGCAATCCTCGCCGGTCGTGCCGGGGCTCGGCTTTCCGCTGAATTCGCGCGCGCAGATGTTCTGGCTTGCGGAAGGTCTGCCCTGTTCGCTGGCGCCCGGCAAGCGGCCGCGCACGACGCTGACGCCCACGATCGCCATCCACGAGGAGAAGGGCGCGCTCGGCTTCGGCACGCCGGGCGGCGACCAGCAGGACCAGTGGCAACTGCCCTTCTTCCTGCATCACCTCCATCACGGTATGGACCTCCAGCAGGCGATCGACGCTCCGCTCTTCCACACCATGCATTTTCCCGCCTCGTTCTATCCGCGCAGCCGCGAGCCGGGCGCCATCACCATCGAGGCGTCGATCGGCGAGACGACGCTTTCCGAATTGCGCAAGCGCGGACACCTCGTCAGCGAAGCCGAACCCTGGACCGTCGGCCGGCTGACCGCCGTCGGCCGGAACGCGGGCGGCCTTCTGCGCGGAGCCGCGACCCCGCGCCTGATGCAGGCCTACGCCATCGGCCGTTGACGCAGCGGTGGTTTTGCCTGGTGCGGAACGTCGTCGGTTCGTTCCGCACCGGGCGCATGATGGATCGCACACCGCGACGTTTTGACACCGCATAGTGCTTTGCGGAGGTGTTTTGGTCCGGTTTCGCAAGCGTTCGCCGTTCGACCACGAGCCATGGCGCGCGAACCCAGAACCCGTGCGAAAGCCCTTATACATTGCCGGAAAACCGGACATTTCCCGAGTCCGGCGCCGTCCGAAGGAGGGACGGGAACCGTAGTCGAGAACGAAAGGCCGAAAGGCCATCCGTTCTTGACCACGGTTTGAAAAGGTAATTAATATGATTTTTTGAAAGGGATCGTGAACAACGGCTTGGTGGAGGATCCCCGGCTTTCAGGAACGGCAGCATGCATCCGGCCCCGGTCGGAAAATGCGCCGGTCGATCGGCGGGGAAGTTCAGGCCTGGACGACGGAGACGATTTCTTTCGCGACGATCATATCGACCGGGATCGGCCCGGTTCGAAAGGGAGGAAACAGCATGAAACTTCTTACGCACGCGGCGGGCATCTCCGCCGTTCTGACGGCCGGGCTGGTTCTCGGCACGGCGGCGATCGCACCGGCGAATGCCGCCGACAAGCCGACGCTCGCCTTCGTGACGAACGGCGCCTCGGACTTCTGGAAGGCGGCCGGCGCCGGCATCGACGCGGCGCAGAAGGAACTGCCGAACTTCAAGCTGGAACTCGAATATCCCGACCAGGCGACCGTCGCCGCGCAGCAGACGCTGATGGACAATCTGGCCGCGGCGGGCGTGAAGGCGATCATGGTCTCGGCCGTCGATCCGAAGGCGACCAACGTTCTCGACAAGGTCGCCGGCCAGACCGATCTGTTCACGACCGACTCGGACGCGCCGAAGAGCAAGCGCATCGCCTATATCGGCTCGTCGAACGTGCTCGCCGGCAAGCAGGTCGCCGAGATCGCCAAGAAGGCGATGCCCGACGGCGGCAAGTGCATGGGCTTCGTCGGCCTGCTCGACGCCGCGAACTTCACCGAGCGCAAGCAGGGCTTCGTCGATGGTATCAAGGGGAGCAAGATCACGCTCGTCGATACGCGAAGCGACGGCATGGACCAGACGCGGGCGAAGAGCAACGTCGCCGACGTGCTGGCCGCCGATCCGAGCATCAACTGCTTCGTCGGCTTCTATTCCTACAACATCCCGGAAATCTACGCGGCGGTGAAGGATGCCGGCATGCTCGGCAAGGTGAAGATCCTCGGCACCGATGCCGATCCTGTCACCCTTGGCGGCATCAAGGAAGGCACGATCGCCGGCACGGTCGTGCAGCAGCCCTATCAGTGGGCCTACAAGGGCATGAAGCTGATGGCGCAATACGTCAACGGCGACAAGTCTGCGGTGCCGGACAACCAGCAGATCATCATCCCGACCAAGATCATCACCAAGGACAATGTCGACAGCTACGTTGCCGACATGAAGAAGATGCAGAACTAGCACGGCTCGCTCCGTCGGTCCCGTCTCTTCCCGCAAGGAAGGACGGGGCCACGACTTGCCGAAGGCGGATCGGTCCGGCCGATCCGCGTCTTCGCCGTCGCATCGACGGGCGAGTGCCCGTCCGCAAGGGATGATGATGAAGAGCAAGCCCGACCCTTCCGATGCCGATGCGTCGGCGCCGTTCCTGGTGCTTTCCGGCGTCAAGAAGAGTTATACCGGCGTTCGCGCGCTGAACGGCTTTTCGATGCAGGTCGCGCGCGGCGAGGTCATCGGCCTCGTCGGCGAGAACGGCGCCGGCAAGTCGACGCTGATGAAGATCCTCGGCGGCGTCATCGCACCCGACGGCGGAACGATCACGATCGACGGCAAGGCGCATGACGCGCTTACCGTCGGCGAGAGCATGGCGGCGGGCATCGCCTTCGTGCACCAGGAACTGAACCTCTTCGACAATCTCGACGTGGCGGGAAACGTCTATATCGGCCGGGAGCCCCTGCGAAACGGCTGGATGCGCTTCGTCGACCGGAGCCGGCTCCATTCCGAAGTCGCGCCGCTTCTCGAGCGCCTCGGCGCGAACTTTACGCCGGATACGCCGGTCTCGAGCCTCTCGCTCGCGCAACAGCAGATGGTCGAAGTCGCCAAGGCGCTGTCGGTCGACGCGCGCCTCGTCATTCTCGACGAGCCGACCTCCAGCCTGCCGCTCGCCGAGACCGACCGGCTGCTGGAAGTCATTGCCGGCCTCAAGGCGGCCGGCATCGCCGTCATCTTCATCTCCCACCGCCTGCACGAGATCGAGCGCGCGGCCGACCGGGTCGTCGCACTTCGCGACGGGGAACTCGCCGGTACGCTTGAACGCGACGAGATCTCGCACGACCGCATGGTCAAGCTGATGATCGGTCGCGACATCAAGGCGTGGAACTCTGGCGATCCGCAAGCGGCGCCGGGCGACGTCGTGCTTTCGGCGAAGTCCGTGCAGACCGAGGCCTATCCGCTGCGCCCCGTCAGCCTCGACCTGCGCAAGGGCGAGATCCTCGGCCTCGCCGGGCTCGTCGGTGCGGGCCGGACGGAGCTTGCCCGGGTCCTCTTCGGCATCGACCCGATGCTCGGCGGAACGGTCTCGATCGCCGGCGAGCCGATCAGGCTTCGCGACGCTTCCGACGCGGTGTCGCGCGGCATCTTCCTCGTGCCGGAGGACCGCAAGGGTGCCGGCATCCTGCTCGGCCTGCCGATCCACCAGAACATCTCGCTGCCCGATCTGAAATCGCATGCGAAGCGCTTCTTCGTCTCGCAGCGAAGCGAGACGGAGGCGGCCGAAACCCAGCGCAAGAATCTGGGCATCCGGACGCCGACCGTCTCGACGCTGACGAGCACGCTTTCGGGCGGCAACCAGCAGAAGGTCGTGCTCGCCAAATGGCTGGCGATGAAGCCGCGCGTCATCATCATGGACGAGCCGACGCGCGGGATCGACGTCGGCGCCAAGGCGGAAATCTACCGGCTGATGCGAAAGCTCGCCGATTCCGGCGTCGCCGTGCTGATGATCTCCAGCGACATGGAGGAAGTGATCGGCGTGTCCGACCGGATCGCCGTCATGCACGAAGGCGCCATTTCCGGCTTCCTCGATCACCACGAGTTCAGCGAGGAGAACATCCTGCTCCTCGCCGTCGGAAAGACCGCAAACCTGGCAGGCGCCGCATGACCAAAAAAGATATCGGCCTTCTCGTTCTCATCCTGGTGGTCGGCGCGATCGTCGCCATCCTCAATCCGCGCTTCCTGTTGCCGAACAACATCGCCAACACGTCGAACCTCGTCGGCATGTTCGGCCTTTCGGCGATCGGCCAGGCCTTCGTCATCATCACCAGCGGCATCGAACTGTCGGTCGGCTCGATGATCGGGCTCGTCGGCGTCCTCTTCGTCGATTTCATCGCGACCGAGGGTGTTCCGTGGCCGCTCGCCGTCGTGCTGATGCTGGCGCTCGGCGCCGTGGTCGGGCTTGCCCACGGCCTGCTCGTCACCAAGCTGAGGCTGCAACCCTTCATCGTGACGCTTTGCGGCCTTCTCTTCTATCGCGGCATCGCGCGTTTCTATACGCAGGACGCGACGGCCGGTTTCGGCTTCGGCCAGGAATTCCCGGGGCTCGACTGGTTGACGACCGGCAAGCTCTACGGCGTTCCCGCCTCCTTCATCGCGCTCGTCATCGTCGCGGTCGTCATGTGGTTCGTGCTGAACCGGTCCGTCTTCGGCCGGCATCTCTACGCGGTCGGCAAGAACGAGGAAGCGGCCCGGTTTTCCGGCATCAAGACGCACCGCGTCATCATCACCGCCTACATCATCTGCCAGGTTCTGACGGCGATCTCGGCGATCTACTTCGCCATGTATACCCGCTCGATCTCGCCGTCCTCGCAGGGCAATTTCTACGAACTCTACGCGATCGCCGCCGCCGTTCTCGGCGGGTGCTCGCTGTTCGGCGGCGAAGGGTCGCTGATCGGCGTCATCCTCGGCGTCGTCCTGTTGCAGGAACTGCAGAACCTCGTGAACCTGCTCGGCATTCCCTCGTCGCTGAACTACGCGGTCATGGGCGGCGTGATCCTCATCGGCGTCATTCTCGACCAGCAGCTCGGCCGGTTCCGGGAACGCCGAAGGACGGCCGAACTGGCGCGCCGCGGAGCGGAGACGGCGAAGGCCTGATCGCATGCGGCCGTTCGCCCGGTTCGCCGTCCGGTCCGAAAAGATCGGCAAACGGAAACGATCGCGTTACCGCCGGCGTTGTGCGCCTTCCATGGGTGGCGAAGCTGCGTTAAGCGCCGACGCGTCCAGGGCCGTCATCGCGCCTTGTCGGGGAAGAGAGGCCGCCGTTCGGTGAAGCAGGAATCGATCGTACCATCCGCCGTGCCGTCCGGCCCCTCCGGGCGTCCGTCGCGGGGCGCCTTTCAAAGGGTTCTGCACGGCATCGGTATCGCCATCGTCGCCGGGGAGTTCCCAGTCGGAAGCACGCTGCCGAACAAGGACGTTCTGCTGCGTCGCTTCGCCGTTTCGAACACGGCGTTGCGCGAGGCGCTGAAGACGCTCCAGGCGAAGGGCATGGTCGCCGCCCGAACGCGCGTCGGCTACTGGGTCCGCGCGCAGAACGAATGGAACCTGCTCGACGAGGATTTGCTCGCCTGGCAACTCGAAATCGGCGTCGATGACCTTTTCATCGCCGGCCTGTTCGAGATGCGCCAGTCGATCGAACCGGCCGCGGCCGCGCTCGCGGCGATGCGCAGGAGCGATGCGCAGGTCGACAAGCTGCGCGATCTTGCCAATCGGCTGCGGGACGCCGGTGTTGACCGGCAGCGGTTCACCGATGTCGATCTCGACTTTCATCTCGCCGTCATCGAGGCTTCCGGCAACCCGATGATGCGCTCGATCGGTGCCGTGATCGGCGCGGCGCTTGCCGTCGCCTTTCGCCTGAGCGCGCCGACGGACAGCCTTGCGGAGCTGGACGAGACCCATGCGCAGCACCTTGCGATCGCCGAGGCCATCGCCGCTGCCGATCCCCAGGGCGCGGCCGACGCGATGATGGCGGTGATCGACCAGGGATCGTCGCGCATCGCCAGCGAGATCGAACCACTGGACGGGACGATCGAGATCCGACTGCATTCGCGATCCTCGGGCTCCGGCGTTCGCGCCGCGGACTGAACGTTCCGCGAGACGACCGACGCGCCGAAGACGCGCTTGAAGGTCAGGTCAGCGAGAAGCCGTGGGCGTAGGGGTCGCGGTCGTCGATGAAGATGGTGTTGATGCCGGTCTGGCATGCCCAGCCGCCGATCGACGGGACGATGGCGTCGAGATCGCCGACCTTCGTTGCTTCTTCCACCCGTCCTTCGAAGAGCGAGCCGATGATGCTTTCGTGGACGAAGGCGTCGCCGGGCGAAAGCCGGCCGTCGGCTGCCCATTGCGCCATGCGCGCGGAGGTTCCGGTGCCGCAGGGCGAGCGGTCGATCGCGCGCTTGCCGTAGAAGACGGCGTTGCGCGCTGTGGCGCCGGGCACGGTCGGCCGGCCCGTCCACAGGATATGCGTAACCCGGTCGATGCCGGCGTTTTCCGGATGGGCGAAGCTGTAGGCCTCGTTGAGGGCCGTCCGCAGCTTCGGGCTCCAGCGCACGAGATCGCCGGCATCGACGTCGGCGATGTCCCCGAAGGCGTCCTGCGGATCGACGATCGCGTAGAAATTGCCGCCATAGGCGACGTCGACGACGAGCGTGCCGAGTTCGTCGATCGCGACCTCCAGGCCGCGGCGGTAGAGGAAGGACGGCACGTTGGTAATGCGCACGTCGGTGACGTGCTCGCCTTCCTGCCGGTAGGTCGCGGTGACGAGGCCGGCCGGCGTGTCGAGCCTGACGACGCCGGGTGTCTTCGGTCGGATCAGGCCGTTTTCGAGGCCCATTGTCACCGTGCCGATCGTCCCGTGGCCGCACATGAAGAGGCAGCCGGACGTCTCGATGAAGAGAACGGCGACATCGCAATCGTCGCGCGTCGGCGGGTAGAGGATCGATCCGGACATCATGTCGTGGCCGCGCGGCTCGAACATCAGGCCGGTGCGGATCCAGTCGTATTCGGCAAGGAAGTGCGCGCGCCGTTCGAGCATCGTGTCGCCGGTGAGATGCGGTCCGCCGCCGGCAACAAGGCGCACCGGATTGCCGCAGGTATGGCCGTCGAGACAGGTGAAGGTGGAACGGGCCATGGCATCAGAACCTTTGCGGCGAAAAGGGTTCAAGGTCGATCGCGGGCTTGCGCGCGCACAGGCAGTCGGCGACGAGCCGGCCGGCGGCGGCCGACTGGGTGAGCCCGAGATGGCCGTGACCGAAAGCATAGACCACGTTCGGGCTCGTGCGCGAGGGGCCGATCGCCGGCAGGCTGTCGGGCAGGGACGGGCGGTGGCCCATCCATTCGCGCCCTTCCGCATCATCGAGCCCGGGCAGGAGGCCTTGCGCGACGCGCATCATGGCCTTGGCGCGGTCGTAGTTCGGCGGCCGGTCGAGCCCGCCGAGTTCCACCGCGCCGCCGACGCGCAGGCCGTTCGACAGCGGCGTTATGACGAAGCCTTGCGCGGAGAAGATGAGCTGGCGGCGCAGGTCGAAGGCTGTAGAGGGAAGGGTGGTGTTGTAGCCGCGTTCGGTCTCGAGCGGGATGCGGTCGCCGAGCGTGGCGGCGAGCGGGCGCGACCATGCGCCGGCGGCCAGAACCGCCCCGCGTGCGCTCAGCGTGGTGCCGCCGGCAAGGATGACGCGCACACCGTCATCGGTCGGCTCGAGTGCTTTCACCGGCTCTTCGCGCAGCGTGGCGCCGTGTTCGAGCACATGACGGCCGATCGCGCTGGCGAATTCGTAGGGTTCGCTCACCGTCTCCCAATCGGGAACGAAGGTGCCGGCGGCGATGCGTGGCGAAAGCCCCGGCTGAAGTTCGGCAAGGCGCGAGCCGCGCACATGCTCGAAGGCGATGCTTTCGGCCTCGCGCCGGCGCCAGTCGGCTTCGCTCGCGCGCAGCTCGGCTTCGCTCTCGTAGAGTTCCAGCGATCCGTCGCGGCGGATCATCGACGACAGGTCGCAGGCTTCGACGAGCTCGCCCATCTCGCTGCGTGCCAGACGCATCATGGCAGCCTGCGCGGCGATCGCGCGTTCGACCCGGTCCGGCCAGCCGGCGCGCCAGAAACGCACGAGCCACGGCAGGATGCGCGGCAGGTAGGCCGGCGGGATGGAAAGCGGACCGAGCGGATCCATCAGCCATTTCGGCGCCTTCAGGATCATGCCGCGGGTCGCCATCGGCACGATGTCGGAAAAGGCGAGCGCCGCGGCGTTGCCCGTGCTGGTGCGCCGGGCAATGCCGCTCGGGTCGACGAGCGTTACCGACCGGCCCGCCCGCTGCAGCTTGTGCGCCGCGGCAAGACCGACGATGCCGGCGCCGACGACGACCACGTCTTCACTCCGCTCCGCCATTCGATCCGGTCATCCGCGCTTTCGGAAGGAATGGCATGGACCGGGGCGTGCGAGGGCTTCGCCGTCGGCCTCGCCGCTGAAGGATAACGTCAAGTCTCTTCGTTCCATGCGGCATACCAGCGGAGGAAGAGGGCGTACTGCGCCTCGACATAGGTGCGCTGCGCGTCGCTCAGGCGGTCCGTCTCGTTGAAGTGCAGTTCGTATTCCTTTTCGCCGTTCAGCACCATCAAGTGCTTGTAGAAGAGGACGAGATCCGGTCCCTCGTCGAAGGAGGAGAGTACGGCGAGCGCCTCGTCGAGTTCCCTGGCGTGCCGGCGGGCCACCGGATCGCCGTCCGCGGCCTTCCGGCAGAGGTCGACGAGGTGGAGCACCGCCTTCGGCAGCGCATTGCCGATGCCGGTGATCGCGCCGCCGGCACCGCAATTGACGAAACCGTGGAAGACGTTCGTGTCGACGCCGATCATCAGCGTCAGGTCGTCGCGCGCCGAGGTGATGGTCTCGGCCGCATAGCGCAGATCGTCGGCGCCGCCGAATTCCTTGAAGCCGACGAGGTTCGGGTGTTCGGCATTCAACGCGAAGAAGAGATCGGCGCGGGTCGCAAAGCCATAATAGGGGCTGTTGTAGATGACGGCCGGCAGGTCGGGTGCGGCGGAAAGAACGGCCTTGAAATGTGCTCTCTGCGCCTCGGGCGAACTGCCGCGCGATAGCACGCGCGGGATCACCATCAGGCCGCCCGCGCCGACCTCACTTGCATGGCGGGAAAGCGCGACGGCGCTCGCCGTATTGACCGCGCCGGTGCCGACGATCGTCGGAACGCCGGCGGCGACGAGCCGTGCAACGCCTTCCATGCGGTCTTGGTCGGAAAGCAGCGGCCAGTCGCCCATCGAGCCGCAATAGACGACGGCGGACATGCCGGCATCGATCAGCTCGCGGCCCTTGCGCACGAGCGCCTCGAAATCCGGCCGGCGTTCGGCGGTGCACGGCGTCATCAGGGCCGGAATGCATCCGGAAAAAATGGTTTCGCTCATTCGGTGGGTCTTCCAGCTGTCGTGCGCAGCAAGCGCGAAGGGCGACGGGTCTCGTCCGGCAATGCCGATCCGACCGGGACGGAATGCGATCAGACGAAGCCTAGGGCGTTTCGTTGCGCTCTCCAACCCTTACCATGGCGAAGGCGAACGGCGAGATGGAAGCGTTCGATCTTTGGCGATAGGTTCGATGTCGGTTTCGGTGAAGACGGGGTATCGCATGCAAGGACGATGGGATTTCTGGATCGACCGTGGCGGCACCTTCACCGACGTGATCGGGCGGGACCCGAACGGCGCGCTGCATCCGAAGAAGCTGCTTTCGGAAAATCCCGGCGCTTACGACGATGCGGCGATCCAGGGCATTCGCGACCTGCTCGGCGTCGGCCACGACGCGGCGATGCCGGCCGCACGGATCGGCACCGTCAAGATGGGAACGACGGTCGCGACGAACGCGCTGCTCGAACGGCGCGGCGAGCGCACGCTGCTCTTGATTACCCGTGGCTTCCGCGATGCGCTGAAGATC
This sequence comes from Pararhizobium mangrovi, assembly GCF_006516965.1. Lineage (GTDB taxonomy): Bacteria > Pseudomonadota > Alphaproteobacteria > Rhizobiales > Rhizobiaceae > Pararhizobium_B > Pararhizobium_B mangrovi. The sequence goes on along the minus strand of NZ_VHLH01000014.1, from coordinate 29,800 downwards.
GCCTACCAGGCGCGCCCCGACATTTTCGCCAAGGAGATCGTGCTGCCCGAACAGCTCTACGAACGCGTGATCGAAGTGGACGAGCGCGTGCTGGCCGACGGCACGGTCGAGCGCGCGTGCGATCTCGAAGCGCTGCGCCCGGAACTCGCCGCCGCGCGTAAGGCCGGCATCGAGGCTGCGGCGATCGTCTTCATGCATGCCTGGATGGTGCCCGAGCACGAGCGGCAGGTCGCAGGCCTCGTGCGCGAGGCGGGCTTTGCGCAGGTCTCGGCGAGCCACGAGGCCTCGTCGCTCGCCAAGATCGTCGGGCGTGGCGATACGACGGTGGTGGACGCCTATCTCTCGCCGATCCTGCGGCGCTACGTCGAGCACGTGGCGAACGAACTCGGCACCACGCTCGGCGAGGAGGCCGGGCCGGCGCTACAGTTCATGATGTCGTCCGGCGGGCTGACGGCGGCCGAGCGTTTCCAGGGCAAGGACGCCATCCTGTCCGGCCCCGCAGGCGGCGTCGTCGGCATGGCCGAGACGGCACGGCTTGCCGGCTTCGACAAGGTCATCGGCTTCGACATGGGCGGCACCTCGACCGACGTCGCCCATTACGACGGCGACCACGAGCGCGCCTTCGACACGGAAGTCGCGGGCGTGCGCATCCGAGCGCCGATGATGCGCATTCATACCGTCGCCGCCGGCGGCGGTTCGATCCTGCATGCGTGCGCGGGTCGCTTTTCCGTCGGCCCGGATTCGGCCGGCGCGGACCCCGGCCCGGTCTGTTACCGCCGCGGCGGCAGGCTCGCGCTGACGGATGCCAACGTGCTTCTCGGCAAGCTTCAGCCGGATTTCTTCCCCGCGATCTTCGGACCCGGTCAGGACCAGCCGCTCGACGCCGAGGCCGTGCGTGCGGCGTTCGCCGATTTCACGCGCGCGGCCGGCGACGGCAAGAGCGCGGAAGAGGTCGCCGAAGGTTGCGTGACCATCGCCGTCGAGAACATGGCGAACGCCATCAAGAAGATTTCCGTGCAGCGCGGCCACGACGTCACGCGCTATCTCTTGAACTGCTTCGGCGGTGCCGGCGGCCAGCACGCCTGTCTCGTCGCCGACGCGCTCGGCATGGAATCGATCCTGATCCACCCCTTCTCCGGCCTGCTTTCGGCCTACGGCATCGGTCTTGCGACGCTCTTCGCCACACGCCAGCAGGCGCTCGTCCAGCCGCTTGCAGAGGAAAATCGCGACGATATCGATGCGCTCGCCGAACGGCTGTCGCGCGACGCCGTCGAGGAGATCGCGGCGCAACGGGTGCCCGCCGAGGCGATCGAAGCGCGCGTCCAGCTTCACCTTCGCTACGACGGCACGGACACGCCGCTGACCGTCGACTATCGCGACGGCGATCTCGCGGCGGCCCGAACGGCCTTCGAGGCGGCGCACCGCGCGCAGTTCGGCTTCGTCTATGACGGGCGGGCCGTCATCGTGGAAGCCGTCGCCGCCGCCGCGCGCGATACCCGCGGCGCCGGTGCTCCGGAGCCCGAGCAGGCGCTCGTCGACGACGAACCGGAAGCCGGCGACACGCGGCGCGTCTTTTCCGGCGGCGAATGGCACGACGCTTCGGTCTACCGGCGCGAGGCGCTGAGGCCCGGACATGCGCTCGCCGGCCCGGCGCTCGTCATCGAGGCCAACCAGACGATCGTGGTCGAACCCGGCTGGCACGCCGGGATCAACGCGCGCGGCCACGTGCTGCTGACGCGCAAGGCGAAGAAACGGCGGACCCAGGCGATCGGCACGCGCGAGGCCGACCCGATCATGCTGGAGGTCTTCAACAACCTCTTCATGGCGATTGCCGAACAGATGGGCGTGACGCTGCAGAACACGGCGTCTTCCGTGAACATCAAGGAGCGGCTCGACTTCTCCTGCGCCGTCTTCGACCGAAAGGGCCGGCTCGTCGCCAACGCGCCGCACATGCCGGTGCATCTCGGCTCGATGGACCGGTCTGTCGAGACGATCATCCGCCTCAACAAGGGCGACATGCGCAAGGGCGACGTCTTCGCGCTGAACGCGCCCTACAACGGTGGAACGCACCTGCCGGACATCACGGTCGTCACGCCGGTCTTCGACGAGGGCGGCGAGACGATCCTCTTCTACGTCGCCTCGCGCGGCCACCACGCCGATGTCGGCGGAACGGCGCCGGGCTCGATGACGCCGCTTGCAACGACCGTCGACGAGGAAGGCGTGCTGATCGACAATTTCAAGCTCGTCGACGGCGGCACCTTCCGCGAGGAAGCGCTTCGGACGCTCCTGACCGACCATCCCCATCCGGTACGCAACGTCGAGCAGAACATCGCCGACCTGAAGGCCGAGATCGCGGCGAACGAAAAGGGCGTCGCCGACCTCAAGACGATGATCGCCGATTTCGGACTGGAGGTGGTCGAAGCCTATATGGGCCACGTGCAGGACAACGCCGCCGAAAGCGTCGCGCGGTTGATCGGTGCACTTTCCGACGCGAAGTGCGAATATCCGACCGATACCGGCCAGATCATCCGCGTGAAGATCACGGTCGATCGCGAAAAGCGGCGGGCCAGGGTGGACTTCACCGGCACGTCGGCGGCGGAGAATAACAATTTCAACGCCCCCGAGCCGGTGACGCGGGCCGCCGTGCTCTACTGCTTCCGCGTCATGGTCGAGGACGCGATCCCGATGAACGCCGGTTGCCTGCGGCCGATCGACATCGTCATCCCGGACGGCTCGATGCTGAAGCCCGCCTATCCGGCGGCCGTCGTCGCGGGCAATGTGGAGACGTCGCAGCACGTGACGAACGCCATCTTCGCCGCGCTCGGGGCGATGGCGAACGGGCAGGGCACGATGAACAACCTCACCTTCGGCAACGCGCGCTACCAGTATTACGAGACGATCTGTTCGGGTTCGCCGGCCGGCTATCTCAACGACGGTACCGGCTTTTCGGGAACGGCCGGCGTGCATACGCACATGACGAATTCGCGGCTCACCGACCCGGAAATCCTCGAGATGCGCTTTCCCGTCGTGCTCGAGGATTTTCGTATCCTCGAAGGATCGGGCGGCAGCGGCGCCCATCGCGGCGGCGACGGCACCAGCCGGACGATCCGTTTCCTGGAGCGCATGGACTGCGCGATCCTGTCCTCGCACCGAGACCGGCCTCCATCCGGCATCCGCGGCGGCGGGGACGGGCGGACCGGCCGAACCGAGATCCGCCGCCGCGACGGCACGAGCGAAATCCTGAAGGCCTGCGACCAGACCGTGCTCGAAGCAGGCGACACCATCACGGTCGTCACGCCGACGCCCGGCGGCGCCGGCGGAGACTGAATGCCTGCAGGCGTCCTGTGTGCATCCGGATCGGACGAAAACGCTCGAGGGGCGGAACGGCGTGGCGAGCGGTTGCCGTTTGCCGTCTTCGGTTTTCGTGGTGCGTGGGTTGGCGTGGCGGTCGCGGGCGCTATGCTTGTGACCGAGCTTTGCCGAATGTGAGGAGTGCCCGGACCATGTATGTCGCGATGAACCGATTCAGGGTGAAGCATGGCTTCGAGGACGCCTTCGAGGGGATGTGGCGCAACCGGGAGAGTTCGCTGAAGGAAACGACGGGGTTCCGCGAGTTCCACCTTCTGCGCGGCGCTTCGAACGACGAGGAAGGCTTCACACTCTTCGCTTCGCACACGATCTGGGAAAGCGAGAGCGCCTTTTACGACTGGACCCGCTCGGAAAACTTCCGAAAGGCGCATGCGAGCGCCGGCCAGAGCGAAGTCGAGTATATGGGACCGCCGGTCTTCGAAGGGTTCAACGCCGTCGTCGGCGCCTAGAGACTTTCAGGTTTATACGGAAGCGCTCTCCGCCCAGTTCAGCGAAGCTCGACGGAGCGCAACCGCAGGCGGGGCGCCTCTTCCTCGTCCGCATGGTCTTCGCCTGCGCCGTTCGCATCGGCTTTCGGGCGGTTCTCCTTGAAATCCAGCGCCTCGATGCGGGCGCCGCGCCTGGTCAGCTTTTCCGTCGAGATGACGATCTGCTCGATGTCCTTCTCGCTCTGGCCGAAATGGCTCTGCAGCTTGCGCACGCGATCGTCCAGACGGTTCAGATCGGCCATCAGCTCGCCCACCTCGCCCTGGATGAGATGGGCCTGCTCGCGCATGCGCTGATCCTTCAGGATTGCCTGGATCACCTGGATGGACAGCATCAGGAGCGAGGGCGAGACGATGACGATGCGTGCCTTGTGGGCGCGCTCGACGACCTGGCCGAAGGTCTCGTGCAGGTCAGCGAAGATCGCTTCCGACGGTACGAAGAGGAAGGCGGTATCCTGCGTTTCGCCCTGGATCAGGTATTTTCCAGCGATCGCCCGGATATGCACGTCCATGTCGCGGCGAAAGCGCAGGGCGGCGTTGCGGCGCGCTTCGGCGTGGTCTTCCCCTTCGGCCTCGCGCATGGCGTTCCAGGCCTCGAGCGGAAACTTGGCGTCGATGGCGAGCACCGGCGCGTCGTTCGGCATCTTCACCGTACAATCGGGCCGCGAGCCGTTCGAAAGCGTCGCCTGAAAGGTATAGGCGCCCTTCGGCAGGGCGTCGGCGACGATCGTTTCCATGCGGCCCTGGCCGAAGGCGCCGCGCGTCTGCTTGTTGGCGAGGATCGCCTGCAGGCCGACGACGTCCTTGGCGAGAGACTGGATGTTCGACTGCGCCGTGTCGATGACGGCAAGCCGCTCCTGAAGCTTCGTCAGGTTCGCGTGGGTCGCCTTGGTCTGCTCGCTCATCGAGGTGCCGAGGCGTTCGCTCATGCCGTCGAGCCGTTCGTTGATGGCGCGGTTGAGATCGGCCTGGCGCGAGCCGAAGAGTTCGGCCATCGTCGCCATACGGCCCTGCATCTCCGTCTGGCTGCGTTCGATCGCCGCCATCTGCTCGGCCTCGCGCCCGGCGCGTTCAGTGAGCGTCCTTTCCATCGCCCGCCGGCTGCGCCCTGCGCGTAGCGCCATCACGAGGACGACGGCGAGGAGCGCGATCGCAAGCCCGGAAACGGCTGCGAGCGCCGTCGCCGCGCCTACCGGATGGCCCGCCAGGACGAAGAGGGGCGGCGATGCGCCGAAAGCGGTTTCCATGGTCGGGTCCTCACTGATTCGTCCGGTATGATAAGATCAAACCATGAACATTTCCTAGCCGCGACGCGGGCGCGCCCGAATTGACCTCGCCCGGCTTTGCCCTTACGTGAAGCGCATGACGACGAAGCCGCTCATTCTCCTTCCCGATCCCGTCCTGCGCCAGAAATCCGAACCCGTCGAGCGGGTGGACGGCGAGCTGGACCGGTTCGTATCGGACCTCTTCGAGACGATGTACGACGCGCCGGGCATCGGCCTCGCGGGCATCCAGGTCGGCGTGGCGCGCCGCGTGCTCGTCCTCGACGTGTCGAAGGACGAGGAGGAAAAGAACCCGCTCGTCTTCATCAATCCGCAGATCGTCTCGCGTTCGGACGAGCGGGCGACCTACGAGGAAGGCTGTCTCTCGATCCCGGACTACTATGCCGAGGTGGAGCGCCCCGCCAGCGTGACGGTGCGCCATCTCGACCGGACGGGAACCGAGCGGACGACGGAGGCCGAGGGGCTTCTCGCCACCTGCCTGCAGCACGAGATCGACCATCTCGACGGCGTCCTGTTCATCGACTACCTGTCGAAACTCAAGCGCGACATGGTCGTGAAGAAGTTCACTAAAATGGCCAAGCAGCGCGCCGAGAAAGCCATTTGAACCGCGGCCGGCGCGCCGGATCTAGGGAGTTGCCGGCATGAGCCTGCGCATCGTCTTCATGGGCACGCCGGAATTCGCCGTGCCGACGCTCGCCGCACTCGCCGCCGACGGCCACGACATCGCGGCCGTCTATACGCGGGCGCCGAAGCCGGCCGGCCGGCGGGGGCTCGCGACCGTCAAGGGGCCGGTGCATCGCCAGTCCGAACTCTTCGGCTACGAGATCCGGACGCCGACCTCGCTCAAAGGCGAGGAGGAGCAGCAGGCGTTTCACGACCTGAAGGCGGACGTCGCGGTCGTCGTCGCCTACGGCCTCATCCTTCCCAAACCGATCCTCGAAGCGACGCGCGACGGCTGCTTCAACGCGCATGCCTCGATGCTGCCGCGCTGGCGCGGGGCGGCACCCATCCAGCGTGCGATCATGGCGGGCGACCCCTATACCGGCGTCATGGCGATGAAGATGGACGAAGGGCTCGATACCGGTCCGATCGCGCTCGCGCGGCGCGTCCAGATCCGCGAGAACATGACCTCCGGCGAGCTCCACGACATCATGATGATGGAAGCCGGAAGGGCGATGCGCGAGGCCATGCGCCGGCTCGACCGCGGCGAACTCGAGCTGACGCCGCAGGCCGAGGAGGGCGTGACCTATGCCCGCAAGATCGACAAGGCGGAAAGCCGCATCGACTTCTCCGCGCCGGCTCGGGAAGTGCACGACCATATCCGCGGGCTTTCGCCCTTTCCCGGTGCATGGACCGAGATCGGCAGGGACGGCCACGAGAACGAACGCGTGAAAGTGCTTGCATCGCGCATTGCCGAGGACGCCGAAACGGACGGGCAGGCGCCGGGAACGGTGCTCGACGACGCGCTTACGGTTGCCTGCGGGGAAGGGGCGGTGCGCCTCGTTCGCCTGCAGAAGGCGGGCGGCAAGGCGATGCGCGCGCCGGAGTTTCTGCGCGGCACCTCGCTCGCCAAGGGAAGCCGGATCGGATAGGGCCCGACCCGTGCCGCGCTTCCGCCTGACGGTCGAATACGACGGGACGCCCTATGTCGGCTGGCAGCGCCAGGACAACGGCGCTTCCGTGCAAGGGGCGCTCGAGCGCGCGGTTGCCGGCTTTGCCGGCGAGACTGTGACGATCCGCGGCGCCGGACGCACGGATGCCGGCGTCCACGCGCGCGGACAGGTGGCCCATCTCGACCTCTCGAAGGATTGGCCGGCCGATACGGTGCGTGACGCCACGAACGCGCATCTCAAGCTTGCCGGCGAACGGGTCGCGGTCGTTGCGGCCGAAGCGGTGTGCGAGTCGTTCGACGCGCGCTTTTCGGCGACCCGGCGGCATTATCTCTATCGTATCGTCAACCGGCGTGCGCCGGTCGTCCTCGAACGCGATCGGGCATGGCAGATCGCGCGCCCGCTGGACGTCGATGCCATGCATCGGGCCGCACAGAGCCTCGTCGGCAAGCACGATTTCACGACCTTTCGCTCCGTGCAGTGCCAGGCGAATTCGCCGGTGCGCACGCTCGACCGGCTGAGCGTGACGCGCGTCGGCGAGGCGGTGGAGATCGAAGCCGCGGCACGCAGCTTCCTGCACAACCAGATCCGTTCCTTCGTGGGAACGCTCGTGGAAGTGGGCACCGGGCGCTGGTCGGCGGACGATGTCGAAGCCGCGCTCGCCGCGCGCGAACGCTCCGCCTGCGGACCGGTGGCACCGCCTGCCGGGCTCTACTTCATGCGCGTCGAATACGGCGAGGACCGGCCGGAGGATGCGCCCCAGCCGGGCCCTTTGGCCGCCTCGAACGGCGATGAGAGCGCTTTCGTATAGACCCGAAACGCCCTAGCGGTAGACGTAGACGATCCGCCTCGAGTCCGGGTCGACCACCACCGGCTGGTCGTTGACGTAGGCGTAGTCGTAGTCGCTGTCGGGTACCGGCGCGAGATCGACGGTGTCCGGAATGCCCGCGCCGACCACCACTTCGCCGTCGAGATAGACGGGGTCGCGGCGGTTGTCGACGACATAGGTGCGCACGGTGTCGGGCGGCGGCGGGAAGCTGTCCGTATCGTCGACGCGGCCGATGAGTTCACCGTCGATCGTCGGGTTCGGCGCATCGGCGGGCGCCTCGTAGGTCACCTGCGGCACGCCGAGGGCGTCACGCTCGTCCTCGATCACCACCGTCCTGTTCTCGTAGGTCGCCGTCAGGTACCTGGCGTAGGCCCATCCCTGTCCGCCATCGTAGCTGACGCGGCACCACTGGCTGTTCTGGATGCAGCCGTCGACGGTGACCTCGTCGCCATTCCGGATGACGCCGGAAGCGGCGTATTGCGGGCCGGGGCCCGAACGCACGTTGAGATTGGCCGTGGCCGTCGCGGACGTCGCCGCGAATGCACAGGCCGCGCTGCCGGCGAGCGCGATCGAGACAATGCCGGCACTTGCGAAGAACCTCTTCATCGTCGTTTCTCCAAGGCTCGTCCCTCGCCGACATGAATGCGGAAGACAAAAGCCGGTTCCCGGCAATGCGGGGATGTGGGGATCACGAAACGTGTCGAAGGATTCCGGTTAGAGCGCCGGGCCCGATTAAAGCACGCCCGGCGCCGTAAACCTTTCTCTGGCGCGGCGTTCCCGACGCCAGGCTGAACCAGTCCGGCTGGAAGATGCTCTATCCGGCGACGCCGAGGATGCGCTGCATGAGGCCGCTCAGCGCCAGGGAAACGACGATGCTGACGATCGTCACGAAGGTCGCGCTCGACGCGTCGCCGTCGAAGGAAAGACGGGTGATGCGGAAGAGCAGGAAGACGACGAGGAAGAAGACCGCGATCGAGGCGAGGAGGACGAGATCGTCGCCGCCGGGAAGCACCATGCGCAGCACCGAAGGCAGCGCCAGCGCGTAGGCCGAAAGCGTGCCGAGCCAGTTCGTCGCCACGACAAAACGCGGAAAGTGCCGCTCGACGCCGATCGGACGGGCGATGAGGCCGATGACGACGAGCGGCAGAACCCAGGTCGCGACGTCGATGAAGGCAAGGCGCAGCACGAAGCCGGCACCGGCGTCGGCGCCTTCCACATGCGCGAGATAGGCGTTGCGATAGCTCGCCCAGCTTACCGAGAGGGCCGGCAGCGCATAGAGGATCGACCAGAAGGAGCGCCAGAAGCCGTCCGCGGAAAGGTCGAGCCACGCGAACCCGTCCGTTCGCTTGCGGGCGAGGAGCAGCACGCCGTTCAGATAGGCTTCGACGTCGTAGAGCGTCGGCATCAGGCGAACCAGTGCACGATGAAGTCCATGTAGACGCGCGTCAGCGCCTCGAGGTCGGAAAGGGGGACGCGTTCGTCGACCTTGTGCATGGTCTGGCCGACGAGACCGAACTCGACGACGGGGCAGTAGTCCTTGATGAAGCGCGCATCGGAGGTGCCGCCGGTCGTCGAAAGTTCCGGCGTTCGCTCAAGCGTGCGCTCGACGGCACCGGCGAGCGTTTCGACGAGCCGGTCGTCGCGGGTAAGGAAGACGGGGCTGATACGGCCGACCCAGTCGAGCCGATAGGAAAGGGCGCCGCGCTCGCCGCGTCCGGTGATGCCTTCGGCGGCGGCCGCGAGGCGACGCTCGATCTCGGTGGCGATCGTCTCGCCGTCCCACACGTCGCAGAAGCGGATGTTGAACCCGGCCGACACGCTGGCGGGAATGACGTTGGTGGACGGATTGCCGACATCGATCGTCGTTACTTCGAGATTGCTCGCCGGAAAGCTGTCCGTGCCCTCGTCGAGCGGCGTCGCGATCAGGCCCGAAAGGAGGGCGAGAAGACCCGGTATCGGATTGTCGGCAAGATGCGGATAGGCGACGTGGCCCTGAACGCCTTCGACCGTGACGCGGCCCGAGATCGACCCGCGCCGGCCGATCTTGATCATGTCGCCGAGCGTCTCGCGGTTGCTCGGCTCGCCGACGAGGGCGGCATCGAAGCGTTCGCCGCGATCGGTCGCCCATTCGAGCAGGCGGCTGGTGCCGTTGATCGACGGCCCTTCCTCGTCGCCGGTGATGACGAGCGAGACGCTGCCGCGCTCGAGCCGGCCCTCCGCTTCGAGGCGAGCAAGGGCTGAGACGAAACAAGCGATGGAGCCCTTCATGTCGACGGCACCGCGACCGAAGAGCTCGCCGTTCGCGACGGTTCCGGCAAACGGCGGATGGGTCCAGGCGGTCTCCCTGCCGGGCGGAACGACATCGGTATGGCCGGCATACATCAGGTTCGGCCCGTTGCGCCCGTGTCGCGCATAGAGGTTTTCGACGTCGGGCGTGCCCTCCGTAGCGAAGACCGGGCGCTCCACCGAAAAGCCGAGCGGGACGAGCATGGATTCCAGAAGCGCAAGCGCCCCGCCTTCGGCCGGCGTGAGCGATGGGCAGGCGACGAGCGCCTGAAGGTTTGCGACTGGATCGGTCGTATCGTGCATGCCTGATTGCCCGGCAAGCGCCGAGAGATCGTTCGGCGCGCTCCAAATCTCTGTTCGCACGTGCGATTTCCGCAAGTCCGTCGCACGCGTCCCGAAATTCGCTCTAACGCATCGAAATGTCACTGTCATTGCAAAAGCGGGATGCGGGCGGAACGGGGGCGGGGCGAACGCGTTCATGGTGACGGAAAGGACCGCCGGTGCTGGCGGTTTGTCGAGGCGATGGACGAGAGGCATGTGGGCGAGACGGTAGAACCCGGGATGGACGAGGGGACGAGGCGACGAACGAAGATGCTCGTGCGCTTCACGGGCGGCATCTTCCTGCTGCTTCTGGTCTACGCGCTTTATTTCGCACGCGACTTCTTCATGCCGGTCGTCCTTTCGGTGCTCCTGGCACTGACGTTCTCGCCGCTCAACCGCTGGCTCATGCGCCGGGGCCTGCCGGCCTTCCTGTCCGCGATGCTCATCGTGTTCACGGTCGTGCTCGTCTTCGGCGGCCTCGGATACGGGCTGAGCGGGCCGATCTCGGGGCTCATCAAGCAGGCGCCGGATATCGCCGACAAGATCCATACCCGCCTCGACGACGTGTCGAACTCTTTGATCCGTGTCAGCGAAGCGTCCAAGCAGGTGGAAAAGGCGGCTTCGACGGCGAGCGACCCGACGGTACAGAAGGTGACGATCGCCCAGCCCGGCATCCTTTCGCGCGCGACGGGCAACCTGCTTTCGATCGGCACGACGATCGTGCTGACGATCGTGCTGACGCTCTTCCTGTTGGCCTCGGGGCTGCTCTTCTACGAAAAGATCATCCAGTCGTTTCAACTGCTCAGCGACAAGAAACGGGCGTTGCGCATCGCTCACGACGTGGAACGCGAGATCTCGCGCTACCTCTTCACGATCTTCCTGATCAATTGCGGGCTCGGGCTGTGCGTCGGTCTCGCGCTGTGGCTGACGGGCTTTCCGAGCCCGGTCGTCTTCGGGGTCATCGCGGCGGTCGTGAACTTCCTGCCCTATGTCGGCGCGTTCGCCGGCGTCGCGGCGGTCGCATTGATCTCCGTCGCGCACTTCGCAACCATCGGCGCGGCGCTCCTGCCACCGCTCGCCTATCTGGCGCTCACCACCGTCGAGGGCCAGATCGTCACGCCGACGGTCGTCGGCAGGCGGCTCGAGATCAACGCCGTCGCGGTGTTCCTAGCGGTTGCGTTCTGGGGTTGGCTCTGGGGCGTGGCGGGCGCGTTGATGGCGGTGCCGCTGCTCGTCTTCGTGAAGGTCTTCTGCGACCATTTCGACGAGCTGCGCGGCTTCGGCAACTTCCTCGCGATCGAGCAGGCGGACCCGCGACCCGACGACGTTCTCGAAACGCGGATCGAACAGGGACGCTGAGCCAGCGGCGAACAACGGCGATCTGTTCCGATCGCCGTTACGTCCGCGCCCAACCTTATGCTTCGGCCGGTCGACCCGTACCGCGTTCGATCAGGAAGCGGTGCCCGCCTTCCGTGGTTCGTGTGTCGAGAAGCGTATGGCCGTCCTGCGTGCACAGATGCGGGATATCGATGCCGGCGAGCGGGTCGCTCGTCTCGACGATCAGCCGTTCGCCCGGTCGCATGTGCGAAAGCCGGCGCCTCGTCTTCAGCGCCGGCAGGGGGCATTTCAATCCCCGAAGGTCGTAGAGGAGGGCCTCGGCGGCCCTACCAGAGCTTCCAGAAGGGCTTCTTGTCATCGGCCGGCTTCGCCTGCACCGGCGAGGTCGTCGGTGCCGCCTGCCGGGTTTGTGGTGCGCCGATGCTGCCGGTGGTCATGCCGGCCTCCGCCATGGCCCGTCCGGCGTCGGAGCCGTTCGAACCCGGCATCAGCGAGGAAATGAACGAATTCGCGGCCTGGCGGGACTGGGCCTTGCGCTCGGCGGCGGCGACTTCGCGCTGCGCGCGCGCATCCTCCACGGCCTGCTTGCGCTCGGCGATCATCTGCTTCTGCGTCGCGTCGGCCTTCTGTTCGGCAACGGCCTGCTCGTAGGCGGTGTCGTATTGCTGCTCGTAGGAAGAGTAGGCGGTGCGCAGCGTATCCGGCGTCTTCATCGAGGGGCAGGCGGCCGTCGCGACGAAGGGGCTGTCGTCCATCACCTGCTGGTTGAAGACGTATTTGCGGTCGCACACCTCGACGTCCGGCGGACGCTTGGTGATCTCGAAATAGTCGTAGCCGACCTTCAGCATCTTCCAGAATTCGAAATTCGGGTTCGTGCGGTGCTTGGCCATGTTCGCCGGCGTCATGCGGAACGGGAAGGCCTCGACCTGGAAGGACCGCTGGCCACCGCGGAAGGCGTCGCGCGCGAAGGCGTAGATCTGCGCCACGTTCTCGTCGGTCATCGAATAGCAGCCGGCCGAGGAACATGCGCCGTGGATCATGATGTTGGAGCCGGTGCGGCCCTGCGATTCATCGTAATTGTTCGGGAAGCCGATGTTGAACGAGAGATAGTAGCTCGAATTCGGGTTCATCTGCGCGGGCTTGATCAGATAGAAGCCTTCCGGCGCCTGACGGTCGCCCTCCTTCAGCTTCGGCCCGAGCTTGCCCGACCAGGCGCAGATCTCGTAGTCGGCGACCTTGCCGTAGGTGCCGTCGCCCTTCTGCTTCCAGACCTCGAGCACGCCCTCTTCCTTGAAGATGCGCATCATGATGGGCGACGTCTTCGACATGTCCTTCTCGTGCATCGTCGCGACGATGGACTGCGGAAGGGGTTCGTTCGCCTTCTTGGCTACGGACGTGAGAACGTCGTCGTTGCAGCCGGCGATCATCGCCAGCGCACATGAAACGATCAGAATACGGAACATCGACCTCATCGTGCCACCACCTGTATGGAAACCGGATGCCGCGCCCCTTGCGGCTTCAGGGATTTCCCCGCGTTCGACACTGACACGCGGATGGTTACCGAAATGTTGAGAGGCGTCCCCCGACGCGTCGCGATCAAGAAAGAATTGAGAAGGAAAACCGCCGTCCTGTCAAGTCGTTGACCGGTGGAGCCGTTCGTACGGGCGATGTCAGCGCTTCAGCGGAAGTTCCCGCGTGTTGAGCGCTTCGGCGAGGCGCGTGGTCGCCGAACCCGGCTTGGCCGGCTTCTGCTGGCTCTCGTGCGGCTTCCAGCCGGAAAGGTGCACGAAAGAGAAGGTTGCGCGGATGCGCCCGTCGGGATCGGCGTAACGCTCGGCGTAGAGTTCGCCGGCGCGCTGGAAGAAGGCACGGGGAACGGGCTTGCGGCTGCGGCCGTGGAGCGGGTTCGCCATGCCCATGGCGCGCAGGTCCAGCATCAGGTCGAAGATCGTGTCGTAGCGCACCGTCCGCGTCTCGACGTCGCTGACCGGCAGCGCGAAGCCCGCGCGCTGGAGGAGCGAGCCGTAGTCGCGCACCTCGCCGAAGGGAATGACGCGCGGACTGGCGCCACCCATCACCTCCGCCTCTGCCGCGATCAGGCAGTCGCGCAGCTCGGCAAGCGTTCCCGCACCCGGAATGGCGGCGAGGAAGAGGCCGTCCGGCTTCAACGCGCGCTGGATCTGGACGAGGACGCCCGGCGTGTCGTTGACGAGATGCAGGCTCATCGCGGAAGCGACGAAGTCGAACGCGTTCTCGGCAAGGCCGACGCGTTCGCTCCCTTCCAGGTCGCTTTCGAGCGGACCGGTCTCGACGCTTTCGACATTGTCGGTTTTCGCGATCGCGGCGGAAAGCACGCCGGCGGCATCGTCGAGGACGGCGGCGCGTTCGAAGCGCCGTTCGACCGCCGACAGGCGCTCGGCGATGTCCTCGGCGACGTGACGCAGAAGGAAATCGGCGTCCGAAGCGCCACCGGCCGTCGCCCGGCGTCGGTTGGCGGTGACGAGATCACGATCGAAAACGGGTTCCACGGGCTGTCTCCGTTCCGGTTCGCCATCGCATAGAAGGCGCAGACCCGCTATTGTCAATGCCTGGGGGCAGGGCGATGGACGAGCACGAAGCGCGCGATCGGGGCGCATGGGAGCGAACCGGCCGCGGTGTGCGGGGCGTGCTCGGTGCCATGCGCGACGTCGTCTTCCCGCCGGTCTGCCTCGGTTGCGGAGCGCGCACCGCCGGTCACGGGGCGCTCTGCACGCAGTGCTGGTGCGGGCTCTCCTTCATCGAGGAGCCGGTCTGTCCCGTCATGGGAACGCCGTTTTCCCACGAGATGGGACCGGGCATCGTCTCGCCCGCGGCACTCGCCGATCCGCCGCGTTTCGACCGCGCGCGGTCGGCGCTCGCCTATACGGGGGCGGCGCGCGACCTGGTGCGCGGACTGAAGTACCGCGACCGGACCGATCTCGCGCCGACCATGGCGGCATGGATGATGCGGGCATGCGCGACGATGCTGGCGGAAGGCGATGCAATCGTTGCCGTACCACTCCACCGCGGACGGCTTTTTGCGCGCGGTTTCAACCAGTCGGCCGAGCTCGCCCGCGCGCTTGCCCGTCGCGCGGGCGTCGAATTCCTGCCGGCGGCACTCGTGCGCAAGCGCGCGACGCGCCAGCAGGTCGGCCTGACGCTCGCCGAGCGCAGGACCAATGTGCGCGGGGCCTTCGCCGTTTCGCAAAATTGCCTGCCGATGATTGTCGGGCGGCGGATCATTCTCGTCGACGACGTCTATACGACCGGCGCCACGGTCGATGCCGCGACGCTGGCCCTGCGGCGAGCGGGCGCCGCTGCGGTCGACGTCGCGACCTTTGCAAGGGTGCTCGACGACCATATATGAGCGGCAATGATCGAAACGACGGCGCGCGGACATCGATCCCGTCGCCCGCAGGACGGAGCCATCATGAAGGACGTCACCATCTACACCCGCCAGCTTTGCGGCTTCTGCACGGCCGCCAAGCGGCTTCTCGACGAAAAGGGCGTCGCCTACGCGGAGCATGACGCGACCTTTTCGCCGAAGCTGCGCGAGGAGATGATCCAGAAGGCGAAGGGGGCCGCCACCTTCCCGCAGATCTTCATCGGACCGGAACATGTCGGCGGTTGCGACGAATTGCGCGCGCTCGATCGCGCCGGCAAGCTCGACGCCATGCTCGAAGCCTGATCCGTTCCATGGGCGTCTTCACCGCCGCTGCCGTGCAGATGCGCGCGGGCACCGACCCGGCACGCAACATCGAGGCCCTGCGCTCGGGTGTCGTCGAGGCGGCCGGACAAGGCGCGCGCTACGTGCAGACGCCGGAGATGACCGGCGCGCTGCAGCGCGACCGGACCGCGCTCTTCGCCATGCTGAAGGCCGAGGCGGACGACCCCGTCGTCGCTGCGGCGAGCGCGCTGGCGCAGGAGCATGGTATCCACCTGCACATCGGCTCGACGCCGATCGCCGTGGAGAACGGGCGCATCGCCAACCGGGCGCTCCTCTTCGGGCCGGACGGCTCGCTGCTCGCGCGCTACGACAAGATGCACATGTTCGACGTCGATCTCGACGGTGGCGAAAGCTGGCGCGAGAGCTCGGTCTACCAGCCGGGAGCCGATGTCGTGATCGCCGACACCGATCTGGCGGCGATCGGCATCGCGATCTGCTACGACATCCGCTTTCCCGAACTCTTCCGGCGTCAGGCCGTTGCCGGCGCGCAGGTCCTGACTGCGCCTTCCGCCTTCACCCGCCAGACCGGCGAGGCACACTGGCACGTGCTTCAGCGCGCCCGGGCGATCGAGAACGGCGCCTTCGTGATCGCCGCTGCGCAGGGCGGCAAGCACGAGGACGGGCGCGAGACCTACGGCCATTCGCTGATCGTCGATCCGTGGGGTCGCATCCTCGCCGAAGCCGACCACGACGAGCCGGCCGTCATCGTCGCCGAGATCGATACCGAGGCGGTCGCCGGCGTGCGGGGGCGGGTGCCGAACCTCGCCAATGCGCGCCCGCTCGGCCATGTGCGCCGCCATCCCGACGGCTTGCAGACCGTGGACGATGCCGCAGGAGGCGCGGCGTCGTGATCCGTTTTTCACTGACCTGCGAGAAGGCCCACGGCTTCGAGGGATGGTTCGGCTCGAACGCGGATTTCGAGGCGCAGAACACCCGCGACCTCGTCGCCTGCCCCCATTGCGGCTCGACCGGCATCTCCAAGGCGCTGATGGCGCCGGCTTTGGCCAAGGGCGGCCAGACGCCGGTCGCGACCAGCGATGGGAAGGTCGCCGAGGGTGAGGCCGGCAAGGCAAGCCTTGCCATGACGGCGGAACAAAAACAGGCGTTCGCCCGGTTTCGCGACGCAGTGCGGGCCGTGCGTGCCAACACGGAAGACGTCGGTACGCGCTTTCCCGAGGAGGCGCGTCGCATCCATCACGGCGAAGCGGAAAGCCGCGGCATCATGGGCAAGGCGAACTCGGACGAGGCCCGCTCCCTCATCGAGGAAGGCATCACCATCGCGCCGCTTCCCGATATCGACGAGGATTACAACTGAACAAGAGCCTTCGACCGACCTGTGGACTGCAACGTCATTTCGGTTTTGCGAACAGCATCATGTAGTTGACGTCGGTGTCGCTTGAGCGGTGCCATTCGTCCCTGATCGGGCTATAGAAGACGCCGACGTGGTCAAGGCGTTCGAGGCCGCCGAGCGACAGCGGACGCTCGATCTCCTCCGGCCGGACGAGCTTTTCGTAGCGGTGGGTGCCGCGCGGCAGCCACCGCAGGACGTATTCCGCGCCGAAGATCGCAAGCGCGGCGGCCTTCGCCGTGCGGTTGATCGTCGCGACGAACATCAGTCCGCCGGGCCGCATCATCTCGGCACACTTGCCGAGAAAGAAATCCGGGTCGGAGACGTGCTCGACGACCTCCATGTTGAGGATGACGTCGAAGGTCTCGCCCGCATCGGCGAGCGCCTCGGCGGTCTCGGCCCGGTAGTCGATGGTGAGGTCGGACTGCTCGGCGTGCAGTCTGGCGACCTTGATGTTCGTTTCGGAGGCATCCGCGCCGACGACCTCGGCGCCCATGCGCGCCATCGATTCGGTGAGCAGGCCGCCGCCGCAGCCGATGTCGAGCAGGCGCAGGTTGCGTAACGGCTTTTCGCCCTGCGGATCACGCCCGAAATGGCCGGCGACCTTCTCGCGGATGTAGTGCAGGCGGACGGGATTGAACTTGTGGAGTGGCTTGAACTTGCCCTTCGGGTTCCACCATTCCTCCGCAAGCCTGGAAAAGCGGTCGATCTCCGACTGGTCGATCGTGGTCTTCGCGTCGGCCGGCATCGGCGTGCTCCCGTTGTTCGCTTCGCGCGGGGAAGTCGGGCGCGGCTGCGCGGAAGTCAAGTGCGCTCGAGGCCACCGGCGTTGCGGGTGCTGGCGAATCCGGCTATCACGCCGGCCATCCACCGTTCGTGGCGAGCCGTTTCGCTGCGTGCGCATGAAGCCACGTCCCGTCATACGGAATGCGCATGGCCCGTCTGGTGATGAAATTCGGCGGCACCTCGGTCGCGAACGTCGAGCGTATCCGCAATGTGGCTCGCCATGTCCGGCGCGAGGTCGCGGCCGGTCACGAGGTCGCCGTCGTCGTCTCGGCCATGTCCGGAAAGACGAACGAACTCGTAGGCTGGGCGCGCGAGACCGCGCGCTTTCACGATGCACGCGAATACGACGCGATCGTCGCTTCCGGCGAACAGGTCACGGCGGGGCTCCTGGCGATCGCGCTGCAGGACATGTCGATCGACGCGCGCTCCTGGCTCGGCTGGCAGATCCCGATCCGAACCGACGCCCAGCACGGCGCGGCGCGCATCACCGCGATCGAGGCGGACGAACTCGACCGCCGCCTTTCGAGCGGTCAGGTCGCGGTCGTCGCCGGCTTCCAGGGGCTGGGGCCCGACAATCGCATCGCCACGCTCGGGCGCGGCGGCTCAGACACGTCGGCCGTGGCGATGGCGGCCGCGCTCAAGGCCGATCGCTGCGACATCTATACCGATGTCGACGGCGTCTACACCACGGATCCGCGCGTCGAGCCGAAGGCGCGCCGCATGGCGAAGATCGCCTTCGAGGAAATGCTGGAGCTCGCCTCGCAGGGGGCGAAGGTGCTTCAGGTGCGCTCGGTCGAGCTTGCGATGGTGCACGGCGTGCGCACCTTCGTGCGTTCCAGCTTCGAGGATCCCGATGCGCCGGGCATGGACGATTTCGACAACCCGCCCGGAACGCTGATTTGCGACGAGGATGAGATCGTGGAACAGGAAGTCGTCACCGGCATCGCCTACGCCAAGGACGAAGCGCAGATTTCGCTGAGGCGGCTTTCCGACAGGCCGGGCGTTTCGGCGGCCGTCTTCGGTCCGCTCGCCGAAGCCTTCATCAATGTCGACATGATCGTGCAGAATACGTCCGAGGACGGTTCGCGCACGGACATGACCTTTACGGTGCCGGCGGCCGATCTCGACAAGGCGGTGGGCGTGCTGGAGCGCGGCAAGCCGGAGATGGGTTTCGACGTGGTGCAGAGCGAGACGGGTCTGTGCAAGGTCTCCGTCATCGGCATCGGCATGCGCAGCCACACCGGCGTCGCCGCGACGGCGTTCCGCGCGCTCGCCGAGAAGGGCATCAACATCAAGGCGATCACGACCTCGGAGATCAAGATCTCCTTTCTGATCGACGGTCCGTATGCCGAACTCGCGGTTCGCACTTTGCACGGCGTCTACGGTCTCGATAAGACGGTTTGACGGCCTGAAGAACGCCGGCCGGCGGCGTCCTGCGTTATCCGGCGATCTCGATCCGGCGTTTCGTCGCACGCGCCTTCCCCGTGCCAGCTCGTTTTTGCACTGGACTGCGGGCTTCGGCATAATGGATTTGGTAAACACGGGTGGAGTGACCACGTGATGAGTGACCTCGCAGCAGGTCCGCGCATGTTGCTCAAGCGTCTTCGCGAACTCATGGCGGAGCCGCTGGAGCCGCAGGAGCGCCTCGATCGCATCGTCGGGCAGATCGCCGAGACGATGGCGGCGGAGGTGTGCTCGTTCTACGTGCTGCGCGCCGACGGGGTGCTCGAACTCTACGCCACGCAGGGGCTGAACCGTGGCGCGGTGCATCTGGCGCAACTGAGGATGGGCCAGGGCCTCGTCGGCACGATCGCCGCCAATGCGCGATCGCTGAACCTCTCCGACGCACAGACCCACCCCGCCTTCGCCTACCTGCCGGAGACCGGCGAGGAGGTCTACAACTCCTTCCTCGGCGTTCCGATCCTGCGCGCGGGGCGTTCGCTCGGCGTCCTCGTCATCCAGAACAAGGACCATCGGCACTACCGCGACGACGAGGCCGAGGCGCTCGAGACGACGGCGATGGTGCTTGCCGAGATGATCGCCACCGGCGAGATGAAGAAGGTGACGAAGCCCGGCATCGAACTCGATCTCAGCCGGCCGGTGACCCTCGACGCCAGCGCCTTCGGAGACGGCATCGGGCTCGGCTACGTCGTGCTGCACGAGCCGCGCGTCATCGTCACGAACCTTTTGAACGACGACACGGACGCCGAGCTCAAGCGCCTCGACGACGCGCTCGGCTCGCTCAGGATTTCCATCGACGACATGCTGTCGCGCCGCGACGTGCCGGTCGAAGGCGAGCATCGTGCCGTGCTCGAGGCCTATCGCATGTTCGCCCACGACCGCGGCTGGGTGCGCAAGCTCGAAGAGGCGATCAGCAACGGGTTGACGGCGGAAGCGGCGGCCGAAAAGGTGCAGAGCGACATGCGCGCGCGCATGATCCACCTCACCGATCCGTATCTGCGCGAGCGTCTGCACGATTTCGACGATCTGGCGAACCGCCTGCTTCGCGAGCTGACCGGCTACAACGCCCGCGCCCTCCACGAGAGCATGCCGGAGGACGCCGTCCTCGTCGCGCGTGCGATGGGCGCGGCGGAACTCCTCGACTATCGGCGCGGCAGCATCCGCGCACTGGTGCTCGAGGAGGGCGCGGCGACGAGCCATGTCGTGATCGTCGCGCGGGCGATGAGCATTCCCGTCATCGGCCAGGCGCACGGCATCGTTTCGCTCGCCGAGAACGGCGACCCGATCATCGTCGACGGCGAGGAGGGGCGCGTCCATCTGCGCCCGATGGCCGACATCGAGAGCGCCTTTGCGGAAAAGGTGCGCTTCCGCGCCAAGCGGCAGGAACAGTTCCGCGAGCTGCGCTCGGTCGTGCCGGAAACGCGCGACGGGCGGCGCGTGGCGCTGATGATGAATGCCGGCCTTCTCGTCGATCTGCCGCAGATCGAGGAATCCGGTGCCGAAGGCATCGGCCTCTTCCGCACCGAGCTGCAGTTCATGATCGCCTCGCGCATGCCGCGCATGAACGAGCAGGAAGCGTTCTATCGCGAGGTCTTCGACCAGGTCTGCGAACGGCCGGTCACCTTCCGCACGCTCGACATCGGCGGTGACAAGGTCGTTCCCTATTTCCGCAAGGCGGAGGAGGAGAACCCGGCGCTCGGCTGGCGAGCCGTGCGGCTGGCGATCGACCGGCCGGGCCTGCTTCGCATGCAGCTTCGCGCGCTCCTGAAGGCCGCGGGCGGACGCCAGTTGCGCCTCATGGTGCCGATGGTCACCGAGGTGCGCGAACTGCGCCGCGTGCGTGCGCATCTCGAACACGAGCGCGCGCACCTCGCGCGCTTCGGCTACGCGCTTCCCGCGGAAGTGCAGCTCGGCGCCATGCTGGAAGTGCCCTCCTTGATGTGGCAGCTCGACGAGCTGATGGCCGAGGCCGACTTCGTCTCCGTCGGCTCGAACGACCTCTTCCAGTTCACGATGGCTGCCGATCGCGGCAACGGGCGCGTGGCCGACCGGTTCAACGCGCTCGGCCGGCCGTTCCTGCGCATGCTGCGCCAGATCGTGGCGGCCGCCGACCGGGCGGGCACGCCGCTGACGCTGTGCGGGGAGATGGCGGGCTATCCGCTGACGGCGATGGCCTTGCTCGGGATCGGTTTCCGGTCCATATCCATGTCGGCGGCGGCGATCGGTCCGGTCAAGTCGATGATCCTGACGCTCGACCTCGCCCATCTCGAAGCCCGGCTGCTGCCGGCGCTCGAGGAAACCGAACCGCACCGGACCCTGCGCGAACTGCTTGCCGACTACGCGGCGAGCGAAGCGGTCGCGCTCTAGGAAACCGCTCCCATGCCCGCACTGCCAGTCGAGAAGATGCGCCAGCTCGAACGCCGGTTCGGCGAACTCGAGGCGCGCATGGCGGCCGGACCCGAGCCGGAAGCCTATGTGCGTCTTGCCTCCGAATACGCCGAGCTGGAGCCGGTTGTCGCCAAGATCCGGGCCTTCACGTCCGCGCAGAGCGAGCTTGGCGGGCTGGAGGAAATCGTCGACGACCGTTCCGCCGACCGCGAGATGCGCGAACTGGCCGAGGCCGAGATCCCGGAAATCCGCGAGCGCATCGAAACGCTCGAAGGCGAGATGCAGATCCTGCTCCTGCCGAAGGACGCCGCCGACGAAAAAAGCGCGATCGTCGAGATCCGTGCCGGCACGGGCGGCTCCGAGGCCGGGCTGTTCGCGGGCGATCTCTTTCGCATGTACGAGCGCTATGCCTCGGCAAGGGGCTGGACCGTCGAGGTGCTTTCGGCCAGCGAGGGCGATGCCGGCGGCTACAAGGAGGTGATCGCGACGGTTTCCGGACGCGGCGTCTTTTCCCGCCTGAAGTTCGAATCCGGCGTCCACCGGGTCCAGCGCGTGCCGGAGACGGAGGCGGGCGGGCGCATCCATACGTCCGCGGCGACGGTGGCAGTGCTGCCCGAAGCCGAGGATATCGACGTCGAGGTGCGCAACGAGGACATCCGGATCGACACGATGCGCGCCTCGGGAGCGGGCGGCCAGCACGTCAACACGACGGATTCCGCCGTTCGCATGACGCATCTGCCGACCGGCATCGTGGTGACGTCTTCGGAGAAGTCGCAGCATCAGAACCGCGCGCGCGCCATGCAGGTGCTGAAGGCGCGGCTCTACGACATGGAACGCCAGAAGGCGGACGAGGAACGCGCTTCGAGCCGCAGGAGCCAGGTCGGCTCGGGCGATCGGTCGGAACGCATCCGCACCTACAATTTCCCGCAGGGGCGCCTGACCGACCATCGCATCAATCTGACACTCTACAAGCTCGACCGCGTGATGATGGGCGACCTCGACGACGTGATCGACGCGCTCGTCGCGGACTACCAGGCCGGGCAGCTGGCGACGCTCGGCGAAAACGCATGAGCGTCCTTGCCGCCCTGCCGGAGACGGAGGCGGAAAGCGTTCCGCTCGGCCGGGTGCTCGCCGACCTTCGCCGCGCCTTCGCACATGCCGGCATCGCGGAGCCGGCTGCCGACGCCCGGGTTCTCGTCGCGGGTGCGCTCGGTCTGGAGCCCGCGCGGCTGATCCTCCACGAGGCCGATCCGCTCGATGCCATCGCACGTGCGAGGATCGGCGAGGCAGGTGCGCGACGGCTTGCCGGCGAGCCGGTCTACCGAATTCTCGGCATACGATCCTTCTTCGGCCTGACGCTGGCGCTTTCGCCGGAAACGCTCGAACCGCGGGTGGACAGCGAGATCCTCGTCGAGGCCGTCATGCCCCATGTCGCCCGGATCGCGGCCGCAAAAGGCACCTGCCGGATCGCCGATCTCGGAACGGGAACCGGTGCGCTGGCACTTGCACTGCTTGCCGCAACGCCGGCGGCGACCGCGCTCGGCACGGATATCAGCATCGGAGCGCTCGAGACCGCCAGCGCCAACGCCGCCCGCAACGGGCTTGCCGATCGATTCCGGACGGTGAGGAGCGACTGGTTCGACCGTGTCGAAGGCGAGCGGTTCGACCTCGTCGTTTCCAACCCGCCCTATATCGCGTCTTCGGCGATCGGTGGCCTTTTGCGGGAAGTGCGCGAGCACGATCCGCGCGCAGCACTCGATGGCGGCGCGGACGGGCTCGACGCCTATCGCCGCCTTGCCGAAGGGGCCGCAGCGCATCTTGAGGACGGCGGCGCGGTCGCGGTCGAGCATGGTTTCGACCAACCGGCGGTGGTGGCGGAAATCTTCGCCCGCATGGGCTTTTCGCCCGTCTCCGTTCATCACGATCTCGCGGGCCATCGGCGCGCGGCGATATTCGTGCCGCGCATCGGAACATGCGGCTAAAGGCCTTCGGGAGACGCGAAACATCAGAAAGGGCTTGGAATTGCGGCCAAAGCGGTCTAGGTTGCGTCCAGTATCGAACATCGGGTTTCGAACGACGCGGGGCAGTTTTGTGCCGCGTTTCCGGGTTCGCGGCCTCCTGGGGTGACCGTCGAACCGTTTTCGATGCAGATATCCGTTTCTATCGACGTCGATGCGCGACGGCATGCGAAAAACGCAGCGTGTCGCGGGAAGAAGACGCCCGGAGCGAGCATTCCTACTTGCGTTCGGGCGACGTCCAGGGACAGCCACGAGGATCATCAGGTGAGTGAACGATGAGGCCAGGACAGCAGAACAAGCGCGGTCGCGGGCGGAATAACAACAACAATAACGGCAACAACAATCGCAAGGGTGGCAATCCGCTGTCGCGTACCTACGACAGTACCGGCCCGGATGTGAAGGTTCGCGGCACCGCGCAGCACATCGCCGAAAAATACGGTTCGCTTGCACGCGATGCGCAGAGCTCCGGCGACAACGTGACTGCGGAAAACTACCTGCAGCACGCCGAGCACTACAACCGCATCATCGCTGCCGCACAGGCGCAGATGCAGGAGCGCCAGCAGCAGAACGAGCGCGACAACGCCGAGCGTGAAAACGCTGGCGAGCAGACCGGCGAGAACGGCGAGCAGCCGCGCGGCGGCGCTCGCGAGCGCACGAACGGGTACGACCGGACGAACGGCTACGACCATGCCGGCGAGCGCAATGGCGCGCGCGGCGATGAAGCGGCCGACCGGCAGGCTTTCGAGCGCACCGGCGGAGCCGAGGACGAGGCGAACGTCCCGGCTCGCGACACCCGGTCCGACGCGCCCCAGCCATCTGCCGCCGCCCAGCCCAACGGTTCCGGCCCGCAGCCGGTGATCGAGGGAATGCCGGCCGAGGTTTCCATGGAGGAAGAAGGCAAGGGCGCAGGCACCGCGCGACGCGCGACGAGCCGTCGACGCACCGGGGCGGCCCGTCCGCGGCGCACCGCCAAGAGCGACGATGCCGAGGCTGCGCCGCAAAGCGGCGAGGCCGGCGACGCCGCCCGCAATGGCCAGAGTGGCGAGGGTGATCAGGAGGCGCAGGGCATTGATGCCACCGCCGCTGCACCCGAGGCGGAGGAAAAGCCCCGCAAGGCGACGCGCACGCGCCGCCCCAAGGCCAAGCAGAGCGACGACACCGCGACGGCCGGCGCCTCGGACTGAAGTCCGGGACCCGCCCACGCTTTCCTTCGGATGCAGGCTTTGCGCCCCGGTCGAACGGCCGGGGCGTTCTCGTTCCGGTTCGTCGTCTTTCGCTGCGCGCAGGCGCCCGATGCCTCTTCCGCAGCACGCGGAGTGTCACCATATAGGTTCCATAACGACCTGCCGATGACGGAGGTCGGTTCATGAAACGTCGCTTCGCGCCGGAACGGGCGAAGCGGGACATGGAGCCTTGGAAAACGATGAATCCCGAGAAATACACCGAACGCGTGCGCGGCTTCCTGCAGTCCGCGCAGACCTATGCCCTTTCCGAAGGGCACCAGCAATTCACGCCCGAGCACCTGCTCAAGGTTCTCCTCGACGACGAGGAGGGCATGTGCGCCGCATTGATCGAGCAGGCCGGCGGCCGCGCGAAGGACGCCCGTCTCGGCGTCGAGGCCGCGCTCGCCAAGCTGCCGAAGGTTTCGGGCGGCAACGGTCAGCTCTACATGGCGCAGCCGCTGGCCCGCGTCTTCACGACCGCAGAAGAGGCGGCGAAGAAGGCCGGTGATTCCTTCGTTACCGTCGAGCGTCTCCTGCTTGCGCTGGCGATCGAAACCTCCGCGGCGACATCCGACATCCTCAAGAAGGCGGGCGTCACGCCGAACGGCCTCAACAAGGCCGTCGAGGCGATGCGCAAGGGCCGCACGGCCGACACCGCATCGGCGGAAGACGGCTACGACGCGCTGAAGAAATACGCCCGCGACCTGACCGAAGCTGCCCGCGACGGCAAGCTCGACCCGGTAATCGGTCGCGACGACGAGATCCGCCGCACGATCCAGGTCCTTTCGCGCCGGACCAAGAACAATCCGGTGCTGATCGGCGAACCGGGCGTCGGCAAGACGGCGATCGCCGAAGGGCTGGCGCTCCGGATCGTCAACGGTGACGTGCCGGAATCGCTGCGCGACAAGCGGTTGATGGCACTGGACCTCGGCGCGCTGATCGCCGGCGCGAAGTATCGCGGCGAGTTCGAGGAGCGGCTGAAGGCCGTGCTGTCCGAGATCGCTTCGGCGAACG
The DNA here is from genome assembly GCF_006516965.1 of Pararhizobium mangrovi. Classification (GTDB taxonomy): domain Bacteria; phylum Pseudomonadota; class Alphaproteobacteria; order Rhizobiales; family Rhizobiaceae; genus Pararhizobium_B; species Pararhizobium_B mangrovi. The sequence goes on along the minus strand of NZ_VHLH01000014.1, from coordinate 4,296 downwards.
GCAACATCATCGTCTTCATCGACGAGATGCACACGCTCGTCGGTGCCGGCAAGACGGACGGGGCGATGGACGCCTCGAACCTTCTGAAACCGGCACTGGCACGCGGCGAACTGCACTGCGTGGGCGCCACGACGCTCGACGAGTACCGCAAGCACGTGGAAAAGGATGCCGCCCTCGCGCGGCGCTTCCAGCCCGTCTTCGCCAGCGAGCCGAGCGTGGAAGACACCGTCTCGATCCTGCGCGGGCTGAAGGAGAAGTACGAGCAGCATCACAAGGTGCGCATCTCCGACTCCGCCCTCGTCTCCGCGGCGATGCTGTCGAACCGTTACATCACCGACCGGTTCCTGCCGGACAAGGCGATCGACCTCGTCGACGAATCCGCCTCGCGTCTCAGGATGCAGGTCGATTCCAAGCCGGAGGAACTGGACGAGCTCGACCGACGCATCGTCCAGCTCAAGATCGAGCGCGAGGCGCTGAAGAAGGAGACCGACCAGGCTTCCGTCGACCGGCTCGACAAGCTCGAGGCCGACCTCGCCGATCTGGAAGAAAAGGCCGACGCTCTGACGGCCCGCTGGCAGGGCGAAAAGCTCAAGCTCGGCCGTGCCGCGGAACTGAAGACGAAGCTCGACGCTGCGCGCAACGAGCTTGCGAGCGTGCAGCGCAGGGGCGAGTTCCAGCGTGCCGGCGAGCTTGCCTATGGCGAGATCCCGGAGCTCGAACGCCAGCTCCACGAGGCCGAGGAAGCCGGCAGCGAAGGCTCCGGCATGGTCGAGGAAACGGTGACGCCCGACCACATCGCCCATGTCGTCTCGCGCTGGACAGGCATTCCCGTCGACCGCATGCTCGAAGGCGAGCGCGACAAGCTTCTTCGCATGGAAGATACGCTCGCAAAGAGCGTCGTCGGCCAGGGCGAAGCGGTGCAGGCGGTCTCGAAGGCCGTTCGGCGTGCGCGGGCTGGCCTGCAGGATCCGAACCGGCCGATCGGCTCGTTCATCTTTTTGGGCCCCACGGGCGTCGGCAAGACGGAGCTTACCAAGGCGCTCGCCCGCTTCCTCTTCGACGACGAGACCGCGATGGTGCGCCTCGACATGTCGGAATACATGGAGAAGCATTCCGTCGCCCGGTTGATCGGCGCGCCCCCCGGCTATGTCGGCTACGAGGAAGGCGGATCGCTGACGGAAGCCATACGGCGCAGGCCCTACCAGGTGATCCTTTTCGACGAGATCGAAAAGGCCCATCCCGACGTCTTCAACACGCTCCTTCAGGTGCTAGACGACGGGCGGCTGACGGACGGGCAGGGCCGCACGGTCGACTTCCGCAACACGATGATCGTCATGACGTCGAACCTCGGTTCGGAATTTCTGGTCAGCCTCGCCGAAGACGAGGATGCGGAGGCGGCGCGAACGCAGGTGATGGAGGTCGTGCGCGCGTCGTTCCGGCCCGAATTCCTCAACCGTGTCGACGAGGTCATCCTCTTCCACCGGCTGCATCGGCGCGAAATGGGGGCGATCGTCGAGATCCAGCTTCGCCGGCTGCAGGCGCTGCTCGATGAGCGCAAGATCACGATCGAGCTCGACGAGGAGGCCGAAGCATGGCTTGCCGAGAAGGGCTACGATCCGGCCTATGGTGCGCGTCCGCTGAAGCGCGTCATCCAGCGCGAGGTTCAGGATCCGCTCGCCGAGAAGATCCTTGCCGGCGAAATCCCGGACGGTGCGACGATAAAGATCGTCAACGGTTCAGACCGGTTGCTTTTCAGGACGAAGCCGGAAGCGGTAGCGAGCGATAGGGCAGCGTAACCCGCTACTGTTGAAGCGAAGAGAAGGGACGGCTTACGGGTCGTCCCTTTTCGGTCGAATAGCCCGTTGCTTTTGGAATGCTGGACCCGATTGAATTACGCCTGCCGTTCCATCTCTTCGTCGTGTGCATCGTTCTCGACGCCAGTCCGGATCAGTCCGGCCGGAAAAAACCCTAGCGTTCCGCGACGCGGCCGTCCTGCGGTTCGTCGGCACGTTCCAGTAGCGAATCGATGCGGGCGCGCTCGCTTTCGAAGGCGACCAGGGCGTCCTTCTTCAGCGGTTTGCGGTCGGGCAGGCGGACCTTCATCGGGTCGACCTTGGTGCCGTTGACGATCACCTCGTAGTGCAGGTGTGGCCCGGTCGCCAGCCCCGTCGAACCGACATAGCCGATCACCTGGCCCTGACGCACGTGCGCGCCGGCCTTCACGCCCTTGGCGATCGCGCTTTGGTGATTGTACGAACTTTCGTAGCCGTTGCCGTAATTGACGATCGTCTGGTTGCCGTAACCGCCCGAATCCCAACCCGCCTTTTCCACCGTGCCGTCGCCGACGGCGAGGATCGGCGTGCCGCGGGGCGCGGCCCAGTCGCAGCCCCAATGCATGCGATCGTAGCCGAGGATGGGGTGGTGGCGCATGCCGAAGGGCGAGGTGAAGCGGCCGTTCGGCACCGGCTTGCGCAGGAGGAAAGGCCGGATGCTCTTGCCGTCGCGATCGTAATAGGCCGCGTCGTCGTCGCTGTCGTGGAAGCGGTAGAGCCGGATGGTCTTTCCGGCGACGTGCGCGTCGAGGAAGAGAAGGCGGGAGCGTTCGGTGGCGTCGCCCTTGGCGTCGGGCGATGAGAAGAAGACCTCGAGCGTGTCGTTCGGCGTCATCGCCGCCTTGAAGTCGACCGCGCTCGCCAGAAGCTTGACGATGTGGCCGATCATCGTCTGCGTCATGCCTTCGTTGAGGCCCGCCCGGTAGAGCCCGTCGTAGAGCGAGGGCAGGTCGCGCCGAACGATCGTCGGCACCGGCGTGTCGTCGAAGGCGTTTTCGACGGCATCGCTCATCGGCGGCGGCGTGCCGACGGCAAAGCGGCCGTGATCGTTGCGCGCCACTGTCACCGCATGCTTGCCGTTCCGGTAGACGCTGGCCCGCATGATTCGCGCATTGCCCGAACCACGGTCGACGCCGAGGCGCAGCACGTCGCCATGCTCGAGCCGGTCGGCGCCGAGCAGACGCTCCAGCGCCAGGGAGACGTCGTCGACGTCGCGTGCGTCGTAGCCTGTCGCCGCCAGCACCTTGGCAATGGGGCGACCGGCATGCACGGGGATTACGGTATCGCCGAACGCTTCGTCGGGCGCCTTTTCCGTCATCGGCGCGATCGAAACGTTTTCAGTCGTCACGCGAGCGGTGCCGAGCGGCCGCTTGGGTGCGAAGGGGCTCTTGGGATCTGGTGGGGGCAGGGGAGCCGGAAGGTAGAGGGATGCAAGCCGCATCGTCGGGCTCGCAAGCGCCTCGCTTTCGGCGCGCACCCGCCGCTCGATCGCCCGGTCGTCGAGCCCGTCGGTATAGGCGGGATGTCCCGCCCCAACCGGAAACGCCTCGCTCTGCAAGCTGATTTCGGTATCGACCTGCGCACCGTAGAGCGCACCGGCCGGGGCCGGCGCCGGGTCGGTATCCCCGTGCGCCATGATCTTCAGCGGATCGAACTTGGGGTAGGTGGCATCCGTCGGCCTGGCGCTGGCGAGCGACATCTTCAGCCGTGCGAACGGGCGCCGCCGTACGACGTCGCGGTCGCCGTCATGGACGAGCGTCGAAACTTCCATGATGCGTCGATCGGCAGGTGCGGCAGCGGCTGCGGGCAAGCGCGGGGCGACGGGTCGGTTTCCCTTTTCGGCACGGCTTCCGGGTGCCATGTCCACGGCGGCGAAGGCCTGTCCGGGCAGGGCGAACTCCTCGCGTCCGTCGAAGGCCGCGACGAGCGATACGCCCATCAGCACGCTGAAGGCGATGCCCGTAAGGAAGGTACCGGAAAGCCAGCGAAGGGAGACGTCTCGCCGGTCGGGCGTGCGCGGCGCGCCTGCGAGCAGGGGCGGTTCGTCGCCCATGGCGTCACACGCGCGCTTGCGCCGTTTCCTTGCTGTGTCCAAGACTTCCGACCCCCGGTCATGCCGCTCGAACGAGCCGTCGCTCGCAGCCCCCGCTGCGCGTGTTCGAAAGCCCGGCCGGCGGCTTGGCCGCGATGGCTGGCGAATCAAACCTTCCGGCGTCGTTTTCGCGTCGCCATGCCTTATGCCACGGGGAATGGGCCCATTTGAAGGCTCTTCGGCGGCAAAGGCCCGTCTTCCGCGCTGTTCGTCCCGGTCTCGGCGAAAAAGTTCCTTTCCTGCCGATTTTTCGCCGGGACCGCGTTGACATCATTTGGTGATCCATCCTATACAGCGTTCATCGACGGCGGCGGCGCCGGGGTCCATATGGGTTCTGGCGGTTGGCTGCTTTTTCCGACTTTTGGTGCTAGT
>NZ_VHLH01000013.1 GCF_006516965.1 Pararhizobium mangrovi | reverse complement strand
CCGCTTTCACAACACGTTCGCGCAAATCCATCGAGTAGGCTTTCGACATCCATGCTGGCCTCCCTCCGGCCAGCATGTTGAATCACAACCGGGAGACAAACGGAATCCTCAGCGATTCAGATTGAAGTCATCCCGCTTTAGATGTGAGCCTTATAACTGGGATCACTCTCCTCCGATCATCCACAGGCTCATGAACACGGGGTCATCGGCATACGGATGAGTTAGCAACTCACGCCTTAAGCGGGTCCCCGCAACCAAACAGAAAGCCCCGTAGCAAATCGCTGCGGGGCTCGCTTGCGTCCATAGCGTATGGGCCCGTAGCGCAGCCGGTCGCCTGCAAGACGGCAGACTGGATCGGAGCAGGTGAACACCCGTCTACCCTCGCTGACCCGAACTAACGCGGCCCACATAGCCCTTCGCCAGGCGGGGATGCGGGGCAGGGGCAGCTGGTGCTGCTTCCAGTTCACCAATCTCCGCTTCGAGCCGTGTCTTCGTCGCCTCGTCCCGCACCGGGTTCTCCTGGGCCGTCTCCGAACGAATGCCCTCGCCGATCGCCTTCACTCAGTTGTCGATGCCCTTCGCCACCTCACGCAGTGCCCGCTTGTAGCCGCGCATCGCCTCGGCACTGCGGTCCTGTCGTTCGCGGTCGAAACGCGCCACCTCCGCGCGATATAGGGCGACATGCTCCGGCTTCAGGAACTTCTCGCCGAGCCCCGCAAGGACGAAGGCTTGCTGGCCTCTCGCGCGTGATCGTCAACCATACCGCGTTGACAGGCTGAGAAGCCGCACGCGATCCTCACCCAACTGCTACATGTACCCGGCGGGTCGTGTGAAATGGGGGCCACGTGGGCGAGGAAATATGACCAAAAATCACCGTAATGTCCCGCTGCCATAAGTGTTCGCAGTTTTGTTCTGTCCAATACGCCATTCATTTTCCAAAAGCTCAGAGCCGTTTGCCGGTTTCGGTGTCGAAGAAGTGCAGCGCATGCTCGTCGAACGTCAGGCCGGTCTCGTCCGAAAGCGGCGTGTCCGGATCGACCGTAATCGTCATCGGCTGCCCGCCCGATCGGCCATGAAGGAGCCGTTCGGCACCTAGCTCCTCGACATAGTCGAGGGTCAACGACACGGTCGCCATGTCGGGATTGGGCTGGAGACGGCCGTCTTCCGGCCTTAGGCCGACGATGACGTGGCGCCGGTCCCCGATCGTGTCTGGCGCAGGAACGAAGCCGTCGCCGAAATGAACGCGATGACCGTCCACGCTTCCTTCGAGAAGGTTCATCGCCGGCGAGCCGATGAAACCCGCGACGAAGGTCGAGGCCGGCTTGCGGTAGATATCGAGCGGGCGACCGACCTGCTCGACCCGCCCGCCGTTCAGCACCACGAGCATGTCGGCGAGCGTCATCGCCTCGAGCTGGTCGTGCGTGACATAGAGCGCGGTCGTCTTCAGCCGGCGCTGGAGCTGCTTGATCTCGCCGCGCATCTGCACACGCAGCTTGGCGTCGAGGTTCGACAACGGCTCGTCGAAGAGGAAGGCCGCGGGTTCGCGCACGATGGCGCGGCCCATCGCCACGCGCTGGCGCTGACCACCGGAAAGCTGGCGCGGCTTGCGGTCGAGAAAGTCGCCGATTTCGAGAATGTCGGCCGCCTCGCGCACGCGCTTGTCGATCGCGTCCTTCTTCTCGCCCCGGTTCTTGAGCCCGTAGGCGAGGTTCTGGCGCACCGTCATGTGCGGATAGAGCGCGTAGTTCTGGAAGACCATGGCGATGTCGCGGTCGGCCGGATTGACGTCGTTGACCACACGGTCGCCGATCGAGATCGTCCCGTCGGTGATCGTTTCCAGACCGGCCACCATGCGCAGGAGCGTTGACTTGCCGCAGCCCGAGGGGCCGACGAGGACGACGAGATCACCGTCGGCGATGTCGAGCGAAACCCCTTTCACCGCCTCCACGTTGCCGGCATAGACCTTTCGGACGGTGTCGATCGAGACGCGCGCCATTTTACAAACTCTCGCTTCTTATTTTTCGGGCTCGGTGAGGCCCTTGATGAACCAGCGCTGGAAGAAAAGCACGACGAGAACGGGTGGCACCATGGCAAGGATCGCCGTGCCCATGACGAGCTGCCATTGCGGATCGCCGTCGGCGACGTTCACCATCTGCTTGATGCCGACGACGATGGTCGTCATGTTCTGGTCGGTCGTGATGATGAGCGGCCAGAGATACTGGTTCCAGCCATAGATGAAGAGAATGACGAAGAGCGCCGCGATGTTCGTGCGCGACAGCGGCAGCATGATGTCCTTGAAGAACTGCATCGGGCTCGCCCGGTCGAGAAGGGCGGCTTCGAGGAGCTCGTCCGGGATCGTCATGAAGAACTGGCGGAAGAGGAACGTCGCCGTGGCGCTGGCGATGACCGGCAGGATGAGCCCCTGATAGGTGTTGAGGAGATCGAGGCCGGCCGCGACCGAATAGGTCGGCAGGATGCGCACTTCCACCGGCAGCATCAGCGTGATGAAGATCAGCCAGAAGGCGAGCGTGCGGAAGGGAAAGCGGAAATAGACGATCGCGAAAGCCGAGATGATCGAGATCGCGATCTTGCCGATGGCGATGCCGAGCGCCATCACCATGCTGTTGGCGATCATGCGCCAGACCGGGATCGAGCCGAAACCGGAGCCGAGGATGCGGCCGTAAGTCTCCAGCATGTGGCTCGACGGCAGGAGCGGCACGACGCCGCCGAGGAAGGTCGAGGAATCCTGCGTCGAGGCGACGAAGGCGAGATAGATCGGAAAGATCACGATCGCCAGGCCGACGAGAAGAACGGCGTGCGCGAAGAAGGTGAAGACGGGGCGGTTCTCGATCATCGCTTCAGTACTCCACCCGACGCTCGATATAGCGGAACTGGATCACCGTCAGGCCGATGACGATCGCCATCAGGACGACCGACTGCGCCGCCGAGCCGCCGAGATCGAGCGCGATGAACGCGTCGTGCCAGACCTTGTAGACGAGGATTTCCGTCGCGTCGCCGGGTCCGCCTTGCGTCGTCGCGTCGATGATCGCGAAGGTCTCGAAGAAGGAATAGACGATGTTGACGACGAGCAGGAAGAAGGTCGTCGGCGCGAGTAGCGGAAAGACGATCGTGAAGAAGCGCTTCATCGGGCCCGAGCCGTCGATCGCGGCCGCCTCGATCAGCGAGCGCGGGATCGCCTGCATGCCGGCGAGGAAGAAGATGAAATTGTAGGAGATCTGCTTCCACGCGGCCGCGATGATGACGAGAAGAAGCGCTTGGCCGCCGTTTACGAGGTGGTTCCAGTTATAGCCGAGCTGGTGGAGCACATAGGCGATGATGCCGATCGAGGGATTGAACAGGAACCACCACAAGACGCCCGCGATCGCCGGCGCGACGGCGTAAGGGGCGATCAGCGTCGTGCGGTAAAAGGCGTTGGCGCGCATGACGTAGTCCGCCATGCCGGCGAAGAGGAGCGCGGAGATCATCGCGGCGGCCGTCGTCGAGACGGCGAAGACGATCGTGATGGTGAAGGAATGCAGGTAGTCCGGATCGGAAAAGAGATCGCGGAAGTTTTCCAGCCCCACGAACTGCGTCGTCAGCCCGAAGGCGCCTTGCTGCAGCACGGACTGGTAGAGCGCTTCGCCCGCCGGCCAGATGAAGAAGACGATCGTGATGGCGAGCTGTGGTGCGATCAGGAGATAGGGCAGCCAGCGATGGCTGAACGTGACGCGTTTGGTCTGCATTCTGGGGACTTCGCGGATCGGCCGGAGCGAAAACCGGCGGGCGCATGATGCGTCCGCCGGCCGTTCGGGGGTGAAGGTTTACTGGTGCGCCTTCTCGAACTTGCGAAGGATCGTGTTGCCCTTGTCGACGGCATCGTCGAGCGCGGCTTCGGCCGACTTGTTGCCGGACCATACCTGCTCGAGCTCACCGTTGATGATGTCGCGGGTCTGCGCGAAGTTGCCGAAGCGGATGCCCTTGGAATTTTCCGTCGGCGGGTTCTTCGTCATCTGCTGGATGGCGACTTCGGCGCCCGGGTTCTTCTCGTAGTAACCCTGCTTCTTGGAAAGCTCGTAGGCCGCCGTCGTGATCGGTAGGTAACCGGTGAACTGGTGCCAGTCGGCCTGCACTTCAGGCGAGGAGAGGTACTTGAAGAACGTCGCGACGCCCTTGTACTCCTCGTCGGACTTGCCGGAGAGCACCCAAAGGGATGCGCCGCCGATGATCGTGTTCTGTGGCGCGCCTTTCACGTCGTCGTAATAGGGCAGTTCGGCAAAGCCGACCTTGGCCTTGGTGTTGGCGAGGATCGAGGCGCGGCTTGCCGACGAGCCCATATACATGGAGCACTCGCCCGAATAGAAGAGCGGCCGCGCGTCACCCTGGCGACCGCCATACTTGAAGACGCCGGATTTCGCCCACTTGGCCATGTCGGAGATATGGCGCTTCTGCAGGTCGCCGTTGAAGACGAACTTGGTGTCGAGCCCGCCGAAGCCGTTCTGCTTCGTGCCGAAGGGCACGTTGTGCCAGGCCGAGAACGTCTCGAGCTGCACCCAGGACTGCCAGCCGGTCGTGAAGCCGCAGCTCGCGTCGGAATTTTCCATCACCTTCTTGGAGTCGTCCGCGACGTCCTGCCAGGTCTTCGGCGCCCCGTCGATGCCGGCTTTGTCGAACTCGTCCTTGTTGTAATAGAGGATCGGCGTCGACGAGTTGAACGGCAGGGAGAGCATGTGCCCGTCGGTGTCGGTGTAGTAGCCGGTGACGGCCTGCAGGTAGTCGCTCGGGTCGAAGTCGACGCCGGAATCCTGCATCAGTTTGTAGACCGGCTTGATCGCGCCTTCGGCCGCCATCATCGTCGCCGTGCCGACCTCGTAGACCTGGACGATGTCGGGCTGCTTGCCGGCGCGGAAGGCGGCGATCGCGGCCGTCATCGTCTCCGGATAGGTGCCCTTGTAGACGGGCGTGACATGATACTGGTCCTGGCTGTCGTTGAAGTTCTTCGCGATCTCGTTGACCTTGTCGCCGAGCTCGCCGCCCATGGCGTGCCACCAGGTGATGTCGGTCGCCGCGAACGCGGAGGTGGCCGTCGTCGAAAGCAGGACGGCGCCTGCCAGAAGTGTCTTGATCATCATACGTTTTCCCTGCCTCGATGAGAGAGGGCCGAGGCGTAGGGCGTCTGCATGACAGACGGATTTCGGTTTCTTGAACAAACCATGACAGTCCTCCCTAACCTTCCGGCCTCCACCGGAACGACGTCCGCACGGTTCCTCTTCCGAACGATACGCCGGGCATGAAATGCCCTTCGGGCACCACAGACGCGAACCGAAGCATTGTCAAGCGCGCCGACGAAGGTTCGACATGTTCGCCACGCATCATGCGATCGACGAGAATGCGGATCGTCTCGTTGGCCATATCGACCTGTGGAAAAACCCATCTCGGACATGACGATACGGACCCGCCAACCTGCCGCATCGCGAATGCCATGGGTCTCCGATTCCGTGATTCAACTGATCGGCCATCACAATCTAGTTATCCCCTAATTAAGGTAGTTTTAAATCAACCTGATGCAACCAGGGCCCGAGCTGCGATCCGGGATGCTGGTGTTCTACCTATGCCGCCGGCTCGCTGATTTGGCCGCGTGACGCTGTGACGCTCGAACAGCGTCAAGCTCAGAGAAGGTGAAGAAATGAATCCGTTCCGAATGAGACGTCGCCCGAAGCCGACGGCGATACTGAACGCGTTGGACCAGTCGCTCGCGATGGTCGAGTTCGATGTCGATGGCCATATCGTCAACGCCAACTCCTTGTTTTGTCGCACGGTGGGCTATGATCTGGCCGAGCTGCGGGGGAAGCATCACTGCATTCTGGTCCCGTCAAAAGAAGCGGCGACGCCGGCCTACGACGAACATTGGCGCAAACTCGCCGGTGGTCAGTATATCGACGGCGAATGCGAGCGGGTGAAGAAGGACGGCAGCGAGATCTGGCTGAGAGCTTCCTATAACCCGGTAAGAAATTCTCGCGGAAAGGTTGTGGGCATCGTCAAGCAGTGTGTCGACATTACCGAGGAACGAAGGAAGTCTGCCGAGACCGACGCCAAGATGGCGGCGCTCTCCAAGATCCAGGCGGTGATCGAGTTTCTCCCTTCCGGAGAGATCATCACGGCCAACGACAACTTCCTGCAGGCCTTCGGGTACACCCTTTCCGAAGTGAAGGGCGCCCATCACCGTACGCTCGTCGAACCCGCATACGCACGCAGCCAGGACTATGTCGAGCTGTGGCTGCGGCTGAACCGCGGCGAAGCGGTCTCCGACGAATTCAAGCGCGTCGGCAAGGGCGGCCACGTCATATGGCTGCAGGCCTCCTACAATCCGGTCTTCGACGCTAACGGCAAGGTCTTCAAGATCGTCAAGTTCGCGACCGTGATCACCGATCGCGTCCATGCGGTTGCCGAGATCAGCCGCGGCATCTCGATGCTGGCGGACAGCGATCTCACCTGGCGTTCGGACAAGCCGTTCGCGCCGGCCTTCGAGCCGCTGCGCAACGACTTTTCCACCTCCTTGAAGCAGATCGGCAGCTCCTTGCGCCAGATCACGGAAAGCACCGGTTCGATCCGCACGGGAACCGAGGAGATCTCGGTCGCCACCGACGATCTCGCAAGACGCACCGAGACGCAGGCCGCGAGCCTCGAGGAAACCGCCGCGGCGCTGAGCGAAATCTCCGATACGGTCCGCCGGACGGCCGAGGACGCCTCCAATGCGCGCGACGCGGTGTCGTCGGCACGCACGGAAGCGACGAATTCCGCCGACGTCGTCGACAAGGCGATCACCGCGATGGACTCGATCGAAAAGTCCTCGCGCGAGATCAGCAAGATCATCGGCGTCATCGACGAGATCGCGTTCCAGACCAATCTCCTCGCGCTCAACGCCGGCGTCGAGGCCGCCCGGGCGGGCGAGGCGGGCCGCGGTTTCGCCGTGGTCGCCTCCGAGGTCCGGAGCCTCGCGCAGCGTTCGGCCGATGCGGCGAAGGAGATCAAGAACCTCATCGTCAGTTCGGGCGAACAGGTCGACACCGGCGTCGGCCTCGTCAAGGAGACCGGCGGCGCGCTGGAACGCATCGTCAACGAGGTCAACAACGTCAACACGATCGTCGAACGCATGGCCGCCTCCGCCAAGGAACAGGCGACCGGGCTCGGCGAGGTGAACGTTGCCGTGGGGCAGATGGATCAGGTCACCCAGCAGAACGCGGCGATGGTCGAGGAAACGGCTGCCGCCGGGCGCACCCTTGCCAACGAAACGGGTGCGCTCGCGGATGCGGTCGGGGAGTTCAAGCTCGACGAACATTCCAAGGTCGTCGACGTCGCTCCGCGTGTGGTTGCCCGAGCGGGCAGGGACGTCCAACCGAAGACGGTCGTGTCGATGAAGACGGTCGGCCACGGTGGTGCGCAGCAGAAGCCCTCGTCCTCCTTCGCTCTCGACGACCAGGACTGGGAGGAGTTTTGATGGCCGAGATTGCTGCCGAACCTGCCGGCAAGCCGGTTTCCACGTGCGAGTTGCCGTCGGACCTCGGTCTGGCGGCAGCCGGGCCGCTGACCCGGGAACTTGCCGGCTTGCGCGGCCGGGACGTCGTCGTCGACGGATCGGCCGTGCGCAAGGTCTCCACCCCCTGCCTGCAGGTCCTGATGTCGGCGGCGCTCACCTGGAAGCTCGACGGCGCGGAGCTCTCGCTGAACGCGCCGTCCGAGGCGCTCGCTTCGGGCGTCGCGCTGCTTGGGCTCTCGATCGATGACTTCACCGCTGCGGGAGACGCTCGATGAGCCTGACCATCCTGACGATCGACGATTCGCGGACGATGCGCGACATGCTGAACGCAGCGCTCACGCCGTCCGGCTTCACCGTTGTGCAGGCCGAGGACGGCGAGCACGGTGTCGAAGTGCTGGACGGAATGGAGCGCGAGCCGGATGTCATCATCACCGACATCAACATGCCCCGCAAGGACGGCTTCGCCTTCATCGAGGACGTACGCGCCGATCCCAGGCACCGAGCCACGCCGATCCTCGTGCTGACGACGGAAAGCGACGCGGAAAAGAAGCAGCGTGCCCGGGCCGCCGGCGCAACGGGCTGGATCGTCAAACCGTTCGACCAGGACAAGCTGATCGCCGCGATCCGGCGCGTCGCGGCCTATTCGGGCTGACGGCAAGCCCGGTCCGGCACGACGCGGTATCCGCCGGACCTTCGAAGCAGCGACAGGCATGACACCAAAGGGGACAGCAATCCGATGGATGCGATGGAAGCAATTCGCCAGACCTTCTTCGAGGAATGCGCGGAGCAGCTCGTCGAGGTAGAGACCGGCCTCCTGGCCTTCCAGGACGGCGAGGCCGACGACGAGACGATCGACGGTGTCTTTCGCGGCGTGCACTCGATCAAGGGTGGGGCGGGTGCGTTCCATCTCGACGCGCTGGTCGCGTTTGCCCATGCCTTCGAGACGGTGCTCGACGAACTGCGCTCCAAGCGCATCGAACCGGACGAGACGTTCGTCCGCCTGACGTTGCGCTCGGCCGACGCGCTATCGGATCTCGTCGCCGCCGCGCGCGACGGCGAAACCGCGGACACCGCCAAGAGCGACGCGCTCCTGGCCGAACTCGAGGCGGTGACCGGATCGGCCGACGAGAAGGCCGAAGCGGACGAAGACGGCTTCGCCTTCCAGCCCGTCACCGTCGACGTTTCGACGCTCTTCGGCGCCGAGGCCGGCGAGACGACCTACACGATCGCCTTCCGTCCGCACGACAAGCTTTATGCCCGTGCGAACGACAGCATGACCTTCCTGCGCGAGCTCTCGACCATGGGCGAGATGCAGGTGACGTGCGATACCGAGGCGCTGCCGCTTCTTGCCGACATCGACCCCGAAGCGGCCTATTTCGGCTTCGTTGTCACGCTGACCGGCACGCTCGAGGCAGAAGACATCCGGGCCGTCTTCGAGTTCGTTGAGGACGACTGTGAATTGCAGATCGACGCGGCCTCGACCGACGACGCCGACGCTTCCTTCGAGATGGAACTGGCGACGCCCGACGAGGCGGACCTTCTGGTCCTGCAGGCAATGCTGGACGGGACCGATCAGGACGAAGAAGCCATCGAGGCAACCGACGAGCATGCTTCTTTCGCCGATACCGAAGGCGTCGGTGCCGGCGATCCCGATACGGCGCCGGAATCGGCACTTGAGTCCGATCCCGCGCAATCCGGGATTTCCCGATCGTCGGGCTCCGAAGCCGGGAAACGCGAACCGGAACCTTCGCGACAGCAAGATCCCGAGCCGGCCAAAGACCCGTCCGTTTCGACGCCGGCCGGCGGCAAGAAGGAGGCGGGCAAGCCCACCAAGGCGGCTGCCGGTCAGACGATCCGCGTCGATCTCGACCGTGTCGACCGGCTGATCGACCTCGTCGGCGAGCTCGTCATCCATCAGGTCATGCTCTCGCAGCGCGCCGTCGAGGCTGGGCTGACGCGCACCTGCGACGTCGCGACCGGCTTCGAGGAACTCGAACAGCTCACCCGCGAGCTGCAGGACAGCGTCATGGCGATCCGTGCGCAGCCGGTGAAGTCCGTCTTCCAGCGCCTGCCGCGGCTCGTGCGCGAGGTCGCCGAGATCGCCGGCAAGCGGGTTCGCCTCGTCACGCAGGGCGAATGGACCGAGGTCGACAAGACGATCATCGAGAAGCTTTCCGATCCGCTGACCCACATGATCCGCAACGCGATCGACCACGGGCTCGAGACGCCGGAGGATCGCGTTGTCGCGGGCAAGCCGGAGGAGGGCACGGTGCGGGTCTCGGCCGGCCAGCGGTCGGGTCGCATCGTCATCGAGATCGGCGACGACGGCGCCGGCATCAAGCGCGACAAGGTCCGCGACATCGCGATCGAGAAAGGACTCGTTTCCCCGGCGGCGAAGCTTACCGACGACGAGATCGACAATCTGATCTTCATGCCGGGCTTTTCGACGGCCTCGGGCGTCTCCGAGCTTTCCGGCCGCGGGGTCGGCATGGACGTCGTCCGGCAATCCATCCAGTCGCTCGGCGGGCGCGTGACGATCACCTCAGAGCCCGGCAAGGGCTCGAAGTTCACCATGAGCCTGCCGCTGACGCTCGCCGTGCTCGACGGCATGATCGTGACGGCGGGCGACGAGACCATCGTCGTGCCGCTCAGCATGATCGTGGAAACGATGCGGCCGAAGGCGACCGAAGTCCGCCGCTTCGGCGGCGAGGCGCGCCTCATCAACGTGCGAGACCGGTTCCTGCCGCTCATCGACGTCGGCCTGCTGCTCGGCTACCGCGACCGGCCCGGCGATCCGACGGCAGGGGTCGTGATCCTCGTCGAGATGGAAAACGGCGATCGTGCGGCCCTTCTCGTCGATGGCATCCAGGGCCAACGCCAGGTCGTCATCAAGAGCACCGAAACGAATTACGGGATGATCCCGGGCGTCGGCGGCGCCACCATCCTGGGTGATGGACGCGTCGCGCTCATCCTCGACGTCGACCGGCTCGTCACCTGCTCGCGCGAGGCCGGCCATTCCCTCGATCCCGCCACCCTTCAAGCCGCGGAGTAACACCATGCCGGATACCCTGACCCAGTCCGCCGACCAGAACGAACCGCGCGCCGGCGGCGCGCTGCAGGAGTTCGTCGCCTTTCGCATCGGCGCGCAGGAATTCTGCGTCGACATCATGTCTGTGCGCGAGATCCGCGGATTCTCGCCGGCGACGCCGATCCCGCACGCGCCCTCCTTCGTCCACGGCTTCATCAACCTGCGCGGGACGGTGCTGCCGATCGTCGATCTCGCCCAGCGCCTCGGCTTCGCGCCGATCGAGCCGACGGAACGCAGCGTGACGATCGTGGCGCTTGCCCATGGCGTGGTCTTCGGACTGCTCGTCGATGGCGTCTCCGATATTCTCACGGTGGACGAGTCCGCACTTCAGCCGCCGCCCGACATCACCGGCGAAGTGGCGCGCCGGTTCATCAGCGAAGTCATGTCGATCGACGGGCGCATGCTTTCCGTCATCGACGTCGATCACGTGATGCCGCAACTGGCCGGAGCCGCCTGAGGTGACGACAGCGCGGACGATCGTGGACAGGCGCGCCGGCGAACCGGCTGAGAAAGCGCGGGCCGGCGGCGAGGCCTATGGCGATTTCCGCATGACATCGGCGGATTTCGACAAGATCGCGTCCTTGCTCTACGCGCAGGCCGGCATTCATTTGAGCGGCGAGAAGACCGCGCTCGTCTATTCGCGGCTTTCCAAGCGGCTGCGCGCGCTCGGCATGGCGAGCTTTCGCGAGTATTGCGCGCTTCTCGAAGCGGAGGACGGGAGGGGCGGCGAGCGCATGCAGATGCTCGCCGCGCTGACGACGAACGTTACGCGCTTCTTCCGGGAACAGAACCATTTCGACCATCTGCGCGCCCGCCTGCCGGCTCTGCTGGCGACGGCGCGCGACGGCGGTCGCGTGCGTTTCTGGTCGGCCGGCTGCTCCAACGGCCACGAACCGTTTTCGCTCGCCATGACGATCCTCGCGGCGATGCCGGAAGTGGACCGCACGGACCTGCGCATCCTGGCGAGCGACATCGACCCGAACGTCCTCGCCTTCGGGCGGGCCGGCATCTATCCGGTCGAGGATATCGAGAACGTTCCGACCGACATGCGGCGCAAATGGTTCCGTCCGGTCAAGGACGTCGCCCGTCGGGACGGACCGGCCCTCGGCTTCGCGCTTGCAGAGCCGGTTCGCTCGCTCGTGGCCTTCAGGGAACTGAACCTCAACGGCGACTGGCCGATGAAGGGGCAGTTCGACGTCATCTTCTGCCGCAACGTGACGATCTATTTCGATCAGCCGACCCGCGAGCGGCTGTGGCTGCGCTTTGCGGAAAAGCTGAAGCCGGGAGGCATTCTCTACGTCGGACATTCCGAACGGGTCGCGGGCCAGGCAACCGGGCTGCTCGCTTACGATGCGAACACCGCCTATCGGAGGATCGGGGCATGACGCGCGTGCATGAAGGCGATGCGCCCGCGTCGGGCCGGCCCGTGCGGGTCCTGATCGTCGACGATTCGCCGACCATGCGTGCGCTGCTGCGCGAGGCACTGGCGAACGAGGCCGATATCGAAGTTGTCGCCGAGGCGTGCGAACCGCAGGAAGCGCGCGCCAAGATCAAGGCGATCGATCCGGACGTCGTGACGCTCGACGTGGAAATGCCCGGCATGAACGGCATCGCCTTTCTCGACAAGATCATGCGGCTTCGTCCGACGCCGGTCATCATGGTGTCGAGCTTCACCGAACCGGGCGCGGCGGCCGCTCTCGACGCGCTCGCGCTCGGCGCCTTCGACTGCATCGGCAAACCGCGAGGGCGCGCCGACGATCTCGAAGGGTTCGCCGATCTGCTGCGCGCGGCGGCCCGCACGAAGCCCGACCTCGCCGCGAGGCGGGCCTACCAACGGCCCGGGACTTCGGCCGCAGCCGTTCGAAACGCCGCGGGAACGCGGCGCAGGCCGCTTGCCATCGGCATCGGATCGTCGACGGGCGGCGTCGAGGCGCTTGCGAAGATCCTACCGGAGTTTCCGGCGGACTGTCCGCCGACGCTGATCGTCCAGCACCTCCCGGCCTCATTCAGCGCCTCTTTCGCCGAGCGGCTCGACAAGGCTTGCGCGCCCGCCGTACGCATCCCGGTCACGGGGGAAACGCTACGGCCGGGCGTCATCTACATCGCGCCCGGTTCCCACCACATGGTCGTGCGCGGCGGTGCGAGACCGTTCGTTTCGCTGGTCGATACGCTCCCGAACGCGCTCTTCAGGCCGTCTGCCGATTACCTCTTCGCCTCGCTCGCCAAGACTTTCGGCAACGAAGCGTGCGGCGTGCTCCTCACCGGCATGGGACGGGACGGCGCCAAGGGTCTGCTGCAGATGCGAAAGCGCGGCGCCCATACCATCGCGCAGGATCGCGCGACCGCGCTCGTCTACGGCATGCCGCGTGCGGCTTCCGAGATCGGCGCTGCCGCGGCCGACCTGCCGCTCGACGAGATACCGGCAGCCATTTTCAAAATCCCCAAAAGCACAAAGACGGTGACGGCGCGAGCCGTCGCCCTTTGCGAGGAGACAACGACATGAGCATCAAGGACAAGCTGAAGATTCTCGTTGCCGAGGACCATACGACAAGCCGCATGCTGATCAACGAGTCGCTGCACGAGCTCGGGATCAAGCAGATCGTCTTTGCCGTCGACGGCGAGGAAGCGCTTCGCAAGATGATGAACTCGCCGTGCAACATCGTCATCTCGGATCTCTACATGCCCAAACTGAACGGGCTGAAGCTCCTGAAGGCGCTGCGCGACTACAAGCCGACCGCCAAGGTTCCCTTCATCGTTCTGACCGGAAAGGAGGACAAGGAGGTGCTGCGCACCGCCTCCTCGCTCGGCGCGAACAACTATCTGATGAAGCCGATCAGCACGCCGGTCCTCAAGCAGAGCCTGGAAGCCGTCGTCGGGAAGCTCTAGTGATCGCATCCGTTCCGAAAAACCGCATCACCGTCCTGCAGGGCGAGGTCCAGGTCGCCGGCGACCCGCAGACCGTGCTGACGACACTGCTCGGCTCGTGCGTCGCCGCGTGCGTCCGCGACCCGCACGCCGGCATCGGCGGCATGAACCACTTCCTGGTTCCCGGTACGGATCGGGGGCGTGGCGGACACGTGGAATCCTACGGTCTCTTCCTGATGGAGCTGCTGATCAACACGCTGCTCAAGCAGGGCGCCCGGCGGGAACGCCTCGAAGCCAAACTCTTCGGAGGGGGGCAGGTGGTCGACGGTCTGGGCAACATCGGAATGAAGAACGCCGCCTTCGCCGAACGCTTCCTCCAGATGGAGCGCATCACCTATCTCGGCGGAAGCCTCGGCGGCGTAACGGGAAGACGCGTCGAATACTGGCCGGCAACCGGCCGCGTGCGCCAGCTTCTCATGGATGCCCGCCAGGTCGAGCGACAGGCGCCGAAGCCACGCGTTCCCGCCGTTGCCGACCTTGGCGAGGTGGAACTGTTCTAGCGCATTTTCCAGCCGGATCTTCGCGCGAGCGGACGTCCTGTCGCAAATTCAGAGCGCGCCGGGCGAGACTGTGCCGGCCCGGCTCGATGCAAGACTCCGGATCGAGCGTTCGCTGCGAACTGGGGCCGTACCGCCGAAGACTTTTTGGAGGCCGAGACATGGTTTCTCTCGATCAGCTGTTCACGAACCTTTCCGGCGAACTGGATCGCCTGACGGGGGAGGTCGATGCGATGCAGGAGCTCGTCTGCGGCGATTGCGCCCGCAGGGACAGCGATTATCTTCGCAAGGCCCAGAAGATCGACGAGATCCGGCAGACGATAGCCGGTCTCTCGCAATTCCTGCACGCCTCCGCGTCGAAACTCGACGGGCAACCGGACGTCGATCTTTCCGAACCGCTGTCGGAAGTTAATCTCTACCGGCTGAAACGTCGGCTCCGCGACGGCGAAGCCATCGGTGGCGTCGAAAACGACACGGCTATCGAACTATTCTAGAAAACGTGGCGACCAGGATTTTACCGCCCATACGTGGCCGGCTCCGACCCAGTTGCGACGAGACGCGTCTGGATATCGGGTTCGAGATCATCGAGCGCGACAGTACGCAGGTTTCGGCAACCGGCGTCGTTGCGTCGGCCGATCCTAGACTGTCTCGAACGCGGATTCGCGTCAGGCGGGAAGTTCGGCGGCGAATTGGGCCTTCCGTTCCAGCCGGCGACCGGTTGCCTCTTCGAAGACGTGAAACTTTTCCGGGTGCGGTCGGATCCAGATCCGGGAACCGACCCGATGTTCGACCACCGCGAGGCTGAGTGCCTTGATGTGCGTTCCAAGGGCCTGAACGTGGACGATCGTGCCGAGGCCGAGCGGCTCGACGAGTTCGACCGTCGCCTCGATGGCACCCGGATCTTCGGGATCCGCATCGATGGCGATGTCTTCGGCGCGCAGGCCGAGCGTCACGGGCGTTCCGTCCGCGACGTCCCGTTCGTCGAGCGCGAGACGTTTCTCGCCGACGACCAGGAAGGCGTTCTGTCCTTCGCGGCGGTAGGTCGCGTCGATGAAATTCATCGCCGGCGAGCCGATGAAGCCGGCGACGAAGAGGTTGGTCGGATGTTCGTAGAGCTCTCGCGGCGGTCCGATCTGCTGAACGAGGCCTTCGTTCATGGCGACGATCCGGTCGGCTAGCGTCATGGCCTCGATCTGGTCATGCGTCACGTAGATCGAAGTCGCGCCCAGATCCTGGTGCATCTTCTTGATCTCGCCGCGCATCTGTTCGCGAAGGCGCGCATCGAGGTTCGAGAGCGGTTCGTCGAAGAGGAAGGCCTTCGGCGTGCGCACGATCGCGCGCCCCATCGCAACCCGTTGCCGCTGGCCGCCGGAAAGCGTGCGCGGTTTGCGCTGCAGAAGCCGATCGATCCCGAGCTTGCCCGCCGCACCTTCGACCGCTTCCCGCGCGCGTTCCGCAGGTGTTTTCCGCAGGCGCAGGCTGTAGTCCATGTTCCGCTCGACGCTCATGTGCGGATAAAGCGCGTAGGACTGGAAGACCATCGCGATATCGCGGGCGCGCGGTGCGAGATCGTTGACGCGTTCGCCGTCGATGCGGATCGCCCCTCGCGAAATATCCTCGAGCCCGGCGATCAGCCGGAGCAAGGTCGACTTCCCGCAACCGGACGGCCCGACCAGGACGACGAATTCGCCGTCGGCGATGGTGAGGTCCACGCCGTGCAGGACATCCACGTTGCCAAAGCGTTTGCGAACGCCGTCGATATCGATGGTCGCCATGGTGTCAGCCTTTCACCGCGCCTGCCGTCAGGCCGCGGACGAGATATCGCTGGATGAGGAAGAAGAAGAGACATGCGGGAATGAGCGCAAGCACGCCTGCGGCCGTCATCTGGCCGAAATCGACCGAGAACTTGGAAACGAACGTCAGCAGGCCGACGGGAAAGGTGGAGGCATCCGTCTTCGAAATCAGCATCAGCGCGAAGAGCAGTTCGCTCCATGCGGCGGTGAAGACGAAACCGAGCGTTGCCGCAATCCCCGGCAGTGTCAGCGGCAGGATGATCTGGCGGAAAGCGGTGAACCGGTGCGCCCCGTCGATCATCGCAGCCTCTTCGAGATCTTTCGGAATGCCATCGAAGAACGATTGCATCAGGAAGGTCGCGAAGGGAATGTTGAACGCCGTGTAGACGATGATCAGGCCGAGGAGGCTGTCGGTCAGCCCGAGCGGCGTGAAGATGCGGAAGATCGGCGAGATCAGCATGACGAGCGGGAACATCTGCGTGATGAGCATCAGACCGACGAGCCAGAACTTGCCCCGGAAGCGGAAACGCGACAGCGCGTACCCGGCACCCGAAGCGACGACGGTGACGAGAACGGCGGTCGATACCGAAACGATGACGCTGTTCAGGAAGAAGCGCGGGAAGTCGCTGTTCGTCAGGACGAAGCCGTAGTTCTCCCACGTGGTTCGCGAAGGCCACATCCGCACGCCCTCGCTGTAGAGGAGCTTCGTCGGCGTCAGCGATACCTTGAAGAGCCAGTAGAGCGGAAAGAGCGCGAAGGCGACGTAAAGGGCGATGATGGCATAGTGCATCGTCCAGTAACCGGCTCGCTTGAGCGTTGCGGCAGACATTTCCTCAACTCGCCTTCAGGAGCGACTGGCGGATCATAAGGACGATGAGCGCGTACACGAGAAGAAGCATTAGAAGTACGGTCGCGACCGCCGAGGCGTAGCCGAAGTCGAGGCCCTTGAACGCCTGGGTGAAGATGTAGCTCGCGACGATCTGCGTACTGTCGGCGGGTCCGCCGCCCGTCATCGCGACGATGAGATCCGGCGCGTTCGCGATCCACACGGCACGAAGCAGTACGGTGATGGCGATCGTCGGCGCCAGGAACGGAACGGTGATGTCCGCGAAGCGGCGCCACGTGCCCGCGCCGTCGATCTCCGCGGCTTCGTAGATTTCCGGCGGAATGGACTGGAGGGCGGCCAGAAGGGTGATCGCGAAGAAGGGGACACCCCACCAGACATTGGCGACGATCGGCCCCCAGATGGCGATCGCCGGATCGGAAAGAATGTTTTCCGGGCTGGACAGGATGCCGACGGCATAAAGCCAGTGCGGCAGCGGGCCGATGACCGGATTGAAGAGCCAGGCGAAATTCAGTCCGGACAGGAACATCGGCACTGCCCACGGAACGAAGACGAGAGCCTGGACGAGCCCGCGGCCGGGGAAAGGGCGGTAGAGCCTGAGCGCCAGCACGAGACCGAGGAAGAACTGCAGCGATACGGAAGCGACCGTCCAGGTCACCGTGTTGCCGAGTGCCTGCCAGAAGTCGGAGTCGTGCCACAGATCCACGAAATGCTGGACGCCGACGAAACCGCCGCTGAAGGGATTGAGCAGGGTAATGTCGCGAAAGGCGTAGGAAAGGCCGATGGCGAGCGGTACGAGCATGACCGCGACGATGAAGATTAGGGCAGGGCTCGCGTAGAAGTACGGTTCCATGCGGAGCGCGAAACGCCGCCGGGTGCCGTGCCAGCCGGGTCGCCTTTCGGCCTGAACGCTCATCAGCCAATCCATTGACGCGGGTCGGGAGTGGCCTCGCGCCGAAGAGGACGGCGCGAGGCGGTGCGATACGACGAAACCTTAATTCACGCTAGTTCGCGCTCGTCTCGGAGGCCTTGTTCGCCTTGGTCATGAAGGCCGCCCATTGTTCGCCGAGCTCCTTGGCGGTGATATCGCCGAGAAGCGCCTTCTGGCTCGTCTTCGGGACGAGCGAGTCGGAGAAGAAGCCGAACTCCTTGAGACGGAACGGGAAGACGAGCGGCTTGGTCTTGTCGCTCGCAAGCTCCTCGAACCAGGCCTTGTAGCCCTGCTTTTGATAGAAGGGGTCGCTCTTCAGGGAATTGTAGATCGGCAGCGTGCCGGTCTGCTTGTTCCACATGAGGTTGCCCTTCGGTCCGTCGAGCGCGGCGATCAGCTTCCAGGCGAGATCCTTGTGGTCGCTGTTGGCGAACATCGCCCAACCGGCGTAACCGAGCGTGGGATAGCGGTTGCCACCGGGTCCCGTCGGGAACGGCGCGACGCCGTAATCTTCGGAATCCATGCGATCGGCGATACCGATCAGCGCATCCGGGTCCTGATCGAGCATGGCGCAGGTGCCGGAATAGAAGCCGGCGACCACCTCGTTGAAGCCCCAGTTCACACTGTCCTTGGGCGCATTGCCGTTCTTGTAGAGATCGATCAGGAACTGGTAGCCATCCACCCAGCCGCTGTCGGCAAGCGTCGACGTTCCGTCCTTGTGGAAAAAGTCGCCGCTCTTGGCCATGCTCGCGCCCAGCATCAGCCAGCCGCCATAGCCACCCGGTCCGCCGCGAAGGCAGTATCCGTATTTTCCGGGAAGTTTCGAGATCTTCTCCGCGTCCTGCTTGAATTCCGTCAGCGTCTTCGGCGGTCCGTCGATGCCGGCCTGCTTGAAGAGCTTCTTGTTGTAGAAGAGCGCGCGCAGATAGAAACCGTAGGGCAGGGAGTAGGCCTTGTCGCCGACGACCTTCGCCATCTTCATGGTCAGATTGTTGATCTTCTTCGTCTCGTCCCACTTGTCGAGGTAGGGGCCGAGATCCTCGAGCCGTCCGCTCGACGCGTAGAGCGACTGCCAGCGATCCGGCATCTCGACGACGTCGGGCGTGTTCCCGGCCGAAACCATCGTCGCGAACTTCTCGAATGCCTGCCCCCACGGCAGTGAGGTGATCTCGACCTTGACGCCGGCATTCTCCTTTTCGAAGTTATCGACGATCTTGCGCAGCGTCTTGGTACGCTCCGGGCTCGTGATGACTTCCGTCAGCCTCAAGGTGGTGTCCGCCGCAGCCTGTCCTGCGAAAAGCGCACCGATCGCCGTTGCGATCATCAACCGTTTGAGCATGGCATTCCCCTCATCTTTTGCTGGTTTCGACTGCGTTTTCGAGGTCGCTCCAGAGCGCTTCCAGGCCTTCCAGTCCGACGTTCAGTCGTACGAGCCCGGGTGGGACGTCGAAATCGATCACCGAATTCGGTCCGTTCGCCTGCGAGCGGGCAAGCTTTGCCGGCATCGCGAGACTTTCGTGCCCACCCCAACTCACGCCGAGCCTGAAAAGCGCAAGCGCATCGATGAAGCGAGGAATGTCGACGCGGTCGCCGAAATCCACGGAGAAGAGGCCGGACGTTCCGTGCAATCCTTCGGGCAGGTCGCCCATGAGAGCCGGGTGGTGCACGCGTTCTACCGCGGGATGTTCCGCCAGCCGTCGGGCGAGCGTCAGTGCCGTTGCCTCGATCGCCTTCATGCGAACGGTCAGCGTTCGCAAGCCGCGAAGGAGGAGCCATGCGTCGAGCGGTGCGAGCTTGGCTCCGAGATAGGGCGCGATGCCCGAGCGGATGCGCTCGACGTGTTGGCGTGAAGCGACGGCGACGCCGGCGACGGTATCGCTGTGCCCGCACAGATATTTCGACGCCGAATGCACCACGACATCGCAGCCCAGTTCCAGGGGACGCTGGAAGATGGGTGTAGCCCAGCTGTTGTCGATGATGCTGATCGCCCCGGCTTCGCGCGCCAGTGCGGCGAGCCGCGAGACCACGTGCGCCTCCATGGTCCAGCTCGTCGGGCTTTCGAGATAGAGAACCTGCGCACCGGGAAGGGATGCGCGTACCGCCTCTTCGTCGGCTCCGTCGACATAGTCGACCGATACGTCGAACCTTCGAAGAAGGATCTCGAAAAACCGATAGGTATCGGGATAGACGTTGCGCACGCACACGATGCGCTCGCCGGGCGAGACGACGGCGAGAACCGCAGAGGAGATCGCCCCCATGCCGCTCGCGAAGCCGATCGCGTCTTCGCCGCCTTCGAGTGCGGCCATCTTCTCCTCGAAGGCCCGTACGTTCGGGTTGCCCACCCGCGAATAGGTCGTGCGCGGCCGTTCGGCGGTATAGTTGCGCTCCATCTCGGCATAGGAGCCGAAGGTGAAGAGCGAAGTCTGCGTAATCGGCGGAACGACCGGACCGTATTCGTCACCGTCGTCGTGCGCGAGAAGGCGGGCCGCGAAGGCCAAGTGTTCCGTTTCGCTGTCGTCGCTCATGCTATTGCTCATGGGACCATCGTCCGTACGTCTTCGCTTACGACATCCAGGATGGCAGCGGTATGGGTGCGCGCGGCGATCGGGTCGCCGGAACGGATGGCCTCGAAGAGCCGGCGATGAAAGGGGAAGGAGCGTTCGGCAAAACGGCGCAGCCGCTTCGAGACGTCGGACATGGAAAAGAGGTCGTTCAACGGATCGCGTATCTGCGCGAGAATCTGTCCGAAGAGCGGGTTGCCCGATGCGTCGTAGATCGCGAGGTGAAAGGCGAGATCTTCCGGACCGGCGCATCCCTCCTTTTCGAAGACGGCTTCCATGACGACCAGCTTTTCCTCCAGTTCGGCAAGCGCGGAGCTGCCGGCTCTCGTCGCCGCGAGCCCGGCGGCTTCCATCTCGAGGCCGCGGCGAACTTCGAGCATCTGCAGGAGGCCGTCGCGTTTTCCTTCGAGAAGTAGCGGCAGGTAGATCGTCTTGCGGGTGATCTGCCGGCGCAGGAAGGTGCCGCTTCCCTTGCGAACCTCGACCACGCCCAGTGCCTGCCATTGCCGGAGGACTTCGCGTACCGTCGACCGTCCGACACCGAGCGATTGCGAGATTTCACGTTCGGTCGGAAGCTGGTCGCCCACCGTCAGGGCGCCCCGATCCACATATCCGGCGAGTTCGCTGGAAACCCGAGTGACGCGATCTGTTGTGTCGATCCGATCGAGATGCACGAACGATTGCCCTGAAGCATTGGTCTGACATCTGAGATCAAACCGTCAATGGGGACGGGAGTCAACTGACGAACGCGTTTCACGATCGGGCGAACGGGTTCGTGCCGATGCGACCGGCGACGGTCTCGGCGACGGGCATGTTGCTTGGCAACCGGATCGTGTCCGTTCTCGATATACGAGCACGGCTATTCGGTTTTGCCGGTGCCAGGACGATGCTGCCGTCCAGATTGTGCGCAGTGTTCTCGATCGCAGACCGTTGCGGGGACGATCTGGACGATGCCGCCCACGATACGGTGGTCGGCACGTCGTGCGATCGTTGCGGTGCCGATATCCGCTCGACACATGCGTCAGTGGGTTCCCGCGACCATAGCCGAAGCTCCGTCAACGAAAGCTAGGGCGCTTTCGGCGTTCGTTGGGAACGATCGCGTTCTGAAGATCAATTCGGACCAATCGGTAAAGGCGGTCCGGCGGGGGTCGGAATCAGGTATGGATCGAGCGCTGCTTCGATGTCATCCGCATCACGACGAACCGTGGCGAAGGCATGCGCGGTCGCAGCGCTTTCGACCTCGGGACAGAACCCCGGCACGAGTTCGCGCATCGCATCGACGAGTTGCGAAGGCTTGCCGGCGAGGGCGAGATCCTTCAGGTGCGCGAAGTTCTCGTAGATCACCGACAACGGTACGGCCTTCGGGACTGCGCCCAGAACACCGGGAACGGGTGGGGAAACGCGCTGCTCGTCCGCGTCGAACAACTCCTCGTACAGTTTCTCGCCCGGCCTGCAGCCGACGATATCGATCGCTATGTCGCGATCCGGCACGCCGGAAAGTCGAATCATGCGTCTGGCGATATCGACGATCTTGATCGGTTCTCCCATGTCGAGAACGAAGATCTGTCCCTTTCCGAGCTCTTTCTCGAGCCCGTAGGAGGAAGCCTGCAACGTCAGCTGAACCGCCTCCCGGATCGTCATGAAGTAGCGCGTCATCTCTGGATGCGTGACCGTCAGCGGTCCGCCCTTGGCGAGCTGTCGCTTGAAGAGGGGAATAAGCGATCCGCTCGATCCCAGCACGTTGCCGAACCGCACCGTCATGAAACGGGTTCGTGATCTCCCGCTTTCGCAATCGAGATCCATCGCCTGGCAGTAGAGTTCGGCGAGGCGTTTCGTTGCTCCCATCACGCTTCTGGAATTGACCGCCTTGTCCGTGGAGACCTGGACCATGCCGAGCGCGTTCCAGCGACGTGCGGCTTCCGCGACGTTCATGGTCCCGCACACATTGGTCAATAAACCCTCGCAGGGGTTCAATTCCACCATCGGTACATGCTTGAGCGCCGCGGCATGGAAGACGAGTTCGGGGTGGTGGCGTTCGAATATCTCGTTCAGCCGAGCGGCGTCGCGCACGTCGCAAAGATAACAGGTACGCTTGAGCTCGGGAAATTGCTCTTTCAGGTCGAGATCGACGGTGTAGAGATTGAATTCGGAATGATCGATCAGGACGATTTCCGTCGGATTGAGGGCGGCGACCTGCTTTGTCAGTTCGCTGCCGATCGAACCGCCCGCACCGGTCACCAGAACGCGTCGCTCACGAATGAACCGTTCGAGGGCTGCGACGTCCAGGGATGCTTGCGGCCGCTCGAGAAGATCCGTGAGTTCGATCGGGCGAAGATCGAAATCGCCACTGGTGACGGACTGGCGAAGCAACGTTGCCGGGGCAAGACGAGACACGGCGAGCCCCAATCTTTCCGCGTTCTGGATCAAGAGGTCCGCATCGCATTTCCCGATCTCGGAAAGCGGCTTCGAGAAAATGATATGGCGCGGCTTGTTTCCCAGCAGTTCCAGTTCACCGACGCGGTCTTCGAAGTCCCGCGTCGCACCGATGACGGGAACACCGTGCAGGATCCTGCCCATCTCCTCGGGTCTGTCGTCCAGAATGCCGAGCGGTCGGTAGTTCGAGTTCGGATCGCGGTTCAGCGCCCGCAGGTACAGGTCGGCCTCGCGACCCGCTCCCACGAGAAGAACGGGTATGGTTTCGCCGGCAGCGATCAGCCTTTTCCTGAAGTAGGGTGCCCCTTTCAGCAATTCTTCATGACGGAAATTCAGGCGAAAGCCGCACAACATGGCCGAAAGCACCATGACCTGAATGACGATGACGGAGCGGGGGACGAAATCGAGACGATCGTCGACGAAGATCAGAACGGCAAACAGAAGCGAGGCGACGACAACGCCGCTGATGAGGACGACGTAGGCCGGGATCGACGCGTACTTCCAGTTGATTCGATAAAGGCCGAGTAGCGGGAACAACACTGCGCACAGGACGACGAAGACGATCGTCATGAAGGCGATATGAGAAAATTCACGACCCGATGTCGATACGAATTTCGGACCAAGGGTCAATACGAGGGAGAAATTGACCGCCACGAGCGCAAGAAGCAGATCGAGCGCATAAACGCGCACGCCCGATACGGCGGATTTTACGTTGGATTTGATTACCCTTGTCGCACTGCGTGCGATTTCGCTCCGGAGAAGGAAAAAGGGCCAAATTTTTTCGATCGGAACAAGTCTTTTTCTCCCGCGAACGTTCCCGTGTTCAGGAGTATGATAATATATCACAACGATCTCCCTGATTTTTATTTGGTGCGGAACGTTTACGAAATCATCCTTCTTCGACGAACTCGGTTTTCTCCCGTGCGGGCGTCAGTTAAACCCCTAATCTTTCCTGTCTGATTTCAGTCGTCGTTTGCCGGGCGGGCGGCCGGCACCCACATTTTTGCGGACAGCGCGTTTGAAGCCCCGCGAATTGGCGGTCAGGTAGCCGGCGAAACCGAAGGGCGGTCGGGTGGCGTTCGATCGTATCGGGCATCGACGGCAAAGGAACGCAGCCAGGATGATGGCACGTCGGTTCCGGTAAGCGCGCTTAGCTGGTCCAAATCCTCGGCATAGTAGTCGGCGAGGCGCCGCCGGATATCGTCGGTCATCGCGCTGTATCGAATCTCGCTCGCGAGCGTGCGGTGGAGCTGGCGGAAAGCGGATGTCTGGCGAAGGGGTGCCACGAGCGGCTTCACGGGCCGGAAGAACCGCCGCATCCGCGGGCCGAGCGTCGGGATCGTCTTGTCCTTGTGCTTTTGCTGCAGCGTCTGGCCGGGTAACTGCGCAGGCAGGCCCAGAAACCGGCGCACCGTGCCGAGGTGACGGTGCGGTTCTTCGCCGATGGAGTCGTAGAAGGTGACCAGGATGTTTTCCATGGGGAAGCGATCGTAGAACGGCTTCAGGTTCTGGTAGTAGAGGCCGGCCGAAAGCAGGCGGGTCCGGCTTTCGTTCCGTGGATCGAGATAACGGGCGACGTCCCGGCCGATCTCGCCGCGCCGATACATCATGCAATAGTCCGAATAGGCGCGCTCGATCGGGTTTCTGAGCTGGGCGACGAGCTTGACGTCGGGAAGTCGTGCGTGGATGCGAAGCGCAGCGCTGGGGCTTTCGAGATAGGAGTTCGATTTCTCGCCGGTGACCCGATCACGGCCCTCGGCCGGAAACTGCCCGAGATACCATTGGTCTCCACGATCGAAGGCGCGACTGAAATAATGCAGCTCGGGATCCGGCATGGCGATAGCGGGATCGGCCTGCAGGCAGCGCTGAAGCCAAGTCGTCGCGCTTTTCGTCGCGCCGATGATCAGGAAATCGATATCTGCGAAATCGATCATTGTCGGATACGACCTCCATTGGAAACGAGGCATGAGCGGTAGAAAGCGAGCGGGCCGACCATCGATGCGATGTCGCCGGGTGAGAAATCACGCGGACCCTCGCACGCGGTGAGACCAGCCACGCTACTGGGCGCCCTGGTAGTACGAGGCCATCGCGGCGGGTGGAAACGGCACCTGCGACTTGCGCCCCAGGAAGTAGACACCACTCGCGCCGTCAATCGCGTAACGCGCCGGAATGGCCGCATCGAGGTATTGCGTCCAGAAGAACGCGAGCTTGGCGAGCTTTCCCGCCGTGCGGGAGCGGAAGAGGCTGCGGGCGAGATAATCGGCGGCCCACATGAACTGCAGGCCCGGACCGCCGCTCGCTCCGGAACGGATGACCTCGAAATTGCGGAACAGATATCGATGGCCGCTTTCGGTAAAACGCGAGAAGTCGTAGGGGCCTTCGTGAACCTGCTGCATGAAGGGCGTTTCCGCGTACACGATCCCGTCCGGCTTGAGGACGCGCCAGATTTCGGCGACGACACGAGCCGGTACGAGAACGTGTTCGAGGACGGCCTGGACGACGACGGCGTCGAACGAATTGCTCGCCAACGGGATATGATGAGCGTCGGCGATGAACTGCACGTTCGGCGAGCCGTAGATATCGAACCCGACGACTTCCAGACCGGGATCTTGGTAAAGCCGTTCCATTCCCTGGCCGATGCTTCCCCCGCCCACGACCAGAACCCGGCTCTTGCCGGGGAGCGATGAAAGCTCGCGTATGAGCGCTTCGACGTTTTCCCGCGTCGTCTTCTTGGCCGGCGACAGCAGCCGTTTGATCAACCCCGCAACGCGTCCGTAACGGGGGCGATGCAAGGCGCTCGTTCCGGCGCGCTCGAGCAACGCCTTACGGTCGAGAACGGAGTCCGAGAAATCGATGAGGATCGGAGTTCCCGCAACGACGGGATAGACGACATCCTCTTCGCTCTCGCTATGCTCCGTCCGCAATCCGTCACGCTCGGCAGATACGAGACGGTCGCCGCTGCGCGGGCAGCGCAGGATCTCTTCGCACTCCTTCAAAGTGACAAGCATGATGATCAATCGTCTGGATCGAAAGGGCAGGGCTTCGATGCGTGGCATCGTATGTCAGTGCGACAATCGGGTCGTGACAGGTTTTTCCGCCGATCGTTCGACGTCTCCGGCGAATTCAGCAAACCGTCAGCGGCCGAGGTTCGGCGAAGGGGCCACCGAGCTGGCTGTAGATCCGGTCGATCTGTTCGACATGCTTCTTCAGGCCGTATCGAGACCTGGTATCTTCATACGCCGCCATCGTAATCCGTCGATGGCACTCCGGGTCGGTAAGCAGGCGATGGACCGGTTCGCAAAACGCTTCCGGTCGATCGACCGGAACGAGAAACCCCGTCTTTTCGTTTTCGATCGCTTCGCAATTGCCACCGTCCCTCGTTGCAACGACGGGCACTCCGAGCATCATCGCCTCGATCAGCGTGCGGCCGAAGGGCTCGCGCACCGCCGGCACGAGAAGCACATCGACTGCGCCCATCCATGGCTCGACCGGCTGACGAAACCCCATGAGCCTTATGCGATCGGCGATGCCCAGTTCGGTTGCCC
The DNA here is from genome assembly GCF_006516965.1 of Pararhizobium mangrovi. Classification (GTDB taxonomy): domain Bacteria; phylum Pseudomonadota; class Alphaproteobacteria; order Rhizobiales; family Rhizobiaceae; genus Pararhizobium_B; species Pararhizobium_B mangrovi. The sequence continues at coordinate 101,699 of NZ_VHLH01000013.1, read as the reverse complement.
GCTGCATGACGGCCCGGCCGAGCCATGCCTCCTCGTTTCCCGGAACGCCGAAGAGAAGGCCGATGACCGGCACGTCCGGGTATCGCCGTGTAAAGGCCGCGACCGCTTCCACGAAACCGAGTGGCCGCTTTCGGCTGATCAGGAGGCCGAAATAACCGAGAAGGCGCGTTTCCGGCGAACATCCGAGTTCTTCCCGGATCGGATTTTTCGCGACGGACCTTTCCATATTCGTCGAAGGGGGATCGAAGGGGCTGTGAACGACTGCGACTTCGCAGCCGAAGGGCAGAAGGGGTCGCCGTGGCGTCGCAAACCGCGAAACGGTGACGATCCGGTCGGCGAAAATCGGTGCCAGATAATTTATGCCCCACGCATTCGGATCGCCGCGGTGATGCCAGACGTGGTGCGCATGGGCGAGCTTTGCCGGTACCGCCCAGGCAAGATGAATGCGTCCGTCGTTCGTGTGAACGATATCGACGTCCCGCTCCTTCAGGAAACGTGCAAGGGGACGTGCGGCGGCAAGCGTGAAACCGACGAGATTACGCAACGCCTTGACGGTTCGATTGCCCACGCCCCGGCGCGAGGGCAGCGGACGGAACGGCGCTTCGACGAATGGCAGGCCGTGTTCAGCGAGAACGGATGCGACGGGGCCTTCGGATGTATGCAGCACGACAAGCGGCGTGTAGCGCTTCCTGTCCAGCGCTTCGATCAGCTTGATCGTCGACAGATGGCTCCCGCCGATATCGTCGCCGACGAAGGGAAAGCACACGACGCGCGGCGAATATGTCATGTTTCTTCCACCCGGCGGCGTTTCCAGCGAACCCCATCGGGACAATCAAGACCGTCGCCGCTCGATTTGCATGTCGGGAAAGTCCGCAATGGACCCTGGAGCTTACGACGGTGTCATCGCCGCATCCGTAGACTGCGTCTGCGTGTCGGGATCGCCGGGCTTTCCAGCCTGGATCATGCGCCGATAGACGAACCAGAGACAGGAAACCATGATGAGCGCCATTACCATATGCGCCAGGTTCGCTCCCATGGCGCCGACGATCGGGATCGCCGATACGGCGACCAATTGAAAGATGATGGTCGCCACGATGACGATCCGCAGGACTGTCGGCTGTCGCCCCATGGCGAGCAGAGCGGAGCGCAGGACACCGCCCGACAGCATGATGGCTGCCGCGATCATCTGAACGACGGCCAGCGGCGCAGCCGCCGCGAACGAAGTGCCTGCCGTATGGATGATGATCGGACGAATGCCGATTGCAGTCAGGCCAACGACGAGCACACCGAAACCGGCAAGCATGACGAAGGTCTGCAAGACGGCCCGGTGCAGTTCCTTCAGTTCGCCACGGGCCCAGATCCTGGCGATGTCGGGATAGAGAACCGCCTGGACCTGGGCGCCGAGCTGCAGGACCATTCGCGCAAGGCGCTTCGTTATCTGGTAGAAACCGGCGGGTGACGGCCCGGCAAGAAAGCCGACGAGAAGGGTATCGAACTCGTTGGTGCTCGACCGTATGCTGAGTTCCAGATTGGACCCGATGGTGAAGCCGAGCAGTCCCTCGAATTTACGGGTGACACCTGCAAGCGGCGCGGACATCAGCTGGCGGACCCCCTGACGGTGCAGTTCGAAGAGTGCCAGCACGAGGATGGATACCGCACCGCCGATCTGCGTGATCGTCCACAGGACGACGAAATAAAGCGGCCCCGCGCCGGTCAGCAGTCCGACCAGGCACAGCACGACCCGGAAGCTCGTGCCTGCCAGCGGACCGTATGCCGTAAGCCGGAACCGGCCGGCGAGCCGCAGCACCGCCGTCGGCATGCCGTTGATCTGGAAGGCAAGGGTCGTGGCGTAGATGAGCACCCAGGTCAGCATGTCCTTGCTGATGCCGAGAATGCTGCCGAATAAAAACGCGCCGCAGACGGCGACGAGAAATGCGGCCATCGCCGCTCCGATATCGACCATCAGGCCGAATTTCATCAGCGCGCGATAGTCGGGTTCGTGACTTCGCCCGTGCAACTCGGCGCCGTACTTGATCAGCGGCTGCCAGGACTGGAAGGCGATCAGCAGTTGAACGGCCCGGATATAGCTGAATGTCAGTGCGAGACGGCCGTAGTCGTGCGGCCCGAGCGCGCGCGCCGTCAGCATGAAGGCGAGCATGCCGAGAAACGAGCCGAAGACATTGCCGGTAAGCAGGTGACCGATGTTGACCAGCCGTTCGCCAGCCGCTCCTCCTCTTCCCTGAAGGATCCGTCTTATTCTGTCGTGCAGGATTGCCGGCACGGCCATCTCTCACCCGTTCCGGCGTATGGGCGGGAGGAGATTCTCGATCGTATCCGCCTTGCGAACGCTCTCGAGCCGTTGATGAGTGCCGGGACGTTGAGTGCGAACGGGTGCGGGAGCGGTACCGCGTGCCGCATACCGGTGGCGACGTGAAAGGTCGCCGATCGCGTGGTTCAGGTCGTCGAGGTCCTGGATGAAAGAATGCGGCGCGTGCGCCGTGTCGGGAGGCTCGACCATGTGAACGCGTCCCCGCCGCTCGATGCCGATCGTCCACCATCCACGCGCTTTCGCGGTGACGAAATCCTTGAGCGGATTGTCCGCGACGTAAACGAGACGGCCGGCTCCCGGTCCCGCCCACTCTTCGACGAGCGCATAGGCTGCCGGATGCGGCTTTTCCCGGCCGGGACCGAGGAGATCGGTCAGGATGATCCTGTCGATTATCCCGTCGAGGCCGAGCCGGTCGATCTTCGCCGCCTGCGTCGTTGCGGGACCATCCGTGATCAAGGCGGTGCGAAGCCGCGGATGCCTGTTCTGGAAAAACCGTCGTGCGTCCGGGGCCAGGGAAATGGCCGGAGCGTGGGTGCGGTAGACATTCACGAGCGCCGCGACGAGCTCGGGATCGGCAGGCAGGCCGAGACGCACCAGGGCAACGTCGAAAATGCGCGAGCGATCCGCGCAATCGAAGAGATGTTCGCAATGCGCTGCCAGGCCGCCTACGCCGAGCCGCCGGAAAAGGAATGCTTCGCCGGCCTTGAACCCGGAAAAGGCAAAGTCGCGCTCGAGATAGAGCGTGTCGTCCAGATCGAAGGCGATCACCATGCGGTCACTGCTCATAGCTGGACCGTTTGTGTTGGGAAAAAAGCAGCGTCGTAGCGCAGCATGAGCACGTCGGAGAGCCAGTCGTCGTGCATTCGGGATGGAAGGCCAGCCGTTTCCTCGAGCAGCCACCGCGTGAACTCGGCTCCTGCCCGATGAGCCAGTGGATAGCCGCCGCCGAAGCGCGCATTGATCTCGAAAACCATGGGACCCGCTTGCGGGTCGTCGATCACCTGGAAACACAGGACACCGCGCATCTGGGGCATTGCGCGAAGGATGCCTTCGGCGAGCTCGCGGAAGACCGGGTGGCGTTTAGTGCGCCCCTTTTCGACTTCTCCTGCACGAATTCGAAGGCGCTGGTGCGCGACCGCGCTTCGAAGCTCGCCGTCCCGGTCGACGAACATGTTGACGGTGTATTCCGGTCCCTTCAGCAATTGCTGAAGGATCATCGGCTCTTCCGTGCCGTGGGGGAGCTGCGACGGCGATTGGACGATACGGATTCCGCGGCTCGCGCTGCCGCCGGCGGGCTTCACGAAAGCGGGCCAATCGAAATCGGACGCCATTGCGCGTGCCGCCTCGAGCGAGGCGGTCCTCGGTACAGGAACGTTTGCCGCGCCAAGTACCTGCGCAGTGCGAAGCTTGTCTCGAACGATCTCGATCGTCGCAGGCGGGCTGACATGCACCTGCGTGCCGATAGCGGCGAAACGATCGGCCGCGACCGACAGCGGCATGAGTTCGGGGTCGATCGTTGGGACGAGCAGGTCGACGCCGAACCGCTGCGCAATCTCGAGAAGCGTCTCGATGAACCGAGGATCGTCGCACCGTGGCACCGGCAGGGCACGATCGGCCGCCTGGCATGCCGCGCTCAGTGCGGGCTCGATATCACAGGCGAGAACTTCGAGTTCGAGCCCGGCCGCACGCGCGGACTCGCGAAAGCACTCAATGAGCGCTACCCGACGGCCGGCCGAGGACACGAGAATTGTAATTTTTGTCATCGAAAGCACCCGATTCGATTGCCGGTGCGACGTCCAGATTGTACCGTTTGGTCCGTCTCAAGGATGGTATGACGCCGAGCGTCGCCTGCCGCATCGTGGCGGTCACGACATCGACAGTCCGTTTCATATCGAGCGGCGACTGGCAGGGATCCACGAGGAACGCCAGGCCGGTCGTGCCCAATACGGCCGCGTTCGGCAGGCGCTGCGGCGGAGCAAGGCCGTTTTCGTAGAAGGCCTTTTCCCGGTATATTTCGGGGCACGTTCCGACGTAGCACGCGACGCCTGCGGAACTGACGGCATCCATGATGCGATCGCGGGTCCATTGCGGCTTCAGTCGCTCGGGACGTACGAAGCTGTAGAACCGATACCATGCATGACGAATGTCGGGTGGCGGCAGGGGAGTGCGAAGCGCGGGAAGCCGGGAAAAGCCCGTCGCGAGAACATGCGCATTGGCCGTACGCGCATCATGCCAGGCAGACAACCGCTCGAGCTGTTTCAAGCCGATCGCAGCCTGTATCTCCATCATCCTGTAGTTCGAGCCGAAGGTTTCGTGCAGCCACCGGAAGCCCGGCGCATGATCGTCGCGATGAACCGTCGAATGCGACTTTCCGTGATCCTTGCGGCTCCATGCGCGGTCCCACAGGTTTTCATCGTCCATGACCACCAGCCCGCCTTCGCCGCCCGTCGTGATGATCTTGTCCTGACAGAACGAGAAGACGGCGATGTCGCCCCAGCTTCCGACCGGTCGCCCGTGATATTCCGCACCGTGGGCCTGCGCGCAGTCCTCGATGACCATCAGACCATGACGCCTGGCAAGCTCCAGGATCGGCTCCATGTCGGCAGGCCAGCCGCCGAGATGAACGACGATGATGGCGCGCGTACGCGGCGTGACGACCGCCGCGATCGTTTCGGCCGTAATCGACTGGCTTACCGGATCGACATCGGCGAAGACCGGCACGCCGCCCGCCATCGGAACGCAGGACGCCGAAGCCACGAAGCTTCTCGGTGTCACGACGACCTCGTCGCCGGGTTTGAGACCGATGGCGTAAAGGGCCACGTCGAGCGCCACCGTTCCGTTGGCCAGCGCAATGGCGTGATTTCGGCCGAGGAGATCGGCGTAAGCCTTCTCGAATTTCGCGACATTCGAGCCCGTCCAGGCATTGACCTTGCCGGATTTGAGTACGGCGACCACGTCCGTGATCTGCTCGTCGTCGAATTGCGGCCAGATGGTCATCGGTCGTCTCCTTTCATGCCAATTCGAAATTGATGACATTACGAAGCAGGACAAAGGCTTCCGCAGCCGCGCAGCCGACAGTGACACCACGCATGACGGCCAACGCCTCCAGGGCCTCGATCGAACGCTCGTGCGGAAAGGAGCGGACCTGCGATGAAAAGGCCGCCATCGCATCGAGCTTGAGATCGATGGTCGAAGAGATGTCGACGAAGTAATTCGGCTGGAAGGACGGGCTGAGATACGGCGCGTTCCAGTTCGTTTCCGAAAGCGTTTCATAGGCAAGCACGAGGGGAGGGAACTTCGGTCCGTGCGGTCGTGCCGCCACAAGGCCCGATAGAAAGGTCAGTTGGTGGTCCATGTGAATGTCGCCGACGAATGGCAGGACGAGCGCTCCCGGGCGGACGGCGTCGACGACGCCCGAAAGCGCTGCATTCAGTTCGACATGGGCGACTTCGGACAGTCGGGCTGCCGGCTGATCGAGCCAGAGCGTTTCCCGCACGCCCAACTTTTCATGGGCCCGTGCGCATTCTTCGCGCACCGTAGTGACCTGGCGCATGTCGAAGTCCGGCGCCTTTCCGGTGGTCACCACGGCAACGAAGACCGAACAACCGGCTTGCGTGAGGGCCGCCATGGTCCCGCCGGCACCCAGAACCTCGTCGTCCGGGTGGGGCGCGACGACGAGCGTGCGCTCGAAGGCCTGCGTCGATCCGATCACAGCGCTTCTCCCAGCTTGGCGTGCAGCCGGGGGCGGGCACCTGGATCCTCGTGCTGCCAAACGGTGACGTCGACGCATTCGCCATCGCCGCAGCGAACGACGAAGCCGGTTTCGGTCAGCGCCTGTACCTGTCCGGGCAAGCCGATGAAACGATGCGACGTCTCGCAGGCCCGCGCCTCATGGATGACCAGCCGGCGCCCGGCCGAATGGGTGAAGGCACCTTCGTACGGCATGCCGACCGCGCGTATGAGGCGAAGGACGGAATCGGCCGGTTGGCACCAGTCGATGGCACTGTCGGCCGGCGTACGACGCGCACAATAGGTCGCATGGCTGTGATCCTGCGCGCGACGGGGAGCGCTGCCGGAGACGACGCTCCGCACGGCATCGGGCAGCATTCGCGCCAGAGCGTCGATCTGCTTTCGATAGAGCGTCGCAGCGGTCTCGTCGTGCGCGACGGGTATCTCCGACTGCATCAGGATCGGGCCCGAATCGACGCCTTCGTCGATCCAGAAGAGCGAGGCGGCAGTCGTTCGTTCACCGAGAAGGATCGTCCAGGGTATGACCGCGCGGCCCCGCATGCGCGGCAACGGCGCCGGATGAAAGCCGATCGTCCCGATGCGGGGTATGGCACGGAACGCTTCGTGACATATCTGCGACCAGCCGATGACAAGCACGAGGTCGACCCTCAGATCCCGCAGCGCATCCAGTACGGCAGATCCGTTCACGTTGTTTTCGCGCAGGAGCGTGCAACCGCCGGCATCCGCAATCGGCCCGAGGTCGAAAAAGTCCGAATGCCGGGAGGCCGAACTCAAGGGAAGCGTGATGACGAGATCGGGTGCCAGATCGGCGCCCACGAGGGCGTGAAGCGCGCGAGCCGATCCCTCCACGGTGCCGACGAATGCAACTCTCATGCGTCGCCTCCCGTGCCCGTCGGCGCACCGGTCAAGGCCAGCTCGCCGTAGCGATGCTTCACATGTCGCTTCGCACGTTCGAGCCTTTCGTCGTGTACGTGTTCGCCGCGCAGGATCGTCCTGATGGTCGCAAAAGCGATGAAAAGATCGAGCCCGAGCGAGCGATGGTCGACATACCAGACGTCCAGAGCCAGCTTCTCGGAATCCGTAAGCCGCGTGTTGCCGTTGATCTGTGCCCATCCGGTGACGCCCGGCCGAACTCGGCATCGTACGTTTGCCAGGGTGCCGAAGGTGGCGAGGACCTGCGAGGTGAGAGGACGTGGTCCGATGAACGCCAATTCGCCACGGATGATGTTGACGAGTTGAACCAACTCGTCGAACCGCAAACGTCGTATCGTACGCGTAAGCGAGGTCTGACGCATATCGTCGGGCAAAAGGACGCCATCGCCGTCCCGTTCGTCGCGCATGGTACGCAATTTGAGAATTCGAAATCGACGACCTCGATATCCGATACGCCACTGCTTGAAGAACACCGGCGCTCCCTGCGCCAGACGCAGGACAAGCATCGTCAGGATGACCGGCACGGCGACGATCGGTACGAGCGCGATGGCGAGAATGGACTGGAACCATGCCGATGTCTCGCGGCAGGCACCGGTTTCAGTGGGCATTTCTCCATCGAGTTTGGCGAGAACGTCCATCCATGGCCTCCGATCATTGCGCGTCGCGTGTCGCCGTCCGGTCCGCCGCTAGCGTTGGACGAGGTGCTGTGCGTCCTGCTTTCCGGCGGGAATCGCATCGTTTGTGTCGGTCTTCATCGTCACGACGACGACGTCGCCGGGACGCAACGGACTCGTTTCTTCCGCCGAGCGTTCACCCTGGGCCGTGTCCCGACGGATCGCGTAGCTCAGTGCGATGTCGACGTTTGCCGTCGCACGAGCGGCCTGGAACCCGACGACCGCGACGAGCGCCTGTTCGCTGCTTTTCAGGGAGACGATCGCCTTGTCGAGCGCAGAGCCATGGTCCTGAAGATCGGACAGCAGTGTCAGATGGTGGGTTTGCCGCGTATCGACGATCTCGCTTTCGAGAACGCCGATCTCGCGATTGATGTTGGAAAGATCGCCCATGACTTCGAGCTGTCGGCTTTCTTCGGAGCCGAGCTGCCGTTCGATGTCGGATACCTGCGAAAGCGTGTTCAGGCCGCGTTTATTGAGCCCCTTTGCGCGGTCCAGATCGCTGCGCGTCAGATCGGCGCTGGTGCCGACCTTCTTGAGGAGCTGTTCGAAAAGGACGGTGCTGCGGCGGGCCGACGTGATCTGTGCATCGAGCGCGGCAATCTTCGTGGCGATGCCCGACTCGTCGGACTTCAGGATACGGTTGGCGAGGTCGCGGAGTGGATCGAGGTCGACGCCGCGAAGATAGGGCTTTGCATCGGTCGGGATATCCGTGTCGAGGATTTCGTCGTGACCGGCAATCTGGGCGGACAGGCGCGCAACGGATATCGCTTCGCGCGCGACATCGCTGCGGGCCGTGTCGATATCGCCGCGGATGCGTGCCTGCGCGAGAACGGGATCCTGCGGAGCAGTGACGGCGATGTGGCCGCCTGCCAATGCAACGGCCTTTTGAACGGTCAATCCTACCTGGAACGGGTAGGCTCCCGGCTGGCGCACATCGCCGAGGACGAAAATCTGACGATAGCTTTCCACCGCCAGGCTGACCTTCGGCGACACGAAAATCTTCGCGTCCTTATAATGCCGGTTCAGCGTATCCAACGCTTCGGCGATGCTCTTGCCCGCGACGTGAACGGAGCCAAGGAACGGAGCCTGGATATTGCCGTCCGCGCCGACGGGAAGGCTTACCGGATCGGTACTGTCGTCGAGGATATCCAGCCGGACGACATCGCCGGCCGCCAGAGGCAACTCGTTCGCCTTCGGCAAGAGCGGCTGCGCCTGCGCCCTTTGAACGGGTGCCGCAAGTGCGCAGAAGGCCATTGCTATGCCGATCGCGCCGTTGATCGACGAATTCTGTTTAACTTTTCCTAATGTTCCGGCAACATACGCAAAGACCGAGCGTATGATCGAGCAAGTCTTGGTACGATACTGCTCACCTGTCTTACTCTTGAACCGCGGAAAGCAGCAGGAAGATATACTGGAGGAGAAGCGGTGCGCCGAATGCCGTACAGTCGATCGGAAAGTCGTCGAGGCAAAAGCAGAATTGCCGTTATTTCGAGCTATACGATCTCGCTGACGAACTTTCGTTATCGTTTGCTTGCAGCGATGGTCGAGCGCGGTTACGAGGTCGTCGCGTTCGGTCCGGAATACGATCCCGCCGTCGTCGACAGGCTCGACCACATCGGCGTCACGTTCATGCAGATTCCGATGGAAAGGGCCGGCTTCAATCCGTTCACGGATATCCGGACGCTTCTCGGACTGTACGTCGCCCTGCGCCGCGTCAAGCCCGATATCGTGCTGAGCTACACAATGAAGCCGATCATCTACGGCCTCATGGCCGCCCGCATGGCCGGCATTTCGCAGCGCCATGCCCTCGTTACCGGCCTCGGTTACGTCTTCGGGAGCGGTGCCGACACATGGCGTCGGCGCCTGCTCCGCAAAGTGGCAAGCACGCTCTACCGCATCGCGCTGGCCGGTACGGGAAAGGTCTTCGTGTACAACGGTGCCGACGAGCACGACATTCGCGCCGACCGCATGGTCGCGGACACCACGCGGATCGTTCGCGTCGCCGGTTCCGGCGTGGACCTGAAGGAGTTTCCATCCGAACCGGTCCCGCAAGGCCCTGTCGCGTTTTTGATGGTTGCCCGCCTTCTCAGGGACAAGGGCGTCTTCGAGTTTGCGGACGCCGCACGACGATTGCATCGCGACTTTCCACACGCACGATTTCAGCTTCTCGGGCGATCCGATCCCGGTCCGTCCGGCATCGGGGCGAACGATATCGAAGAGTGGCGCCAGAACGGGCCGATCGACTATCTCGGCGAGACCGACGACGTGCGCCCGTATCTTTCCGCCGCGGCCGTCTTCGTCCTGCCGTCGTACTATCGGGAAGGCATCCCGCGCAGCATTCTCGAAGCCATGGCGGTCGGGCGCCCCATCATCACCACCGATCTTCCAGGATGCCGCGATACCGTCGTCGAGGGAGACAACGGCTTTCTGGTCCCGCCGCGCGATGCCGACGAACTGACCGTCGCAATGAAGCGCTTCCTGACCGACCCCGGCTTGGCCGCTGAGATGGGAGCGCGCTCGCGAGCGCTTGCCGAGGAGCGTTTCGACGTCGAAGCCGTCAATCGTGTCCTGCTCGACGCCATGGCGATTTCGCCAGCGAGGGGTAGCTGAAGCTTCCGAATGCGTTGCCCTGAAGATCATGCTGCACTCCCGCGTGCGTCCACCTGCCCATAGCGGCGGCCAAGGAACCGGCGTCGACGCTTGGCGAAGGGTGAAAGCCGATCGTCTACGCCGGTCATGGCGGTGCCGATGAGCGGCGCATGACTGGCGCGCAGACTGGCGGCGGCACTGGACAGTTCGCCGACCGTCGTCTTTCGAAAGCGAACGAGCAGGATTGCGGCATCGACGATGGGAGAGAGCCAGTTGCCGTCGTTGACGAGAAGGACGGGCGCGCAGTTGACGACGATCAGATCGTAGTTCGCCTGCAACTGCTCGATCAGCGAGCGCATCTCCTCGAAGCTCGACGTGTAGCCGAGAGGATCGAGCGACGAGTTCAGCCGGAAGAGTGACAGCCCCGGGATATTCTCCGGCGTCGACGATGCTTCCTGGAGATCGCACCTTCCCGCAAGCACGTCTTCGATACCGAGTGGCGATGCCTTGCCAGTTCGTGGAAGCGAGCCCGATTGTTCGACGTCGAGGTCGAGGTAAGCCGTCTTCCTGCCATCGACTGCCGCAGCACAGGCAAGACCGAAGCCACATTCGAGAGATTGCCTGCACGGCATGGGCGAGGTGACGAGAACGACGGGTCCCGTGCCGGAAAGCTGCGTGCGGCAGGCAAGGTAAAGCGATCGGAACGCTTCGGTATGAACCGTCGGCCGCCTGCGGGCGAACGCCTCGGCGATACCGGTGCGCCCCGGTGGCCGCAGGTTCGTACGGGGCAGACTGCCGAGATCGGGAAGGTTCACGAGACGCCGTGCCTGATCGCCCGACCGCAGCCTCTTGTCGCAAACTTCGAGCAGAAGCGCCGAGATGAGGGCGAGTATGGCAATTCCGACCGCGCTGAAGACGACGATCCGTCTGCGGTGGGGAAAGGAGGCCTGGTTCGGCGTGATTGCCGTCGAGACGATGCGAGCGTTCGCCCCGGTGAGCTTGGCGAACGGATCGAGTTTGCCGACCTGGCTGGCGATGACGTTGTAGAGGTTCTGGTTCATGACCAGATTGCGCTGCAGGTTCTCCAGACGGATGGCGGCAAGGCTTCTGTCCTGAAGGGCGCTGTGCAGATCGGAAAGCTGGCTTTCAAGGCGATGGACACGGTCGGCCGCGACCTTCTCCTGTGCCGAAAGATCGTCGAGGACGTGCCGCAGTTCGTTGTGTATCATGCCGTCCACGCTGGTGATCTGGGCGGCGACGCGACGGACTTTCGGATGGTTGGCGCCGTAGTCCGTCTCGAACTGCGCCTTTTCCCGTTCGAGTTCGGATCTTTGCGCGCGCAACGATGTCAGGAGCGCGGAACTGAGATTGGTTCCGTCGAGCGACGTATCTCCGGCCATCACCGCGCGCCCTTGATTTTGTTGCGCGTCGAGATCGGCCAACGAAACACGGGCGGTCGTCAACTGCGTGTTCATGCTGTCGATGCGTTGGCGGATCAGGTCGTCGCGCGCCTCGACCGGAAGGTCGTTGTTGCGTGCGAAGTTCGATATCGCCTGTTGGTCCCGGGTGATCGTAGATGCCAACGCGCGGTTGTGCGCCTGTAGGAAGCCGATGACGTTTTCGAGGTCTTCCTTCTTGTGCTCCTGCGTCGCCGAAATGTAATTCTGCGCGAGGGAATTCGCGATCCGGGCGGAGAGTGCCGGATCCTGCGTCGTCGCGCTCAGCGATATCGCGAGGCTTTCGTCGTTACGCGAAATGTCGATATGGGACAGCAGCGCGGTGATCGCCGTATCCTGGCCGGATTGCTGCTCCGTACCGCCATCGGACAAAGGCCCCATGAAGGTCTTCACGAAGGCTTTCGACCGGGCGATCAGGCGATCGACAACGCCGTCGGGAGCCTGTGTGATGGGATTGCCGCTGAATTCCGGATTCTGGGTCAGATGGAGTTCGTCCACGACCCGTGCCGCGAGCTTTCTGGACGTCAGGATATCGATCTCGGTTTCGACCGCGGATCGCGTACGCTGATTGGCCTGAACGCCGGAGACTTCCTGCATCACCTGGCTGTTGCCGTCTTCGAGCACGATGACGGCCGTCGCTGTATAACGGTCGTGCAGGCCGAGGACGGTAAGGCATACGGCAAGAACGCCGACGACGATGAAGGACGCGATGAAGAAACGCCGCGATCGCAGCAGTCTGAGGATGTCGACGAGTCCGATCGCACCCGTCGGGTTCGTTTGCGGACCCAGCATCTGGTCGGCGTAGTGAACCTCGGAGGGGAGTTTTCCCGCGACCGTGGTGTCCATCGCTACAGATCCGCCCGGCGGGCCGCGGCGTGCATGCACCCTTCGTCCCGCTGCCCGACGCCGCCGGCGTAGCCTATGACAGGGTGCGATCCGACGACGGCACTGTGCACCCGCGGCGTCGCGGGACGATGCATGCCGAAAAGGCGGACAGCATCCATGAATAGTCTCCCGTCTCAGTCTATCCCATTACAGATCAAGAGATTTTCAGTGATCGAGGGAAAAGCTAGCAGCAGATGCGGGAGCGCTGAAGGATGAAAATCCTGACGCCATTTTGACGAGAAACCCGACTAAGTGTCTCTGCCGACTTCAATACACCACCGACGAATTTTCGCGGCGGATGAAGCGGACTCGATTCTCGGAGAAGTTTGAAACGCTAATTTATACTTGCAGTAATTAGCAAAATGTGCTTATTTAGAACTAACTTTATATAAAAAAGAAGAATATTCAGTTAGAAAGCGGGCCGCAAGCTTACGCATCGGACTTGGCGATAGTGCCGAAGAAAAATTACGACGAGTATCTGGAGCGGTATGGAGGGCTTAACGGTGCTTGGGTCTTTCTTTTCAATGCGCGATGATAATTCTGCCGACGACAAGTTGTTGCTAACGTTGGCAGCTTCGTTCCACACGACGGACGTTGATGATGATTATGGACGGCGCCGATCGGCGAGTTCGTCCATGGGGAATATCTATTCGAACATATCCTATCGGTGGGGGAACGAAGAAACGGATGGTCCGCTGGATGAATGCGTTGCCGACGAGCAGGCAGCGCCCGACACTTCCCTGAACCAGGCTTGCGCCCGCCTGGCGCGAGACCTCCACGATCAGGCGGGCCAATACCTCGTGGCGGCATCGTTTCAGCTCGCCGCGATCGAGCGGAGAGTGTCGGACGAGACGCTGCTTTCCTCGCTTGCCGATCTCAGGTCGACGCTCGACCGTTTCAGTGGCGAAATCAGCGACCTTGCTCGGGGCAGGCAACTGAAGGTCGCGAACAGGCTCAACCTTCATCGTCTTCTTTTGGACCTGCTGAAGCAGTGGCAGAAAAGGACGGATATCACCGTCCTCCTCGACGTCGATCGATCGCGCTGCATTTCGATCACCGACCGGATCGCGGAAACGATCTTTCGCGTTGTCCAGGAAGCGCTGACCAATGTCGCCAAGCATGCGTCCGACGCGAGCTATGTGCGCATTTCGCTTTCGCAAAAGGACGATCATATCATCCTCGCCATCGAGGATGACGGACCGGGATTGAGCGACCGGCCGGTGGTACAGCGTTACCGGCGCGCCGGTAGCGGCCTGCTCGGCATGCGCGAGAGGGCGAAAGAGATAGGCGGCCAGCTTCGGGTCTTCGGGGAGCTCGGCAAGGGAACGCGGCTAAGCTTCGTTTTTCCTGCACCCACCCCGAAACATGAGGAGGGCTAGGGGCGCGATGACCTTCCACATTCGAGCGATCATCGTCGACGACCATCCGGTCGTCGCCGCCGGCGTTCGCGCGCTTCTCGAAACGTCCGACGATATCGAATGCGTCGGCGTGGCCGAAACCGCAGCGGCCGGCATGGCGCTTGCATCCGAATGCTCTCCGGATGTCGCCATCCTCGACGTTTCCCTACCAGATATGAGCGGCTTCGAACTTGCCAGATGGATGCTGAAGCACCACGCCGGCATCGAGATCGTCATGATGACGCTGTTGCACGGCAGAGCCTATGTCGAACAGGCGCTTCAACTCGGCGCGAAGGGCTTCATCCAGAAGCGATCGGCGGGACAGAACCTCCTCAATGCGGTGCGTTCGGCGGCCATCGGCAGCGTTTACCTCGATCCGCCGAGTGCCCATGTTCTTCAACCGAACCCCGACGCAAAGGGAAAGAACGGCACCGCCGGCCAATTGACGAGGCGCGAGGAAAACGTGCTGCGGATGGTCGCGCTTGGATATGGCAACAAGGAGATCGCCTGGCGACTGCGCGTCAGCATCAAGTCGATCGAAACCTACAAGGCCCGCGCAACCGAGAAGCTTCAATTGCGATCGAGGGCGGAGATCGTCCGGTTCGGCGTCACCAGCGGCTGGTTCGAATTCGTCGAGGTGGACCAGGAGACGCTGGAGGATGCGGACAGGGAGTTCGTCGAACCGGGCGGTGATTGACGTCCCGCGCCGCGTTGCATGGGAGGCGAAACCATGAGGATCGCGTTTGTCGTGGCTGGCCTCGGCGCTGGTGGCGCGGAAAAGATCGTCAACATCGTCGCCCATCACCGACAGGATCAGGGCGACGAGATCCATGTTCTTGCGATCAACGCGAACGATTCAGCCTCGTTCTTCCCGTATGATCCGGGTATCGCCGTCGAGGCCTTGAGCCCTGCTTGCGGTCGAAGCGGCATGACCCTGCGCCGCCTCTTCGCCCTGCGCCGGCGTCTGCAGATCCTGAAACCCGATCTGGTCGTCTCATTTCTGACGAAGGTGAACGTCCTGACGAGCCTCGCCTCGACAGGGCTTCCGCATGCCCTCATCGCTTCGGAACGCAACAACCGGGCGCGCCAGCCCATGAACCTCGTATGGCGCGTCCTTTTCGCCGGTGCGCTTCGCCGCTCCTCCGTCCTCGTCATGCAGACGGAAAGCGCGGCTCGGGATCTGCCGAAAATCCTGCGGCGCCGTTCGGTGACGATACCCAATCTCGTTTTCCCCGTAGAGGGAGAGTTCGTCCGCAAACCGGGAACCCCTCCGCGCATCGTAGCGGTCGGTCGTCTCGACCGTCAGAAGGGGTTCGACCTGCTGCTTCACGCATTCGCCCGCGTGCGAAGCGATCTCGATACGGTTTCGCTCACGATCTTCGGCGAAGGGCCGGAACGCGACAAGCTGGAAGAACTCGTCGGGCACCTTCAGCTGCGTCACTGCGTCGAACTGCCGGGCGTCTCGGCGTCACCGGGTGGGTGGCTTCGCCCGGGCGATATCTATGTCCTGAGCTCGCGGTTCGAGGGGTTCCCCAATGCGCTGCTCGAGGCCCTGTCGGCGGGAATGGCGACCATCTCGTTCGATTGCCCGTGGGGGCCGGCCGAAATCGTCAGCGACGAGAAGGACGGTATTCTCGTCGGTGCGGAGGATGTCGGCGGTCTCGCGCGTGCCCTGCAGCGGCTCGCAACCGACGACGCCCTTCGCGAACGCCTCGCCGCGGCCGGTCCGGGGGTAGCAGCGCGGTTTGCACCGGCCATTCTGCTCGACAAGTGGGATGCTGCGATTTCCCGTTCGGTGGAAATTCATCGGCGCTTGGCTGCGCATGTCATCGAAATGGGCGCCATCCGATAAGCGAGTACGACGATGGTGCTGCGCTCCGGTGATGTCAGGTAATACCGAAGCACGGGCTAACCCGACTTGAGATCGCTCGACATCGTCTGTGTGATGCCTGTGGCGCGGTGGCTGGAGGCAGCCTTGGAACCAGCGCGCCGCCCGCCATCCGATCGAACCGGATGGCGGGCCTTGCCTCCGACCGGCGCCGGCAAGTTCGGAAGAACTTCCGATCGCCGGTTCCAGTGCGTTGGCTCGGAAGGACAGTCATGAAATCGCTCTTCTCGCGACGTCAGTTCGGGCTCCTTACCGCCAGCGTCATGATCCCATTCGCAACAGGCAGCCGGAAAGCGCGTGCGAGCGGCGCCGTAACCATCATCGCCGATGACGCCGTCGCCGCCACGATCGTCGTGCCGAAAGAAAGGCTCCCGTCCGTTTCCTATGCTGCGAAGGAACTGGCCTGGCATCTCGGGAAAGCGACGTCGTCTTCCGCCGTCGTCATCGGCGAAGACGTACTTCATGCGCATGATGCGAGCCGGCCGATGATCTATCTCGGTCGTACGCGGTTCGCGATCGACCACCGCGTCGATACAGACGCATGCCCCCCCGAGGGATGCATCATTCGCACGATCGGCAAGGATCTGTGCATAGCCGGTGTCGACCATGGGGGAGATCCGCTGGACGAGGACACGTCGGCGGGAACGCTCTTCGGCGTCTATGAACTGCTGGAAACGTATCTCGGCGTTCGGTGGCTTTGGCCCGGCGAACTCGGCACCTTCGTTCCTTCGAAAGGCCGCTGGGTGATCGATCCGATCGACCGGATCTGCGTTCCGAAACTGATGATGCGGCATGTCCGTTTCGGGGCGAAGATGAAAAGCGAAACGCACCCCGAGCTGGGCTTTTCCGCCTCGGCGGAGAAAGCGTATTCCCGGGCGCAGGCCGTCTACATGCGTCGCCATCGCCTCGGCCGCCGTTACAGGTTGAATTACGGTCACGCGTTCACCGACTGGTGGAAGAAATACGGAAAAGCGCACCCGGAATGGTTCCAGCTTGTCGACGGACGACGCGGGCCCACCAAACGCGGCGGTCGCTATTCCATGTGCATCTCCAACCCGGTTCTGCATCGAAAGATCGTCGAACGCGCCGATCTTCGCCGTTATGCCGGTGCCCTAAGCGTCGTCAATGCGGTCGAAAACGACATACCCGGCCTGTGTCAGTGTAACGTATGTCGCGCCCTCGACGGGCCGGAGCCGGCCGATTACCGGAATTTCGTTTCCCCCGGTTCGAAGATCGCCGACCTGCCGGTCGTCACCGATCGATATGCCCGTTCCTGGTTGGCGATCCAGCGCGTGGCTGCCCGGGAAAACCCCAAGGCAACGGTTATCGGATACGCCTATTTCAATTATTTCGCGGCGCCGAGCCCCTCGGTAAAATTGAACGAGAACGTCCTTGTCGGATTCTGTCCTTCCTCCTGGTTCTATCCGAGAACGAGCGCCGAACAGGCGTGGATGAAGCAGCAATGGAACGGCTGGGCGGCGACCGGCGCACGCATCTTCATGCGCACGAACTATTTTTTGGACGGGTACTGCATGCCCTTCGTTTTCGCCCACCAGTTCGCAGACGATTTCCGGAACGCGGCACTGAACGGGCTCGTCGGTACGGATTTCGATTCCCTCACCGGTCAATGGGCGACACAGGGCCCCACGCTTTATCTGATGATGTGCCTGCAAACCCGGCCGTCGACCCCTGCCGACGTGATCCTCGACGAGTACTATTCGTGCTTCGGGGCGGCGGCGGATCACATCAGAGCATACTTTTCATATTGGGAAACATACACTGCGCGCTATCGCGACAGCATCGATGCGCTCTTCGAGGAACGCCGTGCGTCTCGCTGGGGCAGTTTTGCGAAAGCGGCGGATCTCGTTTTTCCCGAGACCTGTTTCGCTCCGGCCGAGCATTTTCTGGATAGCGCCGAACAAGCTGCCGCTGACGACGCGGAAGCATCCGAGCGGGTCTCGTTCCTGCGTTTGGGCCTCGAGCATGCGAGGCTCTGCGTGCAGGCGGCCCGGGCGCTGGCACCGGTTGGAGCGATCGGCATTTCCATACCCGATAGCGATGCGCTCAAGAAGCTGATCGCCTTTCGAAGGTCGCACGAGACGACCTGGATCTCCAACTTCAACCACTGCGCATGGGTCGAAGAGCAGAGTTGGTTCTGATCGCCCAGGCCACGCATCCTGGCGAAGAGGGGAACGCCGGACGAGGGCGCGGAAAGGCTCCGGCGAGATCGTTCGCGGGTATCGATCATCGATATCCTCTTATCCGGACGGTTTCCCGCATGATCGCTTCGAGCTGGCGCGCGAGTGCGTCGAAACGGAAATCGCCGACGCGCGCGTAGCCGTAGTCCACGAGGTCCTTGCGAACGGACGGGTTGTCGATGATCTGCACCACGACCCGCGAGATGTCGGCCGGGTCGCTCGGATCGAAGTACCGTCCGCGACACTGCGTTATCTCGGTAAACGCCGGTATCGCGCTCAGGGCCATCGGCGTTCCCGCGGCCATCGCTTCGAGGATCGGAATGCCGAACCCTTCGTATGTCGAAGGCATGACGAATACGGAAGCGGCTCGATAGAGTTCGCGAAGTCCGGCTTCTCCGATGTTTTCGAAGATCGTCACGTCGTCCGCTACGCGACATCGCGCGATCGCCGCGAGCAATTCGTGACGAGCGCCGTTATCGCGTCCGACGATGGCCAGCTTGACCGACCGTTTCGCCAGCCGCAGCCTTGCGACGGCCTCGACGAGGGCGGGGAAATTCTTTCGCTGCTCCAGATGACCGACACTCAGGATCAACGGTACGCGATCCACCGCTGCGACGCCTCCTGGCGGGGCGTCCGGCCGATGCATTTCCGGTATCGATGCTGGTGCGTCGACACCGTTATAGACCACCTCGACGCGCATCTGCGGCATGAAGGCCAGTATCTCCTCTCGTATCGCCTGGGAAACCGTGATGATGCATGCCGCGCGGGCGAAGGCCTTTCGAAGGAAAAGGGCGTAGGCGGAACGGACAAGCAGCGGTCGCTCCGGCTGCAACCGTCGAAGGTCGTGAACGGTGAGGATGCTGGGGCAACAGTCGGCGGTGTCGACAAGCGGCAGGTTGAACCCGTTATAGAGATCGAGCCGATCCCCGGCGATCATCCCGTGAAGGTGACGACCGGCGCCGAGGGCACCTCTCTTCACGCCGCTTTTCAGGCAGGTCTTTCGCACCATCACATTCGAAGCGTCGGCAAACCATGTGCTCACGGCGAAGTTGCGCGACTCGTAGATGACGAATTCGATATCGGGGCATTGCCGTATCAATGCGCCGTAGAGGCCGCGAAAACGCTGGTTCGCCCCCGAGGGACGTGCGTCGAAACAGGTTCCGTTGAGCCCGATCCGCACCGCGCACTTCCCTGCTCAGCACGTCGGGCAGGGCTTGGGGCCCGGGAAGAAAGCGCTCGTCCGTCCACTCTGCCGATATGCGAACAACCCTATCCATTCCTTTACGGCAAGGGTGAACGAGGGAATGTTGTCGGTCGGCCCTGCGAGCTCGATCCGCAGGCTCTCCTCGCCGCCCGTGCGATAGTCCACGGGCCACGGCAAAACCGGTACGCCGACGGCGCGAAACGCACCGATGGCCCGAGGCATATGGTATGCCGACGTGACGAGAAGCCATTGGCCGCTCGGCGCATTCTCGACGAGCGTCTTGCTGTAGGCGGCATTCTGCGCGGTGTTTTGCGACCTCGTGTCGAGAAGGATTCTCGACGGATCGATATCGAATGCTGCAAAGAATCGTTTCCCCGCCACGGCCGAGCCCTCTTCATCCGAACCGATAGAGCCGACGCCGCCGGAAATAATGATCTTCCACGACGGATGCAGCATGGCGAGCCGCAAGGCTTCGACGAAGCGATCGCCGGCACCGTTGAGCTCGTAGTCGTGCCGCGCCTTGCTCACGAGGCCGTCGTTGCCACCGCCCAGCACGATGATCCCGACAACGTTCTGCGGGTTGTCCGGCCGGTGGAAGCGGTTTTCCAACGGCTGAAGCATCAGGCTGCCGATATTGGTGTAACAGCCGATGAACAGGATCGCGCAGGCCAGAAGGGAAACCATGCCGGCCAGCGCAGTTCGATGACGGAACGCCGAAACGCAGCTCAGCAGGACGAGGAAAAATACCAGGCTCAAAGGTTGGGCAAAATTCCAGAACAGTTTCGACAGAACGAAGAACATGATGATCGATGTCCGATACGAGAACGATCGAAAGGCCCGCGCGACAGAGGGTCTGTTCCGATTGCCACGCCGGACGGAATGCTGCCGACATGGTCGCACGCTCGAGTGCCATGGTCGTCATGTCGCCAGACCTATCGCAACCGGTCGCGGCGACATGAAGTCGTGATAGGCACGTATGGCGCGCTCGATCGAATAAAGGTGCTCGATCCGCTTGCGGGCGGCGGTGCTGAGGGTCGCGTATCGTTCGGTAGAAAGGTCCAGCAGGTCCCGCATTGCCTTCGCGAGATCCTTCGGGCGGGCGGGGGGTACGATGAAACCCGTATCGCCGACGACGAAGGCTGCGTCTCCGACGTCCGTACTGATGGCGGGCTTGCCGTAGCTCATGGCCTCGGCGACGACATTGGGAAAGCCCTCCGTGCGCGAAGACAGGGCCAGCGCGTCGATCTCGCGGTAGAAGCACGCCATGTCGGTGATGTTTCCCCTCAGGTCTATCACCTCCATGGGCAAACCGTTCAGGTCGAGAAGTGCGCGTATGGCGGCATTGTCCGCCGTCATGCCGTCGCCGACCGCGATGAAACGAACCGTCGGGAAGCTGCGGTGAACACGTGCTGCAGCTTCGAAAAAGGTCGGGTAATCCTTCTGTTTGTGGAAGCGACCCGCAATCCCGATGATACGGGGCTTCTCGGCGATGACGACATTCCCCGGGGCACGGACGAAGCCGTTGGGAATGACCGACATATGGGCGTTGGAAAAGCCGTAGGCGCGATGCAGGTCGAGCGCGCGCGACGAATTGAAGATGATCCCGTCGGCACGCTTCGACAGACGACGCGATAGGCGAAGTGCGGCATGGGTGTTCCAGGTAAGTGCATCCGGATCGTCGAGCGACTGCCGAACGTTCCAGAATACCGGGACGGTGTTCGAAGCGAGCCGAGTGGCGCATTGTCCGACGATCATCGCGTGGTAGAGCCAGCACATCACGGCGTCGGGTCGCTCGTAAACGATGAGCCGCGACAGCGTATGGACCGCGCGAACCATGCCGAGCCTGGATCTTACCTTCAACGGCCGTATGGTAGCTGCACCGCTGCTTTCCAGATGCAGGTGCCGTTCGGCGACATCCATCAGGGGGACGATCGTAGCTGTCTCGCTGCCATGGCTGACGAGACGCGAAAGCATCATCTCCGCGCCGCCGCAGCCCATCATGTTGGTAATGACGTGCATGACATGCATATCGATTTCCACGAACTGAAATCGGGGTCGCGAAGGCGTGGTCCGGCAGGATCGCCCATCATCCTATTGCAGGGTCCTGGAATCGCTCGAACCCCTCGGCTTGAAGGGGAGATTGGCTGCCGGGAGATCGCCGTCGGATCGTCCTGCGTTCCCGTGGTCGAAATAATCGCGATGCCAGTCCACGAACGCCTCTATGCCGCGCTCCAACCGGGTCGAGGGCACGTATCCGGTAAGGTGGCGCAGAAGCTGGAAATCGGCGGCCGTTTCCGCCATGTCGCCTTTCTGCATGGCGAGGAAGTTGCACCTGGCCTTTCGACCGAGCGCCTTCTCGGTGGCGTCGATGAAGTCGATCAGGCCGATCGGCTTGCCGCCGGCGATGTTGACGATGCGCCACGGAGCGACCGGCGAGAGCGTATCGCGGATGGTTGCGTCTCCGGCCGGCCGGCCTTCGACCGGAACCGATGGGACCAACCGGACGATCGCCTCGACGAGGTCGTCGACATAGGTGAAGTCGCGTCGCATCCGTCCGTTGCCGTAGACGTCTATGGGCCTGTCGCCGAGTATCGCGTCGACGAACTTGAACAAGGCCATATCCGGCCGTCCCCACGGCCCGTAGACGGTGAAGAAGCGCAGGATCGTCGTCGGCATCTTCCATAGATGGGCATAGGAATGGGACATGGCCTCCATGCCGCGTTTGGTCGCTGCGTAGAGCGTGATCGGATGATCGGTATGGTCGCCCTCGCAGTACGGCAGGCTGTCGTTGGCACCGTAGACGGACGAGGTAGAGGCAAGAAGCAGGTGGGTTACGCCGCATTTGCGTGCGGCTTCGAGCAGGTTGAAGGAACCCGTCAGATTGGCGCTGACATAGGCCGAGGGGTTTTCGAGACTGTATCGCACGCCGGCCTGCGCGGCGAGATGAATGACGACGTCCGGAGCGGCCCGTTCCATCGCCTTCTCGAGGCAGGCCATGTCTTCAAGTTGCCCGACGACGGGTTTGAAACCCCGCGAGTTCTCCAGGAGGGCGTGCCGCGCCGTCTTGAGCGTGACGTCGTAATAGGGCGTCAGCGCATCGTACCCCGTTACATGGTGGCCGTCGTCCAACAGTCGCCGTGCGACGTGGAATCCGATGAAGCCCGCGGAACCTGTCACGAAGAAACGCATTCGATGATCCTCTCGCTATGAACGAGCTGCAGAGCAGGCTCTTCCCAGCGACCCGACCCGACGTCGCCGTTCTTCGGACGCCAATACGAGCCAGTCGGAAGGGGTCACATCCATTGCGTCCGCCGCCCTGCCGGCTTCGCATCGGCGCCTGCGAAAACCCAATTGCGTGCAATCAGATAGTTCCAGACGAAAACGATGGGGACGCTCGTAAGCTTGGCGACCGGCGCCGGAGCGAAGCGCACGAAGGCGGTCACGAGGAACGTCGAGATCACCAGGCCGGTCAGCGTCGAAAGGACGAATTTTAGCGCGCGGACGCGATCGCCGCGCACGCCGAAGGTCCAGTTGCGATTGAGGTGGTAGCTCGCAGCGATGCCGCAGGAGTAGGAGATCGTGTTCGCGAGTGCCGTTGGCAGCGATGCGGCGTGAAGGCTCGTGAAGAGCAGGAAGTCGAGCGCCGTCGTGACGACACCGACGGCTGCAAAACGTGCAACGGGCAATTTCGTGAAAGCGCGAATGCTGCCGAGGGTCGACATCCTACGATGTCTCGCGCTTTGCAGGCGTCGGATGGACGAGACGTATGTCGTCGTTCAACGCTTTCTCGATGATCGTTACCGGCCAGCCCTTCGATTGCATGAAGATGCGGCCGACATACTCGCCGATGATCCCGAGGAACATGGCATTGAGCATGATCGACAGTAGGATGAGCACCGTCGTCGTCGCAAAGCCCGCCGGCCAGTCCTGCCCGAAGAAGAGCTTTCCGACGAAATAGCCGGCGAAGAGAACGAGCGTGCACGTACCGACGAGGAAGCTCGCGAGCGAGGCGAGCCTGAGCGGGATCAGCGAATGGTTGAGCAGACCGTCGACGGCCAGAGAAACCATTGCCTTCAGCGGAAACTTGCTGATGCCCGCGATCCGAGCCTGGCGATCGTACTCGAAGCCGACCTGGGAGAAGCCCATGGCGCTGATCAGCCCGCGCAGATAGGGCGAGGTGTCGCTGACCTGTTGCAGGATGTCGAGGATCTTGCGGTCGACGAGGCGGAATTCGCCGACATTGACGGGCAGGTCATCCGTGCTGATGAAACGGATAAGGCGATAGAAGAGGCGGCGGGCGATCTGCGTCAGGCGTCCGTCCGTGAGGCCGCGTCGGATACCGTAGACGACTTCGTGGCCTTCGCGCCAGCGATCGAGCATCGCCGGAATGAGGGACGGCGGATCCTGGAGATCGCAGTCGATCTGGATGGAACACTCGCCCGTCGCCGCCTTGTAGGCGGCAAGCAGGGAGCGTTGGTAGCCGACGTTCCGGCTGAACCGGATGACGCGTACGCGAGGATCGGTTTGCGCGATCTCGCGCAGGATGGCGAAGGTCCGGTCCGTCGAATGGTTGTCCGTGAAGATGATTTCGTATTCGTAGCCGGTCAGGTTGGCGAAGACGTCGGCGATCGCCTCGTAGGCGCGCCGTACATTGGCTTCTTCGTTGAAGGCCGGCACCAGCACCGACACCTTTGAAGTACCGGTTTCGCTCATGACGCGGCCTCCGACTGCCGGTTCACTGCATTTCGGCTCACTGGTCTCGCGAAAGCGTCGGAGACGGCGAGCCGCTTACGGTTGCGGTGCCAACCGATCGTCGCCGCGATTCCGTCCGCAAGCGATATGCCGGCCTGCCATCCAAGCAGGTCCAGTGCCCGTTGCGCATGACCGTGAAGGGTAGGGGCTCCGGTTGGCGCGTTGCTCTGTCCGTATTCGACGAGCCTTGGATCGGCACCGGTTCCGGCGATAACGAATTCGGCCACCTCGCGCATCGTCGGGGCGGTTCCACTCGCGATGTTGACGATCGTGCCGGGCGCAAGGGGTGTCGTCGCCATACGCAGCAATGCCGAAACAACGTCCGCAACGTGGAGAAGATCGCGCCGGTCGTCGGGACGGCGCACGATGCATCGATGTCCATCGAGACACTCTTCGATGAGCCACGGCACGAAGAAATCGAGCGATTGACCCGGGCCGTACACGAGAGCGAGGCGAGCCGCCACAACTGCGAACGGCAGGGACGGCTGCACGGCGTCGATGTAGCGCGTGGTGGCCATCAGTCTCCTGCCGTAGGGCGTGACCGGGGCCTCCCGATCCGTTTCGATGGAAGGCCTCGCCGCTGCGCCGTATTCGGCAAGCGAACCGGTGCGCACGATCCTGGCAGGGGGACGCTTCGCCGCCATCGCACCTGCAAACAGGGCGTTCAGGATGGCGAGATCGTCGTGAAGCAGTCCAGCCGTCTCGTCGAAGTCCGCACCGTGGAACTGGCGGGTGCGCGCGGCCAGATGGAAGATGATATGGGGCTCGACAGTCGTCATGCACCGGCGAATGGCGTCGGTGTCGCGAAGGTCGAAATGGTGCCGTGAGATCCGTCTGCTCAATCGGGAAATGCGTTGGTCGGAGCGTGTGGAGCGCACGATGGCATGGACTTCATAGCCTGCGTCCAGACAGGCCGTCGTCAGATGGGATCCGATAAATCCGGCGGCACCGGTGATCAGGACACGCGGCATGAGAACTCTTTCGAATATCTACGCGGGTTCGGCCGGGCCATGATCCGCTGTTTCTCAGGCGGAAACGGCGGCATGCGGCATTCGCTCGGCCCCGACGAGGACCGGTTCCGGGAGCGGCACGAGGAACAGTCCTCCTTGCTCGGCGAAATCGCTTTCCTGCGCGCGTATCTCGTCGAAGAAGTTCCATGCCAGCACCAGGAGTATGTCCGGCCTGTCCTGCCGTAGTGCTTCCGGCGAGCGGATGGGAATTTTCATTCCGGGCGAATGAAGGCCCTGCTTCAACGGATTGCGGTCGACCAGATAATCGAGCGTCTCTGCACCGATTCCGAAAAAATTCAAAAGGGTATTGCCTTTGGCAGGTGCTCCGTATCCGGCGATGCGCAAGTTTTCGCCCTTGAGGTCTGCCAGCATTTTCAGGAGATCGTCGCGAATGCGTTCCACGCGTTCGGCGAAGGCAGAATAGGTTTCGAAGTCCCGCATGCCGGCCTTCTCTTCCTCTTCGAGCATTTCGGCGACGATGGGGGCGGCGCTTGCCGGTGCGCGCTTCAGGAAGACCCGCATGGAGCCGCCATGAACACGCATGCGATGAACGTCGGTAACGACGAGGTCGAAGAATTCTCCGAGGCGCGCGAGGGAGAGAAGGCTGAATTCCGAAACGTGTTCGTGATAGATCGTGTCGAATTCGTTCTTCTCGATCAGTTCCTTGGCCTGCGGCACTTCTATGACGAACACGCCGTCGTCCGCGAGCCACCGCGAGACACCCGCCATGAAATCATGAAGGTCGCCGATATGGTTGAAGGTGTTCGTCGTCACGATCACCTTCGCAGGGCCATACTGCTTCACGAGGTCGGCTGCCGAACCGGCGGTAAAATATCCGACGGAAACCTCGACATTGCGCGTGCGGGCAATCTCGGCCAGGTTTTCCGCGGGGTCGACGCCGACGGTCCTGGCGCCAAGCCGGTTGCAGGCCGAAAGCAGAAGTCCGTCGTTGCAGCCGATATCGACGATCAGGCCGGAACCCGCCTCTGCGTTCAGCACGTCGGCGAGGCCGGCAAAATGGTCGTGCATCGTCGAGGCGCTGGACGGCACGTAGAGATAGTGTTCGAAAAAGCCTTCGGGTACATGATCGGCAACCTGGATGAGGCCGCAATCGAGGCAGATCTGCGTATCGAGCGGGTAGGTCGGCTGACTATTCTCGATGTCCTCCGGTCGTACGAAGCCGTTGGCCGGCGGGTGGTTTCCCATGGCTAGGAAAAGTCGAGGGTCGGGGGCCAGGCAGGCACGGCATTGGCTGAGACGTGTCACGATCATATTCCTGCAGAGGTTGAAGAGGTCGAGGCTGACTTCGGGGAAACATCGCGCGTGCTTTGCGGGACCGATCTGGCGACGAAATCGCTGAAGACCTCGTGCATGTAATCGATCTGGTTCCCGCGAAGGCCGTGGTGGCAGGCAAGGAGTATTCCGCCCTGCATCACGCTGTCGGCAACGGGATAGCCGGACGGCGACTTCCGGCAGACGACGTCGCGCATGGCGGGTTGTCTCAGGATGTTGCCTGTGAAGACCGGCCGCGTCTGGATGTCGTGTCGTTCCAGAAACGTCTGCATCTGACGTCGTGTGAACGGTGCATCCGCTCGGATGGTCAAGGGAAACGCGAGCCATCCGGTGCGCGCGCCCGGCAACTCCCGCGGTAGGACGAACATGTCCTCGTAGTCCGCGAAGAAGGCGTACTGCGCATCGAAATTGCGACGACGGGCGGCGATATTCGCCTCGAGTTTGTCCAGCTGCACGAGCCCGAAAGCGGCGCCGATTTCGGAGGGTTCTAGATTGTAGCCGAGCGCTTCGAAAACGAATTTGGCATCGTACTCGGTGCCGTCGAGCGTCATGCCGAGACGCTCGTCGATATTCTCGGCATCGGTGAAGAGGGAGGACGTGCGGCCCCAAGAGCGCAGGAGCCTGGCCTTTTCGGCCATGGCGTCGTCGTCGACGCAGATCATGCCACCGTTTCCGGCGGCCGAGATGACGTGCGATCCGTAGAAGCTGGTCGTGCTGATAGCCGAGCGGGTGCCGGTGCTCGTGTCGTCGAGCGTGGCACCGAGGGTGTCGGCGCTGTCCTCGACGACGAGCAGCCCCCGTTCTTCGCCGATTGCCCGAATGCGATCCCAGTCCGGAAGATTGCCGATCAGCGAAGGTACCATCATGGCCCGGGTGCGCGGGCCGATCATCGCTTCGATGGCATCGACGTCGATGTTGTAGGTGCCGGGCTCGACATCGACGAAGACCGGCACCAGTCCGGAGCGGACGATCGGTGCGACGGTCGTTGCGAATGTCAGTGCCGGCGTGACGATCTCCGAGCCTGCCGGAAGACCGAGCAGTTCGATCGCCAGATAGTTCGCCGACGAACCCGAATTGACCATGATGCCGTGGGACTTTGCGAACAGCTCGGCGATACGCTCCTCCATCGTGCGTACGGCGCGACCCATCTGGGTCGACCGGCGCATGGTTTCCACGACGGCCTCGATCTCCGCTTCGCCATAGACGCACTCGCCGTAGTTCACCCGCATGCTGCCAGCTCCGTAATTGCCCGACTTTCCGTAAGCGTCTCGTCTTCGTGCGTTGGATCTTGGCAGCAGGCGCAGTACCGACCGATCTGCTGCCGGGTGAAATCGAGCATCCGCTCGGGCCGCTGCAGGGCCATGTGATACCAGCCGACGGTCAGGTCGACCGCCTGTTCGAGGGCGAGGGCGGGTTGCCAGCCCAGTTCCACGCGCGCCTTGGTGCTGTCGAGACGAAGCATGTTGGCCTCGTGCACCGTGTGCTTTACCGGGTCGGCGGTATATTCCGGTCCTGGTCCTGGTCCTGGTCCTGGTTCCTGTCCCGGCCACGATCGTCGGACGAGCTCGGCAAGCGTTCCGACATCGATGTCCGCATCGACCGCCGGTCCGAAGTTCCAGCCGCCGGCATATCGGTGTCCCTCTTCGACGAGGGCGGCGGCGAGCATGAGGTAGCCCCGAAGCGGTTCGAGCACGTGCTGCCATGGCCTTACGCTGTGCGGATTGCGGATGCGTGCGGGTTCACGGGTTTCGGCCGAGCGGACGAGGTCGGGTACGATCCGGTCGCGCGACCAGTCGCCGCCGCCGATGACGTTTCCGGCGCGCACGCTCGCCAGCCGGGGTCCGTCCGGATCATGGAAGAAGGACTTGCGGTAGGCCGACGCAATGAGTTCCGTGCACCCCTTGGACGCGCTGTACGGGTCGTGCCCGCCCATCGGGTCCGTCTCGCGGTAGGGCCAGACCCACTCGCGATTGTCGTAGCACTTGTCGCTCGACACCACGACGATGGCGCGCAACGAAGGCATTCTGCGTGCCGCTTCAAGCACGACGGCCGTCCCGACGACGTTCGTCTGAAACGTATCCACCGGGTCGGCATAGGATTTGCGCACCAGCGATTGCGCCGCCATGTGCACGAGGATGTCGAAATCCTCGCCTTCGACGGCCGACGCGAAGTCGCGACGATCTCGTATGTCGGCAATACGCGTGTCGACGACCTGCGCGAGTCCGACGGCGTTCATGAACGAACGATCTTCGGGCGGAAGGCCGATGCCGACGACCCGTGCGCCGAGCTCTGCGAGCCAAAGCGCCATCCATCCGCCCTTGAAGCCGGTACTGCCGGTGAGAAGAACGCGCTTGCCTTCGAGACGCCTTCGCAGATCGTCGATGTGCGCGCCGTATCCCACGACCTATATCCTCGCGCGGATGGAGCCGGTCGCAGGCACGGCCACCGGGGTCTCCGGTGTGAAGACGAGCCACGGGGGCGTGCCGTCTTCGCAAAGGCCATTCAGATGATCGCGATCACGGACCGTATCCATCGGATGCCAGAAGCCGTCGTGCTTGTAGGCGCATAACTGGCCGTCGCGCGCGAGCCTTGCCAGCGGTTCCGCCTCGAGCGGCTGCGAGAGATCGTCGATGTAGTCGATGACGCCGGGCTCGAAGACGAAGAAGCCGCCGTTGATCCAGGTTTCGTTCTTCCGCACCTTTTCCGTGAACTCGACGACCCTGTTGCCTTCGATCTCCAGATTGCCGAAGCGTGCCGGCGGCTGCACGGCGGTAACCGTCGCCAGGCGGCCGTGTGAGCGGTGGAACGCGAGAAGGGCTTCGATATCGATGTTGCCGACGCCGTCCGAGTAGGTGACCATGAACGTGTCGCGACCGAGCCAGTCGCGAAGCGCGAGCAGCCGTCCGCCCGTCATCGTCGCGAGGCCGGTGTCCACGACCGAGACGTTCCAGTCGAGCGGCTTGTTCTGCCGCAGCGTCAGCGCCCCGTCGCTCAGTGCGACGGTGAAGTCGGCCGTCGAGAGATGCAGGCTTTGAAAGTATTTCTTGATCTGCATGCATTTGTAGCCGCCGGCGACGATGAAATCCTGCATGCCCCAATGGCTGTAGATGTCCATCACGTGCATCATGATCGGGCGGTCGCCGACCTCGACCATCGGCTTGGGAATGCGCACGGTTTCCTCGGAAAGTCTCGATCCGAGGCCGCCAGCGAGCAGCACGACTTTCATTCCGTATCCTCCTCGGCCGAGTCCCTGATATCGCGACGTGTTGCCCGGCCAGCTTGGTCGGTACCGGCGGAATGGCTCTTGCGAGAACATCGACGCTCTCTCGCGACCCGTCGACAAACGAGGCGACGAGCGCATTCCGGCCTCGATGATCGTAGAGGCGGATTTCAGCGTTCGTAACGGGGACGAAGCCCTTCGACGGTCAGGTAAAGCCCGTCTTTGTCCCCACCGGACGCGTGAATAGTTCTGTCTTCCTCACGAGTAAGGTTCAGGCAGACTTGAGGGGGCTGTGCATTGTACCAGACGTTGAAGCGCACGGCCGGTCTGACATTCGATCGGGCAGCATGGGCCATCCCGGTCGCTTCGGCGTTGCTGGGCGTATTCGTGTTCGTCCGCCTGATGAACTTCGAACTGCGCCAGGACGAGCAACTTTACGTGCCGCCGGTCGACCTTCTCGATCACCATGCGCTTTATCGCGACTTCTTCTACAATCAGGTGCCCGGCTCGGCCTGGTGGTTCTACGCCGTCAGACATCTGTTCGGCACGCACGATCTGCTGTTGAGCGCCCGTCTCGGCGTTCTTTTCGTCTGGATTGCTCTGGCAGGGGGGATCTGCCTCGTCAGCTACCTTCTCGTGCGGAACTGGCTCTTCGCCTTTTGCGCAGTCGTCCTGACCTGCGCGAACGAGCTGTTCCTGAACCAGACCGGGATGGCGGCGACGAACAACCTGTTGCCGTTGCCGTTTGCCTTGATCGGCACGGGTCTGTTCATCCACGGAGCATGTCGGGGACGGGTTCGACCCCTCGTCCTATTCGTCGCGGGCGTATCCCTTGCGCTTGCCGTCTGCTTCAAGATCAGCGCGGTCGCCTTCGTTCCCGCCGTCGGCATCGCCGCGTTCCTGGTGCCGAAAACGTTGCCGGCGCGCCAGCGTCTTCGCATGGTCGTGGCACCGCTTCTTGTCGGGGGCATCGTCGGCGCCATTCCGATCCTCGTCTATCTCATCGCCGAACCGAAGCTCTTCCTGGCGCATGTGCTCGGGTACCACACCGGGGCGCATATCGGTTATTGGACGGCGCACGGCCAGGAAGGTGGCGGCGTTGCCTTGTCCGCGCTCGCCAAGATCAGGCTTGCCTGGAGCGTCTGGTTCAGTGGTGCGGTGCCGGTCGCCATCGCCGCCGTTCTGGCCCTCGTTTTCGTCCAGCGCCAGTTCGACCGGACCTTTTCGAGGTTGCCCCGCGCGTCGGCCGCGAGCATGGTGCTTGCCGCGAGCACGGTACTCGCCATGGCAGTCGGCTTTCTGCCGACACCCGGCTTCCCACAGTATTATGCCCTCGCACTCGTCAGCTTGCCGCTTGCGCTCGCGCTGGCCTTTTCCGCTCTTGCGCCCTTCGAGCGCCGTCAGGGGTTGGGTGTGCTGGTTGCCGCAACCGTCGTCGTCGTCGTCTGCGCAGTGCCGCGGTTTGCCGAATTTCTGCCATTGACCCTTCATCCGGACAAATGGACGGTAACGAAGGTTCATCGGCACGGCATTGCCATTCGGCAGGCCCTGTCCGAACACGGTCTGAGCGGGAAGATCGCGACGCTTGCGCCCATCTATCCGCTCGAGGCGAGCCTTCCCGTCTATATGGAACTGGCAACCGGTCCCTTCATCTATCGTTCGGCGGAATTCGTCGATCCGGGGATGATCCGATATTATCGGACGACGTCCCCTGCCACCGTCGGCTCCCTGTTCGAAAAGGACCCGCCGGCGGCGTTGTTGCTAGGCTTCGATCCCGTTCTCGAGCGACCGCTGCGCGACTATGCCGTCCGTCACGGCTACGTTCAGGACCCTTCCGTCGACTTCACGGATCGCTACGGGACGGCTCAACTGTTCGTGCGGCCGCAATGATGCGGTCGCGGGCCTGCGAGCGGTATCCGTCGATGCGTCGGTCAAGGCAGGACCGCCGGGCGGGAAGGGGTCGGCGAGGAGGCGAGACGTGCGCAGACTGACTGCGAACCAGTTCTACGCGGACGCCGAAAGCTTCGATCTCGCGAGGGAATGCGACTTCTTCTCCTCGCTGAAGATGCGCAACGGCACTTTCAAGTTCACCCGCGCGTCGAGGTTCGCGAGCCTCGATGGACGAATGGCGCAGTTGCTGCGCGCGCATGCCGGAAACATTCGCGAGGTGCTCGACATCGGTGCCTCCACCGGCGTGACGACCGTGGAACTGGCGGACTTTCTGTCTGGCGAGAAGGTGGACGCGAAGATTACGGCAACCGACCTTTTCGTCGAGGCGCATCTGGTCGCGCTGGGGCCCCATATCCGCGTGCTGGCAGACGGCGAAGGGTGGCCGCTTCAATACGATCTGGCCGGCAGGGCGGTACGGGCCTGGGTTCGACGGCTCGACTATGTCAGCCTCATGTGCCTTCCCCGCCAACTCGCTCGCACGCGGCTGCAGCCATACCTGAGGGGAAAGATAGAAGCGGGGAGAAGCGTACCGGTCCGAATGGAGACGCGGTCCCTCGCCAGCCACGGCATTACGCTCGTCGAGAACGATATCTTCGTTCCAACGACATTCCTTACCGGACGCTTCGACTTCATCCGCGCGGCCAACGTGCTGAACCGGGGATACTTTTCGGACAGACAGATCGAACTGGCGCTGGCGAATATCCGGGCTTACTGCCGCGGGCCGGGAGCGCTGGTGCTCATCATCAGGTCGGGAAGCCGCGACCATGACGGCACCATGTTCGAACTGGACCCCCGCGGCCGGTTCGAACTCCGTGCCCGGATCGGCGAGGGCTCGGAAATCGAGCGCCTCGTTCTGTCGCTTGCGCCGAAGCAAGACACGCTCCGCGCTCGCAGCGAGCATGTGGGCTCGCCTGCGTTCCAACGCCGATGACGACCGGGAAGGCGCCGGTCGGCTCCCGGCTGGAATTCTTCCTTGCTTGCTGCGCCGTCTTTCTCTCGCCGATGAATGTCTTGAGGCTGCCGCTGTTCTATTTCACAGCCGGCGATCTGTTCGCGTGCCTGTGCATCGGCGTCATGCTTCTCAACGGCCGTGTCCGTGTCGCTCCATTCGGTTCGAGCACCGTCCTGTGGACCGGCGGACTGCTTCTCATGGTGGGCATGCTGATGACGAGCAGCGTTTTCGCAGGGTCCACCGGGCGAGCGCTGATCCTGATCATGCAGTACCTCTTCAGCTACCTGCTGCTGCCGATGGTTTTTCTCAATCGGCCTTGGGACGAAACCCGCCGGCTCATGCTCGTCTTCATCGCGGCGATCTCGGTGCTCGTGCTTCACGGCATCCTCGTCGTCGATGTCCTTTACGAGCACGATACCCATTTCGTCAGTGGCAACGGCCGATTGCGTGGTCTCGTGGAACGCGAAAACGAATGCGGGGCTCTCATTTCCCTGACGGTCCCGATGCTGCTGAGCCTGACATTGGCCGGGTCGGTGAAGCCGATCGTCTCGGTCGTGCTGTTGGGTCTCTTCACCTACGGCATCATGCTGACCGGCTCGAATACGGCTCTCTACACCGCCGCTTTCGGTCTGGTGCTCGTGATCGCCGCATCCGTGAGCCTCAAGCGGCTGATCATCGTCGCGACGGCCGCGTGCCTGCTGTTTGGCATGGCCAGCGTGCCCAATGTCTCTTCGATGCTGCCGGGAGCCTTTCGAACGCGCGTCCTCGTCGGGCTTGAAACGGGCGACCTTCAGAATGCCGGCACGTTCGATGGGCGGATGCAGCTCATCAGGGAAGCCGTGGGTCTGGCCGGCAACGCGACGATCATCGGCTACGGTGCGGATCAGTACCGGGTCATCAGCCGGTACAAGGCTCCAGTGCACAACTTCTACCTTCTGATCCTCGATGAAGGCGGTCTCGCCGCGCTGGTCGGCTTCATCGCACTTCTATTCGGCGCGATCCTCGTGGTCATCAACGCTGCACTCAGCGCTGGAGGAACGCTCGCTGCCCTGTGCGGGGGGACGACACTGGCAGTTTACGCCGTGCTCATCACCGCCGTTCCGCATATCTACGGCCGCTTCTGGGCAGTCCCCCTCCTGCTTTCGCTCGCACCCGCCGTCGCCTGTGCCAGGCGCGTCAGGATCGCGTAAGGCGCGGGTCGGCAGCCCTTTGCGGGTCGTAGGGAAGGCGGCATGCGAACGCGACCTCCCCAGTAACAGGAGGGTCCGTGCAATGCGCTTGCGGCGAAGATACTCGCGAACCGAGGTTTACATGAGCCCAGGCAGATAGAGCACGATGCCGGGGACGAGCGCCATGATCCCGATGAGGACGAGATCGCAGGCGAGGAAGGGGGCCGCTGCCGATGCCACTTTCTTCAGTGTGATACCGGGCGGTGCGACGCCCAGCATGACGAACAGGAGAAGGCCGAATGGCGGTGTCGTCTGGCTCATTTCCAGCGCGATGAGCATGAAGATGCCGAACCAGATCGGGTTGATGCCGAGCGCATGTATGAGGGGAAAGAAGATCGGGATCGTGATCAGCATGATCGATACCGGATCCATGAACATGCCCAGTATCAGGAGGCACAGGAAGATCAGGATCAGCACGGACGTCGGAGAGGCCCCGAGCGACGTCGTGAACTGCAACATGCCCGCGCTGGCGCCGGAATAGGCGAGCAACTGGCTGAAGATGCTCGAATTCAGGATGATGAAGAAGACCATGCCGCCGACCTTGATGGTGGACAGCATCGATTTCTTCATGACGTCGAAGGAGAACAGGCGGAAGGCGAATGTCAGGATCAGGACGCCGAGCACGCCGAAGGCAGCCGATTCGGTGGGCGTCGCGATCCCGAGAATGATCAGGCCGATGACCATGAAGACGACGAAGGACATCGGCAGGATATTGATCACCGCGAGCTTCATGGCGGTCGAGAAGGAAACCGGCTCGACCACGTAGTTCGGCGTCGCATCCGGATTGAGCCGGATCTGCGCGGTGATGAGAAGCGTGAAGAGAACGGCGAGGAGCAGGCCGGGTACGATGCCGGCGATCAGGAACCGGCCGACGTCGATGCCGGCCAGCGAGGCCAGGAGCACGCCGAGCGTGGAAGGCGGGATGATCATGGCGAGCCCGCCCGTGCCGAGTATGGGGCCGAGCGACATGCGCCAGTGGTAGCCGCGGCGCTGCATTTCAGGAACCATCAGCGAGCCCAGCATCGCCGTGTTGGCCATGCTCGAACCGGTCAGCGTCGAGAAGATGGTGCCGCCGGCGACCGTGAGGTAGCAAAGCCGGCCGGGAATGCGGCCCAGAAACTTGTCGAGCGTGTCGAACACGCGAATGGCGAGGCCCGAATAGAAGAAGAGCGAGCCCATGAAGATGAAGAAGGGCACCGGGGCGAGCTGAAAGCGCGTGATCAGCGCGGACGAGTTGTCGACCACCTGCAGGAAGGCGCTGGTTCCGCCGATGAAGACGAGGCCGCCGATGAGGTTGGTTGCCATAAAGGCGAAGCCGACGGGAACGGCACAGGCCATGAGAAAGATGACCATGCCGACGAGCAGGGTGAGCGCGTAATACCACTCCATCGTTACATCGCCTCCGGATTGTCGACTTTGTCGTACAGGGATCCGACACCGAACAGGAAGCGCGCGAACTCGATCGCGATCATCAGGAAGCAGGGCGGATAGAAGAGGTAGAGGCACCAGTACGGGATATCGATCGAACGCTCGTCGACATAGCCGTACTCGAGAGCCTCGATGAGGAGATCCGCGCCGACATAGGCGAAGATCAACGAGACGGTGATGCAGACGAGATAGACGAAGATTTCCATGACGCGCTGGGCACGCCGGGGAAGACGGGCATAGACCATCTCCGTCAGGACGTGGCCCCGCTCGCGGACCAGATAGGGAGCCGCGAGCAGGACGAAGTACAAGAGGATGTACTCGACGAAGGCGACGGTGAAGCCGAGCGACGGGTAGCCGAAGAAGCGCACCGTCACGTCCGCAGCGACCAAGAGAATACCGACCGCGATCAGGCTTCCCGAAAGGAAGACCGCACCGAAGACGATACCGTCATAAATTCGTCCGACGGTCTTCAACATCGCCGCCAAGCTCCATCTGTGCCCGATACGAAACCGTGGACCCTATTGCTGCGGCTGCTGATAGAGCATGTTGCGAAGCTTGGAGAGTTCGTCCTTGTCGACGTTCTGGCCGACACGATTCCACATGGCTTCCGACGCGATCGAGAGGTATTTCGACGCGGCGTCGCCCTTCATCGTGATGGCCTTCACGCCGGCCTTGTTCGCAGCCTCGATGTCGCGCTTGTTCTGGCGCGTGATCTGCTCGATCGACGTCTGTTCGTATTTGCTCGCCATCTTCTGAAGGGTCGTCTTGGCCTGATCGGAAAGCCGATCCCATTTGCGCTGCGAGACGAGAACCACGTCGGCCAGGCTGTAGAAGGCCGGCTCGATCCGGTAGTCGACGCGATTGGCCAGTCCGATCGAGGCGAGGCCGACGGTCGGCCAACCGAAACCTTCGATGACGCCGCGGTCGAGCCCGGTCGGCACGTCGCCGGAAGCGATCTGGACGGTCGTGGCGTTCAGGGCGTTCTGCATGGGACGGTAGGCGCCGGTCGTGCGCAGTGACAGGCCCGACAGGTCGACCACGCCATCCTTCATCTTCGGCTTCTTGGTGGTGTAGAGGTAATAGCCGGAATTCGGGCCGGTCTCGGACCAGGCGAGCAGATGGGCGCCGAGACGATCCTGGAAGATCTTCCCGTAATAGTCGAAGGCGCCGTCCTTGTGGAGTTTGTCGACGCCGACGTTCTGCAGCATCATCGCCTGCGCCTGCGGTACCAGACCGGCGAGATACGCGGCGGGGATGAAGAGCATGTCGATGACGCCGCGCTGAAGCGCCTGCGGAGCGCGATCGGCCGGGTTGACCTCCGGTCCGCCGAGCAGCCGGATCTTGACGCCGTCAGCCTCGTCCTTGTTCAGCGGCTGAACGAAGTTCTGGATGAAGCTTTGCGAAAGCGCGTGCTGGGTGGGCAGCGCGGTCTGCGCGTTCAGCGTCACCTCGTCCGCAAAGGCCGACGTGGCGACGAAGGCAAGGCCTGCGGCCGCGACGACCAGTTTCGCCGTGTGTTTCATGGACATGCTTTCTCCTCCCGATGTGTTTGAAACATATGGATCGTGGAAGGTTAGGCCGGACGATCGGCGACCTTGTGCGTCGCGGTTCCGATCGTCGCTCCTCCTCCCGCGCGACCCGTCATTCGATGGTGTTTTCGAGCGTTCCGAGACCGGAGATCGACACGCTCATGCGGTCGCCCTTGGCGAGATAGCGCGGCGGCTTGAAACCGATCCCGACGCCTTCCGGCGTGCCCGTGGCGATAATGTCGCCGGGGAGCAGCGTCATCGTCGCCGAAAGCGTTTCGATGAGTGTCGGAATGTCGAAGATCAGATCCGCGACACGCGCCTTCTGACGAACCTCGCCATTGATGGTCGTCGAAAGCTCGAGCGCGGCGACGTCCTCGACCTCGTCGGCCGTCACGATCCAGGGACCCATCGGGCAGAAGGTGTCGATGCCCTTGCCGATGATCCACTGGCTATGGCGGCGCTGGAGTTCGCGCGACGTCACGTCGTTGAGCACGACATAGCCGAAGACATGATCGAAGGCCTCGGCCTTCGACACGCGCGACGCACGGTTACCGATGACCACGCCGAGTTCGCCCTCGTAGTCGACGGAACCCGTCGGATCCAGGGATCCGTTCACCGGGGCATCCGGGCCGACCACGCTGGTCGTCGCCTTGGTAAAGATGATCGGCGCCTGCGGCAGTTCTTCCTTGCTGGTGGAGTCGAACCCGCTCGAATGAAATTCCGCGGCGTGAGCATGGTAGTTCTTGCCGACGCAGAAGATGTCGCGGCGCGGTTCGGGAATGGGCGCCAGAAGCCGAACGGCGTCGATGCGAAGGCGTTGCGCACTTGAGGCGGCCTGCCGCCAGTCGTCGAGCGGGATGGCGCCTTCCACGACGCGACGAACGGCATTCGAAGCGTCCGTGCCCTCCGCGCACACAACGAACTCCTCGCCATCCGCGAACCCAGCGAGAACCCTGCCTTCAGCGCTTACCGTACCAAGCTTCATATTGTCGACAACCCAAATTTTTATCGATAAAATAGCAAACCATATCGAAACGTAGCTGTCAAACGCTCTTTCCTCTGTTATTGGTGGCTGACGATGATGATGGTGACGGAGGCGGGCTTCGACGTGGCAGGAAGTGTAGAGACGCTCCAGGTGGCGCGGCGGATCACGGTGGACGAGGGCGAGACCCTGACGCAGGCGGCCTTCCGCTCCCTGCGCGACGACATCATCCGTGGCGTGCGTGCGCCGGGCGAGCGCCTGCGCATCGAGCGGCTGAAGCAGATCTACGCGATCGGCCCGACGCCGATCCGCGAGGCCCTGCAGCGCCTGAGCTCGGAGCGGCTGGTGATCGCGGAGGGCAATCGGGGTTTCACGGTCGCGCCCTTGGATTACGGCGAGTTCACCGATCTCAACGTCGCGCGGACCGACGTCGAACTCGCGGCCCTGCGTCGCTCGATCGAAAACGGCGACGACGCATGGGAAGCCGGGGTCGTCGCGGCGAGCCACATCATGAAGAAGGAGGACGCCGCGGTCGCGGCCGGGTCCGACGGCGTGCCCGATTCCTGGGAGAAGGCGAACGTCGATTTCCACACCGCCCTCGTCGCGGCCTGCGGATCGGACTGGCTGCTGCATATCCGGGCCGGACTTCAGGACATGTGCGAACGCTATCGTCGCGCTTCGGTAAGTCGCGTGCGTGAAGAGCGTCGGCTCGGCGCGGAACATCAGGAAATCTTCGAGGCCGTGATCGCCCGGCAAACCGAGCGCGCCTGCACGCTGATCCGCGAGCATTTCGAGCTTACCGCGCGCAATCTTTCCGTCGGCGGAGCCGGAAGGCGGGACGGCTGATGGAGTACGTGGCGCTCTACCTTGCGGCAGGCTTCATCGGCGGCATCGTCAATTCGGCCGCAGGTGGCGCGAAGCTTTTCGTCTTTCCGCTGCTCCTTGCTTCGGGCATGCCGCCGGTTGCCGCCAATGCCACCGGAACGGTCGCCCTGTGGCCCGCGCAGCTTCCTGTGGTTTGGAGCTACCGCCGGGAGCTTGCGGCATACGCGGCGTCGTTCCGTATCCAATTGCCGCTGGCCGTCCTCGGCGCGCTGGTCGGCAGCTGTGCGCTCATCGTCTCGAGCGAGGGCACGTTTCTGGCCGTGATCCCGGTTTTGCTTTGCATCGCGGTCGGCGCGATCCTTGCCGGCAAACAGCTTTCCGTGCTGCTTCAGCGCCTGTTCCGGCGCGAGACGCTGCAGACGGCGTCGATCGGCCTTCTTTTCCTGACCGGCATTTATGGCGGGTATTTCGGCGCCGGCATGGGTTTCATTCTTCTGGCGATCTTCTCGATCGCCTCGTCGCGCGATCTGCATCATGCCAACGCGAGCAAGAACCTGTTTGCGACGTGCATCAACACCACGGCGGTCATTCCGCTGGCGTTTTCCGGGCTGGTGCACTGGTTCGCCGCGCTGAGCGTCCTGGTCGGAGGGCTCGCAGGCGGAGCGGTCAGCGGCTGGCTCCTGCGACGCATTCCCGAAACACCGCTGCGCTGGGCCGTCACGACGCTGGGCGTGGTGCTCACCGCATCCTTTCTGATGCGGTGACGCAGACCGGAAAAGGCCGAGGAGGAAAGGGCATGGCAGAACGAAGCGAACCCGTCACGCTGACGATCAACGGTCGTGAAACCGCCGTGGATGCGGATGGCGAGACGCCGTTCCTGTACGTCCTGCGAAACGAGTGCGGGCTGAAGGCCACGCGGTTTGGATGCGGCGTCGGCATGTGCGGCGCCTGCACCGTTCTCGTCGACGGGGAGGCGACATTCTCCTGCATCACGCCGCTCGAGACCCTGGCCGGTCGCGAGGTCGAGACGGTCGAGGGGGTTTCTCGGGCCGGCGAAGTGCATCCCGTGGTCGAGGAACTGATCGCCGGGCAAGCGGCCCAATGCGGCTATTGCCTGCCCGGTATCGTGATGGCGGCGGTCGCCCACCTGCGGTCCACACCGTCGGCGAACCGGGCGAGCATCGCCGCCGCTCTCGACGGCAATCTGTGCCGCTGCGGCGCGCATGTGCGGATCCTGAACGCGATCGAACGTGCGGTGCAGCGCATGCAGGGGGAGGAGACGGTATGACATTGCCGACGCCGCTGAGCGACGCACCGCTCGTTTCCGACTGGATCGCCTTCGACGACGCACTGGTGGAGGTGCGCACCGGCCGTGTGGAACTCGGCCAGGGCAATCTCACGGCCATCGCCCAGATCGCGGCCGAGGAACTCGACGTTCCGCTCGCGATGATCAGGATCGTCAGTGGCGACACCACGCGAACCCCGAACGAGGGCTTCACGTCGGGAAGTCTTTCGGTTCATCAGGGCGGCATGGCGGTGCGCCACGCCGCCTCCGCCGCACGCCATCTCGCAATTGCCGAGGCGGCCAAGCTTCTCCAGTGCGGGAGCGAGCGGCTGGCGCTGACCGAAGGCCGTATCCTTCGCGACGGAGCGCCGACCTCCCTCGACCTCTGGTCGATGGCCGCAAGCATCGATCTATCCGTTGCCGTGGCTCAGTGGTCGGACCCCAAGAGGCCCGACCAGCGTGCCCTGGTCGGCAAGCCGCTCGCCCGCATCGATCTGCCGGAACGCATAACCGGCACGCCGTTCGTGCACGATCTTTCGCCCGACAATCTTCTGCATGGTCGTCCGGTTCACCCACCGAGCGTCGGCGCCCGGCTTCTCGATCTGGACCTCGATGCCTTGCGTACGCGCCCGGGCGTCGTCGCCGCGACAAGGGACGGTTCCTTTGTCGGCGTCGTCGCGGACAGCGAATACGCGGCGATCCGCGCGGCACTCTGGGCGACCAATCACGCGACATGGTCCGACGAGCCGTCGGCGCCGGCCGATCCGGTCGCGGCGATCGCCGGGTCGCAGGAAAGCGACGAAGTCGTGCACGAAGCCGGAACGTTGGAGGGCCACGAGGGGCAATCCTCGTACGAGGTCACCGTCTCGCGTCCCTATCTCAGCCATGCCTCGATCGGGCCGTCGGCGGCGGTGGCGCAATGGCAGGATGGCCGGCTGTCGCTGTTCACGCAGAGCCAGGGCGTCTACCCCTTGCGCGACGCGCTGGCCATGGTCTTCGGGATGCCGGGTGAACGCATCGATGTGCGCCACTGGCCGGGGGCCGGCTGCTACGGACACAACGGCGCCGACGACGCGGCGCTGGATGCGGCCCTGATGGCGCGCGCCGTGGAGGGGCGTCCGGTCAAGGTCGTCTGGAGCCGTGCCGACGAGTTCCGGTATGCCCCGCTCGGTCCGGCGATGACGACCCGCGCGAGTGCCTTCCTCGACGAGACCGGCCGCATCGCCGGCATGTCGGTCGCCGTCAACAGTGCACCGCACGGCAACCGCCCGGGGCGCAACGGCGCGCCGAACCTGCGTGCGGCCGCCTGTCTCGAAAAACCCTTCCCGTTCCCGCGCTCGAAGGACGTGCCGCTTTCGAGCGGCGGCGGCGCCGACCGCAACGCGGTGCCGGGCTACGCGATCGCCAATCTTCGCGCGAGCAAGCGCATCGTGCACGACCTGCCGTATCGCACCTCGTCGCTGCGCAGCCTCGGTGCGTTCACCAATGTCTACGCCATCGAGACGCTGATGGACGCGATCGCGCGCGACAGGGACGTCGATCCGGTCTCGTTCCGGCTGAACCATCTCGAAGACCCGCGGGCGGTTGCGGTCATCGAGGGAGCCGTCGCGGAAGCAGGCGAGCCGTTCGGGCGAGAGCGGGAGGACGGCACGGGCTGGGGGCTCGGCTACGCGCGCTACAAGAACCGCGCCGCCTACTGCGCCGTCGTCGTTCGCGTCGAGGTGGACGAGGCCGTTCGCGTCACCGACGTCTTCGCGGCACTCGACGCCGGCGAGATCATCAATCCGGACGGCATGACGAACCAGACCGAGGGCGGCATCGTCCAGTCGATCAGCTGGACGCTCAAGGAAGCGCTGACACTGGAAGACGGCCGGGTCACGACCGAAAACTGGTCCGACTATCCGATCCTCACCTTTTCCGAGGTGCCGGCAATCCAGGTGCGGCTCATCGATCGCAAGGACGAGCCGCCGCTCGGCTGTGCCGAAGCGGCCCAGGGACCGACCGCCGCCGCGATCGGCAACGCCGTGCGCGACGCCATCGGCGTACCGGTCAATCATCTGCCGCTCACGCGTGACGCGCTGATCGCGGCCATCAGCGAATAGAAATCGTGGAGGTGGGTCCGACAGGCCCGCCGCCGCGACGGCAATGGAGAGCCTCGATGACGATCAGACTGTTGAGCGGTGGCGCGGCGAACGGCCTCGTCTCCACAATAGAGCCCGACTTTCTCGCCGAGACCGGCATGGGCATCACCGGCGAGTTCGGCCCTGTGGGGATCATGCGCGATCGGGTTGAAAAGGGAGAGCATGTCGACGTGCTGGTGCTGACGCGCAAGATCATCGACCAGTTCGCCGCCGACGGTGTCGTCCGTTCGCAAAGCGTGCAGGACGTCGGCAGCGTGGCAACGTCGATCGCGGTGCGCGACGGCGCCGAAAGCGTCGACGTCTCGACGCCGGACGCGCTTCGCACGGCCCTGCTCGCCGCTTCCGCCATCTATTTTCCGGACCCGG
This sequence comes from Pararhizobium mangrovi, assembly GCF_006516965.1. GTDB lineage: Bacteria > Pseudomonadota > Alphaproteobacteria > Rhizobiales > Rhizobiaceae > Pararhizobium_B > Pararhizobium_B mangrovi. The sequence continues at coordinate 59,433 of NZ_VHLH01000013.1, read as the reverse complement.
AGAAGGCGACCGCCGGCATTCACTTCGCCGGGGTTCTGTCGAAGCTCGGGATCGACGGGGAGGTTGCCGACCGGCTGGAGCTTCATCCGAGCGGTCAGCACGCGATGGCCGCCATGGCGGCGGAAGGCGACGCGCGTTCGATCGGCTGCACGCAGGTCACCGAAATCCTCAATACCGAGGGCGTGCGATACGTCGATGAACTGCCCGAAGGCTGCGACCTGAAAACGACCTATACGGCGGCGGTCTGTACGCGGAGCGAAGCGATGCGCGAGGCCGAAAGGCTCGTCTCCATGCTGACCGGGCCCGAGAACGAAAGCCGACGAAGCGAGGCCGGCTTCAAGTAGCCGACGGAAGCGATCGAGGATTTATGGCCCAAGACGAATCCTCGACTGCATCCGTCTGCCTGCACCGCGTTCCGCTGCATGCGGGGCCGGTCGGTAAAGATCCACGACCGGAACGCGTTGTCGATTTTGCATCCGTATGCAATATTGGCATGATCGTCGTTCAACGCGGATAATCATGATGGCTCATTCCCGACTGCCTCTGCCTGAAGCCCTCGAATTCCTCAAAGCGCCCGGGCGCGATGCCGATTCCGATACGGCGGCGATCGAAGCGACGGTCGGCGAGATCGTCGCGCGCGTCGCGAGGGAAGGGGATCCGGCGGTTCGAGACTATGCCGCGCGCTTCGACAAGTCCGAGCTCGAGCGTCTCGAGGTGAACGACGAGGAACGCCACGCTGCCCTCGACCGGCTCGATCCGCAGACGCGGGCCGATACCGAGTTCGCGATCGAAAACGTGCGCGCGTTCGCCAGGGCGCAGCTCGGCTCCATGTCGGAAATCGAGGTGGAGATCCGGCCGGGCGTGCATCTCGGGCATCGCAACATTCCGCTCGAACGCGTCGGGTGCTACGTGCCGGGCGGGCGTTATCCGCTGTTGTCGGCGCCGATCATGACCATCGTGCCGGCGAAGGTCGCAGGCGTCGGCGAGGTCGTCGCCTGCCTGCCGCCGAACGCGCACGAGGCGATGGTCGCCGGCTGCCATCTCTCCGGCGCCGATCGCATCTTCCGCATCGGCGGCGCGCAGGCGATCGCCGCCATGGCCCACGGTACGCAGAGCGTGCCGGCCGTCGACAAGATCGTCGGGCCGGGCAACGCCTTCGTGAACGAGGCCAAGCGGCAGGTCTTCGGCCCCGTCGGCATCGACCAGCTCGCCGGTCCATCGGAGATCTTCGTGCTTGCCGACGACACCGGCGACGCGGAAATGATCGCGACCGACCTGCTCGCGCAGGCCGAGCACGATACGCGCACGCGGGTCGGGCTGATCACCACCCATCGTCCGCTCGCCGAGGCGGTGGAAAAGGAGATCGACCGGCAACTCGCCACGCTTTCGACCGCCGAGACGGCGGGTCAGGCTTGGCGCGACTACGGCGAGATCGCCATCGTGCCCGACGAAGCGACCATGATCGCCTATTCGGACATCGTCGCGGCCGAACACCTCCAGGTCCACACGCTGGATTCGAAGGCGCTCGCCCGCCGGCTTCGCCATTACGGCTCGCTCTTCGTCGGCGAGATGTCGAGCGTCGTCTATTCGGACAAGTGCTCGGGCACCAACCACACCCTGCCGACGATGGGCGCGGGGCGCTATACGGGCGGCCTCTGGGTCGGCACCTACATCAAGACGGTCACGCATCAGTGGCTGAGCGAGGAGGGGGTGCATGCCGTCGCACCGCCCGCGGCCAGGCAGGCAGCCAGCGAAGGCCTCGAAGGCCATCGCCGTGCCGCGCAACTCCGCCTCGACCGGCTGCAGAGCTGAGGACCGGTTCCGGCCTCAGGCGAGGAGGCCGGACTCGTACGGACCGACGAGCGCATGGTCGCTCGCCCGCTCGAAGGCGTGGGCGACCTGGCAAAGGCGCGCTTCCGCACCGTGCGGTGCCACGATCTGCAGCCCGAGCGGCATGCCGCGCGAGAACCCGCAGGGAAGCGAGATCGCGGGGTGGCCCGTCAGGCTGAAGGGAAAGGTGCGCATGGGCGTCCATGCCGCGCCGTCCTTGAAATCCGAGAAGCAGGGCGCCGGCCCGAGCGTCGTCGCGGTGATCAGGACGTCCGCCTTCGCGAAGAGCGCATCGACGCGTGCGGCAAGTCCGGCGGAGGCCTCGCGGGCAGCCTCGAGATCGTCTTCGCCGAGGATCGCACCGGTCAGGAGGTTGCCTCGCGCGGCCCGCCCATAGTCGGCAAAGCGGGTCTTCAACCGCTCGCGATGCGAGGCGAAGGCTTCGTGCTGGAGGATGACGCTGCCTGCGGCCTCGAACAGGTCGTAGTCCGGCATGGACACGAGATCGATCGCCGTGCCGAGGCGCGAAAGCGTGCCGGCGGCGTCGTCGAGCGCCGGAAGGAGGGCTCCGTCCGTGGCGGGGTCGCTTTCGACCCATTCGCGCGCGAAGGCGACGCGCAGCCCGCCGATGCTCGTTCCAAGAAGGCTCGACGCCCCGTCGGTCCGTCCCGGTTCGCCCATTGCATCGAGGATCATCGCCGCTTCGGCGACGGAGGCTGCGATCGGGCCGGGCGTGTCGAGGCTTCCAGCGAGTGGGAACACCCCCCTCGACGAAATCCGCCCGCGCGAGGGTTTGAGGCCGACGACGCCGCAATAGGAAGCGGGGCTTCGCACCGATCCGCCGGTGTCGGTGCCGATCGCGAAGCGCACGAGGCCGCCGGCGACGGCGGCCGCCGAGCCCGAGGACGAGCCGCCGGTGATATGGCTCGTATTCCACGGATTGCGCGCCGGCGGATAGGGCTGGTCGAAGGCCGGTCCGGTCAGCGCGAACTCGTAGGTCGCGACCTTGCCGATCGGGATGGCACCGGCTGCACGCAGACGACCGATGGTTTCGGCGTCCGCCTTCGCGATTGCCGGGTCGATGGCGTGCGATCCGCAAAAGCCCGGTTGCCCTGCGACGTCGAAGAGATCCTTCACGGCGAAGGGAATGCCCGTAAGTGGAGGCGTCGGTTCGTCGGCGTGGAGCGTGCGCTGCGCGCAGCCGGCCGCGCTCAGCGCGGCCTGCGTATCGAGATGGACGAAAGCGTCGAGGTCGGGGTCCCGCTTGGCGATCCGGGCAAGGGTCGCCTGCATCAGTTCGACGCACCCGATTTCGCCGGCCCGGAGCATCGCCGCCTGATCGGCGATCGAACGGTCGAGCACCTCATCCATCCTCGTGCTCCACGTAGCGGCGAACGCGTCGCGCATGATCACGAAGTCGTTTCGCCTCGTGCCATGCCGCCTCCAGATCGTCGCGCGGTATCGTGATGCCGTTTGCGGCGAGCGTCTCGATGAACGCTTCCCGGCCGCCTTTCCGTTCGTCCGTCATGGGTGGTCGGTGCCGTCGATATCGGTGGAGGCTGCGTAGCCGGTCCGATCGGCGCATCCATACTCGAAGGACATGTGCATCTTCTTTTCCTCGTGGAAACCATCCGGAAACGGCCGGAACGGTCCCTTTGCCATATCGATACCAGTAGGCGAACGAATTCCAGCTGCCATATCGCAGCATGCTTCGCGTTGAATTCGTATGCAATAGCGCGATGGGTTCGCATGGTCGGATCGGCCGATACGGAGATCCCTTTCGAATGGCGTCGGGATTTATACCGGTATTTCAGCGGGTTGAACAGAACATGCGCATATGTGTGAAGATTCAGCTTGAATACGTATGCAGGTGTGCCATGATCCGAAAAATACCGGGATCGATCGAACCGATACGATACATCAGGGATAGCAAGCATGGCCAAGCAGGACGAGACGTCCGCCTCCGCCGCACCGACGGAAACCGCCTCGAAATCCCGGTCGCGGCCGGGCGGGGACGACGTCCTGCAGAGCGAGCGCCTCGACTTCACGGATCTTGTGCCGGAAAACCGCCCGCGCGCCCAGTCGATGCAGGGCTTCGACGATTGTTACACCGATATCGTCGACTATATCGTGCGCTGCACCCACAAGATCTGGGACGAGCGCGACGTCGGGCTGATCTATACCCATTACACCCATAATTGCGTGCTCTACGGCACGATGGGAACGATGTACAACCGCGAGGACGTGGTGCGCGACACCATCCAGCGGCTCGTCAGCCTGCCCGAACGCCGCGGCATGGCTACCCAGGTGATCTGGAGCGGCGACGACCGCGAGGGGTTCTACACCTCGCATCTCGTCACCGGTTCCGGCCGCCACAGCCAGAACGGGCATTACGGCCCGGCGACCGGGCGGCGATACGCCTCGCGCACCGTCGCCGACTGCATGATCTACGCCAACAAGATCTACCGCGAATGGGTCGTTGCCGACCAGATGGCGATCATCCGCCAGTTGGGCATCGACGTCGACGCGTATGCGACGAAGCTGGCGACTGCGAAGCTTTCCCAAGGGCTTTCCGCGCTCGACATCGGCGAGACCGGCCTGATGCTCGGCCAGTATCCGCCGGCCGAAACCGCCGATACCTCGATCGCCTCGAACGACATCGAACGCACCACGCTCGAATGGCTGCACGCGGTATGGAACCGCAAGATGTTCGGGAGGCTTCGTTCGGTCTATGCGCCGACGGTGATGTATCACGGGCCGCTGATGAAGGAGCTTTACGGCGTGACGTCCGTGACCCATCAGGTCATCGGCCTGATCGGCGCGCTGCCCGACGCCGTCTTCGCGCCGCAGCACATCTGCTCGGTGCCGTGCACGGAAGGCGGCACCAAGGTTGCCGTGCGCTGGATTCTGGAAGGCCATCACCTCGGCTACGGTGGCGTGGAATCGTTCGGCGATCCGACCGGCAAGCAGGTTCAGGTGATGGGCATGTCGCACTTCCACTACAAGGACGGCCGGATCGTCGACGAGTGGACGGTCTACGACGAGCTTTCCATGCTGGTGCAGATCAAGCTGGCGCAGCTTGCCGACGTATCTGCGGCGATGGATCTGACGGACGACTTTTGACGAGGCGCCGGTGTGCGCCGGCGCGTGGCGGACGAAATGCACCGGATAACGGGTGCGGAAAAAACCGACGGAGGGTAACCATGAGACATATGCGTGCTGCGGCCCTTGCCGCATTCGGGTTCATCGCCACTGCCGGCACGGCGTATGCCGGCTGCGGCATCGACCAGGGATCGGTGCGGATCCTTTCGAACGATTTCGACGCGCTCGGCATCATCATCGACGCGGCGAAGGAGTGCGCTGGCGACGGCGTCACCGTCAGCGCCAACATGACGACCGAGCACAAGTCGCTGCAGGTACCCGCGCTGTCCGTCAATCCGGCGCGCTATACCGTCGCGACGATCGCCAACAACTCGATCGCGCCGCTTCTGACCAAGGATCTCATCCGCCCGCTCGACGAATACGTCAAGAAATGGGGCGGCGAACTCGACGACCGCCAGCTGATCCGCGTCGACGGCAAGGTCGTCGCCATCGCGTTCATGATCAACAGCCAGCACCTGTTCATGCGCAAGGACGTGCTGGAGGAGGCGAGCATCAAGGAACCGCCGAAGACCTACGCCGAGATCCTCGCCGCGGCGAAGAAGATCCGCGACAAGGGGATCATGAAGTATCCGCTCGCTGCGACAGATCAGGCCGGATGGTACCTGGCGACCGAATTCGTGAACATCTATCTCGCCACCGGCGGCGATTTCTTCAAGCCCGGCAGCGCCGAGCCCGCGATCGACAACAAGGACGGTCTTGAGACGCTGAAGACGATGAAGGCGCTGACGCAATACATGGCGCCGAACTACATGAGCGTCTCGGCGGACGAGATGAAGAACATGTATCTTTCGGGCAATGTCGCGATCATGAACCAGTGGGGCTCGATGGTTGAGGCGCATACCGACCCGAAAGGTCCGGCGCCGAAGATCGCGGCGAACACCATTCTCGATCCGGCGCCCACGCTGAAGGGTCACGACATTCCGGCCTCCGCGCTCTGGTGGGACGGCTTCGCGATCGCGAAGAACATTTCCGACAAGGACGCCGAAGCTTCGTTCCAGGCGATGATGCATGCGCTGCGCCCTCAGGTGGCGGAGGACCATCCGAAGGCGTCCGTCTGGCTCGCCAAGGGGTTCAACGCGCCGAAATCGGCTCAGGGCATCCTGAAGACGGCGAGCGGCGGCGCGCGGCCTTACCCGATGTCGCCCTATATGGGCCTCATGCATACCGCGCTCGGCAACGAGCTGAGCGACTTCATGCAGGGCAACGAATCTGCGGAAAAGGCACTGAAGGACGTCTCGGCGGCCTATCGGACCGCCGCGCGGGAAACCGGCTTCCTCCAATAGGAAGCCGGCGTTGCGGCCACGCGGGGTGAAGCTCTCGATCCAGGCGGAGGCGTTCGGTGCGACATCGTGATTTCGCAGCCTTCATCGCGCCTTCGCTGATCGCGATGTTCCTGTTCATCGTTCTCCCGGTGGGCTCGATCATGGTCCAGTCGCTCTTCGTCGAGCACGACCAGGTGCTCGTGACGACGAAGAACTGCGGCCCCTTCGGCTGCAAGGAGGAAACCCGCGTCGATACGCAGGCGACCGAAAAGCTGCGCCGGGAAGAGCCGCTCGGCAAGTTCAACGGGCTCGGCACCTATTTCAACCGCGCGCATCTGGCGATCGCCCAGGTCGGACAGATCTTCTCCGGCAATCACGGCTTCGGGGACATCGTCAGCCGGCTCTACGACCTGCCCTTCTACAAAGCGCTGTCCTTCACGCTGGTCTATACCTTCCTGGTCACGCCGCTGTGCATGGTCTCGGGCTTCCTCGTGGCGCTCGGCGTCAACGCGATCCCGCGGATGATCAAGGGGCCGGTGATCTTCCTGTCGCTGCTGCCCTACATCATCACGCCGCTTCTCGGATCGCTCATCCTCTTCTGGATGATCAACACGGACGGCGTCATCGGCGCCACCCTGCAGCTGATCTTCAACGATCCCGAACTTTCGCTGAAGGCTTCGCCGGTGCTCACCTGGGTGACGCTGATCGTCTACGGCGTGTGGCACATGACGCCGTTCGCTTTCGTCGTCTTCTATGCCGGCCTGCAGACGCTGCCGCGCGATACGATCGAAAGCGCGATGATCGACGGCGCGAGCCGGTGGGAGCGCATCCGCAACGTCGTCATTCCGCACCTCCTGCCTCTGGCGACCTTCGTCGCGCTGATCCTGATGATGGACAATTTCCGGGTGTTCGAGCCGATCGTCGGCTTCTCCGCGGCGGCGAACGCGACCTCGCTCTCCTTCGCGATCTACAACGACCTGAACGGGCAGACCGACCAGCTCTTCGGGTCCGCCTCGGCGACGTCCGTGCTGACCATGATCGGCGTCATCATCCTGCTTCTTCCCGTGCTCGTGCGGACCTGGCGGGACTTCAAGGGGAGGGCACGCTGATGGCCGACGCCGTCATGCGCCGCAACACCACGCAGGCGATCGTCGCCACATCGCTTCTTGCGATATGGCTGGTGCTCGCCGCCTTTCCCTTCTTCTGGACGCTGTGGGGCTCGTTCAAGGTCGAGGCGGACTTCTTCAGCCGGCAGAGCTGGTGGAACGCGATCAGCGGTCCGGCGACCATGCTGCAGACCGGCGGCCACTTCACCCTCGACGGCTATCGTGGTGCCTGGATCCAGCGCGAGTTCTGGCGCGCGGCGCTCAACACCGGCATCGTCACCGTCTGCGTGACGACGATCTCGCTCGTCTTCGGCACGCTCGGCGGCTACGCGCTGTCGCGCTCGACGCGGCGATACACGTTCTGGATCCTGATCGCCGCACTCGTCTTCCGCGCCATGCCCCACATCACCCTGGTCGCGGGCTACCTGCTGCCCTTCTTCAAGCTCAACATATGGGGCGTGCTGCCGACGGCGATCGTCGTGCTCGTGGCGATCAACCAGCCCTTCACGATCTGGATGCTGCACAGCTTCTTCATGTCCATCCCGAAGGACCTCGACGAGAGCGCCATGGTCGATGGCTGCACGCGGTTCCAGGCGTTTCGCTGGGTGGTCATTCCGGTCATGTGGCCGGGCGTCATCACGACGGGGCTGTTCAGCTTCCTGCTTTCCTATAATGACTTTGCCGTCACCGCGATGCTGCTCAACCAGGACAACCAGACGATGGTGCCCAAGATCAATTCCTTCCTTGGCACCGTCCAGACGGAGGGCACGATCATGTATGCGGTCGCCGCGGTCGTCTCGGCGACGGTGCCGCTGTTCATGCTCGTCATGTTCTTCCAACGCCAGATCGTCAGCGGCCTGACCGCCGGCGCCGTGAAGGGGTAGCGCAATGGCCGGAATCCAGCTCGTCAACGTCTCGAAGCGTTGGGGCAACGTCACGGGCGTCAGGAATTTCGACCTGACGATCGAGGATCGCGAGTTCCTCGTGCTCCTCGGCCCCTCGGGCTGCGGCAAGTCGACGACGATGCGCATGATCGCCGGCCTCGAGGACGTCAGCGAGGGCGAGATCCGCATCGGCGATCGCGTCGTCAACAAGCTCGAGCCGAAGGACCGCGACATCTCGATGGTCTTCCAGAGCTACGGCCTCTACCCGAACATGACGGTCTACGAGAACATCCGGTTTCCGCTGAAGGTCCGCAAGGTTCCCAAGGAGGAGCAGCACGACCGCGTCATGGCGGCGGCCGAGATGGTCGGGCTCACCGATCTCCTGGAGCGCCGGCCGGCAGCCCTTTCGGGCGGGCAGCGCCAGCGTGTCGCGCTCGGCCGGGCGATCGTGCGCGAACCGACCGTCTTCCTCATGGACGAGCCGCTTTCCAACCTCGACGCCAAGCTGCGCGTTTCCACGCGCGCCCAGATCAAGAACCTGCAATACCGGCTGAAGACGACGACGATCTACGTGACCCACGACCAGATCGAGGCGATGACGCTCGCCGACCGCGTGGTCGTCATGAACAGGGGCGTCATCCAGCAGATCGCCACGCCGACGGAAATCTACGACAACCCCGCGAACACCTTCGTCGCCGGCTTCATCGGCTCGCCTGCGATGAACCTCGTGGAGGGCGACATATCGGACGGCGTCTTCACGACGGAAAACATGCGTCTGGAAGGCCTGCCGCACACCGCTTCCGGGCGGGTCATCCTCGGCTTTCGCGCCGAGGACGCGACGGTGACCGAAGGCGAGGGCGCCATTACGGGAAGCATCTACGCGCTCGAACTGCTCGGCGAAGCTTCGATGGCCGCCGTGCATGTCGGCGGCGAACTGGTGAACATCAAGGCCGGCAAGGCATTCCGTGCCGATATCGGCGACAAACTGACGGCGGACATCAGGCCCCGTCTCTGCCACCTCTTCGATCGCGAGACGGGCGAACGCATCTCCGAGCGGACGTGAGCCGTGCCGACCATGCCGCATGAGCGACGGCGGCGCTTCGCAATCGGGACGGCACCCATGCGCGTGAACGGCGGATCCGGGGATCGGCCCGACCACCAAACCGAGGGGCGCGAAGCGTGATCGCCAAGGCAGTGACATCGGTCGACGTGGCGCGCCGGGCCGGCGTCAGCCAGTCGGCCGTCTCGCGCTTCTTCACGCCCGGCGCTTCGGTCTCCACGAAGACGGCCGACAAGATCCGCAAGGCTTCCGAGGAACTCGGCTACCGGCCGAACGTGCTTGCCCGCTCGCTGATCACCGGGCGCAGCCGCATCATCGCGCTCGTCGTCTACTATTTCGAGAACCACTTCTATCCCGAGGCCGTCGAGAAGTTGTCGATCGCGCTCCAGGAAAGCGGCTATCACGTGCTGCTCTTCATGGCGTCGAACACGACCGGCGACGTCGAGCCGGTGGTGCAGGAGATCCTCGACTATCGCGTCGACGGCATCGTCATGGTCTCCGTGTCGATCTCTTCCGTGCTCGCCGAGCGCTGTGCGCAGCTTTCGATCCCGGTGCTTCTCTTCAACCGCGACCAGCCGGACACGGAGCTCAGATCCGTGACTTCGGACAACGTCGAAGGCGGACGGCTCGCCGCGCGCGTCCTGCTTCGTGGCGAGCCGCGCTGCTTCGGTCATCTGGCCGGCTTCGAGGGCGCCTCGACGCAGATCGATCGCGAGCGCGGCTTCTGTCAGGCTCTGGAGGCCGCCGGACGGCAGGTCGAAAGCCGCGCCGTCGGCAATTATCACTACGCCGAGGCCGCCGACGCCACGCGCGAACTCTTCGACCGTGAGGAGCGTCCGGATGCGCTCTTCGTCGCCGACGACCACATGGCGTTCGCAGCGCTCGACGTCATCCGCCACGAGTTCCGCCTTCGCGTGCCGCAGGACGTCGCCGTCGTCGGCTTCGACGACGTGCCGCAGGCCGCCTGGCCGAGTTTCGACCTGACGAGCGTGCGCCAGCACATCAATCTGCTCGTTTCGGAAGCCGTTTCGGAACTCGTCGCCACCATCGAGGAGCCCGGACGCATCACGCGCAAGGTGCGCGTTCCGCCGACGGTGATCGAGCGGAACACGACGCTGCGATCCGGCTGAAGCGTTGCCGATCGATGGAAGAGTACCGCTGCCACCGAAGCGAAACCCGCATGTGCGAATGGCCGACATAGCGAGAAGTTGAAGCGCGATTGCGGGCGAACGCCGATAAAGATTGCGTCTTCACCTTGGCGCATGCTTGTCTGCGCGGTACTACCGAAGCGTGTTCTGGTCGTCGGCGCAGGGACGGCCGTCGTTCATTCAGCTCGTCGTATCGGAGTTCATGATCGCGAATCGAACCGTCGAGGCATCAGCAGCTTCCGGCATTCGTTCCACGGAGGCCCTGATCGCATGCCCCCATTGCGATGCACTCTACGCTCTGCGCGAGCCGGCGGTCGGCGAACGCGCCGTGTGCGGACGATGCCACACGGTGCTGATCGCGCCGAAGCGCAAGGCCGGCCGAAAGATCATCGCGCTGACGCTGGCGATCCTCATCCTTCTGGTCGCGGCCCTCTTCTTTCCGTTCCTGAAGATCAGCATCTACGGGCTTGCCAACCAGTCGTCGATCCTCGATTCGGCGCTGGCGTTCCGCTCGGGCATCATGGCGTTCCTTTCGCTCGTCACCGGCGGCATGATCGTCTTCATCCCGGTCCTGCAAACGCTGCTCATCATGTATGTCCTGGTGCCGGTGGTGTTCGATCGCGCGCCGTTTTCGCATGCCAAGGCGGCGTTTCGTCTTTCTCAGGCGCTCAAACCCTGGGCGATGGCCGAAATCTTCGCGATCGGCTGTGCCGTGGCACTCGTGAAGGTCGCCGATCTGGCGCAGATCGGCTTCGGTCCGGCCTTCTGGATGTTCGCCGTTCTGGTGATCATCGTCTTGATCAACGACAATTATCTCTGCACATGGTCGGTATGGCGATCTCTGGAACGCATGAAGTCCTGACGGCACGCGAGGCCGGGCTCGTGGCCTGCCGGCGCTGCATGCATGTCTGGCCGGCGGACGTGCAGCGCTGCGCGCGCTGCGGCGGCCGGCTGCGCTCGCGCGACACGCATGCGCTGCAAAAGGTCTGGGCGTTCTGGATCGCCGGCCTCGTGTGCTACATCCCGGCCAACCTCAACCCGATGCTGATCACCCGCACGCTGCTCGACAGTTCGAAGAACACGATCGTCGGCGGCGCGATCGAACTCCTGCGCCACGGCGCGATCGGCGTCGCGCTCATCATTCTCGTCGCCAGCATGCTGATCCCCATCGGCAAGTTCTTTGCCGTCGCCTATCTGGCGATCTCGGTGCATCGCGGCACGTCGGTCTCGGCGAACCGGCGCCACCGTCTCTACGAGATCGTCGAATTCATCGGCCGCTGGTCGATGATCGACGTCTTCGTGGTCGCGATCCTCAGTTCTCTGGTGCAGTTTTCGAGCGTCGCGTCGATCAGTCCCGGACCGGCGGCCCTGACCTTCGCCCTTTCCGTCATCTTCACCATGCTTTCCGCGCAGGCCTTCGATACCCGGCTTCTGTGGGACGGCGAACGCGCACGACGATTGGCCGGCGAATGAGCGAGGACGACCCGCAGGGCCGCGGCGACGAGCCGTCCGACGTGCCGATCCGCAAGGAGCGCAAGTCCTTCTGGGACAGCGCCTATCTCATATGGGCGATCCCGGTCATCGCGCTTGCGATCGCGCTCGGCGCAGCCTGGCACAGCTACAGCGACCGCGGCCCCGTCATCGAGGTTTCGTTTTCGGAAGCGGCCGGCATCCAGGCCGACAAGACGCAGCTTCGCTATCGCGACATTCCCGTCGGCACCGTTCAGGACGTGCGCTTCAGCAGCGACCTGCAACGGGTCGTCGTCGCGATCCGCGTCGACAAGGATCTCGCGCCCTACATCGATTCCGACGCACGCTTCTGGGTCGTGCGTCCGCAGGTCAGCGCACGCGGCGTATCCGGCCTCGATACGGTGCTTTCGGGCGTCTACATCCAGGGCACCTGGGACAATTCGGCGGGCGGCATGAAGACCGCCTTCAAGGGGCTCGACCATCCGCCGCTGCTGACGACCGGCCAGAAAGGCATCAAGTTCAAGCTGAAGTCGACGAGCGGACTGCCGGCGGCCGGCACGCCGATCCTCTACAAGAACGTCGACGTCGGGGCGATCGGCGATTCGACCGTCGCCAAGGACGGCAGCAGCGTCACCGCGGACGCCGTGATCTACGAGCCGCACACCAACTACGTGACGACGTCCACGCGCTTCTGGGACATCTCCGGCTTCAGCTTCTCGCTCGGCGCAGGCGGCGCGAAGCTGAACTTCAATTCGCTGGCTTCGCTCGTCTCTGGCGGCGTAACGTTCGATACGCTCGGTTCTGGCGGAACCCCGCTCAAGGAAGGCGCGGTCTACACGCTGTTTCCGAGCGAGGACGCCGCACGCCAGGATTTCCTCGTCGAAGGGGAAAACCAGGTCGTCAACGTCGCCATGGTGTTCGACCAGAACATCTCCGGGCTTTCCGCCGGTGCCGGCGTCGAACTCGGCGGTCTGCGCGTCGGCGAAGTCACGAGCATCAACGGCCTCGTCGATCAGAAGCGCTTCGGCAACAACCACGTCCATCTGATCGCTTCGGTCAAGATGAACCCGAGTCGTCTCGGGCTTTCGCAAGGGACGGGCCGGGACGCTTTTCTCGACTACCTCCAGGAACGCGTGAAGAGCGGGCTTCGTGCCCGGCTCGTCAACGCGTCGCTGTTTACCGGCGGTCTCAAGATCGAACTCGTCGAGATCCCGAACGCCGCCCCCGCAACGCTCGACCGGAATGCCGAGCCGCTGCCGACGATCCCGACCGCACCGGCCAAGGTTTCCGACGTCGGCGCCACCGCGCAGGGTGTTCTGCAGCGGGTGAACGACCTGCCGATCGAGGAGCTGATGCATTCCGTCATCGGCTTCCTCGACAATGCGAAGGCATTCATCGGCAACAAGGACCTGCAACAGGCGCCGGCACAGCTTACCGGCCTTCTCGCCGCCGTGCGCACGGTTGCCGAAAGCGACGGCGTCCAGAAGCTGCCCGAACAGGTCAACGGGCTGTTGAGCGAGCTTCGAAGGACGAGCGCGACGCTGAACCAGGTCGTCGCGCAGCTGCAGCAGGAAAAGACCGTCGGCAAGCTGACCCGGACGATCGAGAACGCCAATGCCGCGACGGAGAAGCTGCCGGACCTCATCGCCGACCTTCGCGGCGTGCTCGCCAAGGCGCGGGCCGTGCCGCTCGGCGACATCTCGCAGAACGTCAACGACCTTCTCGCAGCCGGGCAGGCACTGCTGAACCAGACGGATACGCTCGTCGCCAGCGACGACGTCAAGGCCGTACCGCAGGAGTTGCGCCGCATCCTCACCTCGGTGCGCACGGTGACGGAAAATCAGGACGTGCAGCAATTGCCCGACAAGGCGAACGCGCTGATCGCACGGCTGCAGAATACCGCGGACACGATCGACAGGCTCGCCACCGATCTCGAGCAGCGTGACGTCGTCGGCAAGGTGACGTCCGCCGTCAACAACGTCGCGGATGCGGCGAACGGCCTGCCGCAGCTCGTCGACGAGGCGCGTGGCATCGTCAAGAATGCCGGTAACGTGCCCCTCGACAAGCTCACGCAGCAGGCTTCCGGGCTGCTGGCCTCGGCGAACCGCGTGCTCGACCAGGATTCCACGCGGCAGCTTCCGGACGAGCTCAACAAGTCGCTGACCTCGCTGCGCGAGATCCTGGCGCAGCTTCAAAAGGGCGGCCTCGTCGAAAACGCCAACCGGACGCTCGCTTCCGCGCGCGATGCGGCGGACCAGATCGCCAAGGTCTCCTCGACATTGCCGGAGCTCGCCGATAGCCTGCGCGCGGTGGCCAAGCAGGCCGGCAACACGCTGTCGGCCTATTCCGGAGACTCTCCCTTCACGCGCGACACCAGGGCGGCGATCCGCCAGATCCAGGACGCGGCGAAGGCGGTCGAGCGCCTTGCCCGGACCATCGAGCGCAAACCGAACTCTCTCATCCTTGGACGTTAATATGCCGCGTAACCGATCCGTTTTCCCGCCGACGATGAAGACCCTTGCCCCCTTAGCCCTCGTCCCGCTGGCCCTGGCCACGCTGGCGCTCGGCGGCTGTGCGAGCAAGGAGGTGCGTTTTGCGAGCCTTGCGCTGGCGCCGTCGCAGCACATCGCCTCGCACTATGCGAGCGCCGTCGTCGCCGCGGTGACGCTGCCGAGCTACGCGGATTCGCAGGATATCTACGAACAGAAGGCCGATGGGTCGATCGTCGCACTCGGGCCGCTGTGGGCCGACGATCCGTCGCGCGCCATGACCCTGCAGCTTTCGCGCGACCTTTCCGCCGTCACCGGCGCGAAGATCGCGCCGGAGCCTTGGCCGTTCCGCGCCGAGCCGGATGCCAGGATCGACGTGCGCATGGACGAGATGCTCGCCACGGCGACGGGTGGATTTCGCATCGCCGGCCAGTATTTCGTCGCGCCTGAAAACGACGGCGGGGATCGGGCGCGCTCGTTCTCGATTTCGGTGCCGCTGTCCGATCCGGGTTCTGCAGCCGCGATTGCCGCGGCACGCGCCGCGGCGGTCTCCAGGCTGGCCGAACAGATCGTCCGCAAGGGACTGCGATAGGGTGCACTCGCCCGATCGCGACCGGATGCCCCGGCCGCGATCGGGCTTGCGAGTCGCTCAGAGCTGCGGCTTGTCGTCGACCTTGTCGGTGACCTTGTGCGTCCATGCGCCTTCCGGCTTCTTGGTGATCGCCGGGTTGTCCGAGCCCTTGTCGGCCGAAAGGAGCGTGTTGACCGTCTCCTTGTAGTTTTCGGGATCGAGCACGCCGTTCGAACCCTTCAGGAGCTTGTCGACCTCCTTCATCATGTATTCCTGATGGTCGAGCGTCTGCGCACCGGAAGAGTCGTTGTCGACGACGATCTGGGCCGCCTCGTCGGGGTGTTCCTCGGCGTATTTCCAGCCCTTCATCGAGGCCTTCACGAAGCGGGCCATCTTGTCGACGAACTTCGGATCGTCGAGCTTCGGGCCCATGACGTAGAGGCCGTCTTCCAACATGCCGACGCCCTGGTCGCGGTAGTTGAAGACGGTCAGGTCGTCCGGCTTGAAGCCCGCGTCGAGGATCTGGCCGTATTCGTTGTAGGTCATGGCCGAGATGCAGGCGGCCTGCTTCTGGACGAGCGGGTCGACGTTGAAGCCCTGCTTGAGCACCTTCACGCCGTTGTCGCCGCCATCGGTCGGAATGCCGAGCTTGGCCATCCAGGCGAAGAAGGGATACTCGTTGCCGTAGTACCAGACGCCGAGCGTATGGTCCTTGAAGTCGGCCGGCTTGGTGATACCGGAATCCTTGCGGCAGACGAGAAGCAGGCCCGAATGCTTGAAGGGCTGGGCGATGTTGACGAGCGGCACGCCGCGTTCGCGCGCGGCAAGTGCGGCAGCCATCCAGTCGACGATGACGTCGGCGCCGCCGCCGGCGATCACCTGTTCGGGCGCGATGTCCGGCCCGCCGGGCTTGATCGTGACGTCGAGATCGGCGTCCTTGTAGTAGCCCTTGTCCTGCGCGACGTAATAGCCGGCGAACTGCGCCTGCGTCACCCATTTGAGCTGAAGCGTAACGTCGTCCGCCGCGTTCGCCACGCCGGCCGACAGGCCGAGTGCCAGAACCAGCGTTGCTCCGATCAGTTTGTTCATGCCGTTCTCCTCTGGTTGAAGGCTCCGCCTTTATGGTTGCCGGTCAGCGCCGGTAGGACGGATGCCAGAAAGTGACGCCGCGCTCGATGAGCGCGAGCACGCCGTAGAAGGCCGAGCCCGCAAGGGCGGCGACGAAGATCTCCGCCCACACCATGTCGATGTTCATGCGGCCGACCTCGGTGGAGATGCGAAAGCCCATGCCGACGATCGGCGTGCCGAAGAATTCCGCCACGATCGCGCCGATCAGCGCGAGCGTGGAATTGATCTTGAGCGCGTTGAAGACGAAGGGCATCGCCGCCGGCAGGCGCAGCTTCAAGAGCGCCTGCCAGTAGCCCGATGCGTAGGTATCCATCAGGTCGCGCTCCATGCGTCCGGCCACTTCGAGGCCGGCGACGGTGTTCACGAGCATCGGGAAGAACGTCATCACCAGGACGACGGCAGCCTTCGATTGCCAGTCGAAGCCGAACCACATGACCATGATCGGCGCGACGCCGACGATCGGCAGCGCGGCCATGAGGTTTGCAACCGGCAGCATGCCGCGGCGCAGGAAGCCGACGCGATCGACGAGGATCGCGACGAGGAAGCCAGAGCCGCAGCCGAGTGCGAAGCCGGCGAGCACGGCCTTGAGGAAAGTCTGCCGGAAATCGGCCCAGAGCGTACCTGTCGACGTGACGATCCGCTCCCAGATCATCGAGGGCGGAGGCAGAAGCACCGGCGGTACGTCGAAGCCGCGCACGAGCCCTTCCCAGAGCGCCAGAAGGGCTGCGCCGAAGAGCAGCGGCACGACGAGATCGATCACCCGGGCGAGCGCACCGCCTTCGGGACGGGCGCGCAAGAGCGCGATGTTGACTGCCCACGCGGCGATCCAGAAGGCGAGGGCTGCGACGAGGATCCCGACGTTCATGGCTGCACACCCATGCGCCGTGTGACGACCTTGCCGACCGCATCGACGATGACGACGAGGAGTGCCGCACAGATCGACGCCATGATGAGCGCCGACCAGATCTGCACCGTCTGGCCGTAATAGGAGCCCGCCAGCAGCCGCGCGCCGAGACCCGCAACCGCGCCGGTCGGCAGTTCGGCGACGATGGCGCCGACGAGCGCGATGGCGATCGCGACCTTCATCGAGGTGAAGAGGAAGGGAACCGCCGAGGGCCCTCTGAGCTTCCAGAAGGTCTGTGCGCGCGAGGCCGAATAGGTGTGCATCAGGTCGAGATGCATGATTTCGGGCGAGCGCAGCCCCTTCACCATGCCGACGGCGACGGGAAAGAAGGCGAGATACATCGAGATCAGCGCCTTCGGCAGCAGCCCGGTGATGTCGATCGCGTTCAGGACCACGATGACCATGGGCGCGAGCGCGATGATCGGGATGGTCTGCGAGGTGATGATCCACGGCATCAGCGACTTGTCGAGCGCCTTCGAATGGACGATGCCGATCGCGAGCAGAATGCCGAGCGCCGTGCCGAGCGCGAAGCCGAGAAGGGTGGAGGAAAGCGTCACTCCGGCGTGGTAGATCAGGCTGCGCTTGGAGGTGACCGGTGTCGCGACGGTCGTCTTCCAGAGTTCCGCGACGACCTGGTGGGGGGCTGGAAGCACCGGCCGGCGCGCATCCATCGTGGCGGTGATCGTCTGCGTGAAGCTCAGCGGATGGCCGACACGCTCGGCCCGGTCGATCTCGCCGGGTGCGTTGAGGATGACGGCGAAGACGTACCACAGCACGAGGATGGCCAGCACGACGGTGAGGATCGGCACGAGCCTGTCGAACCGGCCACCGGCGCGGAAGACTGGGCGGCGTTGGGCGAGTTCGGAAGGGGTCGTCAGCGTTGCCATCAGCGGATTGCCCATGGACGGAAGGCACGGTGGCTGCGGGAAAGGACAGAGGGAGGTAAACACCCCACGACGGACGCTTCGACGACGCTACTCCTCATAGGAATGTCCCGCGCGAAGACCCTCGCGTACCCGATGGGCGATCTCCAGAAACTTCTCGCTCTCGCGGATGTCGAGCGGGCGGTCCTCGCCGAGGTCGCAGTCGATGATCTCGTGGACGCGGCCGGGGCGCGGGCTCATGACGACGATCTTCGTCGACAGGAAGACGGCCTCGGGGATGGAGTGCGTGACGAAGACGACGGTCTTCTTCGTCTTGGCCCAGAGCCTCAGAAGCTGTTCGTTCAGATGGTCGCGAACGATCTCGTCGAGTGCGCCGAACGGCTCGTCCATCAACAGCATGTCGGGATCGAAGGACAACGCGCGGGCGATCGAGGCGCGCTGCTGCATGCCGCCGGAAAGCTGCCAGGGAAACTTCTTCTCGAAGCCCGCGAGATTGACGAGTTCGAGGTTCTCGCGCACCCGCTGCTTCCGATCCGCCCGGCCGAACCCCATGATCTCCAGCGGCAGCGCGATGTTGTTGGCGATGGTGCGCCAGGGAAAGAGCGCGGACGACTGGAAGACGTAGCCATAGGCGCGGGCAAGCCGTGCCTGCGCCGGCGAAACGCCGTTGACGGCGATCGTTCCTCCCGTCGGCCGTTCGAGATCGGCGATCACGCGAAGAAGCGTGGTCTTGCCGCAGCCGGACGGTCCGATCAGCGAGACGAACTCGCCGCGTTCGACGGACAGGTGAATGTCTGAAAGCGCATGAACGGCTCCGTCGCCGGTCTGGAAGGTGAGGTCGAGGCCCTTCGCCTCGATCACCTTTTCGCTTCGATGCGGCGGATGGGGCCGGGCTCCATGTCCGGCGGCTGCGAACGGATCGCTTATCGCGTCGGTGGAATCGATCGTGTTCACCATCGGCGGTTCCCTTGCACCAAGAGTACCTCCCGCGAAAAAACCGGTTCGAACACGGGGGTCCTCAAACGCCGCTCGCCGGAATGCCGGTGCGTTCGACCTTGCGCGGATGCATCAGTTCCTTCCATTGCGACAGTGCCCTGTTCACCGACTGGAAGGGCTCGCGCTTGACGAAGCGACCGTGACCCTCGCGGCTCTTCATCGTGCCTTCCTCGACGGCGACATGGCCGCGCGTCAGCGTGAAGCGGGGCAGGCCGGTGACTTCCATGCCCTCGAAGACGTTGTAGTCGATCGCCGATTGCTGGGTTTTCGCGCTGATCGTCTTCGTCGCTTCTGGATCCCACACCACGAGGTCGGCATCGGCGCCTGCGAGCACGGCCCCCTTCTTCGGGTACATATTGAGGATCTTCGCCGAATTGGTGGAGGTGACCGCGACGAACTCGTTCATCGTCAGCCGACCGGTGCGCACGCCGTGCGTCCATAGAAGCGGCAGGCGGTCTTCCAGGCCACCGGTCCCGTTCGGGATCTTGGTGAAGTCGCCGACGCCGAAGCGCTTCTGTTCGGTCGTGAAGGCGCAGTGGTCCGTTGCGACGCACTGCAGCGAACCGGCGGCAAGGCCGGCCCAGAGCGAATCCTGATGCTGCTTGTTCCTGAAGGGCGGGCTCATCACGCGACGGGCGGAATGGTCCCAGTCCTTGTCGAAATATTCGCTCTCGTCGAGGACGAGGTGCTGGATCAGCGGTTCGCCATAGACGCGCATGCCCTTCTGGCGCGCCCGCCGGATCGCCTCGTGCGCCTGCTCGCAGGAGGTGTGGACGACGTAGAGCGGAACGCCCGCCATGTCGGCGAGCATGATGGCGCGGTTGACGGCCTCGCCCTCGACCTCCGGCGGGCGGGAATAGGCGTGCCCCTCCGGCCCGTCATTGCCTTCGGCCATGAGCTTGGCCTGCATCTGCGCGACGACGTCACCGTTTTCGGCGTGGACGAGGGGAAGCGCGCCGAGTTCGGCGCAGCGCTGGAACGAGGCGTACATCTCGTCGTCGTCCACCATCATGGCGCCCTTGTAGGCCATGAAGTGCTTGAAGGAGTTGATGCCTTTTTCCTGCACCACGGTCTTCATGTCGTCGAAGACCTGCTCGTCCCAGCCCGTGATCGCCATGTGGAACGAGAAGTCGCAATGCGCGCGGCCGGACTTGTTGTCCCACATCTGCAGGGCTTCGATGAGCGTCTGGCCGGGCTGCTGGATGGCGAAGTCGACGACCATCGTCGTGCCGCCGGCAAGCGCCGCCTGCGTCCCGGAATGGAAATCGTCGGTCGAATACGTGCCCATGAACGGCATTTCGAGATGGGTATGCGGGTCGATGCCGCCCGGCATCACGTAACAGCCGGTCGCGTCGAGCGTCGTGTCGCCGGAAAGGTTCGTGCCGATCTCCGTGATCGTCTCGCCCTCGATCTTCACGTCCGCCGTGTAGGTCAGGTCCGCGGTGACGATCGTGCCGTTCTTGATGACTGTGCTTGGCATGGCTGTTCCCTTTTGCTTTACGCTTTCATCCGGCCGGCTGGGCCATCGCCGTTACGGACGAGATACCCGGATCGTGCATTTGGTTCGCAGTCGGTGTGAAGCCCGGTGTTCCACTCCGTAGCCGGCCTTCGAGTGCAGCGAGGATGGTGTTCAGGACCGCTTCGCGTTCGGAACGCAGATCGTCGTTCCAGAAGCGAAGAACGGCATAGCCCTGGCTCGCGAGGTATCGGCTCCGGTGCATGTCGCGCACACTGTTCGCATGTTGCGAGCCATCGAGTTCGATGATCAGGTGCTGCGATCGGCAGACGAAGTCGGCGATGTAGGGGCCGAGCGGGACCTGTCGTGTGAACTTGTAGCCGTTGAGATGGCGATTGCGGAGCTCCTGCCAGAGGCGCGCTTCCGGTTCCGTTTCGTTTCGACGCAGGTGCCGCGCTTGAGCGGTCTTGCCGGGACGGCGGTTGGTAACGGGTGTTCCGGTCAATGGATCATCCCCTCATCCGACCCTTCGGGCCACCTTCTCCCCAGTGGGGCGAAGGGGTGTTCGCTGCGGTTCCCTGCTTCCGAGCAACGTTCCGAATTACCACGTTCGTGATGCGAACGATTTCGCCGCTTACACCCCTCTTCTCCCCATGGGGGAGAAGGTGGCCCGAAGGGCCGGATGAGGGGAAGTTTACCAAGCATTCGCACGTCGACGTCACTCCACGATCCCCGCCGTCTCCACGACGGCATGGAAAAGCACGTCGGCGCCAGCCTTCGCCCACTCTTTCGAGATCTCCTCCGCCTCGTTGTGCGACAGGCCGTCGACGCAGGGGCACATGATCATCGCCGTCGGTGCGACGCGGGCGATCCAGCAGGCGTCGTGGCCGGCGCCGGAAACGATGTTCTGGTGCGAATACCCGAGCCGGTCGGCTGCATTACGCACGGCCGTCACGCAGGTCTCGTCGAAAGCCACGGGGTCGAAGCCGCCGACCTTTTCCAGTTCGATCCCGAGCCCCATCTCCTCGCAGATCTCGCGTGCGCCCTTGTCCAGGCGCTGTTCCATATCGGTGATGACAGCCAGATCCGGCGAACGGAAATCGACGGTGAAGACAGTCTTGCCGGGAATGACGTTGCGCGAGTTCGGGTAGACGTCGATATGGCCGGCCGCACCCACGGCATGGGGTTTGTGCGACCAGGCGATCTCGTCGACGAGTTCGAGGATCCTCGCCATGCCCAATCCGGCGTTCTTGCGCATCGGCATCGGCGTCGAACCGGTATGGCTGTCCTTCCCGGTCACGGTCACCTGCGTCCAGGAAAGGCCCTGGCCGTTGGTGACGACACCGATCTCCTTGCCTTCGGCTTCGAGGATCGGACCCTGCTCGATGTGCAGCTCGAACATGGCGTGCATCTTGCGATCGCCGACCTTTTCGTCGCCCTTCCACCCGATGCGTTCCAGCTCGTCGCCGAAGCGCGCCCCCCTCGCGTCCGTCTTGTCATAGGCCCAGTCGCGTTCGTGGATGCCGGCGAAGACGCCGGAGGACAGCATCGCCGGCGCGAAGCGCGTGCCTTCCTCGTTCGTCCAGTTGGTGACGACGATCGGATGCTTCGTCTTGATGTCGAGATCGTTCAGCGTGCGAACGAGTTCGAGGCCGCCGAGCACGCCGAGCACGCCGTCGTACTTGCCGCCGGTCGGCTGCGTGTCGAGGTGAGAGCCGACATAGACGGGCAGGGCGTCCGGATCGGTCCCTTCGCGACGGGCGAACATGTTGCCCATCTCGTCGACACCGGTCGTGAGCCCGGCCTCGTCGCACCAGCGCTTGAAAAGGTGCCGGCCCTCGCTGTCGGCATCGGTCAGCGTCTGGCGGTTGTTGCCGCCGGCGACGCCGGGGCCGATTTTCGCCATCTCCATGATGGCGTCCCAGAGCCGGTCGCCGTTCGTCGTCATGTTCGCTGCCGGTGCGGCCATCGGGGTTCCCTTATTTCAGCTCGGTTTCGACGAAGGTCATCGGACGCTCGCCGTCGTTGACGACGTTGTGCTCGACGCCCTTGTCTCGACGGTAAGCCTCGCCGGCTGCCATCGTCACGGTGCGCGAAGAACCGTCCGGCGCCTCGATGAGCATGGCGCAATCGGTCACGGGCGTGACGACATAGTCGTGTTCGTGGACGTGATGGCCGGTTTCGGCACCGGGCGCGAAGGCGAACCGCGTGACGCGGACGCGTTCGTCGTCGACCAGAACGGTTGCCTCGGCTTTTTCTCTCATCGACGAGTCTCTTTCGCTGGTCTTGGGTGACGCTCAGCTCGGGAAATTGAAGACCGCGCCTTCCTTGATGCCCTTCGGCCAGCGGCTGGTGATGGTCTTGAGGCGCGTATAGAAGTGCACGCCCTCCGGCCCGTAGATCGCGTGATCGCCGAACAGAGAACGCTTCCAGCCACCGAACGAATGGAACGCGACGGGCACCGGGATCGGCACGTTGACGCCGACCATGCCCGCCTCGATCTCCTCGCAGAAATCGCGGGCCGCATCGCCGTCGCGGGTAAAGATCGCCGTGCCGTTGCCGAATTCGTGTTCGTTGATCATCTTCACGGCGTCGGCGTATTCGGCGGCGCGCACGACCGAGAGAACAGGGCCGAAGATCTCCTCGCGGTAGATCGACATGTCGGTCGTCACGTGGTCGAAGAGGGTGCCGCCGACGAAATAGCCGTTCTCGTAGCCCTGCAGCGAGAAGCCGCGGCCGTCGACGACGAGCTCGGCACCTTCCTTCTCACCGGCGTCGATGTAGCCGACCACCTTGTCGCGGTGCTGGCTGGTGACGAGCGGGCCCATCTCGCTGTCGGAGTCCGTCGCCGGGCCGATCTTCAGCTTCTCGACGCGCGGCTTGAGTTTCTCGACCAGCGCATCGGCCGTCTTCTCGCCGACGGGAACGGCGACGGAGACTGCCATGCAGCGCTCGCCGGCCGAGCCGTAGCCGGCCCCCATCAGGGCGTCGGCGGCCTGGTCCATGTCGGCGTCGGGCATGACGACCATGTGGTTCTTCGCGCCGCCGAGCGCCTGCACGCGCTTTCCGGCTTTTGTGCCGCGCGCATAGACGTATTCGGCGATCGGCGTGGAGCCTACGAAGGATAGCGCCTTCACGTCCGGATGGTCGAGCAGCGTGTCGACGGCCGTCTTGTCGCCGTGGACGACGTTGAGCACGCCCTCGGGAAAGCCCGCTTCGGTGAACAGGTCCCAGATGACCATCGGCGCGGAAGGATCGCGCTCGGAGGGTTTCAGCACGAAGGTGTTGCCGCAGGCGACCGCGATCGGAAACATCCACATCGGCACCATGGCCGGGAAGTTGAACGGCGTGATGCCGGCGACGACCCCGAGCGGCTGGCGGTCCGACGTCACGTCGATCGAACTGCCGGCATTGCGGGAAAACTCGCCCTTGAGCAGATGCGGGATGCCGCAGGCGAACTCGACGACCTCGACGCCGCGCGCGACCTCGCCGAGCGCGTCGTCATGCGTCTTGCCGTGTTCGGCAGAGATCGCCTCGGCGATACGGTCGGCATTCTCGTCGAGAAGCTGCTTGAACTTGAACATGAAGCGCGCGCGCTTGAGCGGCGGCGTACGCCCCCAGGCCGGCTGGGCAGCCTGCGCGGCGGCGATCGCGGCCTCGACCTCCTCGACGGTCGAAAGCGGCAGATCCGCGGACTGCTCGCCCGTCGCGGGATTGAAGACGGGCTGGCGGCGGTCCGACTTCGAGGTGCTGCGCGTGCCGTTTATCGCGTTCTCGATCACGTTCATCTATTCGACCTCGTTCAGCACGGTACGCAGGCAATCGACGAGTTCGTCGATATGGTTCTTCTCGATGATGAGCGGCGGCGACAGCGCGATGATGTCGCCCGTCGTGCGGATCAGGCAGCCCTTTTCGAACGCCTTCAGGAAGGCGGAGAAGGCGCGCTTGGTCGGCTCGCCCTTCATCGGCTCCAGCTCGATCGCGCCGATGAGCCCGATGTTGCGGATGTCGACGACGTGCGGCGCATCCTTCAGCGAGTGCAGGGCGTCTTCCCAATAAGGCGCAAGCTCGGCGCCACGCGTCAGCAGGCCTTCTTCCTTGTAGGTCTCGAGCGTGGCGAGACCGGCCGCCGAAGCCATGGGATTGCCGGAATAGGTGTAGCCGTGGAAGAACTCGATGAGGTGTTCCGGGCCGTTCATGAAGGTGTCGTGGATTGCGTCCGTGACGAAGACGGCGCCCATCGGA
Organism: Pararhizobium mangrovi; assembly: GCF_006516965.1. Classification (GTDB taxonomy): domain Bacteria; phylum Pseudomonadota; class Alphaproteobacteria; order Rhizobiales; family Rhizobiaceae; genus Pararhizobium_B; species Pararhizobium_B mangrovi. The sequence continues at coordinate 34,838 of NZ_VHLH01000013.1, read as the reverse complement.
ATGACGCCGTTCGTCAGCCCCTTGGCCGTGGTGATCATGTCCGGCGTCACGTCAAAATAGTCCGCCGCGAAGGGGGTGCCGAGACGGCCAAAGCCGGTGATGACCTCGTCGAAGATCAGGAGGATGCCGTGCTTCGTGCAGATGTCGCGCAGCTTCTTCAGATACCCCTTCGGCGGAATGAGCACGCCCGTCGAGCCTGCGACCGGCTCGACGATCACGGCGGCGACCGTGGAGGCGTCGTGCAGCGTGACGATGCGCTCCAGTTCGCTCGCGATGTCGCCGCCATGCTCCGGCTCGCCGCGCGTGAAGGCGTTCTTGTCCGGCATGTGCGTGTGCGACAGGTGGTCGACGCCGGTCAGCAGCGTGCCGAACATCTTGCGGTTGGAGACGATTCCGCCGACGGAGATGCCACCGAAATTGACGCCGTGATAGCCACGCTCGCGGCCGATCAGCCGGAAGCGCGAGCCGTCGCCCTTCGCCCGATGGTAGGCGAGGGCGACCTTCAGCGCGGTCTCGACCGATTCCGAACCCGAATTCGTGTAGAGGACGTGGTTCATGCCCTCCGGCGCGAGCGAGACGAGCTGGTTGGCCAGTTCGAACGCCTTCGGATGGCCCATCTGGAAGGCCGGTGCGTAGTCCATCTCGCCGACCTGCTCGCGCACCGCCTCGGTGATCTTCGGCCGACAGTGGCCGGCATTCACGCACCAGAGGCCCGCCGTCCCGTCGAGCACGCTGCGCCCGTCGCTCGTCGTGTAGTGCATGTCCTTCGCGCCGGTGAGCATGCGCGGCGCCTTCTTGAATTGCCGGTTCGCCGTGAACGGCATCCAGAAGGCTTCGAGATCGTTGGGGGCTGCATTCAGGCGGTTGGACATGATTTCAGGCATTTCCCGTTCGTTTGGCGTCGGCCTCGTCGGCAATCCGGACGGGCCGTTCCTGTCGTTTTTCGCGCCCGGCGGCCGTGCTCGACTTGGCGAAGCCGTCCGTCGCGAACGGCCTGTCGAGACCGCTCGAAAATCATTGTGCGGCGGCTCTCAGCCGTGCGCAAGCGTCCTTCCGTCCCGTCGCTATTCGGCGGCTTCCATCGCGGCCGGATTGTTGGGGTGGGTGGTCCAGTTGGCGTAATCGTGGCGGATCGGCTTGCCGGTTCGCGGATCGGTGCCCTCGACCATCTCTTCCATGGTGATGCAGTCCGTCACGGGGCAGACCTCGACGCACAGATTGCAGCCGACGCATTCCTCGTTCATCACCTCGAAATGGCGCACGCCATCGACCATTGAAGTGATCGCCTGGTGGGACGTGTCCTCACAGGCGATGTGGCAGCGGCCGCATTTGATGCACAGATCCTGGTCGATATGCGCTTTCGTGACGTAGTTCAGGTTCAGATACTGCCAGTCCGTGACGTTCGGCACGGCGAGCCCCATGAAGTTGTCGAGCGTCTCGTAGCCCTTCGTCTCCATCCATTCTGCAAGTCCCGCCGTCATCTCCTGGACAATCTTGAACCCGTAGGTCATCGCCGCCGTGCAGACCTGGACGCTGCCGCAGCCGAGCGCAATGAATTCCGCGGCGTCGCGCCACGTCGTCACGCCGCCGATGCCGGAGATCGGCAGGCCGCGCGTATCCGGATCACGCGCGATCTCCGAGACCATCGATAGCGCGATCGGCTTGACCGCCGGGCCGCAATAGCCGCCATGCGAGCCCTTGCCGTCGATCGTCGGCTCGGGCGCGAAGAAGTCGAGATTGACGCTGGTGATCGAATTGATGGTGTTGATGAGCGAGACGGCATCCGCGCCACCGGCCTTCGCGGCACGAGCGGGCTTGCGAATGTCGGTGATGTTCGGCGTCAGCTTCACGATGACGGGCTGGCTGGAGTAGGTCTTGCACCAGCGCGTTACCATTTCGATGTATTCCGGCACCTGGCCGACGGCCGAGCCCATGCCGCGCTCGCTCATGCCGTGCGGGCAGCCGAAATTGAGTTCGATGCCGTCGGCGCCGGTCTCTTCCACGCGCGGCAGGATCGCCTTCCACGCCTCCTCCTCGCAGGGAACCATGATCGATACGACGATCGCGCGGTCCGGCCAGCGCTTCTTCACCTCGGCGATCTCGCGCAGGTTGGTTTCGAGATCGCGATCGGTGATCAGCTCTATGTTGTTAAGGCCGAGAAGGCGGCGGTCCGCGCCGTGGATCGCGCCGTAGCGCGGACCGTTGACGTTGACGACCGGCGGCCCTTCCGAGCCGAGCGTCTTCCACACGACGCCGCCCCAGCCGGCCTCGAAGGCGCGCTCGACATTGTAGGCCTTGTCGGTCGGCGGCGCCGAGGCGAGCCAGAACGGATTGGGCGATTTGATGCCGCAGAAGTCGCTCGAAAGATCAACCATGCCCATTCCTTTCCCTCTCAGCGCGACAGCGCCGCGTGAATGGATTGCGCCGCGCGCTGTCCGTGATCGACGGCGACGACGGTCAGGTCGTCGTCGCGACGCACGCAGTCGCCGCCCGCCCAGATCTTCGGATGGCTCGTGCGGCCCTCGTCGGAAACCTTGATGCGATGGGCCTCGAGTTCGATGCCGGCGTTCGAAAGGGTCTCGGTGACCGGCGACTGTCCGATCGCCTTGAACACCTGATCGGCGGGCAGGGCGAGCGTCTCGCCCGTGCCGACGAGCTTTCCGTCGGGGCCCGCCTCGCCATATTCGAGGACGATGCCGGTGATCGCGCCGTCCGCCCCGCGTTCGAGAAGCTTCGGCATGAGGTGGGGACGGATCGTGACCCCGTTCGTCTGGGCGAGTTCCTGCTCGTATTCGCTGGCGTTCATCGCCTCGCGTCCGCGGCGATAGCAGATCGTCACGTCCTCGGCACCGAGCAGCCGGCTCTGGATGGCGATATCGACCGCCGTCATGCCGCCGCCGATCACGACGACGCGCCGGCCGATCGAAAGCGCAGCCTTGTCCTTCGCCTGCCGCAGATCGGCGATGTACTTCACGGCGTCGATGCAGCCTTCCGCATCATCGCCTTCGAGGCCGAGATCGTTGACCCCGCCGAGCCCCATGCCGAGGAAGATCGCGTCGAATTCGTCGCTCAGCGCCTCGAGCGTGACGTCGCGTCCGAGCGCCGTCTCGTTCTTCACCGTGATCCCGCCGATCTCGAGGATGAAGTCGAGTTCGCGCTGGGCGAAGTCGCCCGGCGTCTTGTAGGCGGCGATGCCGTATTCGTTGAGCCCTCCGGCTTTTGGGCGCGCCTCGAAGATCGTGACGTCGTGGCCGAAGCGGGCAAGCCGGTGCGCGCAGGCCATGCCGGCCGGACCGGCACCCACGACCGCGACGCGTTTGCCGGTCTGCGCCGCGCGCTTGAACGGGTGCGCCGTGTGCCGCTCCATCAGATGGTCGGTCGCGTAGCGCTGAAGTTCGCCGATACGAACCGGCTTGCCTTCGGCGGTCTCGCGAACGCAGACCTCCTCGCACAGCGTCTCCGTCGGGCAGACCCGGGCGCACATGCCGCCCATGATGTTTTGCGAAAGAATGGTCTTCGCCGCGCCGTCGGCATTGCCGGCCGCGATCTCGCGGATGAACAGCGGAATGTCGATCGTCGTCGGACAGGCGTTCATGCACGGCGCGTCGTAGCAGAAATAGCACCGGTCGGCCTCGACGATCGCCTCGTGCGGCGTCATCGGCGCGTGCAGGTCGGCAAAGTTCGCCAGATAATCGGCGGATTGAAGCCGCCCGGCCGCGACATCGCGCACGGATTCCGTCGTCATCGAGCCTCCTGGACCATCGGGTCCTTCGAGCGGCCGGTTGTTCCCATCGGATGTCTTCTTAGAACGACCGCTTCGATCGGATCATGCTGCGGTTTGATCAAGAGGTCAAATCTTCTCGTACGTCTTCGCACACGTCCGCGGAATGCTTCTTCCGTCCGCTTGTCGGTCAGCAAGAGGCGACAGGCTCGCGGCCTGTTGTTCGGGCAAGGGCTTGCCACGGTGCGACCGCGGCGCCGATACTCATCGGCGAACGGCGGCCGAAGCATCGGGCCGCGTCGTTTAAGAGGGATTTTGATATGACCTATGCCTTCGAACCCGCCGCGGTGACGGCCTTGCCGATCCGCGGGACGAGCGAGACGTTTCCCGTGCGACGGGTCTATTGCGTCGGCCGGAACTATGCCGACCATGCGCGCGAGATGGGGCACGACCCCGACCGCGAGCCACCTTTCTTCTTTCAGAAGAATCCCGACAACCTTTCGACCGAACGGACCTTCGCCTATCCGCCCGGCACGAACGACGTCCATCACGAGATCGAACTCGTCGCCTGTCTCGGCAGGGGCGGCACGGACATCGCGGTCGACGACGCAATGGCCTGCGTCTTCGGCTATGCGCTCGGCCTCGACATGACGCGCCGCGACCTTCAGGGGGAGGCGAAGAAGCTCGGCCGTCCATGGGAGATCGGCAAGGCGTTCGAGGGATCCGCGCCCGTCACTGCGATCGTGCGTGCGGCGGAGTTCGGAACGCCCGATGCCGGTGCGATCCGCCTCGACGTCAACGGCGAGACCCGCCAGTCGGGCGATCTAACGCAGATGATCTGGAAGCTTCCGGAGACGATCGCCTATCTCTCCGGCCTGTTCCGGCTTGCCCCCGGTGACGTCATCATGACCGGCACGCCGTCCGGCGTCGGTCCGGTCGTGCGCGGCGACCGTCTCGAAGGCCATGTGGATGGGCTCGATCCGCTCACCGTCGAGGTCGTCTGACGCCGCTCACCCCCAGCATCGCCCCGCCGAAACGCCTGCCGTCAACTCACGCGAAAGCCCGTTCATGGCCGAAACGCTGACACCGGACATCTGCATCATCGGCGCCGGCTCCGCTGGGCTGACCGCCGCTGCCGCCGCAGCCGCCTTCGGCGTCGAGGTCGTGCTCGTCGAGCGCGGCGCCATGGGCGGCGATTGCCTCAACCATGGGTGCGTTCCGTCGAAGGCACTGATCGCCGCCGCGCACCACGCCCATGCGATCGCCGAAGCGGGTGCCTTCGGGATTCACGCCGGAGTGCCGCAGATCGATTTTGCGGCGGTCATGGCGCATGTGCGCTCGGTCATCGAGACGATCGCGCCGAACGATTCCGTCGAGCGTTTCGAAGGGCTCGGCGTTCGGGTGCTGCGCGAATCCGCCCGCTTCGTCGACGAACGAACCGTTCAGGCCGGCAGCTACGCCATCCGTGCGCGCCGGTTCATTCTCGCGTCCGGTTCGCGTCCCGCGATGCCGCCCGTTCCGGGGCTCGATCAAGTTCCGGTCCTGACCAACGAAACGCTCTTCGAACAGACGAGCAGGCCCGGCCATCTGCTCGTGCTCGGTGCCGGACCGATCGGACTGGAAATGGCGCAGGCGCACCGTCGCCTCGGTGCCGAAGTGACGGTGCTCGACGCTGCCCGGGCGCTCGGTCGCGACGACCGCGAACTCGTGGCCGTCGTGCTTGCGCGGCTACGTGCCGAGGGCGTGACCGTTCACGAGGAGATCGCCGTGAACCGGGCGGAACGGGCGGGTGAGGGCATTCGCCTGACCTTCACGAGCGACGGGCAGGAGATGTCCGTGACGGGCGACCGCCTTCTCGTTGCGATAGGCAGACGCGCGAACATCGAGGATCTGGGGCTCGATGCCGCCGGGATCGTCCGGGATGAAAAGGGGATCGTGCTCGAACCGGGCCTGCGCACCTCGAACCGGCGCGTCTACGCGATCGGCGACGTCGCGGGGCATCAGCAGTTCACCCATGTCGCCGGCTACCAGGCGGGGCTGGCGATCCAGCAGATCCTCTTTCGCCTGCCGGCGCGCGAAAAGCCCGACCTCGTTCCCCGGGTCACCTATACCGATCCGGAACTGGCCGAGGTCGGCCTTGGCGAGGAGGCGGCGAGAGAGCGTCACGGCACCGTGCACATCCTGCGTTCGCCCTTCGCCGACAACGACCGGGCGCAGACCGAGCGACGCACCGAGGGCTCGATCAAGCTCGTCACCACGAAGCGCGGACGCCTGGTCGGGGTCGGCATCGTCGGGGCGGGTGCGGGCGAGATGATCAACCTCTACGCGCTCGCATTGACGAAGAAACTCTCCGTTGCCGATCTGCGCGGGCTGATTGCCGCCTATCCCACGCGTGGCGAAGCTGGAAAACGCGCCGCCCTTTCCTATTATGACGGGATGACGCGCAAACCGGCCGTGCGCGCGCTGGTTCGCTTCCTGCGCGGCTTCGGCTAGGCGCGTTCGGACGGCGCGCGTGCCCGGGGTGCACGCAGGTTCGTCCGCCCGGACGCGATCACGCGGTTCGGGTCGAGGATCGATCGAGAGCGGGGATCATGGCCGAGGGGCAGAACGAGGAACGCGCCGGCATGCCAGCCGAGCTCGCGCAGCGGCCGCGACGCAGCCTTTCGCGCAAGCTGCTCGTGCTGACGATCCTGTTCGTCATGCTGGCCGAAGTGCTGATCTTCGTGCCTTCGGTCGCCAACATGCGCCTGCGCTGGCTGCACGACCAGGTCAACCGCGCCGCCGGAACGAGCGTCATCATCGACGGGTTGAAGAACGTCGAACTGCCCGACGCGCTGCAGCGACAGGCGCTGATGGCGACCGGCACGAAGGCGATCGCACTCAAGATGGGCGATGCGACGCGCCTGATCGCCTCCGTCGACGACATGCCGTCGGCGATCGCCCAGACCACCGATCTCGCGGACATCGGGCCGCTGACGGCGATCGGCCAGGCCTTCGATACGCTCATTCTCGGGGGACACCGTCCCGTGCGCGTCTACGGCCCCGTCGCACACGGGAAGATGGTCGTCGACATGGTGCTCGACGACACCGCGCTTCGCAACGACATGCTCGTCTACGTGCGCAACGTGCTTCTCCTGTCGCTGCTCATCTCGCTGATCACGGCAGGGCTCGTCTTCTTCTCCATCAACCGCATGATGATCCGGCCGATCCAGGACCTCATCGACAACATGCGCAGCTTTTCCGAAGCGCCCGAGGATCCCGAACGCATCATCGCGCCGGGGTCCGGCGACGACGAGATCGGTCTGGCGCGCCGCCATCTCGCCGCGCTCGAGGAAGAGATCCGCCACATGCTCAAGCAGCAGGCGAACCTTGCGAGCCTGGGGCTCGCCGTCTCCAAGATCAACCACGACATGCGCAACATCCTGTCGTCGGCGCAGCTGATGTCGGACCGGCTCTCGACGGTCGACGACCCCGTCGTCAAGCGGCTGGCGCCGAAGCTGCTGCGCACGATCGATCGGGCGGTCGGCTATTCCCGCGCGGTGATGGCCTACGGCCAGGCGCGCGAGGCAGCACCGACGCGCCGGCGCCTGGCGCTCGCAGCCCTCGTCGAGGACGTGCGGGACCTGCTCGACGTCGACGGGGACCTCGACATCGCCTTCGTCATCGACGTGCCGGACGACCTCATGGTCGATGCCGACAGCGAACAGCTTTTCCGCATCGTCCACAATCTTGCGCGCAACGCCTGCGAGGCGATGCAGGACGACGACCGCAGCGATGCCGCACTCGTGCGCCGCATCAAGGTGGCGGCGTGCCGCGAGGCCGACGTCGTGCACATTCGCGTCGAGGACACGGGGCCGGGCCTGCCGGCGACCACGCGCGAAAACCTCTTCGCCCCCTTCCGCGGTTCGTCGCGCAGCGGCGGCACCGGGCTCGGCCTCGCGATCGTGCGCGAACTCGTCACCGCCCATGGCGGCACGATCGCGCTGGAGGAACCGGCAACGCCCGGCACCCGCTTCCACATCGCCTTGCCCGATCGCCGGCAGGAAGCAGCAGCGCAGGCACGTGCCGTTTGAAACGATCCCGAGAGAACTTTCCTCCACCGCTTGCATTCCCCGCCACGACCGATTAGAGACTGCGGCCGGCGCTCGAACGCAGCGCCAGGCGCCCGTAGCTCAGCTGGATAGAGCACCAGACTACGAATCTGGGGGTCGGGAGTTCGAATCTTCCCGGGCGCGCCATCTCCGATGGAAATGTACGACCTGATTTAGGAAATAAGTTCGGACTTCGTTCGAACGGGGCGCCATTTCTTCAAGACATTCCGGCCGATTTCTTCTGCTTCGTGTACGACGAAGGCAGGCGGTTATCGGTCGTTTTCGGGCGAACGCGCCGTTGGGGCGGAATTCGTCGATCGCGGGAACGAGATTTCCTGGTGCAGGCCCCCGGTCGCGGCGTTTTCGATGGTGATCGTTCCGCCGTAGCGCTCAATGATCTGGCGGGCGATCGCCATGCCGAGGCCGGCGCCGGGGATCGTGTGGTTGCGGGCGGGATCGGCACGGAAGAACGGTTCGAAGGCCTTGTCGAGGAGGGTGTCGGGAATGCCGGGGCCTTCGTCGGTGATGACGATGCGGGCGGTATCCGCCGTGCAGGCGAGGGCGACGTGGGCGCTTCTGCCGTGCGTGGCGGCGTTCAGGACGAGGTTGCGCAGCGCCCGACGGAGCGAAAGCGGATCGGCGACGATGCGGCAGGCATCGAGCTCCTCCATTCCGACGGGATAGCCCATCCGGCCGAGCTCGTGGCACACATGGGCGACCTCGCCGTCGAGATCGAAAGCCTTCGTTTCGGTCGTCGCCGCTTCCTCGCGCACCAGCGTGATCGCGCTTTCGGCGATGCGCTCCAGCTCGTTCGTGTCGTTCAGCCACTTGCCGCGCTGCGGTTCGTCGAGAAACTCGGCGCGAAGCCGCATGCGGGTGATCGGCGTGCGCAAATCGTGGCCGGCGGCCGCGACGAGGCGCATGCGGCTTTCCGTGGCCGCCTTCAGCCGGCTCGATAGCTGGTTCAGGGCATGGGCCGTCGCCCGTACGTCGGCGGATCCCTTCTCTTCTATGTGCGGCAGCGTACCGTCGGGACCGATGCGTTCTGCCGCTTCCTGAAGCAGGCGAAGGGGGCGGGTGAGCACCGTCGCGAGGAGGAGCGCGGCCGCCACGGCGCTGACGAGAAGCACCGCCATCCAGATGAGGAAGACGCGGCGCCGGTCGCCGGGCGGGGCGAAATTCGGGATCGCCATTACGGCCCATTGCCCACTCGGCAGCGCGATCGAGGCGATATGCAGATCGGCCGGTTCGCCTCCACTCACCCGCACCGGCCGATCGACGCCGACGCGGCGCAGCGCCGTGCGCAGAAGCCTCGATCCCCGTGGATCGTACCGGCCTTCGGCGGGTTTGGGACCGAGCGTGATCCCGGTGTCGGCGTCGGGATAACGTGCCTGCAGGCGCAAGAGGGCGGCGAGCTGGCGCGCCTCGGGCAGAAGCGTCGCTTCCATCCTCGGCGGCTGCATGGTGGCGATCGCGGCGAACGAGGCGAGCGCGACGACGCCGCCGATCGTCGCGACGATGAGAAGCGCGATGCGGGCTCGCAGCGATCTCACGCTTCCTCGCTCCGGAATTCGACGCGGCAGACGAGCTGGTAGCCGCCGTTGCGCACCGTGCGAAAGAGCGTGTCCGGGCTATGCTCGCCGAGCTTGCGGCGAAGGCGGCTCATCAGGATGTCGATGGAGCGGTCGAAGGGCTGGTGTTCGCGTCCCTGCGTGGCGTCGAGGAGCTGGTCGCGCGAAAGGAGCCTGCCCGCATGGCGCACGAAGACCTCGAGAAGGGCAAACTCCGCCGGTGTCAGCTCGACGGGCTCGCCATCGGGCGCCAGAAGCACGTATCGGCCGGGATCGAGTGTGAAGCCCACAAAGCGATAATGTCCCTCGGTCTCGCTCCCCGGCAGCGATACGGCCTGGGCCCGGCGCAGCACGGCGCGGATGCGCGCGACGAGCTCGCGTGGATTGAACGGTTTGCCCATATAGTCGTCTGCGCCGATCTCGAGACCGATGATGCGGTCGATATCCTCGCGCAGCGCGGTCAGCAGGATGACGGGCAGGTTCGGGCGGTCGAGCCTCAGGCCCCGGCAGATGTCGAGACCCGAGCCGTCCGGCAGCATTACGTCCAGCACGACGAGGTCGAAGCGCTCCGCCGCGATCCGCGCGCTGAAGGAGGCGCGGTCGCCGGCGAACGAAGCGCGAAAGCCCTGTCCGCGCAGGTAGGTGACGAGGAGGTCGCGGATCTCTGGATCGTCGTCGACGACGAGGATGTGGGGCTCTTGCATTGTCGCGTGTCCGTGCGTTCGTCCGATGTTCCATCGCATGGAGGATGGTGCGATGCCATCACGGCAAAGGGCAATTTTGTATCCGTTCGTTTCCGGCGGGCGAGGGAGCAACTTCGCGAAGCAATTTCCCCGTCGTGGATACGAAGGCGAAACCCGAAAGACCTAATGGGGAAACAAGCCACCTGCATTTCTGGCGGCGTCGAAGGCGGACGGGGCATCGTTCATCCGACCCCTTCATCGGCGCCCCTGCCGCCTTCGACGCGATCGCCGCACGCCGGCCCCCTTCGCCTTCCGTGCGAGCCATCCCCCATGGCGAGCACGATCGAAACGGGATCGGCATCGGCGGACGGCCGCTCCCCACGGCATGCTTCCGGGCGCCCACAACCTCCCCTCGGAAGTCCGTTCGCCGATCCCCGTTCCGGGTCGTCTCCCGAAAAAGGCGTCCCGGTGCATGCCGACCGGCGTGCGGCCGGTCTCCCTTGCCATGCCAGGCAATCCCATCCGGCTTCCATGTTGCGAGAATAAACATGACAAACGTTGTCATGTTTATGGTAGGGCGTCTCCGACGATCGAGACGAAGTGGAGACCGGACGGCCGTGGGGCATGGGACGTTTGTCGAGCGACGGGAAAGCGGCGGGCCTACCGCCGATGTCTCGCGGCATCTCGGCGGGGCACTGGAAGTCGCGACGGTCGACACGATTTACGCAGCGCCCCATCGCGTCGTCGAGCCGATCCGCGACGGTTTGCGGCTGCTCGTCGTTCTATCCGGCGAAATGTGCCTGAGGGTCGGAAAGGTACCGGCACTCGAAATCGGCGTGCCGACCTGCATCGTTGTGCTCGCCGAAGGCGAGCATGCGTGCGAACGGATTTTCGCAGAGCATGTGCCCTTCCGTTCCGTCCTGCTGACGCTCGACCCCGATCTGGTGCGTCGCGAGCTCGGCGGGGAGCCGTGGCGATGGCTCGCCAACGCCGAGATCTCCCCGGAATATCCGCTCTTGCGCTCGGGGTCCCTCGATGCTTCCGCCCGAGCCGTCGCCGCTCAACTTCTCGCGCTCGGAAGGCACGCGGACCCCTTCTATCGCTGTGCCAAGGCACTGGAACTCGCCGCGCTCGTCCTCGGCCGGTTCGCCGTTAAAGGGCCGTCCGTGGCCCGTGGCGCCATGTCGCCGGGCGAACGGGAGATGGTTCGCCGCGCGCGCGACATGCTGGTCGATGCCATGCACGCGCCGCCGGACATCGCGACGCTCGCGCGGGCCTGCGGCACGAACCCGCTCAAGCTCAATCGCGGTTTTCACATGCTCTACGGAACCACGCCCTACGCCTATCTTCAGGAACATCGCCTGCAGACAGCGCTGCGCCTTCTTTCCGGCGGAGCGCGTTCCGTCGGGCAGGTGGCGGAGGAAACCGGCTACAGCCGGACGCATTTCGCCAATCTCTTTCGCCGTCGCTTCGGCATGATGCCGCGCGACCTGCTTCGGCGCGCGGAAGGTCACGCGGACGACGCTTAGAACCGTTCGAAATCCACGCGTACATATTCGGTAGGATCGCGCATGTCGGCGTCGTTGCCCTTCATGCCGCCGCCGACTATGAACCCTAAAGATGAGTATAAATGTCATGTTTTTGGGGGCCATGTCGTGAACCGAACCAAGCAGTCGCCGAACGTGCCGTTGAAGGCCGTTCTTCTCGCCACCTGTACCCTGAGTTGGGCCATGGGTTGGACCATGGCGGCGCACGCTCAGGAGGCGAGCTCGGACGCAACGACGCTCGAGCGCCTTTCCGTCGAGGCCGGCACCGGTGCGCTCGAAGACGCGACGGGACCGGTCGGTGGCATCGTCGCCGAACGATCGGCGACCGGCACCAAGACCGACACGGCGATCGTCGACACGCCGCAGTCGATCGCCGTCGTCTCGGCAGAGCAGATGCAAGAGCAAGCGGTTCAGTCGAATTCCGAAGCGCTTCGCTACGTGCCGGGCATCTCCAGCGAAAGCTTCGGCGCGGATCCGCGCGCGGACTGGATCCGCTCGCGCGGCTTTCAGGTCCCGGAATATCTCGACGGCCTGCGCCTGCCGCGCGGCGTCTTCGCATGGCAACAGATCGATCCGTGGCTTCTCGAACGCATCGAGGTGCTGAAGGGGCCGTCTTCCGGGCTTTACGGCCAGACGCCGCCCGGCGGCCTCGTCAACATGGTGAGCAAGCGGCCGACGGACGAACCGCTGCACGAGGTGCAGATCCAGACCGGTTCGCCCGAGCGCTACCAGGGTGCCTTCGATTTCGGTGGTCCGCTCGATCCGGCCGGCGTCTTTTCCTATCGGTTGGCGGGTCTTGCCCGTTCGGCCGAGACGAATGTCGACTACGTGCAGGACGACCGCCTCGAGATCGCGCCGGCGTTGAAGTGGAGCCCGGATGAGGCCACCTCGCTGACGGTGCTCGGCCACTACGTCACCAAGGACAGCGAGTCGCTTCAGTTCCTGCCCGCACTCGGCACGCTCTACGACAACCCCAACGGCAACATCTCGCGGGACTTCTTCGTCGGCGAGCCGGGTTTCGACGATTTCGACTTCGAGCAGTACGGGATCGGCTACCTCTTCGAGCATACCTTCGACAGCGGCGTGACGGTGCGCCAGAACCTTCGCTACGGCACGATCGATTACGATCTCGACGTCGTGCGCACGCATCCCGTCTTCGGCCTGCGCGCGGACGGTCGGAGCCTGGCACGCATCGCCGCCGGCATCCACGACGAGACCTCCGCGCTTACCGTCGACACCAACGCGACCGGTGATTTCGATACGGGGCCCGTGCGGCATACATGGCTTGCCGGCATTGATTTCATCGACCAGGACACGGACTATTCCTATACCAGTGGCGACGTCGCGGATCTCGACATCTACGATCCGCAATACGGCGCGTCCGTCGGGCCGCTCGCGACGCTCGTGGACCAGGACCAGTCGCTCGACCAGCTCGGCCTCTACCTTCAGGACCAGATGGTGTTCGATCGCTGGCACCTGACGCTCGCCGGCCGCCACGACTGGAGCGAGTCCGTCACCGACGACCGGCTGAGCGGGTCGAACGCCGCCGTCGACGACAGCCAGTTCACGGGGCGCGCCGGGCTGCTCTACGCCTTCGACAGCGGTGTTTCGCCCTATGTCAGCTATTCGACCTCGTTCGAGCCGCAGACCGGATCGGACGCCGACGGGGATGCCTACGTTCCCACCGAAGGCGAGCAGGTGGAGGTCGGCATCAAGTACCAGCCGCCTGGCACCCGCAGCCTCTTCACGCTCGCGGCCTACGATCTTGGTCAGGACAACGTCCTCGTTTCCAACGTGATCACCAATGTGCGCGAACAGGTCGGCGAGGTCCGCGTGCGCGGTATAGAGGCGGAAGCCAAGATCGACATGTCGAACGGCTTCGAAATTATCGCTTCCTACGCCTATCAGGACTCCGAGATCGTCGAGGCGACGGACGGAACGCAGGGCAACCGCGTTCCCTACGTGCCCGAGCATCAGGCTTCCGCCTGGGTGAACTACAGTTTCGAAACCGGTCCGCTCGCCGGCCTCGGCCTCGGCGGCGGGGTGCGCGCCGCCGGTGCGTCCTACGGCGACACCGGCAATTCGATCGAGGCGGACGGCTACACGCTCTTCGACGCAGCGGTGCGCTACGACTTCGGCGCCCGCCAGGAAAAGCTCGAAGGGCTGAAGCTCGCGGTCAACGCCTCGAACCTCTTCGACAAGGAATACGTCGCCTCCTGCAACAGCACGAACGCCTGCTACTACGGGAACGGGCGGGCGGTCCGCGGAACGCTGAGTTACGAATGGTAGACGGCGTGCACCGAAAGGGCGAACGGGCGGCAGGCGTCCCGCTTCGCCGCCGTTCGCTGTTGAAGGGCTTTGCCGGTGTCGCAGGTGCTGCGCTCGCGGGTTCGCTCGTTACGCCTGCGAAGGCGGATACGGCACGCGTTTCGGCCGATGTCGCGCCGTTCGACGGCGATCTGACGAGGCGCGTGCTTCTCGGCGACGGGCATGCGCTTCTGGCGCTGGCGCTTATCCATCCCGATCCGGTGAGCCTGCTCGCCGGCTGGCAGGGCGACCTGAAGCGCCACAGCACGGTGATCTACGCGCAGTACGCCGAGCGCTTTCCCGCGATCGCCGACGTACCGGTCGTCGGCGAGGCGAGCCCGGACACCTTTTCGATCGAGGCGGCGCTCGCCACCGATCCGGCGGTCGCGATCCTCGCGGGAAGCTACGGGCCCGGCCCCGAGGACACGCATGTCGTCGAGCGGCTCGAAGCCGCCGGCATTCGCGTCGTCTTCGTCGATTTCTACGCCAAGCCGCTCGAGAACACCGCGCCGAGCATGCGCGCGCTCGGGCGGCTCTTCGGCGGCGAGGTCGAGGAGAAGGCCGAGGCGTTCGCCGCCTTCCACGAAGAGCGACTTGCGCGTGTGAGGAAGCGGCTGGCTGCCGAGGCCCCGGCGCGCCCGAGCGTGCTATTGCAGGCGCATAGCGGGGCGCAAGGCTGGGATTGCTGCTACGTGCCGGGCAGGGCGGGCCTCGGAGAATTCATCGATGCCGCCGGCGGCGCGAATATCGGCGACGCGCTCTCCGACAACCGGCCATGGGTGCGCACGGGCCTCGAATACGTGCTCGCGCAGGATCCGGACCTCGTCGTCGCGACCGGCGGCCCCTATCTCGCCGGCACCGGCGGACCGGTGATCGGCCCGGGCGTTTCGCAGGATGAAGCGCGCGCCTCGCTTGCCGCGGCGTTGCAATCGGCCGAGATCGGCGTTCTGCCGGCCGTGCGCGACGGTCGCGCCTTCGGCCTGTGGCATCTCCTGCAGGCCACACCGCTGAACGCGATCGCGCTGGAAGCGCTCGCAAGGTGGCAGCATCCGGCACTCTTCGCCGACATCGATCCGCAGGCGACGATGGCCGAAATCAACACGCGTTTCCTCGCGGTGCCGCTCGAAGGCTGTTTCGCCGTTTCGCTCGAGGGAGTGCGCAAGCGGTGACGATCACGCTATCCCACGAGGGCGAAACGGTCGTCGACCGGCACCGGCGTATCGCGACGCGGCGCACGGTGCTCGTTATCGTGCTTGCGATCGCCGCCCTTCTTCTGGCACTCGCGGACGTTGTGACCGGCCCTTCGGATCTCGGCGTGTGGCAGGTCGTGCGCGGCATCGTGCTTCCCGACACGCTTTCGCGCATCGAACACGTGATCGTCTGGGACGTGCGCCTGCCGGCCGCCGCCATGGCCGCGCTCGTCGGTGCGGCGCTCTCGGTCGCCGGCGTCGAGATGCAGACGGTGCTCGACAATCCGCTCTCCTCGCCCTTCACGCTCGGCGTGTCTTCGGCGGCCGCCCTCGGCGCGGCGATCGCGATCGTGCTGAACCTGTCGGCTCCGGGCATCGGCGCGAACTGGATCGTGCCGGCGAACGCCTTCGTCTTCGCGCTTGCCTCCGTCTTCCTGCTGCAGCTTCTCGCCAGGGCCGCCGGCAACGCCACGCATACGCTCATCCTCTTCGGCATCGCGCTTCAGTTCTCCTTCAACGCGCTCGTCGCGCTCGTCCAGTTCTACGCCTCGCAGCAATCTCTCCAGCAGGTCGTCTTCTGGATGATGGGTAGCCTGCAGCGGGTGGGCTGGACCGAAGCCGGAATCCTCGCGGCCGTTCTCGCGCTTCTCCTCCCGTTCACGCTTGCCGCCGCACGGCACATGACGCTGCTTCGCCTCGGCGAGGAACGGGCTCTGAGCTTCGGCGTCGACGTGCGCCGGCTGCGCTTCTTCGCGCTCGTGCGCATCAGCCTGCTCACCGGCACGGCCGTCGCCTTCGTCGGCACGATCGGCTTCGTCGGCCTCGTCGGCCCGCACATCGCGCGCCTCCTGATCGGCGAGGACCACCGCCTGCTCGTTCCGGCGAGCGCACTGACGGGAGCGCTTCTGATGGCCGTCGCATCGATCCTCAGCAAGCTTCTGGTGCCGGGTGTCGCGCTGCCGATCGGCATCGTCACCGCGATCGCCGGCGTGCCGGTCTTCGTCGCGCTGATCCTCCACCGGAGCCGTGCGGCATGAGCGCCCTCGCGATCGAACACCTGACGGCGGGCTACCGGCGGCGACCGGTGATCCACGACGTGTCGATCGACGGCATCGCGGCGGGGTCGCTGACGGCGCTCGTCGGCCCGAACGCCGCGGGCAAGTCGACGCTTCTGCGCGCCATCGCCGGTATCGTTCCGGCGAGCGGGTGCGTGCGGTTCGACGGTGCGGATCTCCTTCGCGAGCCGATCGCAAGGCGTGCACAGCAGCTCGCCTTCATGCCGCAATCCCTGCCGCAGGGCGTCGGCCTGAGCGTCCTCGAATCGATCGTCGCCGGGCTTTCGGTTTCCGCGCCCGAGCACGTGCGCTCGGGCCGCGATGCGCGCCGTGCCGCCGTTTCGGTGCTCGAAAGCCTCGGCATCGTCGACCTCGCGATGGGCCGGCTCGACACGCTTTCCGGCGGCCAGCGCCAGATGGCGGCACTCGCCCAGGCGCTGGCGCGCGAGCCGCGCATCCTGCTTCTGGACGAGCCGACCAGCGCGCTCGACCTGAAGCACCAGGAACGCGTGATGGGGGCCGCCCGCCGACTGGCCGAAACGGGATGCATCGTTCTCGTCGTCCTGCACGATCTGTCCCTTGCGGCGCGCTGGGCCGATCGTGTGGTTCTCCTTCACCATGGCCGCGTCGTCGCCGATGCACCGCCCGAAGAGGCTCTGACCGGAGACCGGATCGGTGTGATCTATGGCGTTACGGCGCGTGTCGAACGCAACCGGGCGGGCCGTCTTCACATCGATGTCGGCGGCCTTGCGGAAAGCGAATTGGGATGAGGCCGGCATGAGCATGCTCGTATCGAAGACGTCCGTTCGGCTCGCCGAAAGCGGGCATTACATGACCGCGCTTGCCGATCATCTCGGAGAACACGGCCTCGAGGTCACGCGCGAGGCGGACGCGATCCACCTTTCGAACGGGCAAGCCGCCGCACGCCTTACGGCCGGTCGTGGCAACCTCGACATGACCGCGCGGGCCGGTGAGGAGAGTTCGCTGGAGGCGCTGAAATACATGCTCGCCAGCCATCTCGGACCGATGGCACGCGACGAAGGGCCGGAGATCGTCTGGCACGGCGCGGGTGCAGCGCTGCCGGACCTTCCGAACTTCCGTGCGCTGACGGTGCGCGCCATCCGTGACGTGACGCCGCGCATGCGCCGTATCACTCTGTCAGGGAACGACCTCTTTCGGTTCGATACGACGGCTTCCCTGCACGTAAAGCTTCTCCTGCCGCAGGCGGGCGGAACGGTGCGCTGGCCGAGGCTCGGTGCGGACGGGCTCGTCGATTGGGGCCCGCCGGAGACGAGCGCCGTCATCCGGCGATACACGCTGCGCCGGGTCGATCCGATGGTTGGCGAGATCGACATCGATTTCGTGCGTCATGCGGATGCAGGGCCCGGTTCTCGCTTCGCGGAAGAGGCGAGGCCGGGTGATACGCTCGGTCTCATGGGACCGGGTGGCGGAAGCGCGCCGCGCGCCGGATGGAACCTCTTTGTCGGCGACGAGACGGCGCTGCCGGCGATCGCCCGACTTGTGGAGGCGATGCCGGACGACGCGAAGGGACATGCGCTGATCGAGGTCGAGGATCCCGGCGAACGCCAGACGCTTCGCGCACCCGCAGGGGTGAAGCTCGAATGGCTGTGCCGTTCGGATCGTGCCGGATCTCTCCTGGAACGCAGTGCCCAGATCGACTTTCCCGATCGTCCCGATATCTTCGCATGGGCGGCTGCCGAGTTCGCCGAGTTCCGTTCGATCCGTGTCGACTGGCGCCGGCGCCGCGGGCTTTCGAAGGACCGGCATCAGGCCGTCGCGTACTGGCGAAGGGGTTGGGACAAGTAGTGACAGCGCAGGCGGGTGAACACGAGATGGGCGGCATGGCGATGCTTCGCCGGTTCGCGACCTATTACGCACCACACCGCCGGCTCTTCATGCTCGATTTCGGCTGCGCGGTGCTTTCAGGCCTGCTTTCGCTCGGCTTTCCGTTGGCCGTGTCGGTGTTCGTCGATCAATTGCTGCCACGCGGCGACTGGGTGCTGATCGCGCTCGCCGCCATCGTCCTGCTCGTCGTCTATCTGGTCAATACGGGGCTGATGGTCGTCGTGACCTATTGGGGCCACGTCCTCGGCATCGCCATCGAGACGGAGATGCGGCGCGAGGGGTTCGACCATCTGCAGAAGCAGTCGCTCAGCTTCTTCGACGAGCGTCGGAGCGGCCATCTCGTCGCCCGCCTGACGAAGGATCTGGAGGACATCGGCGAGGTCGCCCATCACGGGCCTGAAGACGTCTTCGTCGCGGTGATGACCTTCGTCGGCGCGCTGGTGCTGATGTTCCTCGTCCACCCGCCGCTGGCGCTGATCGCGGCGGCGATCGCGCCGCTCGTCATGTGGCTCGTCATTCGCTACGGCGGCGCCATGACGAACAATTGGCGCAACCAGCTCGGCCGCATCGGCGCCTTTAACGCACGCATCGAAGAGACGATCGGCGGTGCGCGCGTGGTGCGCGCCTTCGCAAACGAGGATCACGAGCGGGCGCTCTTCGCAAAGGACAATGCGGGCTACCGCGCGGTCAAGCACGAAGCCTACCGCATCATGGCCGCGACGCTCGCCACGAACTATCTCGGCATGCGCGTCGTCCAGGTGCTCATCCTGATCTCCGGCGCCTATTTCGTGACGACCGGCAGCCTGAGTGTCGGCGGCTTCGTCGGCTTCCTGCTGCTCATCAACGTCTTCTACCAGCCGCTCGAAAAGATCGCCGCTGTGCTGGAGACCTATCCGCGCGGCATCGCCGGTTTCCGCCGCTTCCGCGAACTGATGGACAGCGAGCCGACGATCGTCGATCGGCCGGGCGCGCACGATATCGACGCGGCGCAAGGGGCGATCGCGTTCGAACGGGTGGCGTTCGGCTACGCGCCGGGCCGGCCGGTCCTGAAGGAGGTGAGCCTGACCGTGAAGCCCGGCGAGACGATCGCCTTCGTCGGCGAGTCCGGCGCGGGCAAGAGCACGCTGCTTTCGCTCCTGCCGCGCTTCTACGAGGTTACGGATGGTCGCGTGACGCTCGACGGGCAGGACGTGCGCGACCTGACCATGGCCTCGCTGCGCCGCCAGATCGCCGTCGTGCAGCAGGACGTGTTCCTGTTCGCCGGCACGCTGCGCGAGAACATCGGCTATGGCCGCCTCGGTGCGTGCGACGCAGAGATCCTCGAAGCCGCCCGTCGCGCGCGGCTTTCGACAATGATCGACGGCCTGCCGGAGGGTCTCGATACCGTCGTCGGGGAACGCGGACTGAAGCTTTCCGGCGGCCAGAAGCAGCGCGTGGCGATCGCGCGCATCTTCCTGAAGGATCCCGCCGTCCTCATCCTCGACGAGGCGACCTCCGCGCTCGATACGCAGACGGAGCAGATGATCCAGCAATCGCTGGACGAACTGTCGCGAGGGCGAACCGTGCTCGTCATCGCCCACCGTCTGGCGACCATTCGAAACGCCGACCGCATCATCGTCATGCACGAGGGGCGGATCATCGAGGAGGGCGGGCACCACGAGCTTATCGCTCGCAACGGCGCCTATAGCCGCCTTCGCAACACGCAGGCGCTCACCACCGAGGCGTTCCAAAGTGCTTCGCGACACGATTGAATCGGGTCCGGCGCTCTATCTCCTTGCTCGGCGCATCGTTCGCATCGAAGAGCCTGGGCTTGCCGAAATGCGCCCTCGAGCGATCGCCCGGCGAGCGGCCCGGATCCGATCGCTTATCCGATTGAAAAAGTTCGTCCGGCACGTATCCTTTCCGCGAAATAGGAAGAGGAGGGCGTAATGGCGTCGAGAACCCTGCGCGATCTCGCTTCGCAAAACCGTAAGCGGAAACGCGGCATTCCGTCGGTATGTTCGGCGCACCCGGTGGTGCTCGAAGCAGCGCTCGCCGAGGCCCGCGATCTGGGCACGGAATTGCTCGTCGAAGCGACCTGCAACCAGGTGAACCAGGAAGGCGGCTATACCGGCATGAAGCCGGCCGACTTCAAGCGCCGGGTGGAGGATCTCGCCGACGCGGCCGGCTTTCCCCGGGAGAAATTGATCCTCGGCGGCGACCACCTCGGCCCGAATCCATGGAAGACGCTCGACGCCGACGAGGCGATGGATCGCGCCGAGGCGATGGTCGAGGCCTATGTGCGCGCCGGCTTCGAGAAGATCCACCTCGATGCGAGCATGGGCTGTGCCGGCGAGCCGGCTGCACTCGCCGACGAGATTGTGGCCCGACGCGCGGCGCGGCTCGCGAAGGTGGCGGAGAGGGCGGCAGACGAAACCGGCACCGTGCCCGTCTATGTCATCGGGACCGAGGTGCCGGTGCCGGGCGGGGCGCAGGAGGCGGTCGAAACGGTGGAGCCGACGCGCCCCGAAGCCGTGCGTCTCACGCTCGACGCGCATCGACGGGCCTTCGCGGACGCCGGTGTCGACGATGCCTTCGCGCGGGCGATCGCCATCGTCGTGCAGCCGGGCGTGGAATTCGGCAGCGAGGACGTCGCCGTCTACGACCGGGCCCGCGCCGGAGCGCTGAGCAGCGTGCTCGCCGACAGGCCGGACCTCGTCTTCGAAGCCCATTCCACCGACTACCAGCCGGAACATGCGCTGCGCGAACTCGTCGAAGACGGCTACGCGATCCTCAAGGTCGGGCCGGCGCTGACATTCGCATTGCGGGAGGTCTATTACGGCCTCGCGATGATCGACGCCTTTCTCGACGAAGTGCCCGAAAGTGAAAGGCTGCCTTCGGTCATGGAACGTGTCATGACGGACGATCCGCGCTTCTGGCAGAGCCACTATGCGGGAAATGCGCAGGCGCAACGCCGCCAGCGCCATTTCAGCTACAGCGACCGCATCCGCTATTACTGGCCGAAGCCGGAAGCCTCCACCGCGGTCGCGGCGCTGCTGGCCCGGCTCGAAGGCGTACGCGTTCCTCAGACCATGATCGGCCAGTACCTCGGCGAACTCTATCCGGCCGTCCGCGAAGGCCGGTGCGAACCGACCGCCGAAGCGCTGGTGGCCGAAGCCGTGAAACGCGTGCTTCGATCCTATATGAGAGCCTGCGCGCCGAGCGAGGGTTGAGGTGACCGCAATCTCGCCGGGGCCGTTCGAGCGCGCTTTGGCCTATCGTGCGGTGCCACGAAACGCGCGACGGCGCCATGCGAGGAAAGGCCGCTGGGCGTCACCGTGCCGGTGAAGGCTCTGTCGGTTCGGCCGAAGGCGCTTTCGGTACCTGTGTCAGGATCCAGCTCCTGAAGGCGGTGGCGGCGGCGTCCTGCGTCTTTCCTTCCGGCGAAACGAGATAGTAGCCGTTTCGCGTGCGCATCGGCCGGTCGACGAGTACGTGGAGGCGGCCCGCTTCGAGTTCCTCCTCGATGAGGTAGACGGGCAGGAGGGCGATGCCGAGGCCTGCCAGCGCCGCCTCGATGATGGTGCCGAACTGGTCGAAACGGTGGCCGCGATGGGGTGCGGCGACCGCCGCGTCGTTCTGGGCGAACCAGTCCGCCCATTGCTGCGGGCGGGTGGCGAGATGGAGAAGCGGCATGCCGGCGAGGTCGTTTGCGCACGCGATGTCGCCGGCGGCGGCGAAGCGCGGGCTTGCAACCGGCAGGATGATCTCGCTGCACAGATAGGTGCACGAGGCGTGCGCCCAGACCGGCTGGCCGTAATGGATGGCGAGATCGACTTCTTCGGCGATCAGGTCGAAGGGCTGCGAACGCGAGACGACGTCGAGCAGGATATCGGGGTGTCGTTCGGCAAAGCCGGACAGGCGCGGCATCAGCCAGCGATTGCAGAAGGTCGGCAGGGCCGCGAGACGAAGCACCGTCTTGCTGTCGGCCGAGACGAGGGCGCGGTGCATGACGTCGTCGACGCGTTCGAGAAGGTCGAGGATCGGCGGCATCAGCGCGCGGCCCGCCGCCGAAAGCACGACGCGCCGGCGCACGCGTTCGAAGAGGAGCACGCCGAACTGTTCCTCGAGCGCCCTGATCTGCCGGCTGACCGCACTTTGCGTCAGGTTCAGCTCTTCGGCCGCCCGCGTGAAGCTGCCGTGGCGCGCGGCACATTCGAAGGCTTGCAGCACGGCGATGTCCGGCACGGCATTCCGGGTCAAGGTCATTCGTCCTTCGCATGGATTAGGACCGAAAAATCGCATGAAATCCGCTTTTTGTCGGGTTACGATGCCGGGTGAGAATGGCAGGTCCGGCGATGGAGGTCCACGATGTCCGATTCACGGTTCGTCTCCCGCGATACGCTTCGCGCCGAATTCTCGGCGGCGATGTCGGCGATGTATCGGGAGGAAGTTCCAGCCTACGGGACGCTGATCGAACTGGTCGAAGACGTCAACGCGGCGACGCTCGACGGCGACCCGGGGCTTGCGGATTCGCTTGCGGCGACGGGATCGCTCGATCGGATCTCCGAGGAGCGACACGGCGCGATCCGTCTCGGCACCGGCCGGGAACTCGCCATGATGCGCCGGGTATTCGCCGTGATGGGCATGGTTCCCGTCGGCTATTACGATCTCTCGGTCGCGGGCGTGCCGGTTCATTCCACCGCCTTCCGCGCCCTTTCGAAGACCGATCTCGATCGTAACCCCTTTCGCGTCTTCACCTCGCTGCTCCGCCGCGACCTGATCGCCGACGAGGCGCTTCGCGCGGAAGTGGACGCGATCCTTGCCGCGCGCGACATCTTCACGGAGAAGGCGAGGGAACTCGTCGAACGAGCCGAGGCGCAGGGCGGCCTTTCGCCCGGGGACGGCACGCTCTTCGTTCGGGAAGTGCTCGAGACCTTTCGCTGGCACGACAGGGCCGTCGTCGATGCCGAGACCTATGAGCGGCTGCATCGGGCGCACCGGCTGATCGCCGACATCGTCTCCTTCCGGGGGCCGCACATCAATCATCTGACGCCGCGCACCCTCGATATCGATGCGGTGCAACGGCTCATGCCCGAAAGGGGCATCGTGCCGAAGGCCGTCATCGAGGGACCGCCGGCGCGGCATTGCCCGATCCTGCTTCGGCAGACCTCGTTCAAGGCGCTCGAAGAGCCCGTTGCCCTCCAGGGCCCGGGCGAGGAGAGCTGGCAGACCGGTTCGCACACAGCGCGCTTCGGCGAGATCGAGCAGCGCGGCATCGCGCTGACGCCGAAGGGCAGCGCCCTCTACGATTCGCTTCTGGCCGAAACGCGTGCGCGCGTCACGCCGGCGGGCGACGGATCCAATGCGCGCGAATACGCCGAAATCCTGCAGGAGGTGTTCTGCGCCTTTCCCGATAGCTGGGACGAAATCCGAAAGGGCGGCCTCGGCTATTTCATCTATTCGCGCACGCAGGCCGGAGACGCTGCGCCACCATCGCCCGACGAGGATCTGGAGAGCCTGATCGCCGCCGGCCTCGTCCGCGCTGATCCGATCGTCTACGAGGATTTCCTGCCTGTCAGTGCCGCCGGCATCTTCCAGTCTAACCTCGGCGACGGGCCGGTCGGGATCCTTGAAGGCGGTGCGAGCCGGGCGACCTTCGAGAACGAACTCGGGACGGGTGTCCGCGACGCGTTCGCCTACTATGGCGAGATCGAGAGCGCTTCGATCGAGCGCTGCCTTCGTCAACCGGCCCTTTATGAATGAACGGACGCTTACTGGTACGAATTGCGTCCGCCCGCCACCATGCCTCTTTCTTCGCCAGGCCGCTCGCGGCGTAATTGGCGGACTGTTTTTCCGAATACGGAGTTTGCAAGATGACCTCGAAGGTTGACGTCAAGAACGAGACGACCAGCATCCTCGAACGGCTCGGCGTGCCGGCCACGCGCTGGAACGACGGCGATCTTCCGGTCCATTCGCCGGTCGACGGCGGACGGATCGCCGACGTGGCGACGACATCGGCGCAGGAGGCTGCGACGGTCGTCGACGCGGCGCGGACCGCATTCGATGCTTGGCGGCGGGTCCCGGCGCCCCGTCGCGGCGAACTGGTGCGTCTGCTTGGGGAGGAATTGCGCGCCGCGAAGGCGGATCTCGGCCGGCTGGTCTCGATCGAGGCCGGCAAGATCCCGTCCGAGGGTGCCGGCGAAGTCCAGGAGATGATCGACATCTGCGATTTCGCCGTCGGGCTTTCCAGGCAGCTCTACGGCCTGACGATCGCCACGGAACGGCCCGGACACCGGATGATGGAAACCTGGCATCCGCTCGGCGTCGTCGGCGTCATCACCGCATTCAACTTTCCCGTCGCGGTCTGGTCGTGGAACACGGCGCTGGCGATCGTCTGCGGCAATCCCGTCATATGGAAGCCTTCGGAAAAGACGCCGCTGACGGCGCTTGCCTGCGAGGCGATCTTCCGGCGCGCCGTCGAGCGGTTCGCCGATGCGCCGGAAAACCTCCTGCAGGTCGTCGTCGGCGAACGTGCGCTCGGCGAGGCGATCGTCGACAACCCCGCGGTCGCGCTCGTTTCGGCGACCGGATCGACGCGCATGGGGCGCGAGGTCGGCCCGCGCCTTGCCGCACGGTTCGCACGCTCGATCCTCGAACTGGGCGGCAACAATGGCGGGATCGTCTGTCCTTCCGCCGACCTCGACATGACGCTTCGCGCCGTCGCCTTCGGGGCGATGGGCACGGCCGGGCAGCGCTGCACGACGTTGCGCCGTCTGTTCGTGCACGAAAGCATCTACGACACGCTCGTTGCGCGCCTGAAGAAGGCCTATGAGAGTGTTTCGATCGGCAATCCGCTCGAAACGTCGGCCCTCGTCGGCCCGCTGATCGACCGCGGGGCATTCGAGGCGATGGGCGAAGCGCTCGATGCGGCGCGCGCCGAAGGCGGGACCGTGACCGGCGGCGAGCGCGACGAGGCGGCCGGCGATAGTGCCGCCTACTATGTCCGCCCCGCCGTGGTCGAGATGCCGAGCCAGTGCGGGCCGGTGCTGGAGGAAACCTTCGCGCCGATCCTCTACGTCATGAAATATTCGGACTTCGACGCCGCCATCCGCGACCACAATGCGGTGGCCGCCGGCCTGTCCTCGTCGATCTTCACCCGCGACATGCAGGAAGCCGAGCTGTTCCTCTCCGCCGAGGGCTCCGATTGCGGTATCGCCAACGTCAATATCGGCACTTCGGGCGCGGAAATCGGCGGGGCATTCGGTGGCGAGAAGGAAACGGGTGGCGGCCGCGAATCCGGCTCAGATGCCTGGAAGGCCTATATGCGGCGCGCAACCAACACGGTGAATTTCTCCACCGAACTGCCGCTCGCCCAAGGCGTCTCCTTCGACATCGAATGACCGCGACACGCGTGTTTACGCCGGACACATGAAGTCGAAGGCAGTCCGATGCGCAATGCGACGCCGATCGCGCGACCTTCGACGGGAGACAGGCAACGACGATGCCGAAGACGGAATTCTCGGTTCTCTGGCGTGCGAGTTCGCAGGAACGCGCCGCCTACCCCGCGCTTGGCGACGATCTCGTCGTCGACATCGCCATCGTCGGCGGCGGCTTCACGGGGTCGGCCGCAGCGCTCGAAGCCGCGCG
This sequence comes from Pararhizobium mangrovi, assembly GCF_006516965.1. Taxonomy (GTDB): domain Bacteria; phylum Pseudomonadota; class Alphaproteobacteria; order Rhizobiales; family Rhizobiaceae; genus Pararhizobium_B; species Pararhizobium_B mangrovi. Next base: position 9,178 of record NZ_VHLH01000013.1, on the reverse strand, counting down.
TAGCGGGGCGTCGGTCTGCCTTCTCGAAGCCGAGACGATCGGCCATGGCGGATCCGGACGCAATGTCGGCCTCGTCAACGCCGGCCTCTGGCTGCCGCCGGATGCCGTCATTCACGAAATGGGGGAGGAAGCCGGAACCCGGCTGGTCGCGGCGCTCGGCGAAGGGCCGCAGACGGTGTTCTCGTCGATCGAACGCGAAGGCATCGAATGCGAAGCGACGCGCAGGGGCACGTTGCATCTCGCCCATTCGAAGGCCGGTCTCGAGGACCTCGAAGAACGTTTTCGCCAAGGCAACCGGTTCGGGGTTCCCCTCGAACTTCTCGACCGCGACGAGACGGCACGGCGAACCGGTACGCAGGCTTTCGAAGGCGCGCTCTTCGATCCCCGTGCGGGCACGATCCAGCCGCTTGCCTATTGCCGCGGCCTCGCACGCGCGGCCGCCGCGCACGGTGCGCACGTCTTCGAGCACTCGCCCGTCGCCAGCGCTGCGCGGGAAGGCGATACCTGGCTGATCGAAGCGAACGGGCGAAGGGTGCGCGCCGGATACCTGCTGATGGCGACGAACGCCTATCATTCGGGCCTTGCCGCATCGTTCCGCCCGACCTTCGTGCGCCTCAACTACTGCCAGTTCGCCACACGGCCGATCCCGGCGGAACTGCGCGCGGCAATCCTGCCGGGAGGCGAGGGCTGCTGGGATACGGCGATGGTCATGTCCTCGCTTCGCCTCGACGATGCGGGACGGCTGATCGTCGGCGGCGTCGGCAGCTTCGAGGGCGCCGGCAGAGCCGTCCACGAGCGTTGGGCGCGACGGAAGGTGGCGCATCTCTTCCCGGCATTGAAGGACATCGCATTCGAGCATGGCTGGAGCGGCGCGATCGCAATGACCGGCGATCATATCCCGAAGATCGTCGCCTTCGATCGCAACGCCTATGCGAGCTTCGGCTATTCGGGCAGAGGCATCGCGCCCGGCACGGTGTTCGGGACTGCGGCGGCGAAAGCGTTGCTGAACGGCACGCCCGAAGCCCTGCCGATGGCGCCGGTCGAAACCTACCGCGAACGCTACACCGCCGCCCGATCCGGCTATTACGCGTTCGGCGCAGCCTTCGTCCACGCGGTTTCGGCCCGCCGCGACTGATCAGTCCCCAAGGAGGCCGAGCGCAGGCCGGCGATCATCGAGCCCATCCGGCTGATCCGTCGACTTGCGGCAAACGCGTCGCGAAAGCGATCGCGGCAAAAGCCGAACGCCGGTCGGCAGCGGTTCAGGTCAGTTCGTCCCTGTTCTGGCGGATCGCCTCCATCGAGGCGTAGATCTCGGAGATCGGCTTCATCCGGCTCCGGTCGATCTCGATCGGCCGGCCGTGACCGATCGCTCCGCTGTGCAGGCACGTCCGTCCGGCTTCCCGCGCGGCTTCGCGCAAGAGCATCGTGATCTGCTCTCCACGCAGGAGCCCGGCAAGCGTGCGGGCGATGAACGTGTCCCCGGCGCCCAACGTGTCGAGCGGGGAGATGGCGTCGGCGTCGGTCTCGTACGTGCCGTACGGTCCCGACAGGAGAGCGCCCGCGGCACCGCGCGTCGTCAGCACCCACTGCGCTCCGGCCGAACGGGCTTTCCTGCTCAGGGCGAGCGCATCGTGCGCCGAGAGATCACCTCCGGACAGGCTGAGGAGAAAGCAGTGCGGAGCTGCGCTTTCGATTTCTCCGATATCGCGAACGGTCGCCATGTCGAAAGAAAGGCGCGTGCGTTCGGCGATCGCACCGAGCCATCGGTCGACCTGGCTGGAGCGACCGGTATGCACGGCGTCGACCCCCGTCATCCGCTTGAGGTCGTATGGCGTGGGCGCGACGATGGAGACACCGAGATCGGCGCCGACGAAGGTACGCTCGCCGTCGATCGTCTTGATGACGCAGAATGCAGTGTGTCCAGCCTCGCGTCTCAGGCTCGCGATTTCCACGCGTTCTTCTTCCAGCGACCGCACGATAAGCGTGCCGGCGGGGTCGTCGGCGACCGCCCCCGCATAGGCGCTGTCGCAGCCGAAACGCCGGGCGAAGACCGCGACGTTGAGGCAATTGCCGCCGGGATACATCAGATCCTGTTCGGCGTAGCAGTCGACGACGTTGTCGCCGAAAGCGAGAATGGATGGACGCTTCATGGAAAAGAGCTGCTGCAGACCCCGAATATATGAGAACGTTCGCACAGCGAAGCGCTCTCGTCAAGACAGCCGGATTTACGTTGCAGAATGCCCAGGAATAGACTAATACGTCTTATGACGTTATAATTTTAATAGGAGACGACTATGTCGAACCGTATCGCGCTGGACGAGGGCGTGGCAGCGGCCATCGAAGGCCTTGGTGGCGAGCGGCCCGGCCACGTGTTCTTCGTCGCCTGCGGCGGATCGTTCTCGATCATGCACCCGGCGAAGTTCATGCTCGACCAGCACTCCTCGCTCGCCTCCGACCTCTACAACGCGGCGGAGTTCACGAGCCGTGCGCCGCGTACGCTCGATGCGCGCTCGCTCGTCATCCTGTGCTCCATGACCGGGACGACGAAGGAGACGACGGCGGCGGCCGAGTTTGCGCGGAGCAGGGGTGCGCGCACCATCGGTATGACGGTCGAGGCCGGCTCGCCGCTTGCCCGCGCCTGCGACCACGTCGTCGCGTTCGAAGCGCCGTATACGACCGGCGTGCCGATCGACGCAGCCAACAGCAACTATGCGCGCATCTACCAGATCGTCACGGAGCTGGTTCGCCTGTTCGACGGCGAAGACCTGACCGACCGGCTGCTCGCAAGCCTCGGTTCGCTTCAGGAGGCGATCGACCGCGCCGACCGCAGCTTCGCACCGCTCTTCGACGACTACGCCTCCCGCTTCGCCAGTCAGGATGTCGTCTACACGGTGGCGAGCGGGGCCAGTTACGGCGCGGCCTATTCCTTCGCGATCTGCGTGCTGATGGAGATGCAATGGATCAACAGCCAGGCGATCCATGCCAACGAGTTCTTCCACGGCCCGTTCGAGGTGCTCGACGAGGAACGCTGCTTCATCCTCCTCAAGGGGATGGACAGCACGCGAGCGCTCGAGGAGCGCGCCGATACCTTCCTGCACCGTTTCGGCAAGCAGGAAAACATCCTCGTGCTCGACGCCAAGACGCTGGATCTCGAAGGCATCGATCCCCTGTTCGCCGGAAATCTGGTTCCGCTGATCTTCTTCGATACGCTGTGGCGCTTCGCCCACCGCATCGCCGACCTGCGCCAGCACGAAATGCTGACGGCGCGTCGTTACATGAAGAAGATCGAATACTAGGGTGCACGTGGGAAGTGCATTCGGAAACGTCTTCTTGGCAGGGCGGATGTTCCGCATGCTCCACGGCCGTTCGGCCCGTTTCGTATCGAGGAGAGGGAGCCATCCTCTTGGATCAGCCGACGCCCCTTTATGAGCAGGTTCGCCGGCAGCTGCTGGCGGAGATCGAGGCGGGAACGCTTCCCGAGGGGAGCTTCCTTCCGCCCGAGCCCGAACTGTGCCGCCGCTTCGACGTCAGCCGCATCACGCTGCGAAGGGCGGTCTCGGAGTTGTGCGCGGTCAACGTACTGATCCGTCAGCAGGGCCGGGGCACGATGGTCGGAAGGCGACGCGTGCGCCAGGCCCTCGTTTCCCTTTCCGGTTTCTCCGAGACGATGCAGGAACTTGGTCTCGAAAGCCGGCACCGGGTCCTGTCGCGCAAGGACGTCGATAGCCCCGAAATCGCCATGCGGCTATCTGCTGCGAAGCTCGTTCGGGTGCAACGCCTGTTCGAGGTCGACGACCGGCCGATGACGCACGAGTTCCTCTATTTCGACCTCGCCCGCTTTGCTGCCGTTCTGCCGGACCTCGAAGCCGGCGGTTCGTTCTATGCGGCTCTGGAACGCCATTTCGGTGTCGTGCCCGGCGGCGCGGAACGCACGATCGACGTCGTCTTTCCCGAAGCGGATATCAGGAAGCATCTGGACGTCCAGGGCTTCCAGCCCTGCTACCGCACGGAAAAGCTGGTGACGAAAGGCGGGGGCGAACCGCTTGCCTTCTCGGTCCTCCTGACGCCGTGCCACTGCGTCACCTACACGCTGAAGGTCTGATGTCATGACACGTATATTCACCGCCGACGCCGTTCATCGCGCGCTTGCCTTTCCCTTCCTGATCGACCATCTCGCGCAGGCTCACCTCGGGGCGATGCCGCAGGTGCATGTGGCCGTCCATGCCGATCCGGGCGCGACCGGGAACCAGTTCGTCGTGCTGACGGCATGGCTTTCCGCAGAGATGATCGCCGTTAAGACGGTCGGCGTATTCCCCGAAAACCGCGATCTTTCGCCGCCGCAGGCTTCCGTCCAGGGTCTCGTCACCGCTTTCGACGGCAAGACCGGTGCGCCGCTGATGGCAGCCGACGGGGAAGCGATGACGTTCCGCAAGACCGCGGCCGATTCCGGCCTCGGCAGCAGGCTGCTCGCCCGCGAGGACGCCGAGACACTTCTCGTCGTCGGTGCGGGCGGCCTTGCGCCGTATGTGGCCGAGGCGCACATGGCTGCGAGACCCGGGATAGCGAACCTGCTCGTCTGGAACCGTACGCCCGCACGCGCGGAAGCGCTGGCCGCGCGCCTCGCCCGCCCGGGCCTGTCGGCAACGCCCGTATCCGACCTTGCGCAAGCGGTTCGCAGGGCCGATATCGTCAGTTGCGTGACGATGTCCGATACGCCGCTCGTCAAGGGTGAATGGCTGAAGCCCGGCGCGCATCTCGATCTCGTCGGCGCATACCGTCCGGACCTGCGCGAGGCCGACGATGCCGCCATGGCCCGCGGCACCGTTTTCGTCGATACGAGAAGCGGTATGGAGAACGCCGGGGACCTCACGCAGCCCGTCGACAACGGAACGATCGGCTGGAACGCGGTGCGGGCGGACCTCTTCGATCTCGTTCGTGGGAGGATCGCCGGACGCAGCGGCGACGAAGAGATCACGATCTTCAAGAACGTCGGCGGCGGCCACCTCGACCTCTTCACGGCACAGGCGCTGATCGCGGCCAGTTGAGAAGCTTCCGCCGGTTCAGGCTGCTCAGGCTTCTTCGCGCATGCGGGCGAGGAAGGTCTGCGTGCGCTCGTGCTGCGGGTTCAACAGCACATCGGCCGGCTTGCCCTGTTCGACGATCACGCCTTCGTCCATGAAGACGAGTTCGTCGGCCACTTCGCGAGCGAAACCCATCTCGTGCGTGACGACGACCATCGTCATGCCTTCGTCGGCAAGCTGGTGCATCGTCGCCAGGACCTCACCGACCAGCTCCGGGTCAAGGGCCGAGGTCGGTTCGTCGAAGAGCATCAGTTCGGGACGCATGGCGAGCGAGCGGGCGATCGCGGTGCGCTGTTGCTGTCCGCCGGAAAGCTGCGCGGGGTGGTAATGCGCCCGGTCCTTCATGCCGACCTTCTCGAGCAACGCCATCGCCTCCTCCACCGCCTTCCTGCGCGGCGTCCGGTTGACGATGATCGGTGCCTCGATAACGTTTTCGAGCACCGTCTTGTGCGGAAAAAGGTGAAACCCCTGGAAGACCATGCCCATGCGCCGGCGTTGCCGCGCGAGCTGGTCGAACGTCATTTCGTAGAGACGGTCGCCCTGCCAGCGCACGCCGATGGGTTCGTCCTTGAGGAAGACGGCACCGCTCTTCGGCTTCTCCAGATAGTTCAGGCAACGCAGGAGCGTCGACTTACCCGAGCCGCTCGGCCCGACGATGCACATGACTTCGCCCTCGTCGATTTCGAGGTCGATGCCGCGTAGCACCTCGTGGGTTCCGAAGGCCTTGTGCAGCCGTTCGACCTTCAGGAGCGGCCCGGCCATCAGGCGGCCTGCTCGCGCTGTCGGGCGAAGGGCCTGCGGAAGAGCCGCTGCCACCACGGCGTGTGCGCCCTGCGCGATGTCTCGCCGACGGAGAAGGATCGCTCGACGGCATGTTCGAGGACCGTCAGAACGGTCGTCAACACGAGATACCAGAGCGTGGCGACGACGAGCAGGGGGATCGTCTGGTAGGTGCGTGCGTAGATCATCTGCGCCGAATAGAGCAGATCCGGCAGTGCGAGCACCGAGACCAGCGACGTGAATTTCAGCATCGAGATGGTGTCGTTGCCGATCGGCGGGATGACGATGCGCAGGGCCTGCGGAAGAACGATGCGCCGCAAGGTCTGCAGCTGCGTCATTCCGAGCGTCGCCGCCGCTTCGGTTTGTCCGCCGCTCACGGCCTGGATACCGGCGCGCAGCATCTCCGCCGCATAGGCGCTTTCGGTGAAGGCAAGGCCGAGGATCGCCGCGCTGAATGGCGAAATGAGCGTGTTCGTGTCCCACGCGGCAAGCTTCGGCCCGCCGAACGGAATGCCGATCGAGACTTCGGGCATGAGCAGCGCGAAATTGTACCAGAAGATCATCTGCACGAGGGGCGGCACGCCGCGGAAGAACCAGATCCACCCCCAACTGACGACACGGAAGAGACGGTTTGCCGAAAGCCGCATGATGGCAAGCACCACGCCGACCGCGAGGCCTATGACCATGGAAAGCAGCGTCAGGAGGATCGTCCTGCCGAGCCCTTCCAGAATATCGGGGGAGAACAGGTAGGACGCCACCACCGGCCATTGCAGGTTCTGGTTGGTGACGAGGATCTCCAGGAAGACCGCCGCACAGATGAAGAGCACCACCGCACCGATCCAGTGGCCGGGATGGCGCACCGGTACCGGCGCGACATCGTGGATCGACCGGCTGCGCTCTCGCGACGCAGCGTTCGTGCCGGTACTGGTCTCTCGAAATGCCACCGCGTGCCGTGCCCGATCGTCTTCAGTCCGGTCGATCAGCTGTCGTTACCGGTGATCACGGTGATCTTCTTGAGCATGCGATCATCGGCGATGCCCCACTTCTTCATGATCTTTTCATAGGTGCCGTCGTCGACGAGCGACTGGAGGGCGTCGGCGAGCACCTTGCCGAGCGGATCTCCCTTGCGCACGCCGATGCAGCTGTCGACCGGCGCAAGGACGAGGCTCGTGAGCTTGAGCGCGCCGGTCTGCTTGGCGGCGTAGGCAAGCTTGACGTCGGCAGCGATCGTCGCCTGCGCGCGACCCGAACGGACCGCCAGTTCGGCAGAAGCCTGATCCTTCTGCCGCTCGAACTTGACCGCCGGACGGCCCTTGGCGACGCATTCCTCCTTGTCGAGGCGCGTCAGTGTCTGGTCGTCCCAAGAACCCGCCTGCACGGCGAAGGTGACGCCGCAGATATCCCTGACATCGTCGATCTTGAGATCGCTCGAGGCCGGTACGGCGAAACCGGTGCCGATCTTCCTCTGGGGAACAAAATCCAGCACCTTCAGGCGTTCGGGCGTCGAGCCGAAGGACGCGAAGCCGGCATCGAACCGCTTGGCCACGAGGCCCGGGATCACGGCGTCGAAGCTCGTCGCCTGGTAGTGGAACGGTACGCCGAGACGGTCCTGGATCGCGCGGGCCAGATCGACGCTCCACCCTTCGAGCTTGCCGTCCTTGTCGACGAACTCGTCGGGCGCCCAGTCGTTGAAGACCGCAACGTTGACGCCGTTCTCCTGATAGTGGGCCGGCAGGGCGTCGTACAGCTTCGCGATCTCGGCTGCCTGGGCCATTCCCGTCCAAAGTGCGGCGCATACCGTCGCCGCCGCAAAGACTGCCTTCAACATCGTCTTTCTCCCTGAAGCGGCTCGCCGAACCTCGAAAAAGCATTGGAATGTGCGAACGTTCTCAGTACTTGACATCATGCGCGCCAGCCCGTCAAGGCGGGAGTTGGGTAGACCGTACGATCGGAGCGGCACGAGGACGGCGAGGCGTCGTTCCCGTGTGTGCTATGTGCACCGTGGCGATCGCCTGTGCGCCGGCCGGCGCCGAACCGTCGGGAAGAAGTGCATATGGCAACGAGAAGCAAGGTGACGATCGCCGACGTGGCGCAGGCAGCCGGCGTTTCGACGGCGACCGCCGGGCGCGTGCTCGGAAGCTACGGCTACGCCGCGAAATCCACGCGCGATCAGGTCACGGCCGTTGCACGCAAGCTCGGATACCGCCCGAACGGCCTCGCGCGAAGTCTCATAACCGGCGAGACGCGCACGATCGGCGTGGTCGCAGGCGACATTCGCACCCAGTTCTACGCGTCGATCCTGCGCGGCATATCCGATGTCGCCGACGAGCACGGTTTCGGTCTGCTCATCACCAACAGCGACGAGCGGCTCGACCACGAGATGCGCGCGCTGGATCTCTTGATGGAAAAACAGGTCGACGGACTGATCGTCTCTCCCTGCGATACGCGAAAGGCCAGGCACCTGCACAGGATCAGCGAGACGCAACTGCCGATCGTCCTCATCGACCGCGCGGTGGAAGGACTGGCCGTGGATCAGGTGACCGCGCTGAACGCGGAAGGCGCGGAGGCAGCCGTGGGCGAACTGATCCGTGCCGGCCATACGCGCATCGGCGTGGTCGCAGAACTCCTCGAACCCGAGCCGGGCGGCATCGAACGGTTCATCGAGGATGCGCATGCCGGCCTCGTTCGGACCGCGAAGTCCATGTATCCGAGCTGGCAGCGGCTGCTTGGCTACATCAACGCCCATCGCGCCGCCGGGCTTGCGATCGACAGCAGCCTCATACGCCCCGCCGGATCGTACTCGAGCGAGGCCGCGCACCGCGAGGCGAGGGATCTCCTTTCGCATGCGGAGCGGCCGAGCGCGCTCTTCACCACCGATGGAACGATGTCGGAAGGCGTCATGCGGGCGATCGCCGAGGCGGGTCTCGTCATCCCGCGCGACGTCTCGCTCGTCGGCTTCGACGACCTCGACTGGATGGCCTTCACACCGCCCGGCATCTCGGCGATCTCGCAACCGCGCTACGCCATGGGCGCGGCCGCCGCACGCATGCTCCTCGACCGCGTCGCCGGCTCCACCGCACCGACGAGCGGCCTGACGATGACGCCCGAATTCATCAAACGCGGATCCATCGCTAGGCGCTGAAGCCGCCGTCGCGTTCGTCGTAGAAGGCGAAAGCGGTTCGGTGGTCTCTCGTTTCGACCAATCTGGAGCGCGTCCGTATGACCGTGAAAGGCTCTAGCTGTGAGCTTTCATTAGGTTGTCCATCCGGTCCGGACCGGGGATGCTGAGGTTGTGAGACTTCAGAGTCCAGGGAGGG